>JAAVZL010000026.1 GCA_022791635.1 Lachnospiraceae bacterium
ATGAATTTGGTGCAGGTGTTGGAATTACGGCACCTGCACTTTTCATAATGAATGGAAATATGAATGAAAAAGGTATGGGTATGTGATCGGATAAAGACAGATTGCAATATCTGTATAATATAGAAAAAAGAGAAGGAGGAGCAAAATGGCAGAGTATAAACTGGAATTGAAAGGCGTCTGCAAGTCATTCCCGGGTGTTAAGGCGCTGGATAATGTACAGTTGTCGCTCCGTCCCGGTACCGTACACGCACTGATGGGGGAAAATGGTGCGGGAAAGTCCACACTGATGAAGTGTCTGTTCGGTATCTATAAGATGGATGCAGGAGAGATCTTTCTCGACGGACAGAAGATTGAGATAGGGAATCCCGATGAGGCCATGAAATACGGAATTGCCATGGTGCATCAGGAGCTGCAGCCGGTACCGGCCAGAAGCGTTGGGGAAAATCTGTATTTGGGAAGATTTCCGGTAAAGAAATATGGGCCCTTGCAGGTGATCGACCATAAGGCCATGTACGCAGAGACAGAAAAATGGCTAAAGGAAGTGAAGATGGACTTTGATCCCAAGGCCCTGCTCGGCACACTGTCCGTAGGGCAGATGCAGTCTGTGGAGATTGCAAAGGCAGTATCCCAGCAGGCAAGGGTGGTAATTTTTGATGAGCCCACATCCTCCCTGTCGGATAACGAGGTAGAAGCCCTGTTTCGGATTATGAATGATCTTCGTGATAAGGGTGTAGCCATGGTATACATTTCACATAAGATGGATGAGATTAAGCGGATTGCGGATGATATCACCATTATGCGAGACGGTACCTATGTAGGAACCTGGCCGGCGGATGAAATGACCACAGACGATATCATTGCCAAGATGGTCGGCCGTGAGCTGACCAATGTATATCCGCCCAGAGAAAATAAGCCTGGTGAGGTAGTTATGGAGGTGAAGGATCTCTGTTCCATCCATGAGAAATCTTTCCAACATATTAATTTTACGCTTCGCAAGGGAGAGATCCTGGGCTTTGGCGGTCTGGTAGGAGCTCAGAGAACAGAGCTGATGGAAGGAATCTTCGGTATCCGCGGTGTGGAGAGCGGAGAGATCTACATAAACGGCCAACAGGTGAAGATCAAGCATCCCAAGGATGCCATGAAGGCCGGAATCGGACTGATTACGGAGGATCGCCGTGGAAATGGTATCTTCGGCTGTCTGTCCATCAAGGATAATGTAGGCGTATCCATTTACAATAAGCATCTGAAAGCCGGATTTGTTCTGGACCACAAGAAGATTGACGGAATCGTGGATGAGAACATTCAGAAACTGCGCATTAAGACTCCCAGCATGAAGGAACATATTGCAAATCTTTCCGGAGGCAATCAGCAGAAGGTTATCGTTTCCAGATGGCTTGCAAATGACCCGGACGTACTCATTATGGATGAACCCACCAGAGGTATCGATGTGGGTGCCAAGCATGAGATTTATGAGATTATGAACGATCTGGCCAAGCAGGGAAAGGCTATTATTATGATTTCCTCTGAGATGGCAGAGCTTTTGGGTATGTCTGACAGAGTCTATGTCATGTGTAATGGAAAGATCACCGGTGAAATCACAGAAGAAGCCGAGATGAATCAGGAAAGTGTTATGGGCTACGCAACCCAGTTCTGATGGCGAAGGAGGATGGATAGAATGGAAAAAACAAAGAAAAAACAGATAACAGATTTTTTGATTAATAACGGTGTGATTATCGTTATGTTTATCCTGGTAATTTATACGGGATTTACCACAGATAATTTCTTTACAAGCAATAACCTTTTGAATCTTCTGATGAACATGAGCTCCCGTCTGGTAATCGCTCTTGGAATTGCAGGCTGTGTTATTACCGCAGGCTGTGACCTGTCAGCCGGACGTATGATTGGTTTCGGTGCTTGTATCTCGGGTGTGCTGCTCCAGCGTATGGATTACTCCCAGAAGTTCTTCCCCAATATGGAGCCGATGAATGTAGTTCTGGTAGCACTGATTGTAATGCTGATCTGTGCGGCCTTTGGTTCGATTACCGGCTTCTTTATCGCGTACCTTAGCGTTCCGCCCTTCATTGCCACCCTGGCTATGATGGAGATTGTATACGGAATTAATATGATTTTCACCAATGCCACTCCTCTGGGCGGTTATGTGAGCAATTATACCAATGTGGCAAGCGGCAGATTTTTGGGGATCAGCTATCTGATTTGGATCGCCATCATTGTGGCGGCCATTACCTGGTTTATCTTCAACATGACCCGTCACGGAAAATATATGTATGCAGTGGGCGGCAATCCCCAGGCGGCAGAGGTAGCCGGTGTTCCCGTGAAGACCACCCTGATCCTGATCTATATGAAGGCGGCGGCCATGTACGGACTGGCAGGCTTTATGTTGGGCGCCAAGGCCGGCGGCGCTTCCGTAAACTTAGGCTTAGGTTATGAGATGGAGGCCATTGCGGCATGTACCATCGGAGGCGTATCCGTTACCGGAGGACGTGGACGTGTCACCTCGGCGATCGTCGGAGTTACCGTGTTCGAGCTTTTGAAGCTGGCTCTGCAGTACCTTGGAATGGATGCCAATGCACAGTGGATCGCAATCGGCGTTGTAATCTTTATCGCCATCTCTCTGGATATCCGGAAGTACATTGCGAAGAAATAAGACGGACAGATATAGAGGGGCTGACGCAAAATAAGCCATCAGTCATTTCCATATCCCCAGTAATAAGGGCTCCTCCCGCCTTGCGGGTCCCTCCTTATTACTGGGGATATGGAAAAGCCTGATGACTTATTTTGCGCCAGCCCCTTTATACAAAGCTATTGCTTTTGGGATCGTACTGAAAATCAATTCCCCCCAAGGTGATTTCCAGAGCCTTGCGGTTGAGATTCAGGCTGCTGCACAGCTCATCCAGATTGGGATAATAGTCTCGCAGCTGCAGATTGATCCAGCTTAAGAGCATAAAAGGGTCCTTGGGAATCATAGTCTCACTCCTGTTTCTTAGGATATTGTTATTTCTTATTTAACAACAAATGCGGAAAACTTGCAAGTATATCTTATTTCTGTTACACTAAAAAGAACAGCAGGTTTCGTGTGTCGAGGCGACTTTGCCCTTTAGTGCCGTCGCGCAGCGATTTCAAATAGGAGAAAGAAAATGGAAAAACGCGTGATAGATCCGGAAAAAAGAAGAGAAGCACAGAAACTAACCACCAGGGTGATTATCGGAATTACCGTTGTGATAGCCCTCTACGTGGCCTATGCCCTGATTACAAAGAGCCTCAACATCCTCATCTTTGAGATCCTGCTGATGGTCTTTGTGGTTGCCTATGTGGTGTTGAATGATTTCGTGGAGCCCTACCGGCTTGGAATTTTTGAGGGAATGACCCTGGGACAGCGAAGCGGTTTTATGAAGATTCTCATGCTGGATGTGGTGGGAGTCGGCGCTGTGATCTACTGGATCGTAGGAATCGGTGGGGCGGAGGGTGCGGGAGGCAGTCTCTTACCGCTGCTGATTTATATTCTCACCGTTCAGCTAAAGCGTAAATTCCGTCCTGAATTCGAGGGAACGGAAAGCGAGGATCCGGAAGAGGAGAACAAGGAAGATTTGTAACGGCGCCTCTTCTGTCAAAGCCCTGCCCTGCATATACTGAGAAGAAGAGAAAATGTTAGGGAGCCTGCAGGGTGAGAAAGGGAAGAATAGCCGGTATTCCGGCGTGGAAGCGGGGGCTTCTGGTAGCTGTCATCGGACTGACTGCAGTGGGCGCTGCGGCCGGGATACGCGCCAGAGAGGCAGAAGACGGGAGCGCCATGGCAATGGGAGATGCTTCGGGAGAGGAGCGGCAAAGGTCTTCCGGGCCTCAGACAAAGGTACAGAGTGCGGAGACGAAAAAGATTGCCCTGACCTTTGACGACGGACCCCATCCCCGTTATACGCAAAAGCTCCTCGACGGCCTTAAGGAGCGGGGCGTGAAGGCTACCTTTTTTCTGCTGGGAACCAATATTGAGGGCAATGAGGAGATTATTAAGCGGATGGCCGAGGAAGGCCACCTCATAGGAAATCATACCTATTACCATGTGGACATCACGAAGCTTTCCCAGGAGGAGGCCTGTCGGGAGATTCTGGATACCAGTAAGCAGATCACGGCCATCACGGGACAGCCGGTGGAATATATCCGTCCTCCTTTTGGAAATTGGGACAAAGAGCTGGAATGTGAGGTCATGATGCTCCCGATTTTCTGGTCTGTGGATACGCTGGACTGGACCACCAAAAATACGGATCAGATTGTTCAAAAGGTAGTAAAGAACATAGAAGAAAATGATATTATTCTCATGCACGATTCCTACGACAGCACCGTTTTGGCCGCCCTTCGCATCATCGACCTTTTGCAGGCCGACGGTTATGAATTTGTGACGGCAGATGAACTGATATTGGAGTAAAGAGATGGATTTGTTTGATTATATGAGAGAAAATACCTTGGAGCAGGAGGCGCCTTTGGCCTCCCGCCTGCGGCCGAGGACTCTGGAGGAGATTGTGGGCCAGCAGCATATTCTGGGAAAGGACAAGCTCCTTTACCGTGCCATCAAGGCAGATAAGCTGAGCTCTCTCATCTTCTACGGTCCTCCGGGAACAGGAAAAACCACCATTGCCCGGGTGATTGCCAATACCACCAAGGCCAGCTTCACCCAGCTCAATGCCACGGTGGCAGGAAAGAAGGATATGGAGGCGGTGGTCTCCCAGGCAAAGGACAACCTGGGAATGTACGGAAGAAAAACAATTCTCTTTGTGGACGAGATTCACCGATTTAACAAGGGGCAGCAGGATTACCTGCTTCCCTTTGTGGAGGACGGAACCGTGATCCTCATAGGAGCTACCACAGAAAATCCCTATTTTGAGGTAAACGGCGCCCTGATTTCCCGTTCCGTGGTCTTCGAGCTAAAGGCTCTGGAGCCGGCGGAGGTGAAGACATTGATTCACCGTGCCGTTTATGATGTAGAGCGTGGAATGGGCGCTTACAAAGCAGAGATTACGGAAGAAGCCGCAGACTTTTTAGCAGATTTGGCAGGAGGAGACGCAAGATCTGCCCTCAACGCCGTGGAGCTTGGAACCCTCACCACGGAAAAAAGCGAGGACGGAAAGATTCATTTAACCAAGGAAGTGATTTCCGAATGTATTCAGAAGCGGGTGGTCCGCTATGACAAGACCGGCGACAATCATTACGATACCATTTCCGCTTTTATCAAGAGTATGCGGGGCTCGGATCCCGACGCAGCCGTTTACTATCTGGCGAAAATGATTTATGCGGGGGAGGATGAGCGGTTTATTGCCCGAAGAATTATGATTTGTGCTTCCGAGGATGTGGGAAATGCGGACCCTATGGCCCTGACAGTAGCCGTATCCGCCGCCCAGGCCGTGGAACGCATCGGCTTTCCGGAGGCCCAGATCATTCTGGCCCAGGCAGCGGCCTATGTGGCCTGCGCCCCCAAGAGCAATTCCGCAGTCAACGCCATCGGAAAGGCCATGGAGTCGGTGAAAAGCCGCCAAACAAACGTTCCGCCCCACCTGCAGGATTCCCATTATCCGGGGGCCAAAAAGCTGGGCCATGGAATCGGATACAAATACGCCCATGATTACCCCAATCACTATGTGGAACAACAGTATCTTCCCTCGGAGATAGAGGGAGAGGTGTTCTACGAGCCCTCAGAGAACGGGTACGAACAGGTGATTCGGGAGTATTTTCAAAAAATAAAGGGCCTTCCCTCTGGAACAGAAAGGCCGCTGTAGCATATTTCCTAGAAATGGGTTTCGGGCTCCGGATACGTTATGCCGAAGGTCTCTGCAGTAACCGCTTTCATAATCTGCGGTGCTATGGGACGATCATCGTAGTCCGTAGGAGTCTCGGCGATCCGGTTAACCGCCTCCAGGCCTTCAATGACCTTTCCGAAAGCCGCGTAGGCGCCGTCCAAATGGGGACTTGTCTTGTGCATAATAAAAAACTGAGAGCCGGCAGAATCCGGATGCATAGACCTTGCCATGGACAGAACTCCCGGCGTATGCTTAAGATCGTTGGAAAAGCCATTCTGGGTAAATTCACCTGCAATGGAGTAGCCGGGATCCCCCATACCGTTCCCCTGGGGACATCCTCCCTGGATCATAAAGCCTTCGATGACCCGGTGAAAGTTAAGACCATTGTAAAAGCCTTTGTTTACCAGACTTAAAAAATTGTTGACCGTATTTGGGGCGATGTCAGGATAAAGTTCTGCCTTTATGATATCGCCGTTTTCCATTTCAATGGTAATGACAGGATTTTTTGCCATGAGTTTTTTCTCCTTTTTCTGTATTGACAGGCACCATTGCCGAATCCTATTTTAGCGGAAAAGGGAAGATTCGTAAAGGAGTTTTTCAAAAATGCTGAAAGGGATTATCATAGCGGCCTCGGATACCGGGGAGCTTCAAAAAACCCTGACCCGGGAAGGGCTTGCCTTAAAGCGGGTGAAGGCAAAAGAGGAGAGAGAGCTTCTTGATGCACTTGCAGAGCTTAGAGCCTGCAGGGAGGAGGTTCTGTGTCTGGTAGAGACAGACGAGCAGGAAAAGCTCGCCCGAACGCTTGGCCTCTTCTGTGTAGGCTACTTAAATCCCAAACTTCCCGATGAAAAGCTTCGTGGTTGCCGGATTTTGCTGGAAGGTTTTCAGGAGATCGACCGTACCTTCCTCCAGAATGTGCACACCCGGGCTTTGGGGCTTCCCGTTCAGATAGCGGAGACCAAAAGGCTTCTGATAAGGGAAATGACCCTCTCGGATCTGGATGAGATCAATGCCCTGTACCGGGAGGAGCCCTCCGCCACCCTATCCCCGGAGCTTTCCCTGAACCGTCAGGAGGAGGAAGAAAAAATCAGGGCCTACATTGCCTACATGTACGGCCTCTATCAATTCGGTATGTGGGTGGTAATTGAAAAGAAAAGCCATGAGATGATTGGAAGGGCCGGCTTTGGCATCGCGGACTATCTGAACTTTTCCGAGATCGATCTGGGATATCTCATCGGTAGAAAATACCGGGGACAGGGCTACGGAGAAGAAGCCTGTCGGGCAGTTCTGGACTACGGAAGCCAGGTCCTTTATCTTCCCAGGGTCAGCGCCTATATTGACCGGGAGAACAAGGGCTCCCTGCATCTGATTGAGAAGCTGGGCTTTCAGAAAAAGCAGAGCTTTGCCTATGAGGAGCGGACACTGTGCCGTTATCTCCTGAATTTGCAGCAGAAAACTGCCGTTTGAAAAAAATGCGAAAAACAGGAAAGGAAACTGCGATTTGAGGGAACAATTTGAATATATCAGAAAAGGGCAGGACATCCGCCAAAATCTGATCTCCATAAAAGAAGAGCTAAAAACCAGGGAGGGCCTTAGGGAGCTACAAAAGCTTCACAGAGAGGGGCCTCAGATATTGCTTACCAAGCTTCAACACGAAGATCCCAAGGTCCGCAAAAATGCGGCTCTGATCCTTGGAAGCCTGGGGTCAGAGGACAGCAGGGAGGCAATCCTGAAGGCATACAGGGAGGAAGAAAAACGCTTCGTAAAGGGAGCCTACCTTGAGGCTCTTTGCGGCTTTGACTGCTCTGACTGTCTAAGAGAGCTTGAAAGCCGAAGACAGGAGCTTCTAAGAGAAGAGCCGGCCCCGGAGGCCAGAAAGCATCAGCAGGAGGAGCTCAAAGCCCTGAATGTCCTTCTGGCCTCCTATGAAAAAACCAAAAATCATTTCTTTACCGGACTTTCAAAGCCCGCAGACGTGATCCTATTGACCCATCCCCATTACCGGGAGATTACCCGCAGCCAGATTACGGAAGGACAGACAGTTCTCCTGAAAGCAGGAGTAAAGAACCTGGGAGGAAACCTCAAGGAGCTTTTAAAGCTTCGCACCTTCCGGGAGCTCCTCTTCTGCCTGGACCTTCCGGGAGAGCTGAAAAAAGACACGGCGGCAGAACAGCTTGCAGATTCCAACCTGCAAAGCCTGCTTTTAGAGCTTCACGAGGGAGAGCCACCCTTTTACTTTCGAATCGAATGCAAAAGCCGCATGACGCCGGGAGAGCGCACCAGCTTCACCAAAAACCTGGCAGCCCGGCTGGAGATACTGACCCGGGGAAGTCTTATCAATTCCACCTCTGACTACGAGGCAGAGCTTCGCCTGGTAGAAACCAGAACAGGAGGCTTCTATCCCTTATTAAAGCTTTCCACACTGCCGGACAAGCGCTTTGCCTACCGAAAAAACAGCGTGGCCGCCTCCATCCGCCCGGAGAGGGCCGCCCTCTGCATGGAGCTGGCCGTCCCTTACCTAAAAGAGCAGGGCCGGGTCCTGGACCCTTTCTGCGGCGTAGGAACCATGCTGCTGGAGCGCAATTACCGGCTGCACGCAGACACCCTCTACGGCGTAGACATATACGGCCCCGCCATCACAGGCGCCAGAGAAAACACAGAGATCGCCCGTGTCACGGCACACTACATCCAGCGCGATTTCCGGGACTTTACCCACCAATATCCCTTTGATGAGATTGTGACAAACTTCCCCACAAAGGGAAAAACCCTAAGCGGCCAGGCCCTGGAATCCCTCTACGGCATCTTTTTCGATCGTGCCGAAGAGCTCCTCTCCCCCGGCGGCCTGATCCTGCTGTACAGCCAGGATCCCGCCTTTGCCAGACGCCAGCGAAAGGCCCATAGCTCCATGAAGCTTTTGGAAGAATGGCCCATGGGCGGCCACGAAGAAAGCGCCCTTTTCGCCGTCCGCTTCGAGGGACCCTAATTGTCCGAAAAACAGGAGAAACCCATGAAAACAAAAAAGCAAAGCCTCCGTCTATGGCTCCCCCTGCTCCTTTTCCCCATCCTCACAACACTGACAGCCTGCAAAAGCCAAGACCAGAACCAAGATCAAGCCGCCCTCATGCTGCGTGCAGAAAACGCCCAGACCATAGAAGAAGAGTCCCCCATACTGGCCCTGGTCCTCACAAGCCGCGATGCCAAAGAAAACCAGGAGCTCATAGACCGTTTTCAGGAAACAGCAAAAGAACAGGGGGCCAGACTCTTGGTCCGTCTCCCCGACGTATCGGAGGAGGAAGCCCTCAAAGCCATGGGCCTTACAGAACCCTTCACACTCTGTGAGGTAGACCCAATCGAATACCAAATGCTCCTAATCAACGAGCTGGTAGCAGAAAATGCAGACGTAATCGCCATCCACCCCAACCACAAGGAAGCCCTGGGCCCTATACTCACTGCCGCCAGAGCCGTAGGAATCCGCATCTGCGCCTTCGGACAAGAGGTAGGAGAAGAAAGCCGCGACATCTACACAACACCCGAAGAGGCAGCAGCTCAAGCCGCCGCCCTCCTAAGGACCACCGAGTAACAGAATTTTTAAATACCAAAAACAGACACATAAAAACCCCCACCTGCATCGATACCAGGGGTAAGCCACAAAGCAGGCCCGCAGATTTTTCCAATATCCAGTGTCCGCCTGTTCGCGTACACAGTGTTTGAAATTGGCGGACTTTTTGTCCGACAAGGGCAAATACTGTGTACGAGAACCGTGCGAACACGGATATGGAAATGTCTGCGGGCCTGCTTTGCGGCTTACCCCGTCCGTCCCCATCTACCTTTACTCTAAATTCAACCTCTTCGTCATAAAATGATTAATAAGAACAAACGCAGCCACCCCAACCACCAGGGAAAGAATCGTCGAAAACCCAACATTCAGCCAAAAATACCCAGCCTCACTCATCCCATAATGATAAACACTATTATAACTGGTAACACCAAAGAAAAACGTACTCATATTATAATTCCCAAAACTGCCAAATCCCGTCAGGACCGACAAAATGGAAACCAAGAAATTCGAAACCATCTTATACCCCAAATAGATGCCGATAGAAGAAAGAATCTTATGACTGTTAAAGCTATGCCCAATGGCAATGCACATATAAATAATCAAAGTACCTGCCATCGTATCCAGAAGCAGCATAAGCAAGAAGGAAGGAACGCCCACCACAGCAGGAACTCCGAAAATCATGGAAAAGGAATCCACCAAATCCCTCCAGGCAAGAGCAAGCTCCCGAATAATGCTTTTATTGATCACCATAATAAAAACAGAAAGCCCAATAAGAAACCCATCCACAATCTGCCACACCGTAGAAACCGTAAGCTTAGCCGCAATATGCTCCGCAGCAGAGGCAGGAAGCGTGTGCATCAGATACCCTTCATCCGTAAACAGATTCTTGCGAAAACGCAGAATATCCAAATACAGCCACGTAATGATAAAAATCGCAATCAGCGCAATCACATAGGCCGAAATGAGCAGCACATCCATCAGCCCCTCCCACATGCGAAGGGTGTAATTGCTGTAATTCACGTGAGGACGGTTCATAACAAACTGCACATAAAAGCGCCCCACAATGGTAATCAAAATCAGTCCTAAATGTAAAGGAATCATCAGCCGGTTCACGGCCTTAAATTCATGCTTCAACAATTTCCCTAGCATCGGAACACCTCCCGGAACAGAGCATCTACAGACTTCCCCTCTTGTGCGCGGATTTCATCCACAGAGGTAGTCAGGCGAATATGACCGTTTTGAATAAAGATCACGTCATCCAGCACATTTTCAATATCGGAAATCAGGTGCGTGGAAATCAGTACGGACGCCCGCTCATTATAGTTGGTAATAATCGTTTGCAGAATGTAATCTCTGGCTGCCGGATCCACGCCTCCGATAGGCTCATCCAGACAGTAAAGATCCGCATCCCGGCTCATAACCATGATCAGCTGTACTTTTTCCTTGGTGCCCTTGGACATGGAGCTTAACCGATCCTTCTCGTCAATATTCAGCCGGTGAAGCATCTCCATGGCCCGGTTACGGTCAAAATCGCTGTAAAAGTCACAGAAAAAGTCTAAGATATCCGTTACCTTCATCCAGCTGTTGAAATAAGTCCGCTCAGGCAGATAGGAAACGATTTTCTTTGTTTCCGGTCCGGGCATGGCGCCGTTTATCATAAGCAGACCCTCCGTGGGGGAGAGGAGACCGTTGATCAGCTTGATCAAGGTGGTTTTTCCGCTGCCGTTGGGGCCCAGAAGTCCGATGATGCGTCCTCGCTCAATGGTGAGATTGATGCCATCCAGGGCTGTTTTGCTGCCGTAGCGCTTGGTCAGGTTCTGGCAGCTTACTAATTGTTCCATCACTGTCCCCCCTTTAATTCCTGCTCCAGAAGCCGTTTAATGTCTTCCTTTTTAAAGCCTAACTGTTCCATGTTTTTGAGGAAAAGCTGAATCTGTTCCCTTGCGAGCTGTTCTTTGATTTCTGTCATTTTTGCAGTATCCTCCGTGATTAATCTGCCGCTGGTTCGTTGTGTGTAGACAAGACCGCTTCGCTCCAGTTCTGTCAGTGCCTTCTGCATGGTGTTGGGATTGACGGACGCCTCCATTGCCAGATCCCGTACAGAAGGTAATTTATCGCCTGGCTGGTATGCGCCGGCGATGATGTTGGTTTTGATGACGTCCACGATCTGTAGGTAGATGGGACGGGAATCATCAAGAATCCAAGCCATATGGTCACTCCTTTCAAGACTCCAATTTTTTCCAGGGGGGGGGTAAAATGGATTTCTATTTTACCGCTCCCCCGCCCCCTCCGGTCAGGAGGGCGCAGTATAGAATGCAAGGATGCTCTTTTTGTATCACTGTATTACTTAAATAATACAATAATCTTTTCTGTGGAGAATGTCAAGGGGAGTGGGGAATATTTAGAATTTCTTAAGAATAGGCGGGTGGCAGAGGTTGCTTTTTGGGGGATTTGCGTGGTATGATGGGACGTAGTGAAGCTGCCGCAAAACCAGACAGCAGCCATTTCCATATCCGATGTTCGGACGGTTCGCGTACATGATGTCTGCTCTGAACGTACATTGCCCTTGAAGTTTTTTTGGGTGGTGTTGTGTTTTGAGGTCAATGTACGTCCATATCAGACACCCTGTACGCGAACAGCCGGACACTGGATATCGGAAAAGTCTGCTGTCTGATTTTGCGGCAGCTGCGGAAGGTTTTTTGAATTGGCTTTGAAAGTTCGTTTTGAAATGATAGAGGGAAGGGGCGTAGATTTTATGTATCGGGAGATAGCGAAGCTGGTGTTGTACCGGGATCTTGGGGAGGATAGTATTTTGAGGAAGCTTTCCGGGATTTTTGAGGATTGGGAGAAGAAGACGAGTACGGAGGCGGAGCTGATTACGCGGATTTATGAGCAGATTAAGGCTTTGCTGGATTTGTCTACTATGTATGGGTTTGACAGGAATTTGTGGCATAATTATTTGACCTTTATTTTGCTTACCAATGAGAATTCTTTTAGTATGACCAGTGAGAAGGTGGGGGCCAATGACGGGAGTGTGAATCATTTTGCCAAGGGGGATTTTCGGATTTTTAAGCGGTTGTTTGAGTTTGATTTTGGGCCCATTGAGGAGGCTTTAGGGATTGACTGCTTTTCTACGGTCTGCAATTATAAGGCGATTGGGAAAAAGGAGCGGATGTACAATAAGAATGTGAGTGAGAAGGTACAAGCGGTCAGCCTTCGGATTGAGAAGGCGAAGGATGAGGAAGAGATTTTTGCGATTGTGACGGATTTTTATAAGGCTTATGGGGTGGGGATGTTTGGGCTGAATAAGGCCTTTCGGATCAAGAGTCTTCCGGATGGGGTGGAGTTTTTGCCTATTAATAATACGGAGCAGGTGCTGCTTTGTGACTTGGTGGGGTATGAGCTGCAGAAGCAGAAGCTGATTGAGAATACGGAGGCTTTTGTGAAGGGACTGCCGGCGAATAATGTGCTTCTTTTTGGGGACAGCGGGACGGGGAAGTCTACCAGTATTAAGGCTATTTTGAATGAGTATTACGATCAGGGGCTTCGGATGATTGAGATTTATAAGCATCAGTTTCAGGATCTTTCGGCGATTATTGCCCAGATTAAGAATCGGAATTATCGGTTTATTATTTATATGGATGATCTGTCCTTTGAGGAGTTTGAGATTGAGTATAAGTTTTTGAAGGCGGTGATTGAAGGCGGGATGGAGACGAAGCCGGATAATGTGCTGATCTACGCTACCTCCAATCGGAGGCATATTATTCGGGAGACCTGGGGGGATCGGAGTGATATGGAGCAGGATGACGGGATGCACCGGTCGGATACTATGCAGGAGAAGCTGTCTTTGGTGGCGCGGTTTGGGGTTACGATTTGTTATTCCAAGCCCTCGCAGAAAGAGTATTTCCGGATTGTGACGGAGCTTGCTAGGCGGTATCCGGAGATTACCCTGTCTGAGCAGGAGCTTTGTGCCAGGGCGAATCAGTGGGAGCTTAGCCATGGCGGGATTTCCGGGCGGACGGCTCAGCAGTTTATTAATTATCTGGCGGGGCAGGTATAGGGAATATATGTATGGTAATAAGCTTGATTTTTTAAGATGAATATTGGATGGAGTGGGGCATCCCCGCAGAGAAAGGCAATTTTGCTTCTTTGCGGGGATGTTTTTTGTGATGGAAACTATAATTCTGTGGACTGGTTTTGGTATTTGAGGCTTAACAGCTGCTGGCGATCGTTCTTTAGCAGGTAGGCGTATTCGGAGCTGTTGCCTGTGAGAATGTGGGGGAACTGGGTGTAGGCATCCATGACGGACAGGCATTTCTTTTCAGAGGAGAGGGAGATCTCCTGGGTGCTGCCGTCCAGCATTTCCCACCATACATAGAAGTTTACGCTTCGTCCGCTGCGCATGGAGCCGGTATGTACCCAGATGATCTGGCTGTTGTCCAGAATCAGCTTGGAGAGCTTGGCGCAGAAGGTCCATTTTCTTCCTACAAAGACTTTAGCCTGCTCTTTCGCTGCGGCGAAGTCGTTTTCCAGGGCTTCCATGGTGACGCCGGGGTTGGCGGCCAGGTATTCCTGGGTGAGCTTTTTGGCGGAGTTCTTCAGGGTTTTCACGAGAATGAACAGGGCAAAGAGTGCGAGTACGGAGCCGATGGCAGTGAGGCCGTAGATATTGGTAAGGCTTTCTCCGTGAATCCGGCCGTCGCTGATGTGGTATACCACAGGCTCTGAGTAGTCGCCCATATAGTAGTCCAGGGCAGATTCGAAATAGCCGAGATCCTCGCCTTCCAGAATTTCCAGGCTTCCTGAGACGGTTATGCCGGATGTGGGAAGATTTGCCCCTGTTTCATAGGCATCCCAGAATTCGTCGGACTGATCCAGTATTTCATCGTAACGCTTGTTGGGAACTTCAATGGAGAGGCAGACGCCCCGCTCGTCATCCAGGACCAGCCAGGAAGAGCGGGATTTCTTGGTTCCGGTAGAAACGCCGTTGACCTTTCTGGTGGTCTGTGTTTCCATATATTCGTCTACCGGGTATTTTACTTCAAGAGTTACATAAGTTCCTACCTTCTCGGAAAGCTCGTCCTCTGCACCCAGAGGCTTGGAGCCCTTAAGGGCGGTGATGCAGGACAGGCCTACCTGTGAGAGGAGAAAGCCTCCCAGAGCGCCCACAATCAAAATAAGCCAGAGGCTGTCCATAATTTGTCCCATACGTAATTTTTTCAGCATTTCATTCATCCTCCTATTCCGGTTCCATAGTATCCTATCCAATACGCAGGAACGGGATACTGCTGTTAATTGTTGCCCATAACTGTCTGTGCCCGATCTCCAAGCCGCTTCCGGGCGAGGGTCAGGAAGTGGCCGGAGGCACTTTCTGAGTTCCAGGAGAGCTGCACGTTTGCATGCTTGTTGTCCTCCTCTCCCAGATAATGAATATAAATCATGTAGCTGGTGTAGCTATAGCGTACCTTGCCGGTACGGATTTGTCCGGATACGGTCTCGGAGTACAGTTTGCCCACGCGGCTGCTGTCTATGAGGGCGACGCCGGCCGCTCCTTTTAGAACCATCCAGTAACGCTCACCCAGAATGGCACAGGCGCTGTCCTCCTTGCCAAGCTCCCGGACTGCCCAGGAATCGTCCGCCTTCAGAAGATCCCGGGCAACAGCCTCCCGTTCTGTCTGGATGGGATAGAGCTTTTCCCAGGCCTTGTTGTAATTCTTCAGAAGCTTATCCGGGTCGAAGGCCAATCCCATGCCCAGAAGAAGGGGAATGCCGTAAAGCTCTCCAAGGCCCAGACCAAGAGCCAGATGGCAGGTGAGAACCTCCCGGGGAGAGGAGCCTACATAGAAGCCCAGGGCAGTGAGAGCCCCTGCCACAACAACTATTGCCAGAAAGGCCATCCTTGTTCTGCGGCCTCTTCCCTTTTGACACCAGGATTCCAGCCAGGGGAGCTGAGCTTTAAGAAACTGTGTGATGGGGCTTTGGGGATTTTGGGAGAGAAAATCCTTGCCTGTCCCTTTTCGAAGGAGCGATATAAGGGCAATCAGCAGAAACAAAAGATTGATGACCAAAACTGCCCCGCAGATAACGAAATGCCAGGCGGGAAGCCCCTGAATATAGCCCTCCTCCAACACATACCAGCCGGACTGGGCCATGGCTTCCATGATCAGATCCTCACTTTCCTCGAAATCGATGTCGGAAAGCCCCTGGGAAAGTGCGGCCATTCCTTCGGGATCCGCAGCGGGAGCGGTCAGAGAGCCGATTACGGTTACGGGCTTTAGCTGGGATTCCAGCTCGTCGCCCCAGGACTCCTTTACCTCCTCGGACATATTTACGGCCCGAAGAAGCCGCTCAAAGGGACTGGTGTGCTCCTTGGAGATGACAACCTTCAAGAAGGTCTGCCGCTCCTCGTCGTAGACAAGGTAGGCCATTCGTTTTACCCGGGTTGCGTCTCCGGAATAGTATTCCTCCGGATAAGAGATCACAGGATGGGTAACCTCATAGGACAGATAGGCATTCTCGGCCTGGGAGAAGGATGTCTCATCGGGTAGAGGCTTTGCGCCTGACAGGAGGGCGAGAATGCCCTTCCCGGCGACGCTGCCCAGGAAAAGAATGACGGCCAGTGTGAGAATTACCACGCCAAGTTGTAATTTGCGCTTCATATGTAGGGACCTCCTCATTGTATTAGTTTAATAAAAGCTCGATGGGGCAGTGATCGGAGCCGAAAATATCGGTGTGAATTTTTGCATCCGCTAGGCGCTCCTTCAGCCGCTCCGATACAATAAAGTAATCGATCCGCCAGCCTGCATTTTTCTCCCGGGCACGGAACCGGTAGGACCACCAGGAGTAGACGCCCTCTTTATCCGGGTAAAAATAGCGGAAGGTATCCACAAAGCCGGAATGGAGAGCCTTGGTCATTTTCTCCCGCTCCTCGTCGGTGAAGCCGGCATTTTTCCGATTGGTCTTGGGATTTTTGAGGTCGATCTCCTGGTGGGCAACGTTCAAATCTCCGCAGTAGATCACAGGCTTCTTTTCATCCAGACTTTGGATGTAGCGAAGAAAATCGTCCTCCCATTTCATGCGGTAGGAAAGCCTTGCAAGGCCGTCCTGGGAGTTGGGCGTGTAGACGGTCACCAGATAAAAATCGGCGAATTCCAGGGTAATGACCCGGCCCTCGTGATCGTGCTCCTCTATGCCGATTCCATAGGAGACCGACAAGGGCTCTTTTTTGGTGAAGACAGCCGTTCCGCTGTAGCCTTTTTTCTCCGCATAATTCCAGTATTGATGGTAGCCGGGAAGCGTAAGCGCAATCTGGCCTTCCTGAAGCTTTGTTTCCTGGAGGCAGAAAATGTCTGCATTCAGCTTCTCAAAATCCTCCATAAAGTTCTTGCCCACACAGGCCCGCAGGCCATTCACATTCCAGGAAATAAATTTCATAACACTCCTCCGTTTCCGCTTTGCGTCTTTCGCCACAAAAGGTTTGCTTTTTCCGTTCGTTTTACATATAATGATAATAGTTGTTACAGTTCGTTCTGTGAACGGTAACGAATGGCTGTAGTCAATCTGATTATAGTGATTTTTACAAAGAAAGTAAAGGGGAAAGGATGAGGAAAATGGAAAAAGCATATGATGTTACGGCAATTGGGGAATTGTTGATTGATTTTACGGAAAACGGGTTAAGTTCCCAGGGGAATCCTCTGCTTGAGGCCAATCCGGGCGGTGCTCCTTGCAATGTGCTTGCCATGCTGAATAATCTCGGGAAAAAGACGGGATTTATCGGAAAAGTGGGGGATGACCAGTTTGGAAAAACCCTTAGAGATACTTTGGTGGAGCTTGGTATCGGAACTGACAACCTTCTTCTGGATAAAGTGGTGCATACCACACTGGCTTTTGTTCATACGGCAGCGGACGGAGACCGGGATTTCTCCTTTTACCGGAAGCCGGGGGCGGATATGATGCTGACGGAAGCCGAGGTGCAGGAGGATTTGATAGCACAGAGCCGTATCCTTCATTTTGGCACGCTGTCTCTGACGGACGAGCCGGTGCGCAGCGCTACGAAGAAGGCTTTGGAGTATGCGAAGAAGCATGATGTGATGGTGACCTTTGACCCCAACCTCAGGCCGCCTCTGTGGAATAATCTCCAGGATGCCAAGGAGCAGATCTGGTTTGGCCTGTCCAAGTGCGCTGCGGTGAAGATGTCCGAGGAGGAGCTGGAGTTTATCACCGGGGAGAGAAGCCTGGACCGGGGCGTAGAGGCAGTGCGGAACCGCTTTGATATTCCTCTTATCTGCATTACCATGGGGAAGAAGGGCAGTAAGGCTTATTACGGTGACCATATATCCGTTGAGAAGGCGGGCTTTGTCCAGGAGCATACCATTGAGACGACGGGTGCGGGAGATACCTTCTGTGCAAGTATGTTGAATTTTATTCTGGATCACGGTCTTCTGAATCTGACAGAAGCGGATCTTAAGGAGATGCTGACCTTTGCCAATGCGGCGGCCTCCATTATTACCACGCGCAAGGGAGCTTTGCGGGTGATGCCTACGGTAGATGAGGTAAAGGCGTTGTTGGGATAAAGCTGCGAGGAGAAAAATGACGATGAAAAAATTGTTGGATTTGATCACGGAGGAGGTTGTGAAGGCGTTTGTGGCCTGCGGCTATGAGAGAGAGTACGGAAAGGTGACGCTCTCCAACCGGCCGGATCTCTGTGAGTATCAGTGTAACGGAAGTATGGCGGGAGCCAAGAAGTATCACTGTGCGCCCATTCAGATTGCAACGAAGGTGGTGGAGGAGCTTCAGAAAAGCGCTGTGTTTGAGGAGGCCCTGGCGGTGAATCCGGGTTTTATCAATCTGAAGGTCAGCGCCTCCTTTGTGCAGAATTATCTCCGGGAAATGTTAGCGGATGAGCGGCTGGGCTGTGAGAAGGCAGCGGAGCCGAAGACGATGATCATTGATTACGGCGGACCCAATGTGGCCAAGCCTCTGCACGTGGGGCATCTGCGCTCGGCCATCATCGGGGAGAGTGTGAAGCGCCTTGGACGCTTTGTGGGGCATCGGGTGCTCGGAGATATTCATCTGGGAGACTGGGGCTTGCAGATGGGGCTCATTATCACGGAGCTAAAAAAACGAAAGCCGGATCTTCCCTATTTTGACGAGAGCTTTGCGGGAGCGTATCCGAAGGAAGCGCCCTTTACCATCTCGGAGCTGGAGGAGATCTATCCGGCGGCCAGTAAGCGTT
Organism: Lachnospiraceae bacterium; assembly: GCA_022791635.1. Lineage (GTDB taxonomy): Bacteria > Bacillota > Clostridia > Lachnospirales > Lachnospiraceae > Laedolimicola. The sequence goes on from JAAVZL010000026.1 coordinate 18,599, forward strand.
CCGAGAAGGATGAGGCTTATAAGGAGGAGGCCATGGAGGCCACCTACCTGGTTCAGCACGGTCATCGGGGATATCAGGCGGTTTTGCGGCATATTTTAGAGGTTTCGGTAGCGGATTTGAAGAAGAATTATGCCAATTTGCAGGTGGAGTTTGATCTGTGGAAGGGGGAGTCGGACGCTCAGCCCTATATTCCGGGACTGGTGGCAGAGCTTAAGGAAAAGGGCTTTGCCTATGAGAGCGAGGGGGCTCTTGTGGTGGATGTGAAGGAGGATACGGATACCAAGGAGGTTCCGCCCTGTATGATTCTCAAGTCGGACGGGGCTTCTCTTTATACGACGACGGATCTGGCTACCATTGTGGAGCGGATGAAGCTTTATCATCCGGATGAGATTGTTTATGTGGTGGACAAGCGGCAGGAGATGCATTTTGTTCAGGTGTTCCGCTGTGCCCGGAGGACGGGGCTTGTGGAGAGTGAGACAGGGCTTCGGTTTTTGGGCTTTGGGACTATGAACGGGACGGACGGGAAGCCCTTTAAGACCCGTGAGGGGGGCGTGATGCGTCTGGAGCATTTGATTGCGGATATCAATGAGGAGATGTACCGGAAGATTGTGGAGAATTCGGAAGGGGAGATTCCCGAGGAGGAGGCCAGGGAGACGGCACGGATTGTGGGGCTCTCTGCCATTAAGTATGGGGATTTGTCCAACCAGGCTTCTAAGGATTATGTGTTTGACGTGGAGCGGTTCACTTCCTTTGAGGGGAATACGGGGCCTTATATTTTGTATACCATTGTGCGGATTAAGTCGATTTTGAATAAGTATCGGGAGATGGGGTTTGAGCCGGAAGACGGGGCGATTGGGATGCCGAAGGGTGAGACCCAGAAGAGTTTGATGCTTCGATTGGCCAGGTTTAACGGGGCGGTTGAGAATGCGTTTGAGGAGCTGGCGCCTCATAAAATTTGTGCTTATATTTATGAACTGGCCAATGGGTTTAATAAGTTTTATCATGAGACGAAGATTTTGAAGGAGGAGGATGAGAGTACCCGTGAGGGGTTGATTGCGGTTTCGCTTTTGACGGAGCGGGTTTTGGAGACTTGTATTGGGATTTTGGGGTTTGGGGCGCCGGAGAGGATGTGAGGACGGACGGGCCCGCCGAAAAAGAAGCCGTGAGGCTTTTCCATATCCTGTGTTCGGACGATTGGCGTACAGGCTGTCTGCTCTTGTCGGACGACCGCCGGGTGGATTTGACAGGCTTTGCCTGCCGGAATCTTTCTTGGCGTTCGTTCGCCAATATCAGACAGCCTGTGCGCCAATAGCCGGACACTGGATATCGGAAAAGCCTCACGGCTTCTTTTTCAGCGGGCCCTGATCGTTTAAGCGGGCGGTTGTAAAATCGATTCTAGGCGATGGCCATTTGTTTTACGCGGACGAAGGCTTTGTTGACGGCGGGAATGGCCAGGACGATGAGGGTCATGGCGGCTTCGCAGCCTAAGTAGCTTCCGTTGTAGGCCAGGGAGTATAGGGGGGCGCTCATGCCGGTGCCTTTTGCGTAGGAGGCGAAGAAGATGAGGCCGGACAGGAAGGCGAAGAGGTAGCGGCCCAGGACTCCGGCGATGTAGCCTTTGATGAGGCCGTTCTTTTTGTTGGAGAAGAGGCCGGAGAGGCCTAGGGCGCCGAAGGCCAGCAGGTAGTCGGTGATCATTTGGGGGAGGCTGATGATGTAGGGGTCTGAGATCAGCTGCAGAAGGCCGTAGGCGAAGCCGGTGATGAGGCCGGTGCGCAGGCCGTACCAGTATCCGATGCAGCAGATAAAGAGCATGGAGAAGAGGGTGACGGAGCCGCCCATGGGGGCTTCGAAGAGCTTTAGGAAGGAGGTGATCATTCCCAGGGCCATGGCGACGGCGGCGAATACCAGGGGTTTGGTTTGGATGCGCTTTTCTCCGGTGAGATAGCAGGCAAGTATCAGCAGGAATAAAATAGCGCCTATCAGGGCGCCGTAGCCGGCCCCTGTCAGGGAGTAAGAGGTTCCCCATTCATCTACAACCTTGTTTACAAAAATTGACATAAAAAAATCCTCCTTTGCATGTTTTCACAGGAGGGGATACGAAAAGCAGCTTCCTTACGCCGGTATTAACCGGTTCAAGTATTGAGGGTCAGTGTAGTGCTACACTTTCTCAGCCTTAGGCTCCCCTAGCATTTTGTGCTATGTGATTATCTTGACTATACGCTTATAGCATGGATATGTCAAGAAAAAAATGGTGGGAGATGCTTTTTTGGTGGATGGAAGTGTGCTATACTGGTACTGTTGTGATTTCTGTCTGTGGGATGGGGAATCGGGAGGAAACCCGGACATTTTATAGAGAAATGGGGTGGATGCATTTTATGATAAGGCTTCCAAGAAATACAAAGGTGATTGTGATTTTAAGCGCTCTGTGCTGTCTTCTTATGGTGGGGCTGAATCAGTATCAGAGGTCCTGGCGTACGATGGACGTGATTTTGTTTATGGGGCAGAGTAATATGAGTGGGGCGAACGGGGACGCCGCAAAGGCGCCGGAGCTTACGGAAGGGGCGGGGTATGAGTATCGGGCGGTTACGGATCCCGGCAGTCTTCATGTTCTTACGGAGCCTTTTGGGGAGAAGGAGCACCGGGAGGGAGCTTTGGATGATCGGGGGATTCTGGAGCGGAGGGGGTCTTTGGTGACTGCCTTTGTAAATGCATATTATGAGGAGACGGGAAGGCCGGTGGTGGCTGTCTCGGCCTCTCGGGGAAGCTCTTCCTTGAACGGCTGGCTGAATAAGGGGCTTAAGGAGGATGCGGCCGAGCGGCTTTCCGGGGCAAGGGAACGCCTGAAAAAGGAGAAAGTGCACATTGGCCATGTTTATATGGTCTGGTTTCAGGGGGAGGCGGATGCGAATCTGAAGCTTACCGGGGAGGAATATAAGGAGGGGCTTATGTCTCTTTATGCTTATATGGAGGAGCAGGGGGTGGAGCAGTGCTTTCTGATTCAGATAGGCCAGGATGAGACGGAACCGGAGTATCACCAGATCATTCGGGAGGCCCAGCTGGAGATTTGCGAGGAGGCGGAGGGGATGACGCTGGTATCGACTCTGCCTGGGGAGTTAAATGGAGCTGAGATGAAGGATGAGGGGAGAATCCATTTTACCCAGGAGGCGCTGAATCTGATTGGTACGGACGCAGGAACTCGCGCAGGAGCCTGGGTGAGACAGCAGAAGGAAACGGGGAGGAAAGGGTGAGAGAAGAAGGAGCTCTAAAGCTTATAGGGAGAGTTGCCGTTCCCCTTGTTCTCTATGGACTTTTGGCGATGATGTATCCGACGCTTATGGGAGCGGTGTCCGGCGGACGGCTACTTCGGCCGGAGGCGGGGATGTGGCTTTTGACGGCGGGAAATCTGATGATGCTGCCGGTGTTCTGGCTGCTGTATCGGCGGGAACGAAAACAGAAGGGCGGGCAGCCGTTTAGGATTCGGGATCTTATTTTGTTGATTTTTGGAACCGTATGTATTTCCAGAGGGGTAAATGATTTTCTGGCCCTGACCTTCCTTCCCCGTCTGTTTCCGGGCTATGAGCGTCTGACCGAGGAAATCCTTGCCGGCAGCCTTTTCTCCCAGTTAGCAGCCGGCGTGTTAAGCGCGCCTCTTCTGGAGGAGGTTCTGATGCGTGGGGTGATCTACGGAAGACTCCGGGAGGAGATCAAAAATCCCCGGACCGCAATGCTTTTTAGCGCCCTGATTTTCGGGCTGTTTCACGGCAATGTGGTCCAGGGAATATATGCCTTTGTGCTGGGGCTCTTTTTTGCCCTGCTGTTTGAGGTCTATGATTCTCTGCTCCCGGCAATCCTGGCACATATGGCAGCCAATCTTACTTCGATTGTAGCGGCCGGGACAGAGAAGATTTTCTTTCTTCACCGGAATCTGGGCCTGTATTGTCTCATGACAGCAGGATTTATGCTGGCAGGAATGGTGGTTTTCCGCTATTTTTGGCGGCGCCTGTAAGTTACCGTTTAGGCAAGCTGTGGAGAAAGCCGTTCTCTGGCTTTTCCGATATCCAGTGTCCGGCTGTTCGCGTACACACTGTCTGATATGGACGAACATTGCCCCAAAACCTGTAAAATCAAAGAACGTAAAAGGGAATGTTCGTACAGAGCAGACAGTGTGTACGTGAACCGTCCGAACAATGGATATGGAAAAGCCAGAGAACGGCTTTCTCCACAGCCCATCCGATCTATTTCAAAAACATACGGATGAGCTTGCCATAGAGCTTCCGGTAGGGCTGGTACCGCATGGGAAGATCCAGCCAGGTTTTTTTGTCCACAATGCTTTTTTTATGGGAAAAGGTATCAAAGCCTGCTTTTCCGTGATAGGCTCCCATACCGCTCTCGCCAAAGCCTCCGAAGCCCATCTCACTGGTAGCCAGATGAATGACGGTATCATTGATGCACCCACCCCCAAAGCTGCAGCGGGAGGTGATCCTCCGGGCAATCGCCTTATCTGAGGTAAAGAGATAGAGGGCCAGTGGGTGGGCCTTGGAGTTGATGAGCTCTATGGCCTCCTCCAGGGAAGTGTAGGTGAGGATGGGCAGCACGGGCCCGAAGATCTCCTCCTGCATACAGGCGTCCTCCCAGGTAACAGGGTCTAAGATGGTCGGCTCGATTTTGAGCGTCTCCGGATCAGAACCTCCGCCGTGCACGGCCTTGGAGGAATCCAGAAGTCCCAGAATACGCTGAAAATGCTTTTCGCTTATGATTTTTCCATACTGAGGATTGGACAGAGGCTTTGGACCATATTGCTTTTCGATCTGCTTTTTCAGCTCTGCGATTAGAGGCTTTCGAATAGAGGGATCGCAGAGAATGTAGTCGGGAGCCACGCAGGTCTGTCCGCAATTTAGATATTTTCCGAATACAATACGTCTGGCCGCCAGCTTTAAGTTGGCGGTTTTTTCTACGATGCAGGGGCTTTTCCCCCCAAGCTCCAGGGAAACGGGAGTCAGATATCTGGAGGCCTTTTCCATTACCTGACGGCCTACGGCCTGGCTTCCGGTGAAGAAGATGTAATCAAAATGCTCGTTTAACAGGCAGTTGTTTTCCGCTCTTCCTCCGGTGACTATGGCCACATAGGAGGGATCAAAGCATTCTGCAATCAGCCTCTGCATGCATTGGCTGGTGTGGGGCGAGTAGGCGCTGGGCTTTAGGATCACGGTATTTCCCGCGGCCAGAGCGTCCACCAGAGGCTCCATGGTGAGCAGAAAGGGGTAATTCCACGGGCTCATAACCAGGACCACACCGTAGGGGGAGGGCTTTTGGAAGCTGCGGGAATGGAACTGAGCCAGCGGGGTGTGAACCCGCTTTTCCCGGGCAAAGGAGCACAGATGACGCTCCATGTAGGTGATTTCGCTTAAGGTCAACCCGGTCTCACACATGTAGCTTTCAAAGCTGCTCTTTCCCAGATCTGCCTGGATGGCCCGGTGGATTTGATCCTCATAATGGCGGATAGTGTTTTTCAGCTTTTTCAGGGCCTCCAGGCGAGCTGGTAAGGGCAGGGTGGCGCCGGTGAGAAAGTATTGGCGCTGCTTTGCGATAAGGGCTTTTATTTCTGTTTCATTCATGGGTGTTCTCCTGTTCTCTTTATATAGAAGGGATTTACGGGCGATCCGAAGCGGGGTATTGGACCGAGGTACGGTTCCCGTTACATGGCCTTGGGATCAGGCATCAGGCTTCGATAGAAGACCTCAAGCTCTGCCGCATTCATGAGAACCGGCACCGGATAGAGGGGATTGGCCTCCTTGTCCGCATAGTGGGTGAGCTTGGGGAGATCCTCCTCCCGGATTTCCGGAATAGTATCTCCGATGCCGAAGCGCTCCTTCATATCCCGGATGGCCTGAATAAAGGCCTTGGCGGCCTCCTCATGAGGAGTATCTTTTTCTGCCACATGCGCTTCCACGGCAAGCTGGTGAAGCTTTTTGTAAACGGACGGGCCGTAGTATTCCAGCACTGTGGGAAGGAGAACCGCATTGGCAAGTCCGTGGGGAACGTTGTACTCGCCGCCCAGAGAATGCGCCACGGCGTGGACATAGCCTACATAGGACTTGGTGAAGGCGCAGCCTGCATAGAAGGAGGCTTTCAGCATGTTTTTGCGGGCCTCGATGTTCTGCCCGTCCGTGTAGGCGGTATCCAGATTTTCAAAAATCAGGCGGACGGCCTTTTTGGCGTCCCTTCGGGTGTCTGGCATGGTGGAGCGGCCGATGTACGCCTCCACCGCATGGGTGAGAGCGTCAAGTCCCGTAGTGGCGGTGACAAAAGGAGGCAGGCTTAAGGTCACCTTCGGATCCAGAACGGCAAACTTAGGAATCAGAGGAAAGTCGTTGATGGCGTATTTATGCCGGGTCTGGGCGTCGGTGATCACGGCGGCCAGGGTGGTTTCGCTTCCGGTTCCGGCCGTGGTGGGGACGGCGATCAGCAGGGGAAGGCGCTTATGTACCTTGAGAATGCCCTTCATTTTAGCCAGGGACTGGTGAGGCTTTGCGACCCGGGCGCCCACAGCCTTGGCGCAGTCCATACTGGAGCCTCCCCCAAAGCCGATGATGGCGTCGCAGGCATTTTCATGGTACAGCTCAAGAGCCTCGTACACATTGTCTGTGGTGGGGTTGGCGCAGGTTTTGTCGTAGATACAGTAGAACATGCCGGCGGCTTTCAGTGCGCGCTCCAGACGGACGGTGAGCTGTAGCCTTCGGATGCCCGGGTCGGTGATAATGAGCACGCGGCCGCATTTATTATTTTCTATGATTTCGGGAAGGGCCTTGACGCTGCCTGCAAGCTTGGGCTTCCGATAGGGAAGAACGGGCAGGGCGATCTTAAAAACAGTCTGAAAGGTCCGGCAGTAAAGTTTTCTGGCCTTGTTCATAGGTTTCATCCTTTCTGAATTTAAAATTCGGGCGTCTCTGCTCACGGATTTTGCTTTGCTAAAGCAGTGAAGCTTTGACGCCGGGTCTTATTTTACACAAAAGTAGTTGGATAGTCAAATGATTTTTGTGGTGGTGACATTTAGTGGTGACGCTCAGGCGGCCTGCGGTGAAATCCGCTCTCTGCCATTTCCATATCCAGTGTTCGGACGGTTCACGTACACGTTGTCTGCTCTGTACGGACATTGCTTTTTATCTTTTTAGGTCTGGTGTTTTTGGGAGCAATATCCGTCCATATCAGACAGCATGTACGCGAACAGCCGGACACTGGATATTGGAGATGGCAGAGAGCGGATTTCACCGCAGGCCGTCTAAGCTGATTGTGGCAGTGTGGCGTTATAAAATGGAAAATGTGGATAAAGGGTGTGAAATTTTTTGGTTTAGGTGGTATTATAGTAACGGTGTTTTAATTATCACAGAGAAGCACACCTTGAAAATATGCTTGTTTGGGAAAGGATCATATATGATATTAGAAAATAAATTGGGGATTACCGATTTGTCAGAGCTTGCAAGAGCGGAAGAAAGATTGAGTAAAATGAAAGCTATGCAATTGTTTGAAACAGGATTGCTTGATACTTTCGAGGTCGGTACCTTTAACGGGCTTTCTAAGATCCATAAGTATCTGTTTGATGACATTTATGAGTTTGCAGGGAAATCACGCACTGTAAATATTGCAAAGGGGAATTTTCGATTTGCACCTGTGATATATCTTAAGGCGGCTCTTGACAATATTGGGAAAATGCCGCAGTCAACCTTTGATGAAATGATTGAAAAATATGTGGAAATGAATATTGCACATCCCTTCAGGGAGGGAAACGGGAGAAGCACAAGGATCTGGCTTGACGCTATACTTAAAAAAGAGATTCAAATGGTGATTGACTGGAGTATGGTTGATAAAGAGGACTATCTCCTTGCCATGGAGCGCAGTCCAATTATCTTAAAAGAACTCTTTGAAAAATGCGACGTTCCTACTATGAATGGCTTATGTCTTGATTCTTTCGAAAATATGGCCTTTGTTTTGATTGTTCTGTGATTCTATTTAAATGCCATATCAAAGGCCGGAGACATGGATTCTATTTCACTTCTGTTTATGCCATAGTTCTGTGCTAGCTTTCTCCAGGAAGCTTCCACCGTATTCCTAATTTCGTTTAAATCCTCCAAGGCCTGTTTTTGTGGCATCTCGTACAGCTTCGCCACTGATAGGGCCAGGTCAAAGTCTATCAGATTGTTATTTGTATCAACGTTCAACGACAAAACATCACCATCCGCATTTGGATTCACATCATATGCCGGTGACAGCCTCCACCCTTCTTTTGACAAGATAAATCCATGATTTCTCAAATGGTCATCCGTATTGGACACCGCCATATTAAAGACGATTCTGCGCCAAAGCTCTTGCAGATCTTTTTTTGGTGTGTCGCCATATTTTCTTATCAGGGATGCCAATTCAAGATAACTGGACCCGTCTGCGGCATTTGCTCCGTCATTTTTCCCAAGCAAAGTCATTGCGGATGCAAAATGGATTCTCCGACTTCCTTCTCTGTCAAATCTTTTTACTAAGAATGTGCTTCCGATTTTTGAAAAGCTTTCCAATCTCGCTTCCGGAACATCAAGTCCGCACAGCACCGCAAGATCATGAGCCACCATTTCCCAGGCCCCTATATTTACATCATCATTTTTTGAAGGAAACTTTGCAATCCACAGGGAACCGTCGGGAGCACTCACAGACGCTTTCGGCCTTGCGCCTCCCAGGGATGAACCGGGAGCCAGAAGCTGCTTGAGCCATTTTTCTTCCATGCCGTCCTCGTTTTTTTCAAATGCCAACGATGCTGATTCAAGCTTACGAAGTGTTGTCCATGGGGGTGTTGCCAAGTCTTTATCATCCGATACAAAGGGTCCGCTCTCAGATAAGGAAAACCGGAGGGCGCCCATTCTTGTCTTATCATAAACTCCTAGTAAGAAGTCTAAGTCTGTTAAACGTCTGGGTTTTCTTTCTTCTTTTTTTGCAAGAATTGCTTCATGGCGTTTCATAAGCAGACGTCCCCATCTGTCCGGGCAGGAATCTGCAAATACTCCAAACATTGTTTTGTCCAATGGAGTATATTGTCTCCCTCTGTAGAATGACAAATCCGGATCAAAAACAAAGTTATCCCTTTTATTTGTCAGCCATAGCTTATTGTCAAATATATTAATCATAGGATTATCATTTCCAAATTGTACGCGGTTTATACACTGATATTCCCATCCGCATTTCTCGAGAACTGCAACCCCTATTTACTACTGGGGAATGAGTCTTGATACGGTAAAATACCAAGAAATGCTATGTCTAAGGCCCTTTAGGATAGCTTCATTCATCCGGCAGGTTTTGATCTCCCCAGGTTTTCATGTAGTCAATAACATCCATGAAGCTCCGTCCTAAATCGGATAGGGTATATTCCACTCTCGGCGGAATTTCTTTAAAGTCATGCCGGATCAAAAATCCATCCGCTTCTAATTCTCGAAGCTGTTTTGTGAGGGATGACTCTGTTATCTCCCCAAGCTGGCGGCGCAATGCCCCAAATCTATGGATATCGCAAAAAGCTATGTAATAGAGAATTTCAAGCTTCCACTTGCCGCCCAAAATCTTTTGAAGGGTTGACATCGTTTTGCAGCGTTGGATCGCTGTTTCTGTTTTCTTCATGTTCCAGGACCTCCTGACAACATTATATTGCTGCTGCATTACAAAAGCAAGGTACTACAAAAAAGTACCGTACTTTTATTTTCCGTGTACGGTGATATAATGGCAAAAAGCAAGGAGGTAATGTTATGCACTACACTGGAACAATATGGAGACCCCCATACGAGGCTTCTTCGCTGTTGCTTGAAGTAACGGCGGGATGTACCCACCACAAGTGTAAATTTTGTACACTCTATCATGATTTACCGTTCAAATTCCGAATGTCTCCTTTGGCAGATATTGAGAGCGATTTGCTGGAGGCCCAGCTTTGGAGTACAGACCCTATTTCTATGCTGACAGCCCGCTTGCAGGGATTACCAAGACCAGAGCGCGTCCGGCGGGTTTTTTTGACCGGGGCAAACCCTTTTGTATTGAAATCTGAACGGCTCATTGCTGTCGCTGACCTGATCCGTCAATATGTGCCCTCGATGAAAACGATTGGATGCTTTGCCCGGATTACAGATGTTACGTTAAAGTCAGACGAGGAACTGACATCTCTGCATCAAGCCGGATATGACGGCCTGACAATCGGGATTGAAACGGGCGATGATGAGGCTCTGCGATTTATGAATAAGGGTTATACCTCCAAGGATATTGTGAAACAATGCCGGCGGTTAGACAGAGCCGGTATTCATTACTGTTTCTTTTACCTGGTTGGTATTTCCGGCGCGGGCCGTGGTGAGATCGGCGCAAGGGTAACTGCCAATGTTTGCAATCAGCTCCATCCAACACTCATTGGCGTCAATATGCTGACTATTTACCCGGAATCGGAGCTTTACCAGGAAATTTGCCGCGGCAGCTGGAAGGAGGCAAGTGAGATTGAAAAATACAAAGAAATCCGTATGTTACTTGAAAATTTGGAAATACCTACCCAATTTGCCGCTTTAGGCGCGTCAAACGCATTTCAGCTTCAAGGAACGTTGCCGGGGGATAAAGATGCCCTTGCTGCGGCACTTGATAAAATTATTGAAAACGTAAAAGAAGATGATTTGCGGGAGTACCGCGTCAATCTGCGGCATCTGTAAAAGGCTCACCATCCGGGAGCAACGGATCCTATTCTTGTGAGCATGGCATCTCGACGAACGCCTCCTCTTGTGGTATACTTGAAAAGTATGTAATCACAAAAGGAGGCATTTTTATGGGTGGACAGGAACCTGAAAAAGCGAAAAAACATATATGTGTGGGGCTTTTGGCTCACGTGGACGCAGGCAAAACCACCCTGGCAGAGGCCATGCTCTACCGAAGCGGAAGCATCCGAAGCCTGGGACGTGTAGACCATGGGACGGCCTCCTTAGATACCCATGAGCTGGAGAGGGCAAGAGGAATCACCATCTTTTCCAAGGAGGCACGGTTGACTCTTGGGGACAGGGAGATTACACTTCTTGATACCCCGGGGCACGTGGATTTTTCGGCAGAGACGGAGCGGACTTTGCAGGTTCTGGATTGTGCCGTGCTGGTCATCAGCGGCTCCGACGGGGTCCAGGGACATGTCCGGACTCTGTGGCGGCTTCTCGGGCGCTATCGAGTGCCGGTGTTTCTTTTTGTTAACAAAATGGATCAGCCGGGGACGGATCGCCAAAGGCTTTTGCAGGAGCTTCGGGAAAAGCTGGACGAGGGGTGTGTGGATTTTTCCTCAGACAGGCAGGAGAGCGAGCTGTGGGAGGATTTGGCGGTTTGTGAGGAAAGCCTTCTGAACGCTTATCTGGAGCAGGGAAGCCTTGAGGAAGAGCGGATTGCAGAGCAGATAGCAGAAAGAGCCGTATTTCCCTGCTATTTTGGCTCGGCCCTTCGGTTGGAGGGCGTGGATGGACTGCTGGAAGGCTTGGCACGCTTTGGCCCTGTGCCCGCATATTCGCCGGAGTTTGGGGCGAGGGTGTATAAGATTAGCGTGGACCCACAGGGAAACCGGCTGACTCATTTGAAGATTACCGGCGGGAGCCTCAGGGTGAAGACGCTTCTTAACGGCAGCCGGGAGGGAGAGGCGTGGGAGGAAAAGCTCGATCAAATCCGCCTCTATTTTGGCGAGAGCTTTCAGACGGTCCCGGAGGTGAAGGCGGGAGCCGTCTGTGCGGTGACAGGGCTCACCCACACAAGGGCAGGGGACGGTCTGGGCTGTGAGGGAAGGGCGTGGGATCCCCTTCTGGAGCCGGTTTTGACCTATCAGCTTTTGCTGCCCTCGGACTGTGACGCTCACGGGATGCTCTCAAAGCTTCGCAGGCTGGAGGAGGAGCTGCCGGAGCTTCATGTGGTCTGGAAGGATGCCCTTTCCGAGATTCATGTGCAGGTCATGGGAGCCGTTCAGCTTGAGATTTTAAAGAGCCTGATTTTGGAGCGCTTTGGAGAGACTGTGGAATTTGGCCCCGGAAGTATTATTTATAAGGAAACCATTGCCTCTACGGTGGAGGGCGTGGGTCATTTTGAGCCTCTGCGCCACTATGCGGAGGTGCATCTTCTTCTGGAGCCGGGAGAGCCGGGGAGCGGAGTGGTTCTTGCTACCAGTTGCAGCGAGGATGTGCTGGATCGAAACTGGCAGCGGCTCATTCTCACCCATCTGGCAGAGCGAAAGCATCCGGGGGTTCTTCTGGGAGCGGAGCTTACGGATGTGAAAATCACCCTGGCAGCAGGAAGAGCTCACTTAAAGCATACGGAGGGCGGGGATTTCCGCCAGGCCTCCTACCGGGCGGTGCGCCAGGGGCTTCGTCAGGCAGAGTGTGTGCTTCTGGAGCCCTTTTATGAATTCCGTCTGGAGCTTCCGGCAGACAAGGTGGGACGGGCCATGGCGGATATTCAGAAGATGGCGGGAACCTTCTCGGAGCCCCGGCAGGAGGGAGAGCTGGCAGTCCTTACGGGAACGGCTCCCGTATCTGCCATGGGAGCGTATCAGGCGGAGGTTCACGCCTATACCCGTGGGCTTGGCCGTCTGTTCTGCGCGCTTAAGGGCTACGGCCCCTGCCACAACGCCCGGGAGGTGATAGAGGCCGCAGGCTATGATCCCGAGCAGGATGCGGAAAATCCTACAGGCTCCGTCTTCTGCGCTCATGGGGCAGGCTTCTATGTTCCCTGGAATCAGGTGCCGGATTACATGCATCTGGAGAGCGTGCGAAAGACAGCAAACCGCTCTGCCGCCGGTCAGGCATTTGCAAGACAGAGTGCGGCCTCCCGGGATTTTGCAGACCCCAAGGAGCTGGAGGAGATTTTTGTCCGCACCTACGGCCCCATCCGCAGAGACCGCCAGGGAGTGGGACGGGTGGAGAGAAGCTTTCATTCAAAGCCTGAAGAACGGCCGGTAGAAAAGAGCCGGGCGAAAAAGCCCGAGAAGGAATATCTTTTGGTGGACGGCTACAACATCATATTCTCCTGGGAGGATCTAAAGGAGCTGGCAGAGGTTAATCTGGAGGCGGCCCGGGGAAGGCTCATGGACATTCTCTGCAACCTCCAGGGCTATCGGAAGAATACGGTGATCCTTGTGTTTGACGCCTACCGGGTGGAGGGAAGCAAGGGCTCCATATCCAAATATCACAATATCCATGTAGTCTACACCAAGGAGGCGGAGACAGCGGATCAATATATTGAGAAGACAGCCCACGAGCTTGGACGGCAGTACGAGGTTACGGTAGCCACCTCCGATGCCCTGGAGCAGGTGATTATCCTGGGCCAGGGAGCAAAGCGCATGTCGGCCCAGGGCCTTCTTGAGGAGGTTAAGAATGTAAACGCCGAGATCCGGGACAGCTTTCTCTCTTCGTATTCCGGAAGCAGACAGTATTTACTGGAAAATCTTCCCGAGGAGCTGGCCAGGTTTATGGAGGAGGTGCGCCTTGGAAAGAGAAGCCTTGAAGAGGAGCCTCCGATATAAAGGAATCATAATGATTAAGAATAGAAACAAGGAGAGTTTACATAACATGAACAAAAAAGAAATATCAGAGATCAAAAAGCAGTTCACCCCAGAGCACTGCGCCCTGACCCGCATGTGCGGTTGCTATGTGGACGGGGAGAAGAATAAAAAGACAGAGATGCAAGAGGCCTTTTTGTCCCTGCCCGAGGAGGAAGCATTCAAATACTTTGAGATCTTTCGGAAGTCCCTGTCCGGAACCGTGGGAAAGAACCTTTTGAACCTGGAGTTCCCCCTGGACACGGAAATGCCCGGAGGCCCCCAGGAATTCCTGGTGAAGCTGAAAGCCAGCCGCCTGACCGAGGAAGCCCTGCTGGAGGCCTTCTATGACCGGATCATAGAGACCTTCCCCTACGGAGAGAATTACCTGATTCTGCTGGTTCACGGGGCCTATGACATTCCGGGCCGCTCCTTGGACAATGAGGAGCTCTTCGATGCCTCCGACGAGGTTTACGAATACCTGCTCTGCACCATTTGCCCGGTAAAGCTTTCCAAGGCAGGCCTAAGCTATGATGCGGACGACAACCGCTTCGGCGCCCGCACCAGAGACTGGCTGGTGGAGCTTCCCATGGCCGGCTTTCTCTTCCCGGCCTTTCAGGATCGGAGCACAGATCTCCACAGCATGCTCTACTATTCCAAAAATCCGGAGGAGCTAAATGAGATCTTTGCGGAGAGCATGTTCGGCTGCCCCATGCCCATGACCGCAGGAGGACAGAAGGAGACCTTCAACGCCATTGTGGAGGAGACCCTTGGGGAAGACTGCGACTACGAGGCAGTCCGAAATATCCACGAAAAGCTCCACGAGCTGGTGGAGGAGCGAAAGGACGAGCCGGAGCCCGTAACCCTTAATAAGCAGGAGGTAAAAGAGATTCTGGCCGCCAGCGGCGTAGAGGCAGAAAAGCTTACGGATCTTGAGGAGCGCTACGAGGTCACAGCAGGAGACCAGACGGAATTTCTGGCCGCCAACGTGATGAATACCCGGAAATTTGAGATCAAGACGCCGGATATCGTAATTCAGGTAAATCCCGAGCGGGCAGATCTGGTGGAAACCCGCATGATTGACGGGCGTCAGTGCCTGGTCATCGCAGTAGACGACCATGTGGAGGTCAACGGAATTTCCGCAAAAACCATGAAAACAGGAGTGAGAAATCTATATGCAGGAACAGCTGACGAAGAGTGATGTGGCAAAGATCGAGGCAGAAATCGAGCACCGAAAGCTGGTGGTGCGAAAAGAGGCCATCGAGGCCGTAAAAGAGGCAAGGTCCCACGGCGACCTAAGCGAGAACTTTGAGTATTATGCGGCCAAGCGTGACAAGAACCGCAACGAGAGCCGGATTCGCTACCTGGAGCGGATGCTGCGGACAGCCCGGATTGTCTCAGACGAATCCGACGCAGACGAGGTAGGCTTAAACAACCTGGTAGAGCTCTATTTTGAGGAAGACGACGAAACAGAACAGGTAAAGCTGGTCACCTCCATCCGCGGAAACTCCCTGGACGGCCGCATCAGCATCGAGTCCCCTCTGGGAAAGGCCATCCGGGGACACAAGGTAGGCGATCGGGTCCACGTTCAGGTAAACGAGGGATACGGGTATGAGGTGATCATCAAGTCCATCGATAAATCCGGAGATGACGACGACGGAATCCGCGGATTTTAAGGATTGAAGCCGCCATATCCGCTTAGTATACCACTCACAAAAAATAAAAAGGAGGAATTCACACATGAAAGTATTACTAATTAACGGAAGCCCCCATGCAAAGGGCAACACCTACATCGCGCTCCACGAGATGGAGAAGATTTTCACAGCGGAGGGCGTGGAGACAGAGCTGATCCACATCGGCAACAAGGCCATCCGAGGCTGCATTGCCTGCGGCTCCTGCGTCAAAAAAGGAGCATGCGTTTTTGAAGACCTGGTAAACGAGACAGCGCCAAAATTCGAAGCCTGCGACGGCCTGGTAGTGGGAAGCCCCGTATACTACGCTTCCGCAAACGCTACCCTGATTGCATTTTTAGACCGTCTGTTCTACAGTACAGCCTTCGACAAGACCATGAAGGTAGGAGCCAGCGTAGCGGCTGCAAGAAGAGGAGGACTTTCCGCAACCTTTGATGAGCTCAACAAATATTTCGCCATTTCCGGAATGCCCATTGCCCCCAGCCAGTACTGGAACAGCATTCACGGCAGAACCCAGGGCGAGGCAGCCCAGGATGCAGAAGGCCTGCAGACCATGCGTACCTTGGCAAGAAACATGACCTTCCTCATGAAGAGCATATCCCTAGGAAAAGAAACCTACGGACTGCCCGAGCGTGAGACACCACAGGCAACACATTTTATTCGCTAAAAAGATAGCGAGGTATCAGAAAACTCCCTGACAGCACAGTACTGAAGCACCGCCTCCAACTGCGGCGAAACCCACTTATCCCGATGATAAAGAAGCTGCTTCCAGATCTCCACTTCAAAATCCGTTACATTCAGACGGACAATGGTTCCGGCTTCCACATCCTGCCGGGTTACATAATCCGGAAGAAAAGAAATACCAGCGCCCTCCCCAATAAGAGAACAAATAAGCCGCGCACTCCCCATTTCCAAAACCGGCGTAACCTCCAACGAGCGCTCCGCCAACCCCTCATCCAAAAGCCGCCGATAGCTCATCCCCTTCTCCGTCAAAAGAAAGGGCCAAGACAGCAGCTCCGCCACAGCCAGAGAAGAGCGCCGTGCCAGCGGGCAGCCGGCAGAAGCAACAAAATGCATCTTCACCCGCTCCTCCCGGAAAATCACATACTCCCTGTCATAAATATGACTGTCCAGAGTTAAAATCGCATCCGCCTCATTATGATTCAGCAGCCGGAACATTTCCCCCGTTCCGGCTGCCGTGATCTTGAGCGTAATCCCAGGATGCTGCCGGCAAAAATCAGAAAAGCTCCCGCCCAAAAGAGAATCACAGAGAGAATCCGCCATAGCCAGCCGAACATGCCCCTTAAGCTCCTCATACTCTTCCATATTTTGGGTAAGCTCTAAAGTCATCCTGCGGATCTGGTGAGCATAATTAAGAACCTCCCGCCCCTTCTCCGTGAGAGCCACCGTATGATGAATCCGCTCAAAAAGCTGCGCATTCAGCTCCTCCTCCAGCTGCCGTATCTGAAAAGAAACCGTAGACTGAGAATACCCAAGAGCCACCGCCGCCTTCGTAAAACTATTCAACTCCGCCACATGAATAAAAGTAGTCAAATTCTTCAGATCCAAAGCAATCCCCCATTCCCAAAATAATTCCCAAGGCAATTCCCAAACTAAAAATTTTCCCCAAAATTCAGAAACTGACCGACGCAGGGGAGGAGGGCCGCCCCGATCAGGAGTTATCCTAAGGGGTACCAAGCAAGGCTTGGTGGATTCCTTAGGATCTAGGTGGCGGTTCTTGCCCGGAGCCTGCACAGCCTTCCGAATAGGCAAAAACCAACATCCCCCCAAAGCGCAATCCTCATAACCAATATAAATCGAATATTTCAATACCAAACATCGCATTTATCAATTTTACAGATACCCCTCTATACTATATACTAAATACAAAAGAATTACAACCAACAACAAACCCCTCTGCGAGCTGCCTAATAACAAGGCAGCCCAGCCCACTACTACAAAAGGAAAAACATCATGGCCATTTTTCAAGCAATCTATCACTGTCTCTGGGGCGATCTCTTCACCATCCCCCTCCCCGGCGGAAGCACCCTGGGAATCTCCCTTCTGGTGCTGATCCTAATCCCTTCCGGTATCTACTTCACCCTCCGAACCCGTTTCCTCCCCTTCCGCCTCTTTCCAGAAATGCTGCGGATTACGGCAGAAAAACGCTACAAATCCAGAGAAGGAGCCATCTCCGGCGTCCAGGCCCTGATTGTATCCACAGCCACCCGTGTAGGCATGGGCAACCTGGTAGGCGTCGTAGCCGCCATCTCCCTGGGAGGAGCAGGAGCCGTATTCTGGATGTGGGTGACGGCTCTTCTGGGAGCCTCCACCGCCTTTATTGAGGCCACCCTGGCCCAGCTCTACAAGGAAAAGGATCCCCTCTACGGCGGCTACCGCGGCGGCCCTGCCTACTATATCCATCACCTCTTTGTAAAGCCGGGAAGCACAAAGAAAAAATCCGTCATTGCCATACTATTTGCCCTGTCCGGCCTAATCTGCTGGTGCGGCATCAGCCAAGTCATCGGCAATTCCGTATCCTCGGCCTTTTACAATGCCTTTCAGATACCGCCCCTTTATACCACCATTGTGCTGGTAGCCATATCCGCAGTCATCGTACTACGCAAATACGCCACCGTCAGGGTCCTGGACATTGTAGTGCCGGTAATGGCCGTATTATATTTCGTATTTACCATCTTTATCATGATCAAAAACGCCTCCCTGCTTCCAAGCGTGTTCCGGCAGATCTTCGAGGAAGCCTTCGGAATCCGCCAGGCCGTGGCAGGCGGATTTGGAGCAGTGCTGATGAACGGCGCCAAGAGAGGCCTCTTTTCCAATGAAGCCGGCTCCGGTTCCGCCCCCTGTGCGGCAGCGGCAGCCGATATCAGCCATCCCGCCAAGGAAGGCCTTCTGCAGGCCCTGGGCGTATTCATCGACACTCTGGTGATCTGCACCTGCTCCGCCATGATTATGCTGCTGACCCCGGCGGGAATGACCGAGGGCCTTGCAGGCATGGACTTGCTGCAGAAGGCCATGGGCCACCACCTGGGAACATTCGGCGTGATTTTTATTGCCGTGATCCTGTGGCTGTTCAGCTTTTCCACCTTTATCGGAATTCTGTTCTATGCCAGACCCAACGTGGCCTATCTCTTCGGCGACAACTGGCTGTCCCAGACCCTCTATAAAGTCCTGGCCCTGATCATGCTCTTCGTAGGAGGGCTGGCCGCCTACACCTTTGTGTGGGATCTGGGAGATGTGGGAGTAGGCCTGATGACCGTATTTAACATGATAGCCCTCTTCCCCATGGCGCATCATGCCCTGGATTCCCTGAGGGATTATGAGGAAAAACGGAAAGCAAATATTTCATAAAAAATTCATTCGTCTTTTCCGGAAAGAGCAGCCTGATTCTGATTGTGGCAAATCAGGGGCATACTAACGAGATTATGAATACGGCCCGGGCCGCGGGAGCCATGATTTGTTCCGTTGGAATTGATCATATGGTTCGTTTAGGGTAGCAGAAAAAGTCGGAGAAATCAAAAATTTCAGTCGTCTTTTTTCCTGTTTTATAGTAGAATAGAGTTATCGCATGAAAAGACGGGAGAAAAAGAATGAGCAGTACAAACACAGTGCCCTTTGTAAAATGGGCCGGAGGAAAGCGGCAGCTGCTGGAGTCCTTAAGCATCCGCATGCCGGACCAATATAAGGATTACTATGAGCCCTTTGTGGGAGGTGGAGCCCTGTTGTTCCACCAGAAGCCTGCCTGGGCCTTTATCAATGATATCAACCGGGAGCTGATTCACACCTACACGGAGATTCGGGATCACATGGATCCGTTGGCCGTTCTTTTAAGCTCTATGGATCAGGTGACCTGTACTAAGGAATTTTACTATGAAATGCGGGAGCGCTATAATGAGAAGCTGAAGGCAAGGGATTACGATACGGAGATGGCGGCTCTCTTTATTTACCTGAACAAGCACTGCTTTAACGGTCTTTACCGGGTAAATCAAAAGGGGCAGTTTAATGTACCCTGGAATCAGAAGGAGCAGGTCCGCTCGGTGGATGTGGAGAATATCAAGCAGGTCTCTTATTACCTGAAGTCTGTGACGATTACCTGTCAGGATTTTGAAAAATCTCTGGAGACGGTGAAGAAGGGGGATTTTATCTATTTTGACAGTCCTTATGCTCCCTTGAATCCTGCCTCCTTTGATGCTTACACTAAGGAGGGGTTTACGGAGGAGGAGCACAGGCGTCTGGCAAGGGTGTTTGGGGAGCTGTCGAAGAGGGGCTGCTATTGTATGCTTACCAATCACAATACGGAGCTTATCCGGGAGCTCTACCAGGAGTTCCTTATGGAGGAGGTGGATGTGCGCCGGGCTATTAACTCTGATCCGAAGAAGCGGGTGGGAAAAGAGGTTATTATTCGGAACTACGGGGAAGTGGTTTCCTTTGAAGCTTAAGGAAAGTTAAGGGAAATTTCGGACGGCAAAGTCACTCTCATTATATGTGTGTCGAAGTGACTTTGCCCTTCAGTGCCGTCGTGCAGTGACTATAAAAAAGGAAAAAATGGCTCTGCCGCGAAATAAGCCAGCAGAGCCATTTTTTTTATGCACACGGGCGCCCGGCGCATGGGGATATGTAGGGAAATTAATGTAGGAAGACCATGGATGCAAGTACGGTGATAATTCCGCAGATGCCTATGGCCAGTCCGCTCATGGCGCCTTCTGTCTCTCCGAGCTGCAGGGCCCGGGAGGTGCCTACCGCATGGCTGCAGGCGCCGATGGAAAGTCCGGCGGCAACCGGATCCTTGACCCGGAAGAGACGGATTAGAAAGGGTGCCAGGATGCTGCCTAGGATGCCGGTGAAAATTACGGCAATTACGGTTACTGGAACTATTCCTCCGTGGGCGCTGCTCACCTCTACGGCAATGGGGGTGGTGATGGACTTGGGGATCAGGGAGGCTGTCATGGCCTCGTCCAGGTGGAATAGCCGGCAGAGCAGCCAGACGCTTCCCATAGAGGTGAGGGAGCCTACCGTGCATCCTACCACAATGGGCAGCCAGTTTTCCTTTAATATGGAAAGCTTGCTGTAGACAGAGACAGCCAGGCATGCGGTGGCGGGGGCCAGAAACATATTGATGACGGCACCGCCCACGTTGTAGCTTTCGTAGGGAATTTTAAGGAGTGACAGGAGGCCTACAATCAGCAAAATGGCAATCAGGAGGGGATTAATAAGGGTGGATTTCAGCTGCTCCTTAAGCTTTATCCCAAGCCAGAAGGCCAGGATGCTGACAGCGATGCCGAAAAAGGGAGAGTTCCACCATTCAGTCATGTTTTTTGCCTCCCTTCCTGTGAAGTAGAAGTATGGTAAGCCGGATGCTGTATGCTGTGGCGGCGAAGGTGATCACTGTGGTCACGGTACAGATTACCACCAGGGGAAGCCAGCTGGCTTTCAGAATGTCCAGGTAGTTGATTACGTTTACCCCTGCGGGAATAAAGAAAAAGGCCATATTTTCCAATAGAAAATCGGACTTTTCCCGAATATGCTCTACCTTTAAAAGACCGGTGATAAGGCAGAGCAGCAGAATCAGCATGG
The DNA here is from genome assembly GCA_022791635.1 of Lachnospiraceae bacterium. Taxonomy (GTDB): domain Bacteria; phylum Bacillota; class Clostridia; order Lachnospirales; family Lachnospiraceae; genus Laedolimicola. Next base: position 39,437 of record JAAVZL010000026.1, read on the forward strand.
CGATGACGCTGGCCGGAAAGGCAAAGGGAAGCAGGTTTTCTACTACGGTTCCCAGCCAGCAGATGGAAAAAATAATTCCAAATTGTTTGATGATTTTCATGAGGCGCTCCTTAGTTTGTATACACGTTAGATCCACCCGCCGTCAAGCTTTATGATTTGCCCGGTAAGGTAGGGGGGCTGTAAGGCGAGGGAAAAGGCAAGCTCTGCCACCTCCCCCGGAGTGCCAAAGCGTCCGGCGGGAATCTCTCCGGCGATGGCTAGGCGCTCTTCCTTGGTAAAGCAGGCGTTCATGTCCGTATCAATGGCGCCGCAGGCAATGGCATTGACGGAAATGCGGCTTGGAGCCAGCTCCTTGGCAAGAGCCTTGGTGAGGGCGTTGACTGCGCCCTTGGAGGCGGAGTAGGCTGTCTCACAGGAGGCCCCCACACAGCCCCACACAGAGGAAATATTGATGACGGAACCGGCTTTCTGCCTCAGCATGTGGGGCAGAGCCTGCTGGGTGCACAGAAAAACAGAGGTGGCATTGGTCCGCATCACAGACTCCCAGTCCTCCAGAGAAAGATCCGTAAAGAGCCCAACCCTGGAGATTCCAACATTGTTTACCAGAACGTCGATTCCACCGAAGTAAGATTCCGCCTGATGAAAGCAGGAACGGACATCCGCTTCCTGTCCCATATCGCCTACAAAGGTGTGGCAGGTGATTCCGAAGCCGGTGTGTAGCTTTTCTGCCAGCTCTTCTATGCGTTCCCGGGAGTGGATGCAGGTGAGTATGAGATTCCAGCCTTCTGAGGCGAATTTTTCTGCCGTGGCAGCTCCGATGCCCCTGGAGGCGCCGGTGATCAGTGCGGTGTGCAGTTTCATGGGTCTTCTCTCCCCCCTGTTTGAAATCTTGCAGGATTTTTTGAAAAGGCACCAGCCGCCGCGTGTTCCTCCGGGATATGCGATATGTTTGAACCGAGACACCGGCGATACAGTGAAACTGCACTCCTCCCGGAACTGATGCCGGATCTTATTATAATGCGGAATGAAAAATAAAGCAAGACAGGTACCCCTTCGTTTTCTACTGCATATGCTAGATCGTAAAGAAAATATGCAAAAGGAGAGCTTATGGCAACGAAGATTGTAGTAGATGCGGGACACGGAGGAAGCAACCCGGGAGCTATGTATCAGGGGCGCCGGGAGAGCGACGATGCCCTGCGGCTGGCAATGGCTGTGGGAAAGATTCTGGAGGCAAACGGATACGATGTGATTTACACAAGGACCAGCGATGTGACGCAGTCCGTAGGGCAGAAGGCTGCCATCGCTAATGAGGAAGGAGCGGATCTTTTCGTATCCATCCATCGAAATGCAGGGGAATATCCGGGACAGTATTCTGGAATTCAGACATTAATTTTTGACGATTCCGGAATCAAGAAACAGATGGCGGAAAAAATCAATGCCAATTTGGAGGCTCTGGGCTTTCGAAATGCCGGCGTGAGCATCCGCCCGAATCTGGTAGTACTTAACAGCACGCAGATGCCGGCTCTTTTGGTGGAGGCGGGCTTTATTGACAGTGATACGGATAACCGTCTCTTTGACAGTCGGTTCCAGGCCATGGCTCAGGCCATTGCTGACGGAATTATGGAGACTTTGGAGGGCGCTCCCGTTACCTCCAGCGATATGTCGGAGGAGGAGCCGGGAGTGGAGGAGCGCCATCGTCCGCCTATGGACCGTCCGCCCCACAGGCCTCCAATGATGCGTCCTCCGATGCCTCCTGCTCCGCCTATCCCGCCCGTGGAGCCGAATGAGCCGGAGGAGGAGCTTTATCGGGTTCAGGCGGGGGCCTTCCGGGAGCGTCAGAATGCGGATAATCTTCTGCAGCTTCTGGAGAATGATGGATTTCCTGCTTTTATTGTTTATCAAGACGGACTTTTTAAAGTTCAGGTAGGAGCTTTTAGCCGTTTGAGCAATGCGATTGCTATGGAGCGGGAGGTTCGGGAAAAGGGGTATAATACGTATATTACTACCTGACGGAAGGGTGGGGATGTCGCAAAATAAGCCGGCAGCCTTTTCCATATCCGGCGTTCGGACGGTTCTCGTACATTCTGTCTGCTCTGTACAGACATTGCCTGAGCAATATCCGCACATATCAGACAGCCTGTACGCGAACAGCCGGACACTGGATATCGGAAAAGCCTGCCGGCTTATTTTGCGACATCCTTGCGAGCTCTGTTTTTAGTGAATTCCGGTTGAAAAAAGAAATGATATCATATACCATAGGAGATAAAGTGTGTAACGTCATTGGTCAGGTGATGAAGATGAATATACGTATGAAGGAGTAAGGATATGGAAAAATTGATCATTCTTGGAACGGGAAATGCTAATGCGACAAAGTGTTACAATACCTGCCTGGCTCTTCGGAATGAGCGGGGCTATTTTCTGGTGGATGCCGGAGGTGGGAATGGGATTCTGGTACAGCTTGAGAAGGCGGGAATTCCTCTTACGGAGATCCATGAGATTTTTTTGAGTCATGAGCATACGGATCATATCCTTGGTATGGTTTGGATGATTCGGATGATTGCGGCTCAGATGAAGCAGGGGAATTATGAAGGGAACCTGGATATTTACTGTCATTCGGATCTGGAAGAGCCTTTGCTGACGATTGTGGGGCTGACGGTTCAGGGAAAGTTTGTGAAGCTTATTGGGGAGCGGATTTTTCTGCATCCTTTGGAGGACGGGGATGAGAGGGAGATTCTTGGATATAAAATCCGGTTTTTTGATATTCGGTCTGTGAAGGCGAAGCAGTATGGTTTTACTCTGACCCTTCATAGCGGGAAGCGTCTGACCTTTGCGGGGGACGAGCCCTGCCGGGAGTGGGAGTATGATTATGTGCGGAATGTGGACTGGCTTCTTCATGAGGCTTTTTGCCTGTACAGTGAGCGGGAGAGGTTTAAGCCTTATGAGAAATGCCATACTACCGTGAAGGATGCCTGTGAGCTGGCGGAAGCGCTGGGAGTGAAGAATCTCATTTTGTATCATACGGAGGATAAAAATATTGCCCGCCGCAGGGAGCTTTATTTGGCGGAGGGGGAGCCCTGTTTTTCGGGGAAGCTGTATGTGCCGGAGGATTTGGAGGTATTTACCTTGGCATAAGCAGGAAAAATAGTGCTCGACTTGTTCCGGATTTCGGGTTAGAATAAAGGACAGGAATGTGATTTTAAGAAAAGGAGTGGAAAAGCAGATGAACAATTTTCAATTTTATACTCCCACAAAGGTGGTATTCGGAAAAGATACGGAAGGTCAGGTAGGAGAGCTTGTGAAGGAGCAGAACTGCAGTAAGGTTCTGGTGCATTTTGGTTCAGGAAGCGTAAAGCGCAGCGGACTCTTGGATAGAGTGTATGCGTCTTTGGATGCGGCAGGCGTTTCTTATGTGAGCCTTGGGGGCGCAGTACCTAATCCCCGGCTTTCTCTGGTGTATGAGGGCATTGAGCTTTGCAAAAAGGAGGGCGTGGATTTTATTCTGGCTGTGGGCGGCGGGAGTGCTATTGACTCGGCCAAAGCCATTGGATATGGTGTGAAATACGATGGGGATGTGTGGGATCTGTATTTGAAAAAAGAGGCTCCCAAGGCGATGCTTCCTCTGGGTGTGATTTTGACCATTGCGGCCACAGGAAGTGAGATGAGCAATTCGTCTGTCATTACCAATGAGGAGGGGTGGCTGAAGCGGGGCCTGAACAGTGATTTGAGCCGGCCGCAGTTTGCCATTCTGAATCCGGAGCTTACCTATACGCTTCCGGAATATCAGACTATGAGCGGCTGTACGGATATTCTGATGCATACCATGGAGCGGTATTTTTCTCATGAGATGGATACGGACCTGGTGGACGGGATGGCGGAAAGCCTGTTGCGCTCTGTGATGCGTGCGGCTAAGGTTCTCTTAAAGGATCCGAAGAATTACAATGCCAGGGCGGAGATTCTCTGGGCCGGAAGTCTGTCTCACAATGGGCTGACCGGCTGCGGACGAGTGGGAGACTGGGCCTGCCATCAGCTGGAGCATGAGCTGGGCGGTATGTTTGACGTGGCCCACGGCGCCGGCCTTGCGGCCGTGTGGGGAAGCTGGGCCCGGTATGTGTATAAGGAGAATGTGGCCCGCTTTGCAAAGTTTGCGGTCAATGTTATGGGCGTTGCCTATGACTATGCGGATCCGGAAAAGACAGTTCTTGAGGGAATTGAGGCGATGGAGAATTTCTTCCGCTCCATACATATGCCGGTGAATATCCGGGAGCTTGGGGTGGAGCTGAATGACAAGCAGATAGAGGAGCTGGCTTACAAGTGTTCCTTTATGGATCAGCGCACCATCGGCGGAATGAAGAAGCTTGCAAGAGAGGATATTGCCCGGATTTATGAGATGGCGAGATAAAGTAAGGGGAGCTTTGATTAGGAAGTGAGGAGCATGGAGGATACAAGAACGGATCTGGGAACGGAGAAGGTCAGCCGGCTGTTGGTGCGGCTGGCCATTCCCACGATTACCGCCCAGATTGTAAATATGCTTTACAATATCGTGGACCGGATTTACATCGGACATATTCCCGGGGAGGGGGCTCTGGCTCTCACGGGACTGGGCTTATGCTTTCCGGTGCTGATGCTGGTTACGGCATTTTCAAGCTTAGTGGGAATGGGAGGTGCGCCTCAGGCCTCCATTAAGATGGGGCAGAAGGACTTAGAGGGCGCGGAAAAAATCCTGGGGAACTGCTTTACCATGCTGATGGGGTTGGCTGTGGTTCTGACGGTGGTATTTCGCCTTAACGGGCGGTCCCTTTTGCTTCTCTTTGGGGCCAGCAAGGATACCATCGGCTATGCGCTGGACTATTTGAATATCTATATTTTGGGAACTGCTTCCGTGATGTTTTCCCTGGGACTCAATGCGTTTATTACCACCCAGGGCTTTACGAGAATCAGTATGCTCACTGTGGTCATTGGAGCAGCAGTGAATATTGTGCTGGATCCCATCTTTATTTTCGGCTTTGGAATGGGTGTTCAGGGAGCGGCTCTGGCAACCATCATAGCTCAGACGGTTTCCGCTGTGTGGGTCTTGAAGTTCCTTCTGGGAAATAAGACGATTTTGAGAATCCGGAAGGAAAATATGCGGGTTCAGGGGGCCGTGATCCTTCCGGTGCTGGCTCTTGGGCTTTCGCCCTTTATTATGACCAGCACGGAGAGCCTCTTAAATATCTGCTTTAACACCTCCTTGCAGAAGTACGGAGGAGATTTGGCCGTGGGAACCATGACCATTCTCTCCAGCTGTATGCAGGTGTGCAATCTGCCCCTTCAGGGGTTGGCACAGGGAGCGCAGCCCATTGTCAGCTACAATTTCGGGGCCAAAAATCTGTCCCGGGTAAAGGAGGCCTTTCGGCTGCTGTTTGTGAGCGCCATCTGCGCCTCCTCGGTGATTTGGCTGATTGCCATTTTTATTCCCGGCTTTTTCCCGTCACTGTTTTCCAATGATCAGGAGCTGATTGCCTATGCTTCCTGGGCCATTCGAATTTACTTGGGTATGGCCTTTGTGATGGGAGCTCAGATGTCCTGTCAGCAGACCTTTGTAGCCATCGGAGAGGCGAAGATTTCCCTGTTTTTGGCGCTGTTTCGGAAGATTATCGTATTGATTCCGCTGATTTATCTGCTGCCACATTTCTTTGCGGATAAGGTGTTCGCGGTCTTTCTGGCAGAGCCGGTGGCAGATACCATGGCGGCGCTTACCACGACCACGCTGTTTTTCCGAAAATTCCGGAAGCTTTCCAAAAGTACGGAGTGGGAAGCAGGGTCATGAAGTTAAGCCCGCAAGAACTACCGGCGCAGGGGAGGAGGGCCGCCTCGATGAGGGGTGGCGGTTCTTGCCCGGAGCCTTTGTAAGCTTTTTAGGGCTTAACTTAGTGAGGTAACATCACAGAGGTGCAGGCGAGGGCAAACAAAAAGGGGCAGGTGTGCGATGGAGACACAAATCAGAAAATTGGATTACGATGCAATTGACATGGATGTAATTGAGGAGGCGGGAAGGGTCTTAAAAGAGGGTGGACTGGTTGCGTTTCCCACAGAGACGGTTTATGGTCTGGGGGGAGACGCCTTAAATCCCGCCTCCTCGGAAAAGATCTACAGGGCCAAGGGGAGGCCCTCGGACAATCCGCTGATTGTGCACATTTCCAGGAAGGAGGATGTGTATCGGATTGCTTCCCAAGTGTCGAAGGAGGCGCAGCGCCTGATGGAGGTCTTCTGGCCGGGGCCGTTGACACTGATTTTTCCCAAAAAGGCTTTGGTGCCGGACAAGACCACAGGGGGGCTTCCCACTGTGGCCGTAAGGATGCCAAGCGACAGGATTGCGGCCGCCTTTATTCAGGCGGCCGGCGGCTTTGTGTCGGCTCCCAGTGCCAATGCCTCCGGGCGGCCCAGTACTACCACGGCGGCTCATGTGGCGGAGGATCTAAAGGGGCGGATTGAGATGATTCTGGACGGGGGGCAGGCGGTGATTGGCCTGGAGTCCACCATTGTGGATGTGAGTGAGGACCGGCCGGTGATCCTGCGCCCCGGAGTCATTACCAGGGGGATGCTGGAGGAGGTGGTTGGCCCCGTTGAGACGGATCAGGCGGTGATTGCGCCGGATTCGGCTGTAAAGCCTAAGGCTCCCGGGATGAAGTACCGCCATTATGCTCCCAGAGCGGCTCTCACCATTGTGGAGGGAAAGCCGGAGGCAGTGATTGCCGCGGTGAACCAATGGACGGCCCAGGCGGAGGCAGAGGGGAAGCGTGTGGGAATTATTGCCACAGACGAGACGGCGGCATGCTACAAGGGAGGCCTGGTGAAAAGCCTCGGGGCCCGTAGCCGCGAGGAGGAGATTTCCATGCATCTTTTTGAGGTGCTGCGAAGCTTTGACGACACGGATGTAAATTGTATTTATTCGGAATCCTTCGGGGAGGCCGCCATTGGGCAGGCCATTATGAACCGGCTTTTGAAGGCGGCGGGGCATCGGGTGGTGGAGGTGCCCGGAAGCAAATAAAGGCTTTACACTTTTCAGACTATCTATATATAATAAAAAAATAGACAGTACCCTTGTGCACTGAGGGCATTAATATATGATAACGGGCAATGAAAAGGTGAAAATATGGCAGAAAAAGAAATGATCCAAAAAAATATTGAAGAATTTTCCAGATTGCAGGACTATATGATAGAGGATGGAGAAGAAGCAAAGGCATATAAAACTATGCTCAGACGTTATTTGGATTTGTGCGCCATTTTGTGACAATTCCTTGTGCCTGCCTCACACAGATAGAAAACTCGGCCCCTAAAGGAGGGACCGGGTGAATTGCCCGCAGATTTCAGACACTTTGCAAAACATTTGTTTTTCTTATAGATCCCATACACGGTCTTCCTTTTCCTTTTTCTGGCAGGGGAAAACCTTAAAACATGGACGTTGAATCGAACGAAATAATAATGATTCATAAAAAAAGTGTTTATGATAGGGGCTGTTTATATATAGGTAGTCCTTATTTAATGGGGAAATTGGGATAAATGAAATGTGGTATAGTAGAGGTGTTTCCCTTATTTCTGGAATGTGATGATTGTTTATACATTGGAAAAATGCTATAATAAAGACAGTATTTTACAGGTGATAAAGAGATTTTCTGTGTGAAATTTTCAAATGTACGAAAGAAGATTAACTAAAAGAGTACTATATAGAAATGAAATAGTGTAGAATAATCTTAGCAATGATAGAAGGTTGTTATTATTTAGCAGCAGTAAAAGGATATTATGATGGAAATCAGGTAATTGTGAATGAAGATGAGCATAAAAGGCAAAATGAGCGGTTGCGTAAAAAGGGAACAGTTACTGATTATGATACTGAGTTGGCTTCTTATAGGGAAGAAAAATATGGTAAATAGGATTCTAATTGATACAAATGTGTTGCTGGATTATCTTCTTACAAGAGAGCCGTTTTATGAGGAGGCAAAGAAAGTTATTCTTACTCGTACGGAGAGAAATACAAAAGGCTGTATTGCCACTCATTCTATTTCTAATATGTTTTTCATATCTTCCCTTAACAAGAGCATACATAAGCACAATAAACCAAATGGGCTGTCAACCTTACGCAAAACACCGCTTCCGATAAAAATCGGAGCGGTGTTTTTGTATATCTTCTGGACACCGTGACCAGAAGCTCCTGGCGGGTTTGGGGGCACCCCAACAAGCATTTTCGTAAGGCGAAAATCGCAAGTGTTATACACTTGCCCTGCTTGCCAAGAACGCATATCCCTAAAAAAACGCAAAAATGGAGAAACGTGCTTTTATCTTCTTTTGGCAAAAGTGGGCTTGACAAAAAGACAACGCCGTGTTATACTTCTAATGTCAACATCGTGTTATACGTTGAGGAGGTTAAGCCCATGATACAACAAATATCCGACGCTGAACTGGAAATCATGAAAATCGTATGGGGGAACCCGGAGGAGGTGACCCTGTTCCCCTATATTATGGACGGGCTGGCGGCCAGGGGCAAGCCGTGTCAGAAGAATACCCTGATTGTACTTTTGTCGAGGCTGATGATTAAGGGCATTTTGATCGCTAATAAAATTGGCCGCCGCAACTAATATACCACGCTAGTTTCGGTAATAGAATTCCAGACAGTGCAGACTAAACATTGTCTGGATAAGATTTATTAGTGG
>JAAVZL010000027.1 GCA_022791635.1 Lachnospiraceae bacterium
GCCGCAATGTTGGTGCCGCAATGGCAGACAAATACTCCTATTCTTTGCACGTGATTCACCTCCAACCTTTCATATTTGTTCAGTACCCTCACAAATATGAGCAAAAATCCATTTAAAATCCCTGCGGGATGGGATTTTTGCATACTTGCGATAGGTCCTCATACGGACTTTGCGGTATATGCAAAGTCCTGTCCTAAAGTTATCTGTATCTACTACTTACTATACTTCCGAAATGCACTTGCAAGGAGCTGCTGTGGAAGCTCTTCGTCAAGAAGCTCCGGCACCTCGTCGGGCGTCAGATAGTTGCCGCCCCTCTCACGAATCACCATCAGCCGTACGGCCTCAATGAGCTTGGCCGGCTTTACGTCTCTGGGGCAGCGCTCCACGCAGGCAAAGCAGGAAAGGCATTTAAAGATGCTCTTTGATGCAAGCAGTGCATTCACGTCCCCGTTCTGCACGTAGGACACAAACTGATGGGGACGGATATCCATTTCCTCATAGGCCGGACAGGAGGCGGAGCATTTTCCGCACTTCATACATTTCTTTGTGTTGACGCCGCTGATTTCTTTAATCAGCTCTGCCTGTTCTTGTTCTGTTCTATGCACCCTTTCCTACCCCCTTTCTTCCGTCATAAGACCCAGGGCCTCTGCCAGAAGCTCCGTAATATAGTGAACGGGAAGCTTCTTCGCCGATCCGCTGTTCTTTAGATTATAGAGACACAGGGGACAGGCGGTGATAAGCGCATCCGCACCCTTGTCTACGGCAGATTCCATCACCCGATCCACCAGATTTCCGGCCAGGGCCTTTTCCTTTAGGGATATGTAACCGCCGCAGCACTCGTTCCGGTAGGGATAAATTACCGGCTCCGCACCCAGGGCCCGGATGAAATCCTCCATGATGGTGGGATTTTCCGGATCGTCAAAGGCCATCACACCGCTGGGTCGCAGAAGCAGACAGCCGTAGTAGGCGCCGATTTTTCTTCCTGTCAGGGGACTTACCACCTTTTCCTTCACGGTATCAAAGCCCACGCGATCCCTAAGAACCTCCAGGAAATGCAGGACCTTCGTCTCCCCCTCATAGGGGGCGTCAAGCTTTAAGTAGTTGTTGGCTCTTGTGCGGATATCCTCCACATTCTTCATATCGTCGTTGACGCGCTTGATGACGTGATGGCAGGCAGAGCAAAGGGTTACCAGATCCTGCTCCTTTTCCTTTGCGTCATTTAATGCGCGCACTGCCGAGAGCTTTGTGGCTATCTCGTCGGAAGCCTGGGGATAGACGGCGCCGCAGCACTGCCATTCCGCGATCTCCTCCAGAGTAAAGCCAAGAGCCTCTGCCGACATTCTGGCATATCGATCCAGATCCTGGGCCTTGTTTTTCAAGGTACAGCCCGGATAATAGCTGTATACCATTTGGCTAACCTCCTTTTGTTTGATGAGTGCCCTAAATTGCCCAAACTCTGGGAAAAGGCAATCCGAGCATACATGATCTCACGATCCACAGTCCTTTACGCCGTGAATCGTGATATCTGATGTTTGAAAATTACTTCTATCGATTATAACATATCTTTTCTGAGAAGTCATTTTCCAAATATTCGTTCATGTGATTGGTCTCAAAGTGAAAGGCAGCTATTTAATTATTGCTGCAAACATCCTGGATAAATGCCTTCAGGGTATCTGCAGAATGGACCATCTGCTGCTGCTCCTCGTCGGTCATGCTGATCTTCAGAACCTTGCCGATTCCGTCGCTGTTTACCACACAGGGAAGGCTGATACAGGAATCCGCCATTTGGCCGTAGTCTTCTCCCAGTACGTGAGCTACCGGAAGTACGGTATTCTGATCCTTGATGATGGACTCCACAATACGTAAGGTGGACATGGCGATTCCGTCAAAGGTAGCGCCCTTTAAGGAGATAACGTCCGCACCGCCGGAGCGTGCTTTCTCGGCAATCTCTTTCTTTTCCTTTGCCCGTTCCTCCGGATCCTGGGACAGGAAGTGATCCACCGGCTCTCCTGCCACATTGACCCCGCTCCAGATGGGTACCTGAGCATCCCCGTGCTCACCTAAGATGTAGCCCTGGATATCGCGGATATCCACATGACAGCGCTCACTGATAAGATAACGGAAACGGGCCGTATCCAGAGAGGTTCCGGTACCGATAACACGGCCGGTGGGAAGCCCTGTTTCCTTCTGAATCAGGTAGGTATTTACATCCACCGGATTGGCTACTACAATAATCAGAGGATTCTTGGCGTACTCCATAATGTTTCTGGCAATGCTCTTCGCCACGCCGGTGTTCACCTTTGCCAGATCAAGACGAGTCTGGCCGGGCTTTCTGGGAACGCCTGCCGTCACGATGATGGCCTTAGCGTCTGCACACTCCTCATAGCCGCCCTGGCGCACCCGTACCTGGCTGTAGAATGCGGTACCGTGAGAAATATCCAGCGCTGCACCCTTGGCCCGTGCCTCATCCACGTCGATGATAACGATCTCGCTTACCTGGGTCTTCAGCATCAGGGTGTAACAAATGGTTTCTCCTACCTTTCCTGCGCCAACTACAACGATCTTGTTTGCTGTTTCCTGACTCATACTTTTTCCTCTCTCCTTCTTTGAATTTCCGGTTACCGTTCACTTCGTGACCGGCAGCCATTTCTGTTTCCATTCGCTTCCTGGACCACAGCGGACTTCCGCCGTGTTTCGGTTCTGATTGATAATTTTATATCAATTGGCTTCATTATAACATGTTGTTAAACAATTAACAACCCCTGGAAGTGAGAATTTTAAAGTTTTTTAAAAATCATAATACAACATAAATCCAAGGTATTGATCTTTGCTTTTTATGTTTTTCTTATGTTTTTCCAATTTGTTCTATTGTTCGAGTTTTTCTGATTGCTGATGCAAATGGAGAAATTCGGAAATGGTTGTTAAATTCTTAACTTATAATTGAAACATATTTCATGATCCTACGTAATCTCCACCTGCTCCGCCCCAATCTCCGCAAGGAAGCCCCTGTCATGCTCCACAAGAAGCATCGCAGGGCGGTAGGCGCGAATCAGCTCTGCAAGCTGCATGCGGGAAAAAATATCAATGTAATTTAGGGGTTCATCCCAGATATACAGATGGGCTCTGGTAAGAAGGCTTGCCGCCAATGCCACCTTTTTCTTCTGGCCTTCGCTGTAGCAGCTCATATCCTTCTCAAACTGTACTCTCGGAAAATCCAGCTTGCGAAGAAGGGCTAAAAAGAGCGGCTCTGAAAGCTCCCGTTCCCTGGCATAGGTCCAAATATCACCGGAAAGCCTGCCCACGTCCTGGGGCACATAAGAAATCACCAGATTGGAAGCCGCAAAAAGCTCTCCCCTGCTTTCTATCTCTTCCCCCAGGATTTTTTTCAAGACACTGCTCTTTCCACAGCCATTTTTCCCCTTTAAGGCCAGCTGAACACCATTTTTCAGCTCAAAGCTGACATTTTGGCAGACAGGCCTTTCCCCGTAAAGAAGGGACAGCCCTTTTGCCCTTACCAGGTGTTCCTTGTGGTAGGTTAAAGGAAAGAGCTTGAGCTCCTCCGTGGTCTCCAAGTTGTTTAAAAGCCCTTCCTTTTCCCAAGCTGCCTTCTCCATGCGGTGCTGTGTATTTTTCGCCCGCTTCATCATTTTGGCTGCCTTGTGGCCGATAGCGCCCCGGTCAGGCCGCAGGCCTCCGATCCGCGTGCCAAGCTTGGTCTTTTCCACCGCACGGGACCACCCTTCCGCCTGGCGGGCGGCTTCCCTCAGATGAGAAATATCCTTTTGCAGTCTCTCATTTTCTGCCAGGGCGTGAGCGTCCCGTTTCGCCTTCTGCTCCTGCCAGGAGGTAAAGTTCCCCTGCATCACTGTGATCGTCTGCCGCTCCAATACCAGCACGTGATCCACACACTGGTCAAGAAACCATTTATCATGAGAAACCAGAAGAAAGCCCTTCTTTTTCCTCAGATATGCCGCCGTCTTTTCCCTGCCCTCCATGTCCAGATGATTGGTAGGCTCGTCTATAAGCAGAAACCGGTTTTCGCCGGAAAACAAAAGGGCAAGAAGAATCTTTGTCTGCTCCCCTCCGCTTAAGGTGTGAAAATCACGGTTTAACACCTCCGGATCTACGCTCAGCTGCTCCAGCTCCCGGCAGACCTTCCAAAGCTCATAGTCCGGATTCAGCTTCTCCAGCAAATCCATGGTGGTTACGGGTATCCCACAATGCATATCCCTTCGGGACGGGCGGACTTCGTCCGGTAAGGAATATGGGAAATACACGCACTCCATAGGCCCTGTAATGGAGCCGGAATATTCGTAAGCTCCGGTCAGCAGCTTTAAGAAAGTCGTCTTCCCTTTCCCGTTTCGTCCAATCAGCCCGCACCGCCAGTCGGAATCGATCTTAAGGTTTACATGTTCAAATATATTGTCATAGCTGCCTTCATAGCAGAAGGTTAAATCATTTACTTTTATCTGTGCCATTGCGTCACATCCTTTCCACAATCAGGCTGATGGCTTCCGCCTCAACCGTCTCCTCTGGCAGTTCTTTCCTTCGCATACGAAAAAAACACGAAGAATTCATTCTCCGTGTTGCAACCATGCTCCATCCCCTGGCCGTTCCAAAAGGGATCTGGCGCTTTGCTGTTCTATTTCCTGCTGGCATGCATATACGCAGACCACAGCCCTCCTGGGCCGGATCTTGGCCAGTAAGAAAAACACTGAAAGAATTTCATTTCTGCCGGACATCTTAAGAGCAGCCGCTTTCACCGCCGTACTCTTAACACCTGTTCACTTTCCCTTTTGTCAGCAGAAATAAATAATCATCCTTTCAGCTCCTTTTCCAAATTTAAACCTTTATGTTCCCTGTTCTTCTGTTAGAATAACAGATGAAACCACAAATTGTCAAGAGGCACTTTGATGCAGGTTTAGGTCTATATCGCCTCTCAATATCCATACTTGTTTTTCTTCCCACGCAAAAAGATCATCGTCACCAAAAGGGCCAGCGCCTCTGCGGCTACCATGGAAAGCCAGATTCCGTCCTCCCCCCAGACGAGAGGGAAGACAAGCACCGCCGCCACCTGAAACACCAGGGTCCTCAGAAAAGAAATGGCCGCCGAAATCACTCCGTTGTTCAAAGCCGTAAAAAAGGAGGATCCAAAAATCACATACCCAGAGAAGAGGAAGGAAAAGGCAAACAGGGAAAAAGCCCGTACGGTCAGCATAAGAAGCTCTTCGTCATAGCCGGTAAACACATAGGAAAGAGGCCGGGCAAGCAGGTAAGAAGCCCCAAACATGGCCACTGCAAAAATTCCAGTGAGCAACAGGCTCTTTTTCAGCAGCCCCTTAAGCTCCGGGAAATTCTGCGCCCCATAGTGGTAACCGATAATAGGCGCCGTTCCCACGGAATAACCGATGAAAACCGCCTGAAATACCAGACTCACATACATCAGCACTCCATAGGCTGCAACGCCGTCCTCTCCCACATATTTTAAAAGCTGCAGGTTATAGAGCATGCTCACCAACGACATAGAAATGTTGTTCAAAAGCTCTGAGGAGCCGTTGGTACAAACCTTGATAAGGGCTCTCCCGTCAAACCTGGTCCTTCCCAGGCGCAGCAGACTGTTGTTGGGCCTGGCAAAATAAAGGAGGGGAATCACACCGCCTACAAGCTGGCTTATGGCCGTGGCCGCAGCCGCCCCTAAAAGTCCCCAGCGGAACACCGCCACAAACAGAGCGTCCAGAGCAATGTTGGTGCATCCCGCCGCGATGGTGACACCCAGTCCAAGGGAAGCCTTCTCCGCCGCGACAAAGAGACACTGAAATTCATACTGAAGAATATAGGCCGGTATCGCCAGCAAAATAATGCGCCCATAGAGGATACTGTCCTCAAGAAGCTGTCCGCCGGCTCCAAGAAAAACCGCCAGAGGCCGAAGGAAAACAAGCCCCAGTATGGCCAGCAGAATCCCGCAAATCCCTGATACATAGACAATCAGAGAAAACAGGCTTCTTGCTTTTTCCTCCTCCCCTGGCCTAAGGTCATGGCAATCAGCGCACCGCCGCCGGTTCCGAACATAAAGCCCACACAGCCCAGCATCATCAAAAAGGGCATAATAAAATTGACTGCCGTAAAAGGCGTCTTTCCCACATAATTGGATACAAAAAATCCGTCTACCACGCCATAGATAGAGGTAAACACCAGAGTAATGACAGAAGGCAGGGTAAACCGCAGTAATTTTTTTGGTTAAAATGATCCGATAATAAAATTCTCATCTCTCTATCTCTTTCGCTTTCACCTTAAGGGCCGACAAGAAACGCTCTGTAAGCTCCAGATACTTCTCCACATCCTCCTTGGACCAGGAGGCCAATATTTCATTCTCCGCCTCAATCATCCGAACAGCCGTGGACTTTGCCAGATCTCTTCCCTTTTCGGTAAAGCAGACCTTTTTCCCTCTTAAGTCCGCCGGCTTAAGATAAACGATTCCCTCCTTCTCCAATTTGCGAAGAGCGGAATTAATGGTCTGCTTACTCATTCCCGAGCGGAGGCAGATATCCTGTAGAAGGCAGCTGTCTCCCTCATCACAAATCGTGTAAAGAATGATCATGGCACTGTCCGAGAGACCTAATTTTAAAGACATTTCATGATATACCGCCTCGATCTCTCCCAGCAAATGATTGTAACGCTTCATCTCTTTTGAACTATAGGCTTTCATAAGAATTCCTCCTTAAGCGCTGCACAATTTTCCCGTCCAATGGATATCTCAGTACGATTTCATACTAACATTGTGGATATTATAGTACGATTTCATACTAAAGTCAAGCCATTTTTTCTGCCGGAACGCTCACTTGCCAATCTTTCCTTTTCTGTGATAAACTAAATACAAGAATCTGTTATGATACCTCGAATCGGAGCGCTGCCTATGAACCAGAATCTCTCTCTTTACCGCATTTTCTATGCTACGGCCCTGGCCGGAAATATTTCCAAGGCGGCTGACGAGCTCTTCATCAGCCAGCCGGCCGTCAGCCAGTCTATCAAAAAACTGGAGCAGTCCCTTCAGGCGCCCCTCTTTGTCCGCAATTCCAGGGGCGTTCAGCTCACAGAGGAAGGGGAGCTCCTTTTTTCCCATGTAAGATCCGCCTTTCAAACCCTGGAATCCGGGGAGCAAGAGCTTCGCCTGCGCCGGGAGCTTGGAGTGGGACATCTGCGCATTGGCGTCAGCTCCACCCTCTGCAAATACGTACTTTTGCCCTATCTTACGGATTTTGTAAAGCTCCATCCCCACATCCAGGTGACCATTGCCTGTCAGTCCACCAATCATACCCTCCAGATGCTGGAGCATGGGGATTTGGATCTGGGGCTCACGGGCAGGCCCGAACGCTTACATGGCATGGAATTTTATCCTCTTCGGCAGATTCAGGATATTTTCGTGGCCTCCCGGGAATATCTGGAGCACCTTCTGCTTTTTCTCGGTCAGGACGCCAGGGAAGGCCTTTTTCTCCTTTCTGCCTCAGACTCCGCCCTCCTTTTGAAATCCGGAATTCTGATGCTTCTCGACAAGGACAACTTAACCCGGCAGTATCTGGATCAGTATTTCAAGGAGCGCCAGCTATTTCCGGAAAACATTCTGGAGACTACCTCTATGGATCTTTTGATTGACTTTGCAAAAATCGGTCTGGGAATTGCCTGTGTCATTCGCGAATTTGTAGAGAAGGATTTGAAGACAGGAACTCTTCTGGAGCTTCCGGCGCCCTTTCCCATTGCAGCCAGAGAAATCGGCTTTGTATTTTCCCGGGGACAGGCAAATGCGGATCTGATTGGAGAGCTTATGGGACAGCGTCCCAAGCTCTAACCGGAAGCTGTTGACAATAGAAACCGAACCATCCATCATTCTTAAATAGAAAGGACCTGAAAATCATGAAAAAAGAAGATGCGCTTATAAAGCTGGCACTGGATCTGGGCTTTGCGGACGCAGCCATTCTCAATACAAAGGAGCTGGTTTTCGTCCCGGGCTTCCGCACCCTCTGCAAGGAAAATCTCTGCGGAAAGTACGGCGCCAACTATGCCTGCCCTCCGGACTGCGGCACCGTAGAGCAAATGCGTGAAAAGGTTTTGCGCTGGCAGAAGGCCCTGGTACTGCAGACCATGTGGGACATTGAGGACCCTCTTAATAATGAGCAGATTAAGCCGGCAAAAGCACAGCACAACAAGCTGACCCGGCAGCTCATAGATGAGGCTGGGGAGCCGGGACTGATGATCGGGGTCAGCGGCTGCAGTCTGTGCAATCCCTGCGCCATTACGGAGGGTAAGCCCTGCCGTTTCCCAGAGCTTCAATATTCCTGCATGTCCGCCTACTGCATCTTTGTCAAGGATATGACGGAGCGCTGCCAGATGGATTATGACTGCGCCCCTGGAATTACTGCTTTTTTCAGTATGTATTGCTTTGATACAGCTTCTTTCCCTTAAGTGTTATCTATGTAAGCTCCCGAAAACGCCGCCCGGCTCCAAGAGCAATCGCCAGAGAAATTCCTCCGGCAAAGAATATTACCGCAAACTCAAAGCCCCGGCAAAGCTCAAACAGCACGCCATATAAGGCATTTCCAAGAGGCTGGGCGCACATGGCAATGGTGAGTATCACAGCGATCACCTTCCCGATAAGATGCCCGGGCGTTTCCGCCTGGACAAAGGACATCATCTCCACGGAAAACATGGTGGAAAGCACCATGATTGCAAAGCAGCAGCCCGTAATCACCAGATAACTCCCCCTGTCAAAAAGGTCAAAAGCCAAAGCAAATCCCATGGGAAATACCGCACAAGCGGCAGCCGCAATAAGATTTCCCGCCTTGCCTACAGACAGCCTTTTTCCAAGAATGCCTGCCAAAATGCCTCCCGTAAGTCCCCCTGCCGCCAGGGCCCCCTGAGAAAAGCTGTAAAGCGTATTTGCCGTACTCTCCGAGCCAAGCTCCAGCACCTCCGTAATGAGATACGGCACCGCCACAAGGATCATGGCAGATAAAAACAGGTTGATTTCACAGACAACCAGAGTCGCTCTCCCAATCTCAGGCTTTTCCTTTCGGATAAACCGAAAGCTCTCCCGAAAGTCTCCTGCAACCAGCTTTAACAATCCCCCCTTGGAATCCTGCTTTACAAAGGGAATCCGAATAAAAAGCTCCATCACCGCCGACAGAAAAAAGCACACCATACAGACCCACAGCACCGCCCTCAGCCCATAGGTGCTGTAAAGCATCCCTCCAAGCACCGGACCAACGAGATTGGCAAAGGAGCTGATGGTATTGATGATGGAATTGGCCTCCATAAAACGGTCCGGACTCACCAGCGCCGGAATACTGGCCTGGACAGAGGGCTGATAAGCGCCGGCAATCCCATAGAGCAGCATCAAAGTTACAGTCAAAAGAATCACCAGATTCATGCCTCCCAGCAACAGAGAAAAGACAAAAATCAAAGCCGCCGTAAAAAAGTCCAGAATCACCATAATATTTCTCTTATTCACCCGGTCCGCAACAATCCCCCCTATGGGAGATAAAAGAATCGTGGGAAGAAAGGCACAGGCCATCACCGTTCCGTAGAGCGCCGAAGAGCCGGTCTGATTCAAAAGATACAAGGGCAGCGCAAAACGGATGGTAGCATTTCCAAAAAGGGAAATAATCTGCCCGATAACCACCAAGGTAAAATCTCTCGAAAATAAATTCTGTTTCATTTTTGCCTCCTAATCTCTCAATGCTTTTCCATTTGTTTGCATTCATCATATCTCAACGATCCTACAGAGAAACATTTCTGTCCCTGATTTTTAATACCGAACGTTGGTATGTATTATTTTAAAAGAAAAAGCCGTAAACACAGCCCTTCTTTGCTATCAATCGCCTTTCATCTTCTGCTACTTTCTTTTCTGGTAAATCGCAGTCAACTCCTCCAGCCGGTGAAGCATCTCCTCATCCACAATATCCAGCCCAAATCCCCTAAGCATCTGTTGAAACACCATGAACTTACCAAGGGTTTCCTCCTCCGTACTATCTAAGATCATAGGATTCATCCATACATTGGCCACAAGGATAATCAGCTCCGCCAGCTGAGCCGGATAATCCGTCTCAATGGAGCCGTCTGCAATTCCCTGCCGGATAATGGGCAAAATATAATTAGGAGCCGCATCGTGCACGGTTTCCTGCAAAATACTGAACAGAAGCTTGGCATTGCTGTGAATATTGGGAGCCACTGCAAACATCTCATCCTGCACCGGCCGATTGATGGAATCCTTAAATATCACTTTCAACTTTTCTTTCCCATTTAAATCCGTCCGATCCCGAATTTTTGCAAGCATACGGTTAGACTGCTCCGTCATCCGGCTGGTAACCGCTATCAGAATGTCCTCCTTAGACTTAAAATGATGGTAGATAGCTCCCTTGCTAAGCCCTCCCAAATGATTGATAATCTCCTGAATAGAAGTATACTCGTAGCCCTTTTCCATGAACAAGCGATATGCCGTGTCCAAAATCCGATTTACAGTCTCCTTCGGGTTCTTATTACGCGCCATAGTAAAAGTGCCTCCCTACCTGCCATTGACAGATCCCAATCTATCATTTATTCCCCCAAAAACGTACCATCAGTATGTATCATAACATACCAACAGTATGTATGTCAAGTCAATCTGCCTTCACTTTACCTCTTCCCTGTTTCTTCCATCCTTGCCACTCATTCCCCAAAATCAACCACCTATCAAAAACCCCTGGAAATCTTCCCCCGATTTTCTTATACTAAACTTGCAATTGCAAGCTTCCAAAAAGCATACGCCGAAAGGAAATACGGAATCCAAACGGAGGTACCCAGCCAGAATGCAAGTAGAAATCAAAATTGACCCCGCCTATAAAGAAACCAAAATCCTTGTACTCACAGATAAAGTCACGGAAGAGCTAAGCCAGCTTATCAAAAAAATCTCCCAGGAGGCCCCGCAGATCCTCTCCGGCTTTCAAAACGACACACTGAAAATCCTCGACCCCTCCAAAATCTACCGCTTTTACACCGCATCAGGAAAGGTCTTCGCCGCAGACGAAAAAGGAGAATACACCCTGCGCACGCGCCTGTACGAATTGGAAGAACGGCTCGACAAAAATCAATTCGTCCGCATCTCCAACTCCGAGATTATCAATCTGAAAAAAGTAAAGAGCTTTGACCTAAGCTTTACAGGAACCATTTGCGTCTCCCTTCTGGACGGCACCGTAACCTACGCCTCCAGAAGATACGTAAACAAAATCAAACAAATATTAGGAATATGAGGTGATTTTCATGAAAAAACAAACTCTCCTTCGAATCATCCTAGGCGCCCCCATCGGCATCACCATCAGCTACTTCATCACCATCTTCATCTCCCTTACGGTCACAGACGGAAACTATTATCCCGTCGTCCCAGCCCTAGCCGAAAGCATGGGCAGCGAACTAAACGCCGTACTCATCCAAGCCCTCTTATCCGCCCTCTACGGCGCTGTCTGGGGCGGCCTCTCCATCATCTGGCAGCTAGAACACTGGAGCCTGCTGCGCATGACCGCCACCCACTTTGCCATCGCCACCCTCACAACCTTCCCCATTGCATACTTCATGCAATGGACACCCCACAGCCTTAAGGGCATACTAAGCTACTTTGCCCTCTTCTTCGCCATCTACCTTGCCATCTGGCTCTCCCAATACTACACCATAAAAAAACGCCTCAAAGAGCTAAACCAAAAAGTCCAGGAACAAAACAACATAAAAACCCCTTAATAAAAAGCAGCCACTCTTCCAAAATTATGAAGTTAAGCCCTGAAAAGCTTATAAAGGCTCCGGGCAAGAACCGCCACCCCTCGCCGGGGTGGCCCTCCTCCCCTGCGCCGGTAGTCTTTGCTGGCTTAACTTAAGCTGTGACTGACGCAAAAGAAGCCCCCAGGCTTTTCCGATATCCTGTGTCCGGCTGTTCGCGAACCGTCCGAACACAGGATATCGGAAAAGCCTGGGGGCTTCTTTTGCGTCAGTCACAGCCTCACAGCCTCCCGCATCAGCCAAAGCACCTATCTCCCAAGAAACCCTTCATATTGAGATACATTCCCGGAATCCACAATAAACACCGGCTCATAATCCTCAGCCCCCAAAACATACTCCCAGGTCCCATCCAAATAATCAAGCAGCTTCTGAATCGCCGTCTGCGTCATCACCGGATTATAATACACCGACATAAGCCCCTCAAAATACAGATCCGCCACAGGGCTTAACTCCTCATCATCCCCCCGAAGCACCGCGTACATCTCCTCCATGCCGCCCACTGCAGACATATAAACCGTCAGATCCCGAAGCTCCTCCTTCACCCCGTCGTCAAAGGCGTCCCCGCTCAAGACCTCCAAAAAAGCCATAGACATCTCATCATCCATAGAAAATACAAACAAAGTATGATCCGTAGACCTTGCCGCCTCAATCCAGGAGGGCAGATTGCTCTCAATATATTCTTTTGCCTTCTCATTCGACCAGTCGCAATTATACTCAAAGTAATTCTCCGAGCACAGCTTATCCACCTCTTCCTGGGTCCAAACCGCCCCATGGTTCACATCCTCCACGGTGTAGATCCGATCCCCTTCCGCATCATAATAATCCTCCTGACCCAGCAGGAACTTTCGAAAGCCCTCCGCCCGCCGTTCAGATACGGTAGAAGCATCGCCGGTAAACTGAACCAGGGTACTCTTTGGAGTCATACCGTGAGTAAGCAGATAATAAGCCACCGCAACCCCGGACTGCCAGTTGTCTCCGGAATAATTCAAAACAGCCTCATCCATGGTGCTCTCAATGATTCTGTCATAGGAAATCCAGGGAATGCCCGCATCAATCAGCGCCTGCTGCCCTTCCTCCGCCGCCTCGTCACAGCCCCAGAACATCACACCCGCCGCATCATGATTGGCCAGAATCTCCTGCACCTGCTCATTTTGCGTCTCACCATGATCCGCAATATAATGGGTGGCGGCATAATCGCCATGGAGACCCAAGTTAATCTCATCCACAAAGGCCGCCGCATAAGCTGCTCCCTGGCCTGTCCAGCCATGGTCCGGCGCCGCCGTCATCACATAAATCTGGTTGCCAAGAGGCTCTCTCTCCTCCTGCCCTTCCTCTGCCTCTGCCACTTCCGTCTCTTCGTTCTTCCCGGCACTCTTACACGCAGTAAGCCCTGCCGCCATAGAGAAAACCAGCAGAAATGCCATCAGTCTTCTTTTCATATGTCTGCCAACTCCTTCTTTGCTTAACCGTTTTCCGGTTTATCATAACACGCCAGGAAAATCCTGGCAATAAAAACTTTCTCAGGACAAAAGCCGCTCAATCTCAAAGGCCACGCCCTCCTGCTCATTGCTTGGAGCAAGCCGATCTGCCGCCTCCTTTGCCTCCGGACAAGCGTTCTCCATGGCATAGCCCGTTCCTGCCTCCAAAAGCATGGTGATATCATTGCTTCCGTCCCCAAAAGCCGCCGTCTCATCCCGCTCGATCCCCAGATACTCCCAAAGATACCTTAAAGCCGCCCCCTTATTGGCCTCTCTGGCATTTACCTCAATATTGTTGGCCACGGAGCTTGTGACAGCCAGACCGGAAAGACTCACTTTCATATCCCTTAAAATCCGCTTCCGCTCCCCCAAATCTGCAAAAAAGAGCATCAGCTTCTGCACCGGCTCCCCTGTCTCGAAAAGAAAGTCCTCCAGATTCTCCACCGGCTTATAAACCCTGCGCATCATAAGAAACAGCGCCTGCTCACTGGTATAGGCAGCCATTTTTTCCATATCGGAGCGCGCCATAAAGCCCTGTCCGCCCCGATAGCATCCGGTGATTGCCGGCACCTCCCGGGTATAGGCAAAAAACTGCCGCACCTCGTCCATATTCATTTCCGCCCGATATAAGGTTCTCTCCTCCCGAGCATCGTAAATCTGCGCCCCGTTTGCCGCAATCACATAGCGGATAAAAGGCAGGGCCCGAATTTCCTCCGGCACACCGTCATACAGCCGCCCTGTGGTGGGAACCAGGCAAATCCCGGCCTCTGACGCCTGCCCAAGCGCCTTTAAGGTCCGTGGCGTCAGCTCCTTATTGTTCTTTAATAATGTGCCGTCCAGATCGAAGGCAATTAGCTTGATACGCTTCATCTCTCTACTCCTTGTTCACATGGATAACGGAACTGCAAAAAGAAGAGACTGCCTATCCTTTGACAGCCCCTTTTCCTTATGATCTCCTGCTCAGTCCGCATCAATTCCCTTTTCCTCTTCCTTAATTTCCCAGTGGATCAGGAAGGTCAGGGCTGCTCTGAGCGCAATAATTCCCGCTACCGTGGCAATCTCCGTCCACTCCCGCACAACTACGGTTCGCAGAATCTCACTGCCCAGCTTAAACTCCAGGCCCATAGCCAGTCCCTTCGCCAGACTCAGCTTTGTATCCGGCCTTCTGCTCACATAGCTGTAAAAGCCCTTGATACCCGACACAATAATAATTCCCACGCCAATCAGCTCAAATACGGGAATGGTAGCCTCCACCAAATAATGCAGAACCAGCTCCAGTACCTCAATCATTGTCTTCTTCCGCCTCCCTTATAGCAACCCAAGCTCCTTAGAGCCGTTGCCTTATGTCCGCTCTATCATAGCACAGGACTTTGGAAAATGCAATGTTTGGGCGCAATTGTGCTCAATCCTCCTCAATATGCTCCCGTCCCTGGTCAATAATCGTCCGCACGTGATGATCCGCCAGAGAGTAAAAAATAGACTTGCCCTCTCTTCTGCTTTTCACCAGCTTGCTCTGCTTTAAGATCCGGAGCTGATGGGAAATGGCAGATTGCGTCATATTCAGAGCCTCTGCCAAATCGCACACACACACCTCCGCCTCAAAAAGCACAAAGAGAATCCTGATTCTCGTGGAATCTCCGAACACCTTAAAAAGCTCCGCTAAGTCATAGGCTTCCGTCTCCTCCGGCATTTTTTCCTGGACAATTTTCAAAAGATTTTCGTGCACCTCAAAGGTATCACAGCATCCTTCCATTTTCTCTGTCATCGTTTCTCCTATTAATAGTCGCTGCGCGACAGCACTAAAGGGTAAAGTCACTTCGGCACACCCTTAATGAGAGGAACTTTCATTCGAAAGAAACCTCATAAAAGTTCCTCTCGTGCGCCTTCGCGACTTTACCGTCCGGCAATAAACATTTTTATAAGCACTTGACTTTTCTTCGCCGGACTATTTAAAGTTCCGTAATATTCCTAATTCATCTTTTTTATAAACAGGGCGCGGATTGCATTGAGCACTGCAAGCACCATCACGCCCACATCGGCGAAGATAGCCACCCACATATTGGCAATCCCCACAGCCCCAAGCGCCAGGCAAATCACCTTAATTCCGATAGCAAAATAAATGTTTTCATAGACAATACGGATGCATTTTCTGGCAATGCGGATGGCCGTGGCAATCTTCAGGGGATCGTCATCCATCAGCACAATATCCGCCGCCTCAATGGCTGCGTCAGAGCCAAGAGCCCCCATGGCGATACCGATATCCGCCCTGGATAATACCGGAGCATCATTGATGCCGTCCCCCACGAAGACCAGCTTTTCCCGGCTGCCTTTGCGCTCCAGAAGCTCCTCCACCTTGGCCACCTTGTCTGCCGGCAAAAGCTCACTGTGCACCTCCCGGATTCCAAGCTCTTTTGCCACCTGCTCTGCCGCTTCCTTTCGGTCTCCTGTGAGCATCACCGTATTCTTAACGCCGGCCTTATTCAGCTGACGTATGGCTTCCCCCGCATTGGCTTTCAGCATATCGGAAAT
Organism: Lachnospiraceae bacterium; assembly: GCA_022791635.1. Taxonomy (GTDB): domain Bacteria; phylum Bacillota; class Clostridia; order Lachnospirales; family Lachnospiraceae; genus Laedolimicola. The sequence goes on from JAAVZL010000027.1 coordinate 15,804, forward strand.
CAAAATATGCCCTCCATAAGCTCCGTCCAGAGCCACATGAACCACGGTCCCCGGATGATGGCAGGGAACAAAAGAGATTTCCAGCCGCTCCATCAGCCGGTCGCTGCCTGCGGCCACAGCCATGCCGTCTACCCTGGCCGTAACACCGTTTCCGCCAATCTCCTCAATCTCCGTCACGCGGCTTCGATCCAAAGGCTTTCCGTAAGCCTTCTGCAGACTTTTGCTGATGGGATGAGAGGAAGCACACTCTGCCAGAGCCGCATACTCCAGCAGCCGTTCCCTCTCCACCGTGCTGTGATGAACTCCCTTCACCTCAAAGACACCCTGGGTCATTGTGCCCGTCTTGTCAAACACCACCCATCCCGTCTGGGACAGCGCCTCCAGATAATTGGACCCCTTTACCAGAATACCTGCCTTGCTGGCTCCCCCGATGCCTGCAAAGAAGCTTAAGGGAATGCTGATCACCAGGGCACAGGGACAGCTGATGACCAGGAAGGTTAAGGCTCTGTAAATCCAGCTCCCCCACTGCGGCGCAAGGCCCAGAACGCCAAGCCGCAGGAACGGCGGCAAAATCGCCAGCGCCAGCGCCCCATAGCAGACAGCCGGAGTATAATATCTGGCAAATTTGGAAATAAAGTTCTCGGATCTGGACTTCTTGGCGCTGGAATTCTCCACCAAATCCAGGATCTTGGATACGGTAGACTCCCCGAATTCCTTTGTGGTGCGAACCTTCAGAAGCCCTGTCATATTGATGCAGCCACTGATGACCTCTTCTCCAACTCCTGTCTCCCTTGGCAGGCTTTCCCCTGTGAGCGCACTGGTATTTAAGGCAGAGCTTCCCTCCGTCACCACGCCGTCAATGGGAATCTTCTCCCCCGGCTGTACAACGATGAGAGTTCCCACCTCAACCTCATCCGGATCCACCTGCTCCAGGCGTCCGTCGCGCTCCACATTGGCATAATCCGGCCGGATATCCATCAGCTCACTGATATTCTTCCGGCTTCTTCCCACAGCATAGCTCTGGAACAGCTCCCCAATCTGGTAAAACAGCATCACAGCCGTTCCCTCCTGATAATCCCCCAGAAAAATCGCGCCCACGGTGGCTACGGCCATGAGAAAGTTCTCATCGAACACCTGACGATTCCGGATCCCCTTAAAGGCCTTTTTCAAAATATCATAGCCAATGATCAGATAAGGGATCATATAAAGTCCAAACCGCAGATACCCCGTAATCGAAAGCTGACTCAAGACAATCAAGAGCAGGAACGACACAATAATCCGAGCCAGCATTTTTTTTTGTTTCTTATTCATCTTGCCCTCCTTCTGACCCAGAGTCTTCCTCTTAGAATCCTACAAAAAGATCTCGCAGTCATCCTCCACCTTCTTGCAGTTCTTAAGCACCTCCTGCATCACAGCCTTAGGCTCCGCCCCTTTCTCAAACTCCACTATCATCTTCAGGGTCATAAAGCTTACGGTGGCATCCTTTACGCCCTTCGTCTTCTTCGCAGCCTCTTCCATCTTATTGGCACAGTTTGCACAGTCCACATCAATTTTATAAGTTTTCTTCATGATATCCATCCTCCACATCTTCAATATTCTTTCATATGAATAATTGTTCATATATTGACTATATTATAACACCAGATTTGAGGATGTCAAGGGATATCAAAAAATTTATTAATTGATATAACCCATTGATAAAAACCGCCCCTCCCAAAAACCAGGGTCTGAAACAGCCAGAGGGCCCGTCCGTCCTCCCTTCACTAATACGTCCTCTTCTCCACAATCCGTTCCAAATCCATAGAGGCATCAAAACACCTCTCCTCCACATATTGAACTCTATCCACTTCCTCCCCTCGTTCCAGCTTCTGAATAATCTCCTCCACTTTAGGACCAAGGAGCGGATTACATTCCACATCCATATTAAGCTCCCCTCTCTGCATAGCCTCAAAAGCAGATTTGGCCGCATCAAAGGAAATAAGAATCATATCTCCGTCAGGTCCACAGGTTTTTCCGGCATCCTGAATCGCCTCAATAGCCCCAAACGCCATATTATCATTCTCACATACCACTACATCAATATCCTCATAGGTAGCAAGAAAATATTTCATCACCTCACGCCCCTTCGTAAGCGTAAAGTCCCCGGACATCCGCTCCAGCATATTCCAGTTACTCTGGGCATTAAGAATCTCATCAAAACCCTCGGTCCGTCCAATCTGTGCCGAAGAGCCCAATGTTCCCTGAAGAGTCACTATCCGGATTTCTTCTTTCCCTCTTCCCTGATCCTCCAGACAATCCTTAAGCCACCGCCCGGCAATCCGTCCTTCCTCCTCAAAGTCGCTCCCCACCCAGCAGGTGTAAAGGCTCTCATCCTCCACCACCACCAGGCGATCCGAAAGAATCACCGGAATTCCGGCCGCCTTAGCCTCCTGGAGCACCGCATCCCAGCCCGTCTCCACAATCGGGTCCAGAATAATATAATCCACTTCCTGAAGAATAAAATTCCGGATAGCCTTAATCTGGTTCTCCTGCTTTTGCTGTCCGTCCTCAAAAAGCAGATAATACCCATTCTCCTCCCGGAACGTATCCCGGAAGGATTGGGTATTGGCCAGCCGCCAGTCAGACTCAGAGCCTACCTGGGCAAAGCCCACTACAATATAATCATCACTGTCTTCGATTTCATCCTCATACAGCAAAGTATTTTCCGGCTCTTCCTGCCGCTTCTCACAGCCGCACAAAACGGCAGTAAATGCCAGAAGCCCTATGATCCATGCTCTCTTCATCCTCATGGCAGCCCTCATTGACCAAGCATTGTTACTGCCCATACACCTTAAGCTTTTGTGGCGTATAAGCAGTAACCATTCATCGTGTTCTTATGTCTGCATTTCCTTACTTCTTCGCATCCTTCATCTTGGCAAACACGCTCTGCAATACAATAAAGAAGCACAGAAGCGCCGCCACGGCGATGCTGGACCAGGAGCTTAAAAGCTTACCATTGGTCTTTACCAGGGTAGAAATCGTACCGTTGATCAGCACGCCGAAGAACGAACCAATCACATTTCCCACACCGCCGGTCAGAAGCGTTCCGCCGATAACTGCCGAAGCAATGGCATCCATCTCAAGGCCCAGAGCCTGACGCACGCTGCCCGACATGGTATTCATGCAGAAGCAGATGCCTCCCACGGAACACAGGAAAGAGGAAAGCATATAAGCCTTAAGCTTCGTCATCTTCACATTCAAACCCATCATGGTTGCCGACTGCTCATTGCCGCCCACCGCATAAAGACTGCGTCCAAACTTGGTATACCGGAGCATGAAGAACACTGCAACCAGCACCACCAGAGCAATGATAACCGGAAGCCGTACAAAAGGAACCTGCAGTACGCCCTTGCTGTTTGTATAAGCCCCAAAGGGAATCTCAAACTTCATATTTGCCAATCCCACGAAAAAGGCATTCTGGCTGATGGACACCTGATCCGTACAGATCACCGCCGTCATACCACGGGCAAAGAACATACCCGCCATGGTTACAATAAAAGGCTGAATCTCCAGATAACCCACACAGAAGCCCTGCACAAGGCCGAACACCAGGCCAATCAGCAGAACCAGCACACACAAAAGCCCTGCATTCAAGCCCCACTGCTCCATGCCTACGGCCAGAAACATACAGTCCATGGCAACCAGGGAGCCTACCGAAATATCAATGCCTCCCGTCAGCATCACACAGGTCATGCCACAGGCAATACAGAGAAGTCCCGCATTGTTAATCAGAATATTCAAAAAGGTCTGTAGATGCGTGAAGCCCTTTGAGGAATAAATCACACAGCCCACCGCATACATCACAACAAACAGTACAATGGTAATCAAAAGCAATAGAGTGTTGCTGTTTATCTTTTTCCCTTTCATGCCGCAGCACCTCCTTTCGCCAGCGCTCTCTTGGCTGACATCCGTTTCATATAAGCCTTAAAGGGAGGAGCCTGAATGGTTACAATAATCAGTACGATAATCGCCTTGTATACCGGAGCCACATCCGAAGAAACACCCAGGGCATACAGGGTTGTGGTAATAGCCTGGATGGTATAGGCACCGATAATGGAGCCCGCCAGGTTAAACTTACCGCCGCCTAAGCTGTTGCCGCCAAGAGCCACCGCCAGAATAGCATCCAGCTCGTAATTCAGACCAATGTTATTGGAGTCGGCGGAGCTGATACGGGAAGCTCCTACTATGCCGGCAATGCCAGCTGCAAGGCCGCACACCACATAACACACAAAAATAATCTTTGACGAATTCAGTCCCGCAATCCGGGAAGCCTTCTTATTGATACCCACACTCTGAATGTAAAGACCCAGAGCCGTCTTCTTAAGAAGCACCATCATAACAGCCACACAGATGGCCGCAATGATAATAGGTGTAGGCATAAATCCTGCGTAACCTCCAAAGAACTTAAAGGAATCATTCCGCACATATACAATCAGGTTGTTGCAGAGCAAAAGTCCGATAGCCCGGGCTGCCGAAAACAAAATCAATGTAGCCACCATAGGCTGTACATTCAGGTAAGCCACAAGAAATCCGTTAAAGGCACCGCACAGGCAGCCCATCAAAACACCGCCCAGAACGCCCACCAAAAGGGGAACAGCCAAATCATTGGTAGAGGACACGCCGTATCCTGCCAGCAGCATACAGCAGAAAGATGCCGCCAGAGACATAACGGATCCCACGGAAATATCCGTTCCGGCCGAGGCAGACACCACCAGGGTCATACCCACCGCAAGAATGGCAATCTCGCTGCCACGGTTCAAAATATCAATCAGACGGCCGTAGAGCACGCCATTTCGAATGGAAATGGTAAAAAAGTTGAAGGCAAAATTGCCGGAAGCAACATCAAAGATGATGTTTACTGCCATTACCAGTACCATACAAAAGATAGGGAGGAACAGGGCCATCCCCGTAATTTTTTTCACTTTATTCATTGCTGCCACCTCCTGCAATCGCTTTCATTACAGTCTCCTGTGTCAGGCTCTCGGTGATCTCTCCAACCTTTGCACCGTCCCGCAGCACTGCCATCTTGGTACAGGTACGAAGCATCTCCTCGATCTCAGAGGAAATGAAGATAATACTCTTTCCCTCCTTAGCTAATTTCAGCACCAATTTCTGAATCTCCGTCTTCGTACCAATGTCAATTCCACGGGTGGGCTCATCCAGAATCAGGAAATCCGGATCCGTGGCAAGCCAGCGTCCTAAGATCACCTTCTGCTGATTACCGCCGGAGAGCTGGCGAATCAGGGTCTCACGGCTGGCCGTCTTAATCTGAAGCATATCTATGTATTTATCCGCCAGTTCAATCTGCTCTTTCATAGACAGAAGACGGAACATGCCCCGTTTTGCCTGAAGTGCCAGAATGATATTTTCCCGGACAGACAGATCTCCGATGATACCCTCCGCCTTTCGGTCGTCCGGCAGAAGCCCCATGCCAAGATTCATGGCATCAATGGGCGCATTGATCTTTGCTTCCTTTCCATTGACCTTCAAGGTTCCTGTCTGATTCTTATCCGCACCATAGATCACACGGGCCAGCTCGCTTCGTCCGGAGCCGAGAAGTCCTGTAAGTCCCACAACCTCGCCTTTGTGAATCTGAAGATCAAAGGGCTTGATGGTTCCCTTGTGGCTTAAGCCCTGGGCATCAATGAGAATATCCTCATCGCCGAATACCGGAGACTCGTCGGACTTGATAGATGCCAGATCGTCAAAATCCTTGCCCATCATAGCTGCCACCAGCTTTACACGGGGCAGATCCTCAATTGGGTACTCTCCCACAAGCTGGCCGTTCCGAAGCACCGTAATGCGATCGCAGACCGCATACACCTGCTCCAGGAAATGGGTGACAAAGACAATTCCAACACCTTTTGCCTTAAGCTGATTCATCAGATGAAACAGCTTCTCCACCTCATTGTCGTCCAGAGACGAAGTGGGCTCATCCAGAATCAGAACCTTACAGTCCATATCCACCGCACGGGCAATAGCAATCATCTGCTGCAGTGCCAGGGAATACTCCTCCAAGTTCTGAGTCACATCAATATTCATTTCCAGGTCCGCTACGATAGCCTCGGATTTCTTTATCATGGTTTTCCAGTCAATGGTTCCAAGCTTTGTCTTCGGCTCACGTCCAATAAACAGATTTTCAGCCACGCTTAAATTCGGACAAAGGTTTACTTCCTGATACACGGTTGAAATACCTTTTTTCTGAGCATCCAGCGTGGAATGATTTACAACAGGGCCGTCAATGCCCTCCACATGAATTTCACCGGCCTCAAACGCATTGATACCGGTCAGACACTTAATAAGTGTTGATTTGCCTGCGCCGTTCTCCCCCATCAGCGCATGAATCTCACCTTTTCGCAAAGTAAAATCCACATTGTCAAGAGCTTTCACTCCCGGGAAAGTCATGGATATGCCGCGCATGGTCAATACTACCTGATTGTCCATAATTTCTTTCCTTTCCTTAACTTGTACATGCTTTCTGTACATACAGGTATACCCGTAGGGTGTTTCTGTTGAGAAAGGGGAGGCCCGTTTTCACCAACCTCCCAATCATTGTTGCTATGTCCTGTCTGTGAACCCATCTTCACAGGTCAGAAATTGTTTAGTACTGTGCGGCAATAATATCATCCGTTACTACAGTTAAGTTCTGAGTCTCCCCATTTACCTCGATAGAAGAGATAATGTCCTCATTTACGAACCAGTGCTCTTCCATGTACACTTCCTTCTCCGGTGTTCCGCCGCTTGCAAGAGTCTTGATAACCTCTTCTACAAAAGGAGCTGCCAGCGGGTTGCACTCGAAATCTGCATTAATATCGCCGGATTTTACAAACTCAAGACCTGCCGTACAAGCGTCAAAGGAAATCAAAATCACGTCGCCGTTAACACCGTAGGAAACGCCTGCCTGCTTCATAGCATCCATGGCGCCGAATGCTTCGTTATCATTCTGGCATACAACTACGTTGAACTTTCCTTCATAGGACTTGCAGTAGGACTCCATAACCTCTGCGCCGCCGTCCTGTGTGAAATCACCACTCTGGGAATCTACGATGGTCCATCCCTCTCTGTCAGCAATCTCTTTAAAGCCTTCGGTACGTCCGATGGTTGCGGATGCGCCGGTGGAACCCTCGATTACAAGTGCGTTGATCTCAGTGATGCCTTTCTCTGCTGCGTAAGCCTTCAGCCACTCGCCTGCTGCAAGACCTTCTGTCTTGAAGTTGGAACCTACCCAGGATACATACTTGTCGGAATCCTCAATAGTACGGTCAATTATGATAACCGGAATGCCTGCATCCTCACACTCGGTCAGCACGGTGTCCCAGCCAGTGGAAACGATGGGGTCAATGATGATGTAGTCTACATCCTGCTCAATGAATCCACGAACAGCCTCAAGCTGTACGGCGGAATCGTTGTCACAGTCTACAAACTGCAGGTCGTAGCCGTTTTCTGCGGAAAATACATCCTGGCAGGACTTGGTGGAAGCGGTACGCCAGTCAGACTCATGTCCAACCTGTGCAAAGCCGATGGTGATTACATCGCCGGATGCTGCCGGAGCATCCGCATCTGCCTCTGCATCGTCGCTGCTCTCTGCAGGCGCCTCCGCCGGAGCGTCAGCTGCAGGTGCATCCGCAGGCGCATCTCCCTTAGAGCCGCAGCCAGACAGCATGGTTGCCGTCATAGCTACACACAACAGTAAGCCGATCAATTTTCTTTTCATGGTCAAAAACCCTCCCTGTGTTATATTTGCCAAGCTTTTCTTGACTATGGTTTTATTTTAGGACAGAGAAGCTTTTTTTGATACGGACATCCTTTTGAAATAAGTATAATTATTTACTAAGTTTTGAACAAATTATTAACAAAGTTTGTTTTTTTCCGAAAAAGGTTTATTTTTTTCTGATGCCGATTTTACCGGACAGACTGTCACTCCTTTTCCGCCGGAATCGTAACCACCGCCTCCGTCCAGGAGCCGTAAACACTGTTCATAACCAGGCCATACCCATTTCCGTAGTTCAGACGGATTCTCTGATCCACATTGAAGAGGCCAAAGCCCGAGGGATCCTTCGGATCCTGCTCTCCGCAGATAATCCGTCGGACTCTCTTTAGCTTCTCCGGGGGCATACCCCTTCCATTATCCCACACCCGAAAAACCAAAGTCTCTCCTCTCTTCTCTCCGGACACCTCAATTCGTCCCTTCCCACGCTTATTCTTAATTCCATGGTACAGGGCATTCTCCACCAAAGGCTGCATGGTCAGCTTTAGAATCTGATATTGGTACAATTCTTCGGGTATGCGGATGTCATAATCCAGAATGTCCCGGTAGCGCACCTTCTGAATCTTAAGATAGCTTCGGATATGCGCCTCCTCCTCCCGGACGGAAATGTAATCCCGGCCTTTGCTTAAGGTGGTGCGGAAAAAATCGGACAGAGCGGACACCATCATCACCACCTGCTCCTTTTCTTCGGCCTCCGCAAGCCAGATAATGGTATCTAAGGTATTATAAAGAAAATGGGGATTGATCTGAGCCTGCAGAAGCTTCAGCTCCGTAGCCCGCAAGTTGAGCTGCTCAATGCGGATATCCTCCACCAGATTTCCGATTTTCTCCACCATCTGGTTAAAGCTGGAGTTCAGGACCGCCAGCTCGTCTGTACTGCCCTCCTGGGCGCGGACTGCAAAGTCTCCGCTTCCGGCCAGAGTTGTAACCTCACAGAGATTTCGGATAGGCTTTGTGATACCGGTCATGATCTTCCGGCTGATCAGAAGAGCGCCTCCCAAAATCACCGCAAAAATCAGGCTGCTCATGCGGATCGCTGTGTCCACATCGGAACGGATCCCTTCTCTTAAATCCTCCAGATTGGTAGTCTCATAATAGATATACTGCTGAATCTGCTCCTGAATAAGCTCTGTCAAAATGCGGATATTCAAATCCAGACGCTCCATATTAATATCATAGGAGCCTCCCTTCATCATATCGGTCTCGATCTCCTCCACCCGATTTTCCAGCGTATTAAGGCTTTTTAGAATCCTGCTTAAGCGATTTCTGGCATAGTCCGCATCTGCCGTCTCGTAGAGTCCCCCAAAGACCTCCCTCGCTTCCTCGATCATCTGCTGGGGCTGTTCTAGGTCTACCAGCTCCGAAGCCCGCTGGGCATTGGCCACAATGATGTACATAATGTAATCCATATCCTCTTTAAAGGCAATGTTATAGGCATTTGCCTTGGATATATTTTCCACTACCGCGTCATAGCGCTCCGAGAACTGCTGTACTATGAATAACAGATAGACGATCATCACAGTCAGAGGGATCAGGCAGACCAACAAAAGCATATTTAAACGGCTTTTAATAGACGAATCTTTTTTTAACATGTTTTATTCCCATTCTGCTGTTTTTTGGCTTAACAGGCTACGCACCTGCCCGAAATTCTCTGGGCGTGCATTCCTGTGTTTTCTTAAAGAGGTAGCTGAAATAATGGGGATCCTTGTAGCCCACGGCAAAAGCGATTTCCGCCGTTTTCATAGAGGTCCCCCGAAGAAGCTCTCTGGCCTTTTCCATCCGCACCGCCGTCAGATATTCAATAAAGGTCTGTCCCGTTTCCTGGCTGAAAATCGTGCTGAAATGGTTCGGGCTCAAGTTTACGCTGGCCGCCGTCATATTAAGAGAAATTTCCTCATTGTCATAATTTTCCCGGATAAATGCCTTGGCATCCTTTAAAAGAGAGCTGTATTTCTGCCGAGATACAGCCTCCCGAAGCTCCAGGGCCGCCTCCAGCACCCTGATCAGATACCCCTTGGTCTTCTCCACGGTAGAAAAGATGGAGGTCATATTTTGGAAATCACCGCACCGCTCTATCAAATCCCCCGCCTCAAATCCCATCTGCTGAACCTGCCCTACTGCCGCAAAGTAGAGGTCTATGGTCACATACTGCCGAAAGAGTATCGACTGGATATTCTTCTCCCCAAGGCTTTTCAGGTATTCGTCCAGAAAATGCGGGATCTGACTCTTTAAGCCGGTCTTCAAAAAGCTCTCTGCCACCCGGCGATCAAGATGACGCATATCCAGATCATCCAGGCAGATATCCTCCTTTGCAGCCTCCTTAAGCTCCTTGCTGCTGTCTATCACCTGATTGCGCTTTTTCAGATACCGGTAGGCAAAGGCCCGGTTGGCCTCCTCAAAGCAGCGTCCAAGCTCGGAAAGCCGCATGGCGGGACGGCCTAAGCCCCCGAAGTACTCTACTGTCTCATAGGAGCGTAAGGTTTTCTCCAGCTTTTGAAGAAAGTCCTTTTGCACCTTTAGAAGCTCCTTTTCTCCCGTTTCCTTCAAAAGAAAGGCCCATCCCTCCAGACCAAGCTCTATCATCAGAACTTCGGCCATCTCTTCTGTCATTTCCTCGATAGCCTTTGTGGCCCGGTTTTCCTCCTCGTCATAGCCCTCGCCTCCGTCGCTGGCAAAGATTTGAAAGAGCAGGATGTTGTAGCGGTTGGCTGCAAGCTCCAGACCAATCTTTCGTCCCTCCTTGAGAAGCTCCGACACAGGTCTTGTACCGGATACCAGGCTTCGGAAGAACTTCTGTCTGGCAAGCTGGGTATTTTCCAGACGCTCTTGCTCAAAGGTTGCCAGGAAGCGGCGCTGCTGCTGTTCCTCCTCCACCTGTCTGCCAACCTTTTTCACAGCCTCCAAAAGCTGATTTCCGGAAATAGGCTTTACCAGATAATCGGTGATGCCGATACTGATGCCTTCCTTGGCATACTCGAATTCATCGTAGCCGCTCAGAACAAGAATCTTCACATCCGGCATTTCCTGCTTTACCAGGCGGCTTAACTCCAGGCCGTCCATAAAAGGCATTTTAATATCTGTGATCAGAATATCCGGCCGGGTCTTCTGGATCAGCGGATAGGCCAGCTCGCCATCACTTGCCTCTCCCACAAACCGGAAGCCTTCCTCCTCCCAGGGAATATTATTTTTGATCCCTTCACGCATTACCACTTCGTCTTCTACCAGAAATACTTTCAGCATGGTTTTCCTCTATATTTCGTTCCGCAGAAGGAGGATGGCGCACAAAAAGCTTCTGCCATATGCGTCATCCTCCTCTGAGATTCATTTTGCAGTTCTATGGGGTACTGCTATTTCAGATGCTCCACCGCTGCCCGCTCAATGGCAAGTCCCTCGGTGTAACGCTCGATAAATGTATCATAGCCTGCCACATCCTTTGCGTCCGGCTCCATCCGTTCGCCCTTCTCACCGGCAAATACCTTCCCGGAGAGGTATGCGCCCAGACTCTCACCCTCACTGCGGTTCTTCATATAGGCAGCCAGCAGGGCAATTCCCCAGGCGCCGCCCTCTCCGGCCGTCTCCATGACTACGACGGGAACGTTCATAACCGCGGCCACAAACCGCTGTCCCACGCCCTTGGTTTTGAAGAGGCCGCCGTGACCCACGATCTCGTCCACCTGTACGCCCTCTTCCTTAATGAGGATATCCATTCCTGAGCGCATAGCCCCCAGGGAGGTCATCAGATGCACTCTCATAAAGTTGGCAAGATTGAATTTGCTGTCCGGCTTTCTCACGAACAGGGGGCGCCCCTCTTCAAATCCGGTCACATGCTCCCCGGAGAAGTAGTTGTAAGCCAGAAGTCCGCCACACTCCGGATCTCCCTCCAGAGCTTTCCGGTACAGGGTGCCAAAGAGCTCATTCATGCCTACCTTCATGCCAAAGCTCTCTGCAAATTCCTTAAATAAGCCTACCCAGGCATTCAGATCCGAGGTGCAGTTATTGGTATGAGCCATTCCCACCAGGCTTCCGTCCGGAGTGGTAACCATATCGATCTCGGAATGCACCTTCTTAAGCTCATGCTCCAGAACGATCATGGCAAAGCCGGAGGTTCCGGCGGAGATATTGCCGGTACGCTTGGCTACGCTGTTGGTGGCTACCATGCCCGTACCTGCGTCGCCCTCCGGAGGACATAAGGGGATACCTGCCTTAAGAGCGCCGGCAGGATCCAGAAGCTTTGCTCCCTCCTCGGTGAGACTTCCGGCAGGCTCGCCTGCGCTTAAGACCTCCGGCAGGATGTCCTTAAGCTTCCAGGAATAGTTTTTATCTGCAACCAGAGCGTCAAACTGGTCCAGCATACGTCCGTAGAATTGTCCGGTGGCCGTGTCAATGGGGAACATGCCCGAGGCCTCGCCCACGCCCATGGCTCTGCGGCCGGTGAGCTTCCAGTGGATGTAGCCCGCAAGGGTGGTCATGTAGTCAATGCGGGGAAGGTGATCCTCCCCATTTAAAATAGCCTGGTACAGATGAGCAATGCTCCACCGCTGAGGAATGTTGTACTGGAAGAGCTCTGTGAGCTCCCCTGAAGCCTGACCGGTGATGGTATTTCTCCAGGTACGGAAGGGCACCAACTGGTTTCCTTCCCTGTCAAATACCAGATAGCCGTGCATCATGGCGCTGATGCCCATGGAGCCGATGGTGGAAAGCTCTGCGCCGTACTGTTTTTTTACATCCTCCTTAAGAGCAGTGTAGCTGCCCTGAAGCCCTTTCCAGACTTCATCAAGGGCGTAGGTCCAGATGCCGTTCTCAAGCTGATTCTCCCAGTCGTAGCTTCCGGACGCAATGGGCTTGTGGGTCTCGTCAATGAGGACCGCCTTGATCCGGGTGGAGCCCAGCTCAATTCCCAGGGATGTTTTTCCGTTTTCGATTGCTTCCTTTAAATTGTTCATGTGTAAAACCCTCCTATTCCAGTTCCGTAATATCCCATCAGTACACCCTTGTCTAAATCAATTTTCAGCCGCTTAAAGCTGCGTCTGTAAATTGATTTGTGCACTGATGGGATATCACTGTTTAAAGTCGTTGCGCAATGGCACTAAAGTATCTAACGGAAGGCAACGGAATTCCAGAGCATTTCATTCTTAAGGCTGCGGATGGTGGTATCTTTGTCTATGTATACAACCTCGATTCCCATGGCTGCCGCCCAATCGCCCATCTGCTCGGCAGTCAGGTCGTAAGTAAAGGCCGTATGGTGAGCGCCCCCTGCCAGGATCCACGCCTCTGCTCCGGTTACAAGGCTTGGCTCCGGTGTCCAGAATGCGGTTGCTACCGGAAGCTTCGGCATGGGTTTTTCTACCTTTTTGCAATCTACCGTATTGATAATGAGGCGGAATCGATTGCCCAGGTCAATCAGGGATGTGGCAATGGCCTTGCCTGTCTTTGAGGTGAATACCAGACGGGCCGGGTCCTCCCGATCACCCATGGTAAGAGGTGTTACCTTGATACCGATGGGTCCTTCGGAAATGGTGGGGCATACCTCAAGCATATGGGCCTGAAGAATTCCCTCCTTGCCGGGCACCAGGTTGTAGGTGTAATCCTCCATAAAGGAGGTTCCCTTGGCGTCCTTCATCCCCTCTGTCATAAGCTTCATCAGGCGTACCATGGCTGCCGTCTTCCAGTCACCCTCAGCACCGAATCCATAGCCCTTTTCCATCAGACGCTGAATCGCCAGACCGGGAAGCTGCTTTAAAGCGCCCAGATCGCCGAAATGGGTAACGATGGCCTGATAATTCTTTTCCTTCAGGAAGCGCTCAAAGCCAAGCTCTATCTGGGCCTGCACAGACACATGCCGCTTGAACTCCTCCGGATCTCTGCCTTCCAATAAGATCTCATATTTATCATAATATTCTTCCACCAAAGTGTCAACGTCGGCTTTCTTCGTATCGGCCACATATTCTGCAATTTCATTCACCGGATAGGCGTCAATCTCCCAACCAAATTTAATCTGGGCTTCTACCTTGTCTCCCTCGGTGACGGCTACGTTACGCATGTTGTCGGCCACACGCACTACACGGATATGGCTGCTCTCCATGATGCCGATGGCAGTACGCATCCAGGACGCAATCCGCTTAATCACGTTCTCGTCTGCCCAGTGTCCCACGATCACCTTGCGCTCAATGCCCATACGGCTTACAATGTGGCCGTATTCCCGGTCCCCGTGAGCGGACTGATTTTCATTCATAAAATCCATATCAATGGTATCGTAGGGAATCTCCTCGTTAAACTGGGTATGTAAATGCATCAGGGGCTTGCGGTATTCCTGAAGGCCCAGGATCCAGGACTTTGCCGGGGAGAAGGTGTGCATCCAGGTAATCACGCCTGCGCATTCCTCGTCTGCATTGGCCTCATGGAAGGTCTTGCGGATCAGCTCATTGGTGATGAGGGTGGGCTTCCACACAATCTCGTAGGGGAGCATACCGGACTGATTGAGATGCTCCACAATCTTTTTGGAGTGCTCTGCCACATGGGCCAGACACTCATCTCCGTATAAATCCTGGGAACCGGTTGCAAACCAAAACTTGTACTGCTTCATTTCCTTTTTACCTCCTAAAATAGTTGAGTTGTTATGTGTGATCCCTGCCGGGTATCAGCCGGACAAGGGCGCTTACGCACGTATTTACCGAGATATAGTTACTCTGTCAGATTTTTTACGGAATTTCGCTCTACCAGATAGGGCTCAAATTCATAGGAAGTACCCGGAAGGTGATTACGGATCATGGAAATCAGCTGCTTAGCGGCTTTTTCCCCCAGCTTTTCCTTGGGGTGGTGGATGGAGGTTAACCCTACGTCTCCCAGCATAGCCAGATCGGTGTCATCCACACTGACGATGGACACGTCCTCCGGGACAGATACTCCGTGCCGCTTCCAGATCTCCATCACACGGGAAGCCGTACTGTCGTTGTAGCACATGATTCCGGTGCATTCGCCCAAGCGCTTTCGGAGCCGCTCCTCCATGCTGTCAAAGTCCAAAGCATCCTCCGTGTCAAACCAGAGAATATTCTGCTCCTCTATGCGGATGCCGCCATCCCGCAACGCCTCCACAAAGCCCTGATAGCGGCGGACACCCTGGCCGTCGTCTCTCTTAAAAAATCCGCCTATTTTTCTGTGACCATTTGCCAGAAGGCATTCTGCTGCCAGACGCCCGGCCGCCTCATCCTGGAGACAGACCACCGGACAGTCAAGCTCCGGGTAGCGGCTGTTGATAAAAAGAATGGGGATCTCCTTCTCCTGCAATCTGCGGTAAAGGGGCAGATTGGGATTTGGCAGGGCGCTCTTGGTTGTCTCAATGATGATTCCTCTTAGCTCCTGCTCTAAGAGGGAGGAAAGAACGGCTTCCTCCTTCCAAATCTGGTTACCGGTAAATGAAATCTGTACCTGAAAGCCCTCTTTGGAGAGAATCTCCTCTATTCCCTGTATGATTTTGGGAAAAATATAATTGTCCACGTAGGTGGTCACTACGGCAATGCGTTTGCTTTTTTTCTGCCCTTCAGCATCCCGATCCACCACGTAGGTACCGCTTCCCTGACGGCTTCTCACAAAGCCTTGTCTCTCCAAAAGCTCCAGGGCATTGCGCACGGTCTGGCGGCTTATTTGGAATTGCTCCTGAAGCTCCAGCTCGGAGGGAAGCCTATCGCCCGGCTGATAGATATTGTTTAAGATATTCTGGCGCAGCTCTTCTGCAAGTATCTTGTATTTTGCCACGGATTCCAACCATCCTTTCTGCCGGCATGCTGCCCGGCGGATTCGGAGCTTATGTGTTCTAAAAATTTAATGAAATGTCTGCCTTTGATCTGTGTCTGTCCGGCGGAATTTTTTTATCTCATCCTCAATTATTTGTATTTATAAATATTATTTGTATTTATTTTGTCTGTTTTTACTTATTCCAATTTAGTAATCAAAATAATTCTATTCACTATTCACGTAATTTTTCTTTCTATGTTTTATTTATATCTCTTTTTCAAATAAATGTCAATAACATTTTTGTGATTTGTATGTTTTCTATTTTCTGTTTTCTAAATTTGTATTTATTTATATTAAATACAAAAAACCGAGCTGATGCCCGGCCGCAGAAGGATCCTGTCTTTCATTTATCTGCTTCAATTGTCAATATTCTTTCTTTGATAGTTCCTTTAGCTGTCTTTTTAATGCTTCAATTTCCGCATCCTTTTCCTCTACCCTCTTTTGCAGCTCCTCGATCATAAGCTTCGCCGTATTCTCATCTAATATCCGCAATGCCTCTGAGAACATCCCAAGCACTTCCTCCGGCCGTTGTCTCAGCATGGCTATTTCCGTGTAGATTTCTTCCAACCAAGGGTATTCCCTAACCAGGTTCTCTGCTTCCTCCGGATTCTCGGTAGTCAATAATGACAGCCATGCGGTTTGTTCGCTTCTACCTCTAGGATACGGTGTTTGCCTAAATACGTCAAGGGCTACCAGATAAAATTCCTGTAACAGCTCCGGAGAAAGTCCGGTATCAAATTTCATTTTTCCATGCTTTGTTTTTGAATTTCCACATTGATAAGAAAACCATCCTCCAGTTCACCCAGAATATCCATAATCAAAAGTGTATCCCCATCCATCATACTATCCTCATTAGGGAGGATGTGGACCACTTTTACTTCTATGCCGAGTATACTGGATACTAAACGTGAAAGGCAGTCAGAATGTACATCTTAGTATAGCAGGAAATGTACCCTCCGTGTACAAGGAGAGGGAATAAGACGGACGCCCCCAGGCAGAAGCATATCCCCACTTTGCTCCGCCATAGGCTAACACGCCCAGTGGGGATATGCTTCTGCCTGGGGGCTGACATTTGTAAGTCCTCTCTATTTGGTCAGGGTCCTTAAAACGGCTTCCTTCCAGCCCTGATACCTTTTCTCCCTCTCTGTTTCCTCCATAGAAGGTATGAAGCTTGTTCGCCTGTCATTTTCAAAGAGGGCCTCTCTCTGGTAGAGGCCTATGGCTAATCCTGCCGCATAGGCTGCTCCGATTCCGGACAGCTCCTCGTCTGCCGGGATGCGCACCGGAATTCTTGTCAGATCGCTCTGGAATTGCATTAGATACTGATTTCCGGTGGGACCTCCGTCTACCCTAAGCTCTTCCATGGCAGTTCCTGATTCCTCCTCCATAGCTCGTATCACATCTGTGATCTGGTAAGCAATGCTCTCCAGGCCGGCCTTCACAAGCTCGGCCCGCCGGGTGGTCCGGGACATTCCGTAGAATACGGCTCTGGCCTCACTGTCCCAGTAGGGAGCTCCAAGTCCGGAAAATGCCGGAACCAGATAGGTTTTATCCTGGGAATTTGCCTCTGCTGCCAGCTCTTCCGTCTCTGCCGGGGAAGAAATCAGTCTCAGCTCATCCTTCATCCAGGTAATAACGGCACCTGTATAGTTAATATTTCCCTCCAGTACATAGCTGACAGTTCCGTCCATGCCCCAGGCCAGGGAGGTTACTACCCGATTGCTGAATACCGGCTCATTGCCAATATTCATCATTACGGAGGAGCCTGTCCCGTAGGTGGCCTTGGTCATGCCTTTCTTTAAACAGCCCTGTCCGAAGAGAGCTCCGTGGGAATCGCCCATGACGCTGTGGATGGGAATGGGGTGATCAAGAAAGCCTTCAAAATCCGTCTCGCCGTAGAAGCCGTTGGAATCCGTTACCTTGGCCAGACAGGAAACCGGAATTCCAAAGAGGCCGCATACCTCCTCATCCCAGGCTAAGGTCCGAATGTTGAACATCTGAGTCCGGGAGGCATTGGAGTAGTCCGTACGGAATTCCTTGCCACCGGTAAGCTTATACACCAGCCAGCTGTCAATGGTTCCGCAGCACAGCCGGCCGTCACGTGCTTTCTCGGCCGCTCCCTCTACATTTTCCAGCACCCAGGCTATCTTGGCCGCGGAAAAATAGGGGGATAGAGGAAGTCCCGTGTGGGAACGCACAAGCTTTGCCTTTCCCCGGGCCTCTAAGCCCTCGCAGATCCTCGCACCTCTGGCACACTGCCAGACAATCGCATGGTAGACAGGGCGGCCAGTGCTTCGATCCCAGACTAGGGCGGTCTCTCTCTGGTTACTGATCCCAAGGGCGCGAATATCCCCCTTGTCAATTCCCGATTTTTCCACCAGAAGCTTTACCGCCTCTATGGTGTTGCGGTAAATCTCCTCCGGGTCATGCTCCACCCATCCCTTATCGTCCACCATCTGCCGGTGGGGCAGGTCCGCCCGTTCCAAAAGACGGCCTGCATCGTCAAACAACAGGGCCTTTGTCCCCTGGGTGCTCTGATCAATCCCAAGTACATAGTCAGCCATACCTACAGATTCTCCTTCACCGTTTTTGCAATTCCCTCTGCATTCAAGCCATAGTAATCAAATACTTCCTTAGAGCTTCCCGTGATCACCGACGCATCCGGAAGAGCAAGATTCACCACCTTCTTGGGACACTCTCTCGCAACCACCTGGCTTACCATAGAGCCAAGCCCCCCGAAGGGAGCGTGCTCTTCTACAGTAACCACCAGCCTTGCATTTCCTGCCGCCCTTACGATTGCTTCCTGATCCAAAGGCTTTACACAGTACATATCCACCACTGTAGCGCTGATTCCCTCCGCCTTCAAAAGCTCCGCCGCCTTTACGGCCGGACCTACCATCTCGCCACAGGCAATGAGCGCCACATCGCTTCCTTCCGCGATGACAGTTGCCCGATCCATCTCAAAGGGACAGCCTCCTTCCGTGTATACATCCTCCACCGGATTCCTGCCCACCCGAATATAGGCCGGCTTCTCATCCTTTAAGAGAGCCTCCATAAGCTTTGCCGTCTGAAACCGGTCGCTGGGAAGATAAACACGCATATTGGGAATCGCAGACATAGCCGCGATATCCTGCGCAGAGTGATGGCTCATACCCAGAGCGCCATAACTAATACCGCCGCTGATGCCGATGAGGGTCACATTGGTATTGGAATAAGCACAGTCTACCTTTGCCTGCTCATAGCTTCTTGTAGACAGAAAACAAGCCGGAGAAGCAGCAAAGGGCTTTTTACCACATTTCGCAAGTCCGGCGGCGATGCTCACCAGGTTCTGCTCCGCAATTCCCACCTCCACAAACTGCTTGGGATATTCATTGGCAAAGGGCGCTAAGGACGCACTTCCCCTGGAATCACTGCACAGCACTACAATGTCCTTATCCTCCTTTGCCTTTTCCATCAACACCTCGCAAATCGCCTGCCGGTTCGGTATCTTATTCATGAAGCGCCGCCTCCTTTCTTTCCTCCAAATCCCTCATAATCTGTGCATACTCCTCTGCATTCGGCACCTTATGATGCCAGCCCGCCTTATTTTCCATCACAGAGGAGCCACAGCCCTTCACCGTATTGGCAATAATCACAGTGGGTGCACCCTTCACAGTCTTCGCCTCGTCAAAAGCTGCCTTCAGCTCCCTGTAGTCATTGCCGTTCACAGAAATCACATGCCATCCAAAAGCACTCCACCGCTCCTCCTGGCTGTCATGAGCCATAACATCCTCCGTACAGCCGGAAATCTGCAGACGGTTCCGGTCCACAACAGCACAAAGATTATCAAGCTTGTACTGGTGAGCCGCCATAACCCCCTCCCACACAGAGCCCTCCGCCAGCTCACCGTCACCCATAACCGTATAAACCCGGTAGTCTCTCTCATCCATTTTCCCTGCCAAAGCCATCCCTACACACACGGGAAGGCCATGCCCCAAAGAACCCGAATTCATCTCAATACCCGGAAGCTTATTATTAGGATGCCCGATAAATTTGCTCCCGAATTTCGAAAACTCCTTAATCACCTGCTCGATAGAAAAGAACCCCTTTTCCGCCAGGACCGCATAAAGAGCCTCCACCGAGTGCCCTTTGCTCATGACAAAGCGGTCTCTATCCGGATCATCCACATTCTCCGGACCAATATTCATTTGCTCAAAATAAAGCTCTACCAAAATGTCCATAACGCTCATATCACCGCCGATGTGCCCGCCCTTGCCTTCCACAATCATGTCAATAACATTTTTTCTGAGCTCATAGGACAATGCCTTTAAATTCCGCATCCTACAAATCCTCCTGATTTTAATCTAATTCACAAACCAATAACAATTGTAAAATCAAAACAGTTCCGCCAGACACCATAAGATTGCCGGCGCAGGGGAGGAGGGCCGCCCCGATCAGGGGCGGCGGTTCTTGCCCGGAGCCTTCACATCCTTCCACCCCGGCAAAATCATCCCGGCGCCAAGACGTCACTCGCCACGAAGATAAGCCTTCACATCCTCCTCAACGGGGTCGTAAAGATCCGCCTTAATCCCCATATACTTACAAGCCTCATACAACACCGGCACTACATTTTCATGAATTCCCACACAATGATGGATGTAAGGCCCCTCCACAATCTTTGCCTCCAACCGCTTGATATTCTCCACCTCAACCCACAGGTAGGTGCCCATACCCTTCGGCCCATCCACACCCTTTGCATTTCCAAGGAGCAAAGAATACTCCCCATTATCCCCGTCAAACCTAGCCAACGTCACCTCCCCATGCTTGGCCTCAGCAGTAATACTGCCCGGATGGTCAAAAGCCAGAGGATAGGTAATCTTCGGAGTCTCCTTCGCCACAGAAATAGGCCAAGGACCACAGTGCTGCAAAAGCTCTCCATTTGCAATATCCGGATGCCGGATAGTCCAGTCCGCAAAAAAGCTCCGCTTCTCCCCCATCCCGGCCGCCTCAACCAAAAGCGCGGTAATCGCTCCATGAATATCCGTCTCACAGACCACAGGGATTCCCTCCTCGTTCATCAACGCATTAGCCGCACAAGGCATAATACCAATCTCAGACTGAAGCTGATTCCAGCACTGAATCGCCGCCGCCCTGCAGCCATATTTCTTCACCAGATGCATCATAGCCACCTTAAGAGCCGCCACATTCTCCAACTCATTCTCTTTAATCTCAATCTCCATATGCTCCTTACAATAGCGAATAACCTCCGCAACCTCAGCTCCCTCCTCCTTCACCTTCTTCATCTCATCCGTAAGCTCCGGCATGGGAATAGGGGAAAGCTGAATATTGAACTTCTCCAAAAGCTCACCCTCATTGCACATCGTAGACCAAAACTCAAAGGGACGGGTAGATATCTGAAGAATCCGGATATTCCGGAAGGTCTTTACCACATTGCAGACCGCCAGGAAATCCCTTAACCCCCGCTCAAATACAGGATCACTCAAGCGGCAGTTCGTCATATAGGTAAAGGGAATCCGAAAACGGCGAAGCACCTTGCCCGTGGCAAAGAGACCGCACTGGGTATCACGAAGCCTCGTTCCGTCCGCTTCCGGCCGCTCATCCAAAGGACCCCAGAGAAGCACAGGAACACCAAGCTCCTTGGCAAGCCTAGCACATTCAAACTCCGTTCCAAAGTTGCAGTGAGGCAGAAACAATCCGTCAACCTTTTCCCTCTTAAATTTCTCTGCAATTCTATACATATCCTCATCGTTATAGAGAAGCCCCTCTTCGTTGATATCCGTGATGTCCACAAAGTCAATTCCCAGCTCCGTAAGGCGTTTTGCCGTAAGCCCCCGGTATTTGACAGCATCCGGTGCACTGAAAATACTTCTTCTGGTTGGCGCGTATCCGATTTTGATCTTATCCATTTTGATCTCCTCTCCCATTTTTCTGCTTAAACACTCCCAGGCATCCCGGCCCTTCCTAAGTGTTGTACTATCTGTAATATAACTTTATCAAAGATTTATAGCAACAAAAAATAAAGTTATTTTTACTTTATTATCACTTTATCTACTTGCTTTTTTCTGAAATCTGTTTATAATAGAGGGAAATCAAAGAAATAGGAGGAACCAAGATATGGCGATCACCGCAAAGGAGCTTGCCAAAAAACTGAATCTCTCTGCCACCGCCGTATCCATGGCCCTTCACAATAAGCCCGGCGTAAGCACTGCGACCAGGGACCAGGTGATCCGGGCCGCCGAAAAATACGGGTATGATTTTACCCGCCTTTCCTTAAAGAATGGGAATACCGGGGATATCTACTGTATCATTTACCGGGCCCATAATGCGATATTAAATTATATGCCCATCTTTTCGGAGCTGACAGACGGGATTGAGCAGGAATGCCGAAGCCAGGGCTATCGGCTGAAGCTCGTTCAAATTCATGAGAAAAACGATGATTTACAGAAATGGATCGAGGAGCTGCGGATCGCCAGCTGTGCAGGAATCATTCTTCTGGGAACGGAAACCAGTATTCATGTGTGCAAAATGTTCCTAAAGCTGTCCGTCCCCGTTGTGCTTTTGGATTCCCACTTCGATTCCTTGGGATGCAGCAGTGTGCTGATCAATAACCGGCAAGGAGCTTACCTTGCCGCAAGCCTGCTAATAGATCAGTTCGGCAGTCAGCCCGGATATCTGCGCTCCTCCTACCGCATCGGCAACTTTGAAGAACGGCGATTCGGCTTTGACAAAGCGGTCCGGGAGCACGGCATGTCCCCTTCCAATTCTATTACTCATGAGCTTTCGCCCTCTATAGAAGGAGCTCTCTCTGATATGCTGGAGATCCTGGAGCGAAAGGATACCCTGGCGAAATGCTATTTTGCAGACAATGATCTCATTGCCATCGGCGCTATGAAGGCGCTGAAATTAAGAGGCTATCGAATCCCGGAGGATGTGGCTGTCGCAGGCTTTGACAATATTTCCGAAAGCCGGATTATTGAGCCCTCTCTCACCACCGTCGATATCCCCAGAAACTTTATGGGACAGACAGCAGCGAGGCAGCTGATTTATCAGATTACCACGCCGGTGCCCCATACGGTGAAGATTGAGATTTCCACAAAGCTGGTGAAGCGGTTTTCCGTGCAGAGTTCTATTGGCTCTACTGTTTAAAGCTTGCCTTGTTCAAAATACTCTCTTCAAAAATCCCATTTACCGATAAACCGACTGCCGAAGGGAGCATTTTTCGGTATATGGACAATATAAGGAGTAACCTATGCGCATCAAAGCAAAAGAAATTGCCTCCGAGCTGGGCGTATCTGCAGCCACTGTATCTCTGGCCTTAAACGACCGCCCCGGGGTGAATCCGGAAACAAGAAAACGAATCCTGTCCTACATGCATCAGAAAGAACAGGAGCTGTGGCTGGAATCCCCGCCTTCCTCCAAAGGAAGAATTATGGTCCTCAGCTATATCAAAAACGGAACCATTATGGAGCATATGGAACGTCTCCAAATGGAAAACCGCATTCCTCAAGGTACTAAAAACAGTCCCCTAATCCGGAAAATGGCCGCATTTTCCAGGGGAAAAGGTTATGAAATGGTGTATCAAAAATTTCATGAGGATACTCAGGATGTGGACTATCTTATCCAGGAATGCCGGGACCTTGCGATCCAGGGCATCTATATAATGGCTGCCGAAATGCACCATTCAGATATCTATCCATTTCAGCAGTTGAAAATCCCCATTGTCACAGGGGACAATCTCTTCTATGAGGAAGGGATCGACAGCTATCTTATTGACAACCGGGAGGGCATTGCCCGCGGAGTAGGTTATCTCGTGGACAAGGGTCACAGCCACATTGTCTATCTTGCGGAAACCATTGATATTTTTAATTTCCAAGAGCGCAGAGAGGCATTTTTAAGTGAAATGGCAAGAAGGGAGCTGGGAGATGCCAGGAACCGCATTTGGAAGCTGGGCAGCCAAATTGAAGGCATCTATACCTCCATG
Organism: Lachnospiraceae bacterium; assembly: GCA_022791635.1. Lineage (GTDB taxonomy): Bacteria > Bacillota > Clostridia > Lachnospirales > Lachnospiraceae > Laedolimicola. The sequence goes on from JAAVZL010000027.1 coordinate 39,383, forward strand.
AAGCAGCGGCTAAATGCCGGTATCCGGGGAACCACCGCTTTTGTACTGGAAAGCTCTATTGTTTCCCTGGGTGTGTACAAGGCTCTGAAGGAGCGTCAGCTTCAGATTCCCAGAGATATTTCCCTCCTCGGCTTTGATGCTCTGCCGCCCTACAACATCTTAGGAACGGATCTTACCTTAATAAAGGGCACTCACACCAAGCGTCATCTGGCCGGCGTGCAGCACTTAATCCGTCATATTGAAGATGAAAATGAGGAAATTTTAAAAATATACTACCGAACCAGACTTCAGGAAGGAAACAGTGTTTTTGACAAGGCAAGATATATTTACCAGTAACAGGCTGTTCCCCAGACCTCCAAAAAGACGGATTTTGCAGGCATGCTTTTAAATAAAATTTAAAAGCATGTCTTTTTTGTACAAAAATCTCTGCCAAAACCCGAAAGAAAAAAGAGAAAATATTTCAAAACATAGAAAAATCCAAGGGGGATTGAAAGGAAAAACCAATCCGGATACACTAATTACATAAAAAGCAGGCAGTCCTTCATTGCATGCATAAATCCGGGAGAAGGGTTACCAGTTTAGCATAATTCAAGCAAAGGAGTAAAGAAAAATGGCAGGAAAATATGATGGTCTGGCCCGTATTATCATTCAAAATGTGGGCGGCAAGCAGAACATTAACAGCATTACCCATTGCATTACCCGGCTTCGCTTCAAGTTAAAGGATGAATCTAAAGCGAATACAGATATTTTAAATGAGACAGACGGTGTTATCTCCGTCATTCAGGCAAACGGACAGTACCAGGTAGTAATCGGAAACGCCGTGACAGAGGTTTATGACGCCGTTTTAGCTGTGGGGCACTTAAGTGGCGGCGGCACAGTGGATGACGACGGAAATCAGGTGGAGGGCGATGGCGGCTCTGAGCGAAAAAAGGGTGGCGCATCCATGCTGATTGATATTATTTCCGGTATAATGGCTCCTACAATTATGGTTCTGGGCGCATCCGGTATCATCAAAGGTCTTTTAACCCTGCTGACCTTCTGCGGACTGATGGACCCGACCAGCGGTGAGTACATGATTCTCTATACAACAGCAGACGGATTTTTCTACTTTCTGCCTGTTATCCTGGGATACACGGCCGCAAAAAAATTCAATATGAATGAATTTACCGGCATGGCTCTGGGCATTACCCTCTGCTATCCCACTATGGTCAGCCTCACCAGCGGAGAGGTTCTGGGGACGCTTTTTGCAGGTACAGCCTTTGAGATGAGCTATTATACAACCTTTTTCAGCATTCCGGTTATTATGCCGAAATCAGGCTACACCTCATCGGTTATCCCTATTGTTCTATGTTGTTTCATTGCGGCAAAGCTGGAAAAATGGCTGAACAAGCGGATTTCCGATATGGTAAAGGCATTCTTAACTCCTGTGTGTGTACTGGTGATTATGGTATCTCTCACCTATCTCGCAATCGGACCTATTTCCAATGTTATCTGCTGTATTCTGACCATTGGCTTTGAGGCCCTGTTTAAGATACCAGTCATAGGTGCAACCCTAGGATGTGCTATTGTAGGAGGCTTCTGGCAGGTGCTGGTAATCTTCGGCTTCCACTGGTCTGTTATCCCCTTGGGATACATTAACATTGCTGCTCTGGGATATGATTTTATTATGCCCGGCACCTTCGCTACCGTATTTGGACAGGCAGGAGCGCTTCTGGCCGTAGTTCTGAAAACCAAGGATAAGAAAATAAAGAAGCTGGGAATTCCGGCCTTTATCTCCTGTATGTTCGGAATCACAGAGCCTACCCTGTATGGTATCAACCTTCCTAAGAAAAAGCCCTTTGTAATCGGCTGTATCACCTCTGCCATTGCCGGTGCCTTTGTAGGCGCTATGGGTGCAAAACGTTACATTCCGGGAGGTCTTGGACTCTTTGGTCTCCCCGGCTACATTGACGCAGGGGGAACCGGCCTCTACAGTGCTATTGTCGTATTTGCAGCATCTGTGATTGCATTTGTACTGGCACTGGTTGCATGCATGGCCGTTTATTCTGACGAGCCTGCAAAGCCTGGCAAAAAAGCCCTTCCCCAGACGCAGGCCGGCAAGAACCCCACAGCCTGCGAAATCGGAAGCCCGGTAGACGGAACTGTTGTCAATATTACAGAGACAAAGGACCCTGCATTTTCTACGGAGGCCATGGGAAAAGGCATAGGCATAACCCCAAAGGGAACTATCATAGCAGCTCCCGTATCTGGTGAAATTGTAACCTTCTTCCCCACCAAACATGCTGTGGGACTTGTAACCGAGGAAGGCGTTGAGGTACTGATTCATGTAGGTGTTGACACGGTGGGGCTGAATGGAAAATATTTTACTGCCAAGAAAAAGCAGGGAGATAAGGTTCAAAAGGGGGAACCCCTTATGGAAGTCGATTTTGACGGTATCAAGTCTGAAGGCTATGACATTACTACCATGGTGATTATTACCAATTCGGCAGATTATCCCGATATGGAGCTTTTAACTGGTGAAAAGAAAGCAAAGGATACGATTATCCGTATCCGATAGCAGAGTCAGAAAGGTGGAATCAGTAATGAACAAGCACTTTTTATGGGGCGGTGCCACTGCTGCCAACCAGTGTGAGGGCGGATATCTGGAAGGGGGAAAGGGACTGGGCAGTGTGGATGTTATCCCGGCAGGTCCCAACCGGTTTCCTGTTATGAAGGGAGAAATGGATTATCATACGCTCCCTAAGGATTCCTTCTACCCTTCCCATGAAGCCATTGATATGTACCACAACTACAAGGAGGACATTGCCCTGTTTGCGGAAATGGGCTTTAAATGCTACCGCTTCTCCTTTTCCTGGTCTCGTATTTTTCCTACGGGCCAGGAGGAAAAACCCAATGAGGAGGGGCTTCTCTTTTATGAAAATTTTATTGACGAGCTTTTGAAGTACAACATTGAGCCAGTTGTGACTATCTGTCATTTTGATGTTCCTCTGGCTCTGGAGGAGCAGTACGACTCCTGGAAAAGCCGAAGCATGATTGACTGCTATCTGCGCTACTGCAATGCTATTTTCCGCCGGTTCAGGGGAAAGGTAAAATACTGGATTACCTTCAATGAAATCAATATGTTGCTCCATCTTCCCTTTATGGGAGCAGGCATTCGTTTTGCAGAGGGAGAAAATCAGGATAAAATCAAATACCAGGCGGCTCACCACGAGCTGATAGCCTCGGCTCTGGCTGTAAAGCTGGCCCACGAGATCGATCCGGACTGCATGGTGGGCTGTATGCTGGCCGCCGGGAACTTCTATCCCTATAGCTGCAATCCGGCGGATGTTTGGGATGGTATAAAAAAGGACCGTGAAAATTATTTCTTTATTGACGTACAGGCAAGAGGTGAATACGGGTGCTACGCTTGGAAGCAGTTTGAGCAAAATGGCGTGTGTCCTCATATGGAGGAAGGTGATCTGGAAATTCTAAAGTCTCATACAGTTGACTTTATTTCCTTTAGCTACTATTCCTCCAGATGTACCAGCACAGACCCGAAGGTTCTCAAAGGCGCCACTGCCGGCAATGTAATGAAAAGTGTAAGAAATCCCTATCTGAACGTTTCCCAATGGGGATGGCAGATTGATCCCTTAGGACTTCGGATCACCTTAAACACTCTCTATGACCGTTATCAGAAGCCTTTATTTATCGTAGAGAACGGGCTTGGAGCCATAGACGAGATATCGGAGGACGGCAAAATCCATGACAGCTACCGGATCACTTATCTTAGGGAGCATATCCGAACCATGAAGCTTGCAGTGGAGGAGGATGGAGTAGAGCTTTTGGGCTATACGCCCTGGGGATGCATCGACCTGGTCAGCGCCTCTACCGGCGAGATGAAAAAACGTTATGGCTTTATCTATGTGGATAAAGACAATGAGGGTCACGGAACTCTGACTCGAAGCAGAAAGGACAGCTTCTACTGGTACAAGAAAGTAATTGCCTCCAATGGAGAGGATTTAGAGTAAGGCGCTGGGACTGAAGCAGCACCGAAAGAAGGGTGCGAAACTTTGAATAGCAGGAGGTTTATCATGGGAGCTTTACAGATATCAGAGGATAAGACTTATCTTTTACGGGACGACAGACCATTCTTTTGGTTGGCGGATACCTGTTGGAGCGCATTTACCAATATTACAGAAGATGAGTGGGAGGAATATTTGAACTTCCGCCAAAAGCAGGGCTTTAATGTACTCCAGATCAACACGCTTCCCCAATGGGACCGCTGCGGCTCCAGACTGGACTGCTTTCCATTTCCCTCGAAGGACAGAGCACGGTTTGACTTTAGACAGCTTCTTCCGGAATACTTTTTACATGCCAGAAAAATGTGCCGGAAAGCTGTAGAAAAGGGTTTTACGCTGATGCTGGTAGTCATGTGGTGTAATTATGTACCCGGCACATGGGCCACAAAAATATGCCCGGACAATATCATGCCGGAGGAATGTGTGGAATCCGTAATTCAAAAAATCTGTGAATCCTTCAATGAATTCCATCCCGTATATGCCGTAAGCGGCGATACCGGTTTTGAAAAGGAGGAAACTGTTGTGCGCTACCGCCTTGTAGCGGACTGTGTGGATAAGTATGCACCCGGCGCCTTAAAAGCATGGCATATCAAGGGGCGCTATGACGGTCTCCCACAGGAATTTGCAGAACGTGCGGACATTTATCTATACCAATCCGGTCATAATCCGACGGCCCAGTACATGTCCTACCAGTTAGCCCAGACCTTTGCAGCCAGAAAGCCAAAGCATCCTGTGATCAACAGTGAACCATGCTATGAGCAGATGGGCTACAGCCATCACGAGTACGGACGTTTCCGCCAGAAGGATATCCGGTACGCATTATGGAACAGCCTATTATCCGGCGCTTCTGCCGGCATCACCTACGGGGCTCACGGAATCTGGAATTGGCAGAAGCCGGGAATGCCTGTGAACCCCATCGGAGGCGAAGGCTTCCTTCGGGCCATGTCCGTAGGACAGGCACTCCGCTTCCCCGGAGCAGACGATTTTACTTTTGCAAAACACTTTTTTACAGAACGAAAGATCACGCATCCCATCCCCTGCCAAGAACTTCTCATAGACTATCCGGAGGATATCCGGGCAGCTCAGACGGAGCACGAGCTTTTGCTGTATGTACCGGTGAATGCACCTTTTTCGCTGAAAGGGGATTATCGGGGCTTCCGGGTGTCAGCAGTGGATTTAAGCACAAAAAAGGTGATTCCCTTTGAGCTCACCTGTGATAAGACAAAGGCCCAGGCAGGAATGCATTCAGGATATGAGGATGTGCTGGTTATTTTGGAGAAGTAACGGCTGTGAAGGAATCTGTTAAAAGAGCAGGGAAATGTGGCTGGTAATGCTCACATTTCCCTGCTCTTTGTCTTCACATTTGGGATTCCCCGCACTTGTTTTTATGGCCTTTGTCCCTCAAAATCTCTTCAATGAAAGGGAATCTATCTCTCCGAAACTTTACAGAATATTTTCCTTTTTCTCCAAAATAGCCTCCACAGCCGCACAGGCCGGGCAGTCACAGTATTTCCCGCCGGCTGCCTTAATCTCTTCTCCGTGGGCCGCAACTTCCGCTGCCTTATCTCCAAAGACCTTCGCACCGGCCTCGGATTTTGCAAAGCCAATAAGCTGATCAACAGGCATCAAATCCTCTTCAAGCTCTGCAATGAGATTTTTGGCCGCCTCTGCCTCTTTGTCCGTCCCGATTGCCCCAAGCCACGCCTTGGCCGCTTCCTTTGCTTCCGCGCAGCAGGAATATGCTGCTATCAGCTCCTTTGCCTTCTCCATTACATACTCTTTTCCCTTTTGATTCATGATCTTCATCCTTTCTCTTTTATAGAAATTGCTATAAAGCTTCTACCTTACAAAAATGTTCCTTTGTCTTTCTATCGTAGCTGATGCCCACAGCTAGGATTCTTCCCGTATACTTTCGCCCTTCTCCAAGCTTTCCTGTAAAACGCAGAGCATAGTTCTTTTCCCTAATCTGCCGTATCGCTTCCTCCGGCGTGCCGTCTACCTTCAGCTCCAGGATCAATGCATCCGCATCTCTGCGCTCAGGATAGAATATAAAATCAACATAGCCCTCTCCGGCCTTATCCTCCCGCTCAACACGATATTTATCCCGGGCAGCCAAATAGACCAGGTTCACCACTGCCGACAGCTCCGTTTCATGATTGTAGGTCAAAATCGGCGCCTCCGTATCATGGACATATTTTAAAATTGCCGCCATGGTTTCGGTTTCCCCGGCAAGCGTCGCTTTCAGCATGGTTATGGACTCCTTTGCCAGACGATTGACATACCCAAGATTCTCATTTGACATAAAAAGCTCATGAAATTTATTCATCAGTTCCTTATTGGGAATGAATACCCGACCATCCTCATAAGTCAGAAGTCCGTAAACCACCATAGCAGAATAAATCTGATCTTTGGTATTCAGCTCATTTGCCGTAGCTGCATATTCCATCATTCTTGCTTCAATCCGTTCTCCGGCAACCATCCAAACCAGATCCTCACGGACATCCTCTACATTGCCTTTTATATAGCTGAAAATAGAGTCGTAGGTACCTGAGCTTGTCCAGTAGTTCGCAAGCTGATTGTCCCGCAGCGCACATACAACCGATCGGGGATTGTACAGCCTGTCCCCAAGAGCCGTATGGTAACCGTCATACCACTCCCGCAGGGAATCTCTTGACAGCTTGGGCCTCTTTGTGGTCCTCATATAAATCTCGTACAGCCCATCCACCTCTTTATCGGAAAAACCAAAATATTGCCCGTATTTTTCCTTCACTGCCATATCGTACTCATCGAACATATTCAGCTCTGAGCCGTCCGAATACTTGGCTATAGGCAGAATTCCAGTCATATAGGCCAGCTCCACATACTCCTGATCCTTCAGAAGATTCCGAAGGAAATCAAGGTATCTTGCCTGCTCTGCCTTTGAGACAAAGGACATATGGAACACCGCATCCCATTCATCAATTACAAAAACAAATTTTTTCTTTGTCAGGCGGAAGATTTCACCCAAAATATCCCATACTGCTTTTTCCGTATCCGGCCGGATATCGGAAAATTCCTCTAAAATATCTTCTTTGATCCCGTTTAGAATCCGGGTAATATACTGTTCATAGGAAGTACAGTTTTCCGGCATGCGGCTAAAGTCCAGATAAAATACATCGTGGGCATTCAAATGACTGCGGCAATGAGACCTTTGCCCGACTGCCAGCCTGTCAAAAAGTAGACTGCTGTCAGCCGCCTTTCCCATAAAAGCAGCTATCATATCGGCCATCACGGTCTTTCCAAAACGGCGCGGCCTTGTGATACAGACATATTTCTGTCTGTCACACGTAAGACCCTCCAGTATCTCATCTATCAACAGTGTCTTATCTACAAAAAATCTTGTAGCTGCCATCTCTCTATAAGCTTCAAAGGGAGTTTCCGTGTTAAGAAATAGACCCATAGCCATACCCTCCTTTCATACGCTTCTACCCTGGAAAGCCACCGTATCCTCTACTCCCCCCGCATATGCACATCCACCTGGTTAAAGGGAATCTCAATCCCTTTTGCATCAAAGGCAAGCTTCACCGCCTCGGTCATATCCCACTTTACGTTCCAGTAGTCCTCCGGCTTCACCCAGAAGCGCAGTTTTAAGATGACCGCGCTGTCTGAGAGCTCTGAGACTACCACCCGCTGCTCCTCCTCCGGAAGCACCCGCTCCTCATTCTTCAGAAGCTCCATGCCCGCTTCCTTGGCTTTTTTCAAATCCGCCGTGTAAGAGATACCCACATCAATATCCAGGCGGCGCTTCTCCTGGGCCGTCACATTAATAAGGCTGTTGTCCGCCAGCTTGCCGTTCGGGATCACCACTTTGCGGTTGTCCGGGGTCAGTAAATACGTGTAAATCATCTGAATCTCCGAAACCGTCCCCTCCAGATCTCCCTGGACAATGTAATCCCCCACCTTGAAGGGCTTCACTAGGAGAAGAAGGACACCCCCTGCAAAGTTAGCCAGACTTCCCTGGAGGGCCAGGCCTACTGCCAGACCGGCGGAGCCTACCAAAGCCACCACCGAGGTGGTATCCACCCCAAAGCCGGAGGCAATGAGCATCACCAGCACGAAGTACGAAAAGGCTTTCAGAAGGGAGTCCACAAACTGTATCACACCCACGTCCGCCCCGGCGCGCTCCATAGAGCGGCGCACAATGCGCCGCAGTAGCTTAATAAGCCGGGTTCCCACAAAAAATACGAGAAGGGCCATTATCACCCGCAGGCCAAAGCCTACGACGCCCGGCAGATATTCGTCAATGTATCGTTGGAATCGGTCTATTTCCTCTGTGATTGCTTCTATTTCCTGTGGCGTATCCGTATTCTCCAGCATAGCTTTTCCTCTACTCTATTCTGCGGCGCTTTTATTTATTCCCGCGGCTTTTCCGATGGGGCGGGCTTCCCCTTTGCAGCTTTGGGACCTGTTTCTTCCTTCGCCGCCTTTCCCTTCTTCACCTGGATTTTCTCCGGCGTACAGGCAAATACTGCGATTCCCATGGGCGGAACCGTGATCTCAATGGAATTCTTCCGGCCGTCACACTCTGATTTCTTCGAGAGCTTTGCCCGCTTATTGCGCACATCGCTTCCCCCGAATAGCTCACTGTCGCTGTTAAAGATCTCCTTATACCGTCCCTCAAAGGGCACCCCGATCTTATGCTTCTCATAGACAAGGGGAGAGAAGTTACACACTACCAACAGAGTCTCCTTGGCTTTCCTGGCCTTCCTTAGGAATACCAGCATATTTTCATTGGCGGAAATGTTGTTGATCCACTCAAAGCCCTCGGGCTCGTGATCCTGCTCATAGAGAGCCGGATGCTCCTTAAGGAACTGATTTAAGGCCTTCACATAATTCTGCATGTTGCCGTGATCCTGGTACTGCAGCAAATCCCACTCCAGGCCCACATTTTCATTCCACTCCTCAAAGGGCGCAAACTCCTGGCCCATAAAGAGCAGCTTCTTGCCCGGGTGCGCCATCATATAGCCGTAGACCGCGCGCAGGTTATTAAGCTGAGAATCTCTGTCTCCCGGCATCTTTCCCACCAGGGAGGCCTTACCGTGAACCACCTCATCGTGGGAGAGGCTCAGGATAAAATTCTCACTATAGGCATAAATCATACTGAAGGTCAGCTCCCCATGGTGGTAAGCCCGAAATACGGGATCATAGTGCATGTACCCCATAAAATCGTTCATCCAGCCCATATTCCACTTGAAGTCAAAGCCAAGGCCTTCCTCCTCCACGGCTCCCGTTATCTTAGGCCATGCAGTGGATTCTTCTGCTATGAGAAGAGCGCCGTCCTTTTGCTTCTTGAAAATAGAATTTAAATGCTTTAAGAACTCCACAGCCTCCAGGTTCTCCTTGCCGCCGTAGATATTGGCCACCCACTCTCCGTCATTCTTCCCGTAATCCAGATACAGCATAGAGGCCACCGCATCCATGCGGATGCCGTCCGCATGGTAAACCCGTGTCCAGAACAGGGCGTTGGCGATGAGGAAATTTTTCACCTGAGGACGGCCATAATTATAGATCAGGGTTCCCCAGTGAGGATGAGAGCCCTGTCTGGGATCCCAGTGCTCATAGAGACAGGTGCCGTCAAAGGCCGAAAGGCCAAAGGTATCCCTGGGAAAATGAGCCGGCACCCAATCCAGGATCACGCCGATTCCCTGACTGTGCATGTAATCCATAAAATACATAAAATCCTCCGGTGTTCCATATCGGGCCGTTGGTGCATAGTAGCCCGTCACCTGATAGCCCCAGGAGGCGTCAAGAGGATGCTCCATCACCGGCATCAGCTCCACATGGGTATAGCCCATTTCCTTTACATAGCAGGCCAGCTCTTCCGCAATCTCCCGATAATTATAAAACTCCCGTCCGGATTCCGGATCCGGCTTTTTCCAGGAGCCCAGGTGAAGCTCATAGATCAGCATGGGGGATTTCTTGTAATCCGCCTTTTTCCGCTGCTCCATCCACGCTTTGTCCGTCCAGGTAAAGGTATTCAAATCCCGGACCACCGAGGCCGTGTTGGGCCGAAGCTCCGCCCCGTTGGCATAAGGATCCGCCTTCAGCATGGGCAGACGGCTCCTGGTCTTAATCTCATATTTATAATTTTCCCCAACTCCCACTCCGGGAATAAAGAGCTCAAAAATACCGGCCTCCCGGATCCGGCGCATGGGGTGACGGCGGCCGTCCCAGAGATTGAAATCACCCACCACGCTTACCCGGGCCGCATTGGGCGCCCAGACGGCAAAGTAGGTTCCTTCGGTCTCGCCTACGGTCATGGGATGAGCTCCCAGCTTCTCATAAATGGTATAGTGAATCCCTGCGGAAAACTTGTCCTCATCGCTCTTCGTAAACACCTTCGGCGCAAAAGCGTAAGGATCGAAAAACTCCTCCGAAGTCCCATTGTCATACTCCGCCTGATAGGTATATTCCGGAATCGTCCTTCCCGGAAGCAAAGCCGCATAGAAGCCGTTCTCATCCGCCTGCTCCATGGGATAAGTCTTTTCACTTCCCTTTACTTTCACCGACACCTTAACGGCCGTTGGCAAAAAAGCCTGAATCAAAATCCCTCCGGCGACCTTGTGGGGACCGAGAATCTCCTGAGGCTCATCCTCCTCGGAATAAACCAATGCCTCAATCCTGGGCCAGTTCATCAAATCATACAATTTTCCATCCATGCTTTTTCGCTCCTTTCTTATTCCAGTTCCGCAGCATCCATACGGTACACCCTCGACTAGAAGAAATTTCGGTCACAGATACATGTGCCCAAAATTTCTTCTGTGCACCGTTCGGATGCTGCTGTTTTGATTCCAGTTCCGCAGCATCCATACGGTACACCCTCGACTAGAAGGAATTTCGGTCACAGATACATGTGCCCAAAATTTCTTCTGTGCACCGTCCGGATGCTGCTGTTTTGATTCCAGTTCCGCAGCATCAAATAAGCCCGTACCGCTTAAGCCCCAGGTAAATCCCGTCCTCCCATATGCCTTCCGTCTTATACTCCGCTGCCTGAAGCACACTTTCCTCGGAATTTCCCATGGCTGTTCCGTACTGTACATATTGTAACATTTCCAGGTCATTTGGTCCATCCCCAAATGCATATGTATTCGAACGCGGAATATTAAGATAATCAATCAGCGCCTGAATGCCGTCTGCCTTGTTGATTCCCGCAGGCATCATTTCCACAAAAGGAAACCGCTCATAGCGGACAACGGAAAATTCTTTCTTAAGCTCTGGAATCATGGCATCAAAGGCCTCAGGATCTCCAAGCTGTGCCGATACCTTGCAGACCTCATCCTTCTCCGGCTCCATTTCCTTTACCCGGTCCGGATACTCCCTGTGAAGCCTTCCTATTACCTGATAATAAAGAGGCGCCTTTCCGTCCGTTCGATAACTCAGGAAATCCGGTCCCTCCAACACAACGGTGCAGTCCACGGCCTCCATGCGGGGGACCGTCCGTTCCACCAGCTCATGCTCCAAAAACAGGTTGCGCAGCACCTTTCCTTCATACTCCACATACGTTCCGGCTCCCCCGATAATCCCTGAAAATTCCAGGTCTAGAACCTCCGGAAACAAGGTGGAAACAGGACGCCCCGTACACACCACCGGAATATGCCCCTGTTTCTTTAAAAGCCCAAGAGCCTCCCTGGTGCTGTCCGGCGTCCCAATTCCCTCCTCAAAGATCGTTCCGTCAATGTCAAAAAATACAATTCTTCTGTCCTTTTTCATAATGTCAAAAACTCCTCTTCCGAAATAATCGGCACCCCGAGCTCCTTAGCCTTTTTGTTTTTGGAGGAGCCGGAGGCAGTATCATTGTTGATGAGATAATCCGTCTTCCCCGTTACGCTTCCCGTCACCTTCCCCCCTTTTTGCTCAATCAACTCCTGAAGCTCCTTGCGGTTGGAAAAATGATTGAGGCTTCCGGTGATCACAAACACCTTGCCCTTTAAGGTCTGCTGTGCTTCCTCCGCCCTCTCCTCCTGCACAAGGGTAAGCTCCGACAAGAGATTCAAAAACCGCTGTTTCTTCCCCTCATCCTGAAAATAGCTCACAAAGCTTCCCGCAATCACTTCTCCCACCCGGTCAATGGCAGCCAGCTCCTCCGGCTCTGCTTTTAGCAGCTCATCCACCTGATCGTCAAAGTGCCGGCAGATAAGCTTCGCCCCCGCAAGGCCGATGTTGGGAATGCCCAGACTGTAAATCACCTTAGCCAGGGTAGTATTGCGGGCCTTCTCCACATTTGCCATGAGGTTTTCGTAGGACTTCTCCCCAAAGCCCTCCAGAGTAACCAGCTCCTCCCGATAACGCTTAAGCCGGAACACATCCGCCGGCTCATGAATAAAGCCCCTGGCAATGAACTTCTCCAGCGTAGCCTCGGAAAGCCCCTCAATGTTCAGGGCATCCCGGCTGACCATCAGGGTGAAGGACTTAATCTTCTTCGCCTCACACTCGCTGTTGGTACAGTATAAAGACTCCGCATCATTCACCTTGCGAATCTCCGTGGAGCCCCCGCAGACAGGACAGACCCCCGGAATCTCCACCGTACCGCTGCGAGTCTGATTCCCTGCAATCTGAGGAATGATCATATTCGCCTTATACACCTCAATCACATCGCCGATTCCAAGCTCCAGAGCCTTTAAAATACTGATATTGTGAACACTGGCCCGGCTTACGGTAGTCCCCTCCAGCTCTACCGGCTCAAAAATAGCCACCGGGTTGATAAGACCGGTCCGAGAAGGACTCCACTCAATCTCCTTTAACCTCGTTTCCCGAATCTCGTCCGCCCACTTAAAGGCCATGGAATCCCGGGGAAACTTGGAAGTCCGCCCAAGAGATCTCCCATAGGAAATATCGTCATAAACAGCCACCAGCCCGTCAGAGGGAAAATCATGTTCCGAAATATGCTCCGAAAACCACCGGACCGTATCTTCCAGATTCTCCGCCGTCACCACCTGATACTCCACCACCTCAAAGCCCTGATCCCGAAGCCAGAGAAACTCCCTCTCGTGAGAATCCGCAAAATCCACATCCGCCGCAGACACCAGAGAAAAGGCAAAAAAATTCACCTTCCGCCTGGCCGTAATCTCATTGTTAAGCTGGCGTACAGAGCCGCTGCAGAGATTCCGGGGATTTTTATACCTGGCATCCACATCCTCAATCTCCCCATTGATCCGCTCAAACTCCCGGTAGCCGATCACCGCCTCCCCCCGAAGAATCAGCTCTCCCTGATAAGGAATCTTAAGGGGAATATTCTGAAACACCCTGGCATTGTTGGTAATAACCTCCCCCACCTCGCCGTTTCCACGGGTCACAGCCTTAAAAAGCCGCCCCTCCCGATAAGTAAGCACAATGGTCAGACCGTCAAGCTTCCAGGAAAGAAGCGTCCTGTGCTCCCCCACCCACTCCTTTAGATCCTCCACCTCCTTGGTCTTATCCAGAGAAAGCATAGGACGTTCATGCCGCTCCTTGGGAAGCTCGCTTAAGACCTCATACCCCACACGAGCCGTCGGACTTCCCGAGAGCGTCATACCCGTCTCCCTCTCCAGACCCAAAAGCTCATCATAAAGCTTATCATACTCATAATTACTCATGATCTCCCGGGCTTCCTGATAATAAGCCCGGCCCGCCCGATCAAGAAGCTCTACCAGCTCCCGCATTCTCGCCTTTTTCTCATCCATCACACTGACTGCCTTTCTAAATTATAGTCGCTGCGCGACGGCACTAAAGGGTAAAGTCTTTGCGGCTTTACCCGGCCGACCCTCTCAGCAGCTCCAAAAGCTCCTTAAGCTCCTTATCCGTCACCCTCCGCCAGGTGCCCGGCCGCATGCCCTTAAGCTCAATATTCAAAACCCTCACCCGCTTCAAATGCGTCACCTGATAACCCAGAGCCTCACACATCCGGCGAATCTGCCGGTTCAGCCCCTGAGTCAAAACAATCCGAAAGCTGCACCTACCCAGCTTCTCCACCTGACAGGGCCTCGTCATGGCATCCAAGAGCACCTCACCCTTTTCCTCCTTCCGAATGCGCACCCCCTTGGCCATCCGCTCCAAAAAAGCATCCGTCACCGGCTTATGCACTGTCACCAGATACTCCTTTTCATGATAATTAGCCGCCCGCATCATCTTATTCACCAAATCCCCCATATTCGTCATAAGAATCAGCCCTTCCGAATCCTTATCCAAGCGCCCAATGGGATAAATCCGAACCGGATACCCCACAAAATCCACAATATTGCGCCTTTCCCTCCGATCAGTCGTACAGATAACCCCCTCCGGCTTATAAACCGCCAGAAGCACATCCTCCTCCCGATTAAGCATAATCACCTTTTTCCCAACCTTAACCTCCTGATCCGGCCTTATTCGCATCCCCGTCTCAGCCCGCTTCCCATCAACGGTAATACGTCCCTCCTCAATCATTCTGTCCGCTTCCCGCCTAGAGCATACCCCCGCCTCACTCAAAAATTTATTCAACCGAATCTCATCCATAAAAAACACCCTCCCTTCATCCGCAACGTCATTAAGTTAAGCCTTGAAAGGCTTATAAAGGCTCCGGGCAAGAACCGCCACCCCTAACCGGGGCGGCCCTCCTCCCCTGCGCCGGTAGCCTTTGCAGGCTTAACTTAATGACATTGGTAATGAACCTATTATAGAGGATTTTACCAAGAGTTGCAAGAAGCAACCACCCACATCCAAAACCAGGGCCAGCCCCGGAACAGGGCCCCAGGCTTTTCCGATATCCGGTGTCCGGCTGTTCGCGAACAGTCTGTCTGATATGGACGGACATTACCAGAAAAATCCTGCATTCCTGCAAAACCTCCCAAAAGGTAATGTACGTCCAGAGCAGACAGACTGTCCGCGAACCGTCCGAACACGGGATATGGAAAAGCCTGGGGCCCTGTTTTGGGGCTGACCCGTCCGTCCTCAAAACCTACAACCGCATCCCCGCCCCCATCAACCATTCAACATTCTCCTCCGGTGCTTCCACAAACTCCCCACGTTTCTCATCCCAACTCTTCATTCCAATCCTCCACAATTTTTCTGCCGCCTTAAAGCCAGCTCCTCAAACGTTACCGGCCTATACTGATAAAGCATACACCCTGCATTAAAAGCCCGAGGCTCCTCCCTCATGATCCGAAAAGCCCTGTTTCTACTTGCATGAATATGCCCAAAAATATGATAATGCCCCCGATAATACCCATTCCACTCCGCAAGGGGAAAATGACAAATACAAATATGATTCTTCCCATCCTTCACATACATCATCTTGCCCACGTCTTCAAAATATCTCAAAGCTCTTTCACTCTTAAGAATCGCCTGCTCATGATTCCCAATCACCAGGTATTTGATCCCCCTTAGCCGCTCCAGATACCACTCCGGAGCCCGTTTGCTCCGAAAAATCAGATCCCCCGCAATATAAATCCGATCCCGGTCCGTCACCCTTGCATTCCAATTTCGAATAAGGGCCTCATCCATCTCCTCTACACAGGCAAAGGGCCTCTGATCAAATTTTATGGCATTCTCATGCCCCAGATGTAAATCCGCCGTATAATAAATCATACCCCTTCCTCTCTCGCTATAAATCTCCGATACTGCTCCTCCACCCATTCCTTCGTCACAACCCTCGCATCCTCGAAAAAAGGCTCAAGAAGGCCCTGCTCCACATATTCGTCACAAAGGCTTCTCGGCTTTCCCTTAAAAGCAAAGCAATCCTCCACAAACTCCTTGCTGCAGATACAAATAGAAGGATCCCAATACAAACCGGAACCAAACATAAACTCATACGCAGGATCGCAGTACTGCTCATGATAATCGCGAAATTTGGAAGCCGCCTCTTCCCCCATCAGGATTTTTGTCTCCCCAAAATGAATCCAAATCGTCAGAATAACAGAATCTCCCACATCGCTTCTCACATGGTCTGTACCCCAGTTACTAAAATACAGCTCCTCAAAGCCTGCCTTTTCCTTTCCGCTTTTATAGTCGCTCCTGTCCGGGTCATATTCCTCTATCTTATCCAGGTAAGGCTCGCAGTCCCTGCAACCGCATGTTTCTTCATATCCTTCATAAGGCGTGTTGCCATTGCTGCACCAAAAGCAGCAGGATTCGTCATAATTGGTATAAGAAATCACCATATCCAAAAAAGGATATCTCTCTGCCAAATGCATATAGTCCGGCAGAAACTCGTCTAAATCCGGATACTTTACCTTTGAGACAAAATTCCCTCCTATGGTGCCGTCCATATAGATCCAGGAAGAAAGAGGCCGATTTCTCCGCCAAAGGAGAGCCCCAAGCACCCCCGAACATTTTCTCGGATCATCCCACTTCATGTTGTCACTGCCCTCTCCAAATAAGGGCTCTTCCCCCGCTACCAGCTCCACGGCCTGTTCTTTGGTAACAGGCCTGCCCCGATACAGAATCAGCGGCCTGCGGGCACGGCACAGCTCATTCCACTGCGCCTCTGCCTCCCCCTGAAGCTTGAGAACCATCAAAATCGTTAAGGCCCCGCAATATCGTTCCAGCATCCCTCTCATCCCGACCGGGATCTCATCCTCCCCCACACAGCTTTCATATACTGCGGTTTTTACCTGCGCCGCCACCTCCAAAGCCTCCGTCACCATCCAGAAAGCAGACAGCTTTTTTTCCTCCACAAGCCTTAAAAGAACCTTTTTGACCCTTGGCATATCAACCAGGCGCTCTGCCAGCCGAAACTGCTTTTCATTCTCCTTATACAGTTCCTCGGGAAACTCCTTCTGCCTTGCGCCCTTCCCCCGCATTCCCGTAATCTCCCCAAACCGGAATAACCTATCTCCCTCCTCATCCATAAACACCAGCTCATTTCCTTCATTTTCCACAAAGATCCGATCCACACCGTCCATCCACCCCCAAAGCCTGGCCGCAGCTCCCCACAGAGAAAGCCTGCCGCAGCCGGTAAAGGCTTCTTCCCCCTCTCCCCCAAGAACCCAAAGAGAGTCCCCCTCCCACTGTCTCCGAAAAGAAACCGGAACCACCCGACTGTCCGGCCTTTTCCAATATACCCTCTCCACAAAACGGCCGTTTTTCAGCCAGATATACAGACTCCCTGGAGCTCCCTGCTTTGACAGCCATCTTTTTTTCTCTTCTCCCTTCCGCTCCCGAATCAGAGAAGCCCATACCACATCATCCGGAAAAATTCCCTCTTCCTCCAAAATTCCCCGGATTTTTGAAAGAAAGCCCTCCCTCACCTCTGACAGCTTCAACTGAAAACAATTTCCCGAAGCGCTGTAAAGGCTTAGGTAATCTCCTTCCTCCTCCATCTCAATGCGTTCTGCCGGATCCGTATGAATGCGAACCCCTTTTGGATGCCTGGGATTGTTGTAACATACCCCATATCCAATGATCCCCTTCTCTGACCGCTCCAAACGCCAATCTGTTAATCGAAACACACGAATACCTCCTTATCTATAGTCGCTTCGACACACATGTAATGCCCTTACCCTTCGTTTACAAGGGTATCAATAGTAGCGGAAAAATCGAAGCTTTGGAAGACCGTCAAATCTGCCGTCCCAAATGAGATTCCCAAACGCTGCATATACCTCTTGAAAGGACCTGCACACTCCATCCTCCCTGCCCGTAGAAATACCCAAACCCCGAAGCAGCTCTTTCTCCCCCTCGTTACAAGCCTTGTACGCCACTGGCTCATAGACGCTGACAAATACTTCCTCTTTAGTCGTATCCAAAAACACAAACACCACAAGGTAATGCCCCTCATTTGCCTTTTCTGCAAGCTGAAGCTCTTCCTCTTGAAGGCACAGCTTATTTCCCGAAAGCTTTTGAACCACCATGGTCTTAATCTTCAGATACCAGGTCTCCTCCCCTTTTTGCCGCTTATGCGTAATACGGATATCATAGCCCTGGCAGTAAACGCCTAAGCCCTCCGGATAATCCACCTTGATCTCCGAGAATTCTTCACCCTCTTCCTTCTTCGCCAGCAAAACTCCCCCGTTTTCCGAAAGGATGATATAACCCTTTTCAAGCAGCTCCTCCCTGATATGCTTCAAGGTAATCCGGTAACCCCGGCGGCCCATTTCATACCGTCTCAGCTCCTGCTTTTCCCTGGAAAGCCCCTGGTATATCTCCTGCTCTTCTCTCCATGTCTTTGCATCATAATAAACATCATTGACAATATCCAGCTGCTCTTCCGGCTTCAAATAGATCTCCTCATCCTCACCCTCTTCCAGACTCCATCTATCCTCCAAAATAATTTCCCTCCACATCATAAATCATCCCCTTCCTCTCCCTTTATCACGCTTCGATATTGCTCCTTTACCCATTCCTTTGTCACAACCCTTGCCTCCTTGGGAAAAGGACGAAGAACCCCCTGCTCCACACAAGTATCGCAAAGACTTCCGGGCTTACCCTGATAGACGAAGCAGTCTTCCACAAACTCCTTGCTGCAGATACAGTTAAGTCCGTAACGGAACACACCCTGCCGAAACATAAATTCATACTCGGAAGCACAGTAGCGTTCTCTGTATTCATAAAATTTGGAAACCGCCTCTTTCCCTGTTAGAATCTCTGCCTCCCCAAAATGAATCCACACCGTCAGAACCACAAAGGCTCCCCCATCGCTTCTCACATGGGAGCCCCAGGTCCTGAAATACTGCTCCTCAAAGTCCGAATGCTCCTCAAAGCTCCAGTGCCAAAGGGGATCATATTGCCGCAGCTTATCCCGAAAGGGTTCGCAGTCCTTGCAGGTGCATACTCCGGGAATGGTGTCACATCCCAGGCAGCAGCTCTTAAGCATATCGGTGTAAGAAATCACCATATCCAAAAAGGGGTATTTTTCCGCCAAATGCATGTAAGCAGGAAGCCATTCTCTTAAATTTCTTCCCGGATTCCTGCTACCGCCTATGGTTCCGTCCGCATAGACCCAGGAAGAAAGCCCTGCCTGATACGCGCTCCGATAAAAGATATCTCCAAGAACCCTGTTTTCATTTCTCCATTCCATCCCCCGCGCCTTATGACCGCCTTCTTCAAACAACGGTTCTTCTCCTGTTATCAGCTCCATAACCTGTTCTTTGGTAAGAGGCCTGCCGTAAAACAAAAGCATCGGTGCGGTACAAAGACACAACGCCTCCACTTCTTTTTGAAGTTTTCTTACGCTTAACAAGGTTAGAGCCTCACAGTAGATTTCAAACATGGAACCGGCTTTCTCCTGCTGCTCTTTTCTCTCCTCCATACAGCTTTGATATACCCAAGGCTTCGTAAGCTTTGCCACCTCCCGGGCATCCAGCGCTATCCAGAAGACTGACAGCTTCTTTTTCTCTACAAGCTCTGAAAGAATCCTTTGGACTCTCGGTAAGGTAACCAGACCCTCTGTGCGCCGAAACTCATCTTTCTCTCCGCTTTCCCGTTCATCCCCTTTCTCCTTCTCATCCGGGCAGGCCTTTATCTTCTCTTTTGACATCCCCTCTATTTTTACGAGCTGCCCTTCTTCACAGAGAATGTCTCTGCCCCAAGCCAGAACTACAAACTCATTCCCTGACAAGCTGTTCGAAGCCATATTTCTTGAGAGCCAATCTTTTTTCTCCCGCACCTCCCGCTCCTGAATCAAAAGTTCCCACGCCGCCTCATCCAGAAAAATATCCCTTTTACGAAGAATCCTCTTCGTCTCCTCCAAAGCAGAAGCTTGAACCTCCCACAACATCACTTCATAACAGCTTCCGGATCGGGTATGCAGCCTTAAAAAGCCTTTCTCGGAATCCACCTCTATGTGTTCCACCGCCGATGTATGGATGGGATAACCCTCCATAAATTTGGGGTTGCCATAGCATTCGCCCAAGGCAACTACATACTCCTTACGAAACTGCCAGCACTCCAAGTGCCAATCTTTCAATCGAAACACACTCCCGCCTCCCTTCTTTCTTTTTCCACCGTCTTTCTATCCCTTCCCGGCCTTATCAGCCTGCGGCGCTGCTCCACATAAGCATCTCCTTGTCATCGATAGCAGTTTCCTTCTACGACGGTATACTGCCCGGAGGCGCAGGCCTCCTTTAAGCTCCTTCCAAATACCTGCACTGCCTTGTCCTTCTCAAACAGCTCTATCTGATCTTGCAAAATCCGAATGCCGTAGATTGCGTTGTCAATATCCTCCTGCTTCTCCAACCTCTCATTACATTCAACCACCAGCACACAGCGCTCTTTGTTCGGACTGTATTCGGGTATCACTCCGGACAGTATTTCACCAAATGAAGGATATTTCACAGACAGAGCTTCGCCGATCACATACGTACCGTCCGTATGTTTATCCACGATCAGGCAGGGCACCTTGCGGAACAAAACCTCCTTTGGCAAAGTTGCATGCCCGAACGGCCAATAGGCATCCTCACAGAAGCTTTCGATATGTCTGATAATCCCCTCTATATCCTTTTTCCAGTCATATGCAAACAAATCTTCCACACCCCAATGGGTATAATACCGCCCGGTCTTATCCGCATAAAGATATTTCGATATCTGTTTATCCTCTGCAAAATCATGTGTTTGGGGACGCTTCACCACCGTTGCCTCAACCGTCTGATTTTCAAAGGGACAGTTTACAATCTTGTAATTGCCCCAAAACCGGAAACACCCCCGATCCTCTATCCACAGAGCCACCAGAATATCAAAGGGAAGCTCTGAAAGGTACTGCCATACCTCTTCATACACATGGTCCTCCTCGTTCAGCCAGGTATATGTTCCCTCTCTGGAGAAATGCATTGCCGTTAAGGCATACTTCAGCTCTTTGCTTATAGAGGTAATTGGCATTCTTGTATGAATGTCAAATTCTTTCACCTCCACACAATACCAGTCCTTCTCACTGACAAAAGAAAGTCCTTGACTCTTTAACAGGCTCACGCTCTCTTTATCCCGAAAAGGCGGCTTTCCCTCTCCCTCATCAGAAGCCCAGGTCAGAAGATCCTCAAAATCGCGTGCCGATGCCGGTCTGTCCTTCCATTCCCCCTCATCCGCCTTCGGATCAGAAAAAAGCGTCATAGCCACTTTGAACTCTTCTTGTGTATACATCCGCAGCTTTATCATAAAATTACCTCCTTGTTTGTTCTTGATTTTACAACAAAACAAGGAGGTAATTTGTCACTATAACTTCGTTATATTTGTAATTCCGGCTTTTCCCTCAATCCGTAAATCTCTCCCATGGCACGCATAACCGGCGCCCCAAAGGGCAGGGAGGCCTTCCGCAATTCCTCCTCCAGCTCCTCTGGCTCTCTGCTGCCCCTGCGCTTTTTTATCACCTCAAGGTACGCAAACATCGCCTCCTCCACCTGGCAGAGATCCTGGGTAAATTCTCCCAGATAGCTTTCCTTTGACAGCTGAGGCGTGATCTGATTGGACCGATACATGGCTTTGAATTCCCGCATCAAAATGTCCAGGTTATGATTTCTCTGAATGGTTGTAAAGAGAAAGCTGTTTTTCCACTGCTTTTCCCGGTCCCTCCAAAGCCTGGCGTTCATCTGAGCCGCCCGGTCCCGATCCAGCTCCCTTAACTCAACGCGCTCTGTCTTCTGATTTATCTTCACAAATTCTATCAGGGAGATAATACGCAGCATGGCGCACAGGTTCTCGGTATGCATGCGAAGGCTTAAAAGAGACAAAAGGAGCAGCCCCTGACTTCGAAAACAGTTGTATTCCTCCTGAAACGCTTGCAAAAGCTCTAGAATCTGCTCCCTCCTCTTTATGGAATCCCCTTCATCAAAGGCATAGGGATAACGCTCCCCAAGGGGACGTTCCTCCTCTACCTCCTTTTTCACGGGAAGCTTGGGAAGGCCCTGTCCAAACTCCACCAGGAAGATCTCATACAGGGCGATGCTAAAAAGCCACTCCACATAAGCTGTTTTTTTTGCCTTCTCGTCTTTGTCGGGAAGCCGGATATAACGAATGCATTCCCGCTCCATCACCTTCTGGGCCTTTGTTACCAAAAGATAGGAGGGCATCTCAAAGCTTAGCAAAAATCCCTCGTAGATCTCCCTGCTGTGACAATAGGGAGAATGCAAAAAGGCTTCCCTGTTTTTCTCCGGATCCAGGAAGCTTAGCACCTCCTCTCTGTCCTCCAGGATGTTGTCTCTTAGGTATTTCAAAAAGAAGGCGCCACGCCTCAGCTTTATTCCGATGGAAACCGCCAGGTTGCCGGTGAGAAGTCCGTTTAGGAATTTCAGCTGACCGGTGTTGCTTTTGGCTTCTTTGTCTATGTACTTTGATACGATTTCTTTGATTTCTTCTCTGGCTACTTCGATTTTTTTGCTTTTTTCTTCGTTCATAAGAGCTGTTCCTTTTCCATCGGTTCTTCCGTCGAAATCCCGGGGCTGATAAAAATCTCTGCCTGTTCTTCACAAACGTTCTCTATCAGAGCTTTCTGCTCTTCATTGTTTACATAGATTCTTTTAAGCTTTGAACACCCTTTCCATGCATCTTCTTTGATCTCATTCACACTTATGGGCAGGCGAATCTCTTCAAGAGCCGTCTTCATAAAAGCTTCTTTTCCAATGGTCTTTAAGCCCTCCCCAAGGGTTACTTTTTTTAAGTTCCAGCAGTATTTAAAAGCTCTGTCCCCGATTTTTGTTAAACCTTCCGGCAGGGTTACGGATTCCAGACTTATGCATCTGCAGAAGGCTCC
Source organism: Lachnospiraceae bacterium (assembly GCA_022791635.1). Lineage (GTDB taxonomy): Bacteria > Bacillota > Clostridia > Lachnospirales > Lachnospiraceae > Laedolimicola. The sequence goes on from JAAVZL010000027.1 coordinate 62,105, forward strand.
GCAGAGTTTTCTCGCCTCATTGTTCGGCTTTGATTCCTGATGACAGGTTCTGGTGGTTCCCTCCGGACAGGAACAGAATCCATCCTCAATCTCTGTGACCCCCTTCTCAATCACCAGCTCCTTTAAGCCGCACTCTTTAAAGGAGGCTCTTGGGATCTTTTTTACGGCCTGTTCGCCCTCTCCTTTGATGATTACCTGATTGAGCACTCCTTCGTCCGAATAGCGGCTCAAGCTTCCACACCATTGTCCGTATTCATAGAAAAAGCTGCTACCGTAATAGGTTTTTCCTGACTCCTCGTTCATAAAATAGGATTTGGGCTCCAGCAAATCCGCTGTCACAATCACATTATAAATGCCGCCTTTTGGCTCTTCTTTTCCCTCGGCTGCTTTCACTCTTGTTCCTGCGGATCCTCCTCTGCCGTCTCTTCCCTTTATCTTGATCTCACATTCTTTTTTATAGGCTTTATACTCTCTTTCTTTCTCTCTCTGCGCATTTTTCTCTTCAAAATATAGTTTCAGCTCCTCTTTCTTCTCCTTTTGCGCTTCCGTTAAAACATGGCTTAATTCTTTTGCTCTTTCCTCATTGCCCTTTGAATTATCAGGATGCACACGCTTTGTTTTTCTTTTTAGGTAGCTGATAAACTCCTTATAGGCTAATTTCACTTCTCCTGCGCACTCTTCATATGCCCTTAGTTCACTTTTTAAGCTTTCGCTAAATTCCATCCCTTTCCCCCTAAATTCTTCTGCATTTTATTCATCTGTTCCTGATTTTTAGCTGCATAGGGGGATATAAAATACCCCTCCCTCTTGTCTTTCTTATCATACAACAAGCCAAAAACAAAAGGAAGGGGATTTCGTCCCTGTAACTCTATTATTTTTAGATTTTGGAGCTTATGCATTCACCCCGTTCATCTAATCCATATATTTAAGCCCTTCAATCCCGCGAATGCCAAGCCCAGGCTCTTCGGAGACCGAAATCTCTCTTTCCTCAAAGAGGGAGCCGCCCAGTATGGGATCCTCGCTGCAGAGCACCGGGCCGTCCAGGTCGATCTTGGTGATGATATTCTTGGCACAGGCAAGATGAACCGCAGCGTTGACGCTGATTTTCGCCTCCAGCATACAGCCGATCATACATTCTACCCCGTAGAGCTCCGCCGCTGTGGCAATCTTTAAGGCATTGTAAAGTCCGCCGCATTTCATCAGCTTGATATTGATGAGATCCGCCGCTCCCATCTGCATAATCTTAACCGCATCTGTGGGAGAAAATACGCTCTCATCTGCCAGTACCGGCACATAGGACCGCTCGGTGACGAATTTCAGTCCCTCAAAATCATGGGCCGGCACCGGCTGCTCCACAAGCTCGATCCCCAGGCCCTTCTCCTGCATCTCGTTCAGAAGCCGCACCGCCTGCTTAGGAGCCCATGCCTGGTTTGCGTCAATGCGAATCCGGCGATCCGGTCCTGCCGCTTCCCGCACGGCGGACAAGCGGGCCAGATCCAGCTCCGGATTTACCCCTACCTTGACCTTTAAGGTGTCATAGCCACGCTCCACCGCATTTCTCGTATCCTCTGCCATCACTGCCGGATCATTGACGCTGATGGTAATATCCGTCACGATCTTCTTTCGGCTTCCGCCAAAAAGCTTATACACGGGAAGCTTATAGAGCTGGCCATACAGATCGTAAAGGGCCATATCCACGGCGGCCTTTGCGCTGGTGTTTTTTACAATGCAGCGGTTCACTGCCTGGATCAGATCCTCAAAATCATCCACGTCTCTTCCCACAATGGTTTTGATGAGATGATCCTGAAGCGCGCCGATGATGGCTCCGGTGGTATCACCCGTTATGGCTCCGGTGGGCGGAGCCTCTCCGTAACCCACCTGCCCCGAATCCGTGTGAATTTCCACAATCACATCCTCCACACTGGATACGGAGCGCAGGGCCGTCTTAAAGGGTACCCGTAAGGGAACCGATAAAATTCCCAACCTCACTTCCGTAATCTTCATAACAATCTCCTTTCTTATTCCAGTTCCTCACACAGCAAAACCTCTTTGGTGCGCTCAAATTCTCCGGCCCGAAGTCCCCTCTCTGCCGTCTCCATCTCTCCCAGCTGATTGTCATAGGGGTCGATCCGCCAGTGCACCTTGTCTACAGTAAAGGGCGCCTGGAAGGCATTGTTGGCCACCATCCGGTAGGCATCCAGATTTCCGAAATAAAATCTTCGCCTCTCCTCATTCTCCGCCCGCACTGCCGCAATGCCGTAAGAAGGATCCGCGTACAGCCATCCATAAGGCTCCACATAGAAGCGCACCCAGTCGTGAGCGCCACAGAAATCCGGCTCCGCCGTAAGGCCGCTCTGCCAGCAGGCCGGAATCCCCGCACAGCGGCACAGAGTCAAAAACAGCAGGGCAAACACACCGCAGTCTCCCGTAAAGCTTCTGGCGCAGGATTCCGCAATCTGCTCCAGTCCAAAATAGGCCGGCATAAAGGTATACCGCATATGCAGCGTAATAAAATCATAAAATCGTCTGGCCTTCGTAAGAGGATCCGTAACCCCTTTCGTAAGCTCCGCCGCCAAATCCCGGATATAAGGGGTAAATACAATGTGAGGCAGCTCCTCACCCGTAAAAAAATCCGGCTGTGCACAGGCTTTTAAGCTTCCTTCCCTTTGCATAGCCTCCACATCATGATAGCAGGCCGTATGCACATAGGAGTACTCTACACAGAATTCCCTGTTTTCCTCAAGATGCGTTTCCCAGCAGATGGTCCTCTGGGGCGCATTCTCCGGGGCTATCCTTCCCCCCGCCGGAAAGACCTTCTCAATCACAATCTCACTTTGCTGCTCACAGGCCACCGGAATGGGCAGATGGGCGCGCACAAACATCCCCGGCTTAAAGACCTCATCCTTCATGCGCAGACCGGCCCGAATGCGAATATGGTTGCTGAGCCGCCCTCTCTCCCTCATTAGGCGAACGCTGCGATCGAGGATTCCTTCTCCTTCGGAGCCCTTTCCTGCACTCTCCACCCCGGGAAGCTTCATTTTGGCACGAAGGGCAAAGGCCGGCTCCGCCTTGCACATGCTCTGAAAAAAGCGGCCAAAAAAGCGGCGTTCTCCCCTAAGATAAATCCAACCGATCCTTCCGGCGTCCACACGCTCCTCAAACTCTTCTTCGGTAAAATCCAAAATATGCTCCCGGATAACCGCCAGAGCCTCCTCCCTGGTGTAGGGATAATCCTCTGGTCTTCGCAGAATCATTTCTCTTTGAGCCGTCAGACAGCAGCGCAGAGCTTTCGGCAGAGCTTCCCCCTCCAGACGCTTGTCAATCAGCCTCACGGCCCCTTCCAGATCTCCGGAAAGCTTAAGGCTTTGTATATCCTCCGGCAGCCCCACATGGAGATAGCGGAAATTTTCATTGATTCCCATCACACCCTCCTATTCATGCATAAAACAGTGGTTCTTCGCCCACCTTCTCATAGACGAAGAACCATTGAAAGCCTGTCCTCTTCAAAATTTTCACAGGAAACGCTATCCAAACGCTCCCTGTCCGGCTAAATGAACATCTGCATGAGATACCCCATAGCCAGACCGCAGAAGTTGCCGATGGCCGCTCCCAGAACTCCCATCAGTACGCCGATGCCGGCATAGGAGGGATTGTAGGCGGAGGCTACAATCGGCGCCGAGGCGCTTCCGCCGATATTTGCCAGAGATGCGGTAGATACCATACAGCAATCCCAGTGGAACAGCTTGGACAAAAGATACATAATCACCACATGGATAATCATCACCACAAGGCCTGCCACGATCCACAGAGGCGCGCTCACCAGATCCACCAAAGTTGCGGTAGATGCCAGCAGAGATACCACTGCATACAGATAAATATTGGAGAGCTCTTCCACGGCCGGTAGCTTTCCGAGAGGACTCAAAGCACAGATAAGTCCCAGAATCGTCACAAATACGGTGGTCAGAGTTCCCTTGTCAAACATGGCAAGTCCCACTTCCTTAAGAGCCGTATTTCCCGCTGCACCAACCATCTGAGCAATAGCGGAAACCATCAGAGACAGGCCAATGAGGAAAATCCAGTCGCTGGCCGTCGCCCGCTTCTTCTCCTTCTCAATCTCTGCGTTGGCCGCATCCGCAACCTCCTGAAGCTTGGAGGTATCCGCCTTCACGGACTTATCCCACTTGCCTGCATAGCGAACCATAATCAGCAGCAAGGCAATCCATACGGAATAGTAAACCGTATCCACTGCCAGAGCGCAGCCGTAAGCGCCGGGATCAATGGTAAATGCCGCTTCCATAGCCGCCATATTGGCAGAGCCGCCGATCCAGGAAGCACACAGGGCTGCCATAGCCCCCCAGATGGTCTCGCCGCCGCCCAGGGCGCCCTTGAAAACCAGGAACGCAATGAGGAATCCAAGCATAATGGATACGGCGCCGCCCATAAAGATGGCTACCATCCGCCCGCCCAGCTTTGCAAGCTTTCGGATATCACAGCGCAGCAGCATGACGAAAATCATGGCATACAAAAGATTGTTCTTCAATACGCCAAAGGCTGCGGAACAGCCCTCCGAATCAAACATCCCGATGGTGCAGAACAGCATATTCAGCACATAAATCCATACAAGCGGCGGAACGTAATTAAATATCTTCCACTTGGTGTACTTCTCCGCAGCAAGGAGAATCCCTGCCAGGAACATCAAAAACGCGATGTAGGTAAAACCATTTTGAATCATAACTCCACTCCCTTCCTTTTGCAAAATGCACAGTTTTTTTTGTAAAACAAGCAACACATTGGTATAATTATATAATACAATACTGTCTCATGTCAAGCAACGATTGGAAAACTCTCCAATCACTCCCAAAACTCCAAAAGGAGCCGCCGCAAAATAGGCCAGCAGCCATTTCCATATCCGGTGTACGGCTGTTCGCGTACAGACTGTCTGATATGAGCGGACATTTTTTTGCAATGTCCACACAGAATAGCCAGTCTGTACGAGAACCGTCCGAACACCGGATATGGAAATGGCTGCTGGCCTATTTTGCGGCGGCTCCTTTCTGCAACATATAAAACATTTTTAGTTCTTCAGCCGGAATCTGCCTACCATTTCCTTGAGCACAGCCGCCTGTCCGGAAAGCTCCTCGCTGGCAGCAGCGCTGGCTTCCGCCGTTGCCACATTGGTCTGAACCACCGTGGAGATCTGCTCGATTCCGTTGGTGATCTCCGCCGCATTGGTATCCTGCTCCTTCGTATACGCTGCAATTCCGTCTACCAGACCGCTCATCTCGTCCGCCTGGCCTACCACCTTCATCATGGATTCCGCCGTATCTTTTGCCGCGCGAACGCCCTCGTCCATGGCATCCACAGTCTGACTTAAGAGAACCGTTGTCTCCTGGGCTGCGGCAGAGGACTTGCCGGCCAGATTCCGGACCTCATCTGCCACCACTGCAAAGCCCTTTCCGGCCGCACCGGCCCGTGCCGCCTCCACGGCCGCATTCAGCGCCAAAATATTGGTCTGGAATGCAATATCCTCAATGGTCTTTACAATCTGATGAATCTCTGCGGACTTGTCGCTGATCTTCTGGATAACCTCTGTCATATTCTGCATCTTCTCATTGCTGGAAAGAAGTCCGCTCTTTACCTCCTGAGAAATGCGGCTGGCCTCCTGAGCGCCCTTGGCAATCTTATGCACACTGTCGGACACGGCGCTGATATGCCCGGCCAAGGTCTCCACCTCTGCAGCCTGCTCTGTGGAGCCCTGAGATAAGGTAGTTGCCCCGCTGGACACCTGCTCCGCTCCGGCAGCCACATCCCTGGAAGCGGCCCGCAGCCTGCCCATGGTTCCGTTCAGCTCCCTTGAAATCTCCTCCAGAGCTATCTTGATCTTCTCAAACTCGCCCGTATAATCCTTTTCCAGAGTAAAATCCAGATTTCCTCCGGCAATTTCCCGAAGCTTCTCTGAAATCTCATTGATATAGCCCACATAATCCCGGAGCCTTACCGTCACCCGGTTAAAGTCATCGGCCAGTACTCCCAGCTCGTCTCTGGAGTGATATTGAATACTCTGCTCCAGCTCCCCTTCCGCAATCTGCGTGGCCGCCTGGCTGAGCTCCTTTACCGGAACGCCGATAATGCGCTTTACAAGAACCACAATCAAAAGAATCAGCACGGCTATGGCCACGGCCGCCACCAGAAGCATGCTGAGGGTCAGCTGCAGAAGCTCCGCAAGAACCTCTGTCCTGGACACATAGGCCACCGCCACCCAATTGCTCCCCGGAATATTTTCCACTTGAATATAGGTATCATCGTAGAGGGCCAGGCCCGTCTTCCCGGCCTTTATCTGCCCTTCGGCATATGTATACATATCGCTGCCTACTTCGCTAAGCAGCTTTCCTGTCATTTCCGGGTCTTTATGTCCGATGATCGTATCGGTCCTTGTATCTACCAGAAAGATTCCGCCTGTTTCCTCAATCTGAACGCCGCTGACAATCTGGGAAATGGAATTCAAATATACATCGGCCGCCGCAACGCCCCGAACCTCTCCGCCGGAGGTTTTCAGCACGCCGGAGGCGCCCACCACATAGGACTGGCTGTCCTCGTCAAAGTACACATCCCCCAGAATAAAGTCCTCGGACTTCACTCCGTTCTGATACCAGCTCTTTGTCAGGGCATCGAAATCCGGACCCGGCACAAAGGAAGCGTGATAGAGAGAGCCGTCCGTAAGAGCCACGTACAGTCCTGCGGGATATGCGGCATTCTGATCCACCGTATGCTTGATATAATCTGTCATTTCCGGAATGTCCATATCCTCATACTCAATGGTATCCCTCTGGGTCTCCAGCATGGCCAGGGTGCCGTTCATCCAGGCCTTCGTTTCCTGGATCATTTTTTCTGTGGTGGTTCCAAGCATATCTTCACTTTTTTCCAGCAATGCGTGAGACATCTGAATGTAAACAACTCCCAAAAGCACTGCCACGGCAATGACAACGCTCACCACAATGGCTGAGGCCAGCTTTCCCGTAATGCCCCATCCTCTGCGCACCGGACCGGACCGGGTCTGTCTTGCTTTGTTTGATTTCATCCTTATATTCCCCCTATAAGCCGTATTTCGGACGGCTTCCTTGCCGCCGGTTTTTGAAAGCATTTATTACTGAAAGCAAACGTAAAATCATCTTTATTTTAGCAGGCGAAGACAGGAAATGCAAGATTTTTCCAAGGTAAAAATGTAAAAAATTGCAAAGAAAAATCGCAAAAGTATGGGGGCTGTCACAAAATGGAACAGCCCCATGCTTTCATCTTCTATTTAACAAAAAATCTATACGACACCCTGTGCCAGCATGGCGTCCACAACTTTTTCAAAGCCGGCAATATTGGCTCCCACCACGTAGTTCTTGGCAAAGCCGTAGCGCTCTGCCGCGTCGGCCATATTGTGGCAGATATTGACCATAATACCCTGAAGCTTTGCATCCACCTCTTCAAAGGTCCAGCTTAAACGCTCGCTGTTCTGAGACATCTCAAGGGCAGAGGTTGCCACGCCGCCTGCATTGGCCGCCTTGCCCGGTGCAAAGAGAACACCCTGCTCCTGCAGATACTCGGTAGCCTCCAGAGTGGTCGGCATATTCGCCCCCTCTGCCACTGCGGTAACACCGTTGGCCACCAGCGCCTTGGCATCCTCCAGATGAAGCTCATTCTGGGTTGCGCAGGGAAGGGCCAGATCTACCTTCACCGTCCATACGCCCCGGCCCTCATGGTACTCGGAATTGGGACGATAATTCTTGTACTCGGTCAGTCTTGCTCTCTTGACCTCCTTAATCTCCTTTAAGGCTGCCACATCAATGCCGTTGGGATCGTATACCCAGCCGTTGGAATCGCTGCAGGTGAGCACCTTCACTCCGAGCTGCTGCGCCTTCTGGATAGCATAAATGGCTACGTTTCCGGAACCGGATACGGCTGCCGTCTTGCCTGCAATGTCAATGCCGTTCATCTTCAGCATTTCCTGGGTCAGATACAAAAGGCCATAGCCCGTTGCCTCGGTTCTGGCCAGGGAGCCGCCGTAGGACAGGCCTTTTCCGGTCAGCACGCCCTCATAAAGCCCGGTCAGTCTCTTGTACTGGCCGTACAGATATCCGATCTCTCTGGCGCCTGTTCCGATGTCCCCGGCAGGAACGTCTGTGTTCTCTCCGATGTATTTGCAAAGCTCTGTCATAAAGCTCTGACAAAAAGCCATTACCTCGCGGTCAGACTTGCCTTTGGGATCAAAGTCGGAACCGCCCTTGCCGCCGCCAATGGGCAGCCCGGTCAGGGAATTCTTAAAAATCTGCTCAAAGCCCAGGAACTTAATAATGCCCAGATTTACAGAAGGATGCAGGCGCAGACCTCCCTTGTAGGGTCCGATTGCACTGTTGAACTGTACGCGGTAACCGGTATTCACCTGTACCTGGCCCTTGTCATCCACCCAGGGTACGCGGAACTTCATCTGGCGCTCCGGCTCAACCAGACGCTCCAGAATGGCTTCTCTGCGGTACTTGTCTTCATTTGCGTCCACCACGGGCCTTAAGGAATTTAAGACCTCCTTTACGGCCTGGTGAAACTCCGGCTCACTTGGGTTTTTCGCAACCACTGCTTCAATGATCTCATCAACGTATGACATGTTTTCTCTCCTCCTTCTCTATCTCACATACAAGAAAAAAAGCGTACAAAAAATAACAAAGCGCATGACATTGGCCACACGCTCTTTTTTGACGCCTTTGTCAGGCATTATTATATACTTGTCTCTTCTGGGATTGCAAGTATTTTTTCGAAATTTCTAAAAATTTATTTATTTGAGATAGCTCTTTAACTGGGCAATGTTCTTCTCCTCAAAGTCCATTAGCTCCTCCGCCAGCTCACAGTACTCCTTTTTGGCTCCCTTGTTTGCCTTCACGGCCTTCATGAGATCCGTGATTCCCCGGGTGTTTCCCTGAATCATCAGATCCGCCACGTGCTCGGTGCTGGTATTCAAGAGCGTATTGGCCTGAATGGAGGTCCAGAGCATGGCCTTTCCCACCGGGGAGCCCGTCTCCGGCCGCTCATTGGCCTCCCGTATTTTCTCCGTCACCTTATCCTCAAAGGAAAGAAACCGCACAGCCTGGCGATTCAGATCCAGAGCCAAATCCTCATCGTAGACCTTGCTGATAATGGCATTGATGGTCTCCACTCCCATCTTGCTGTTGCGGTACGCCTCGTTGAGCACCGCCAAATCTTCACCGGTAAGCATAATCTAAACATTCCTCCTATTCCCGTACAGCAGCCTTCTTCCACAATACTCTTTTCCCAGAGGTCTGCTGTTTCCAGTTCCATATTTGTATCAATAGGATGTGAAGCTTTTCCTCTTTTATGCGCCGTTCCCTGCAAAAAAAGTGGTGTTTTATTCCTTTTTTATTTTCTTTCTGAATTTTCTGCCGATATATATAATAGAAAGAGGATTCCTTCTTTCGAATATTTAAAATACGGTATTTCATACCAGAAAGGAGTTGAAAATATGGCAATCAGTGCAGTATCCGGTTTCGGCAGCAACAATGAGTATCAGTCCTGGGTGGATCAGGCTGCTGAGGATAAGAAAAAACTGGAAGAATCCTTGGGCATTGATACCTCAAAGAGCGAGAGTACCGACAAAACCTCCGGTACTACAAGCACTTCAGGCACCTCAAGCAATAAGGACACCAGCAGTACCACAAGTACTTCTACCTCCGGCACAAACACGGCACGTTCCTCCAGCACAAATACCTTCCTGCTGAGCTACAAGCACAACCTGACTTCTCTGGAGTCCGCCTCTGAAAAGCTCCGTCTTGGAAGCCGCAACAACGTATTTTCCAAATACGAGACGGCAATGAAGGACCTGAACCGGGCGACGACAGATGAGGATAAGGCTGCTGCTCAGGCAGCTGTTGACAAGGCTCAGGAGGAGATTATCTCTGCTGTGAAGGATTTTGCCAAGGCCTACAACAGCGCTGTTTCTTTCCTGGAGAGCAATTCCGATCGCAGTTCTACCGTCGTAAGACAGTTGAATTCTTTAAAGAATGCTCTGACCACTGAGGATGCAATGGCCAGAATCGGTTTAAGCTTTGACAAATCCGGAGATCTTCAGGTGGATGAGGAAAAGCTTAAGAAGACCCTGAACGAGAATTATAATTCCGTAAAGGATATTATGGGCGGACAGTTCGGCATTGCAGAGCGCGCAGCCTCCAAGGCCAATTACATTCTGGATCACGCGTCTGTGGAGAAGATCGCAGGCGTTGCGGAGAAGGAGCGGAAAGCCAATTCCATCAGTGATTTGGACGACTTTGACATCTTTTCCAAATTTGCATTGGGCGGCGCATACAATCTCAGCAACTACTATGCAGTAGGCACCATGCTGAATACGCTTATATAGCATATACGAACCCGTGCAGTCAAAAACGGCGGAACCCTTCTGGGCTCCGCCTTTTTTCTTCTCTTCTATTCCAGAAATTCCGTCTTGCAGTAGCATTCCTTATCATTGTACTTAATCTTACTCCAGCCATCCCCGTAGCTCTCTATCTGCGTCACATGCTCACCTTGGTAAGCAGTTCCCAGATACTCGGCCTCTGTGCTGGGCTTTGCACGCAGACGCACGCTCTCTGTGAACCGGGTATCCCGATTCTGGGCGGTTGCCTCCCCGGTGGAAGCCGGCTCTTCTGCAGGCTCCTCCTCCGGAGCTTCCTCAGGCGTCTCTTCCGGAGCTTCCTCAGGCGTCTCCTCCGGGGCTTCCTCTGAGCCCTCTTCCGGCGCCTCCTCTCCGGCATCTGCTACCTCTGCAGGCTCTTCAGGCTCTTCCTCAGAGGAAAGACGAACATAGCGCTCCTCCTGCTGTGCCAGATCCGCATCCTGGGCCTTGGCAGCCTCATATTTTTCCTTCACTTCATCCCGAAGGCTCTTCACCTCGTCTCCGTCTGCAATCTTTCCCACATACTCGGTAAGCTCGTCGCTGGCCTCCCGATTCATAATGCAAAGGTTTCCTTCCTCGTTGGTATAGACGTACAGAGGCGTAAGTCCCGGCGCCGGCGTCTCAATCCGCTGGAATTTCAGTTCATAATAGACAAAGACCACGTAGGAGCCTTCCTCCATCCCCTTCTTGGTATAGCAGGAAATATTCTGGTAGCCCTCCACCAGGCCCTGAGAGCCGAGAATCCGATTGCGCTCCTCGTCGCTTATTTCATCCACCACAGTGGCCAGGCCCTCCATATCTCCCTGAGACATGTAATCATAATACTGCTGTACAACGGCATTGACCTCCGGATGGGCATCCTTTTCCAGCACATTGGGCTCAATCTGTGTCGCAGTTCCCTGCTCACTGCCCGCTGCCGTCACTACGGCGCCGCCTTCCTCTTCCTTATCCTTATCTGCTTTCTGCTCTTCCATAAGCGGCTGGGCTCCGGCTGCTTCCGCCTCCTGAGCCGCCCCCTTCTTCTTTCCCGCCAGGGTCACGCCTGCCACTACCAGCAGGCAAAGCAAAATGCAGGCCACAGCCGTCTGTTTCTTATACCGGGCAATCCAATTTCCAAACTTATCCTTGTCTATCATTTTTTCACATCCTCAATTCTAAATTTTTCTCGAAGTTATATCTGCTTAACAAATGTAATATTTTCGTAATAAACAGATTGTAGCAAACTTAAAGGAAAAAGGCAACTGTAAAATGTGACAATTTTGTGAAATCTATCCTCTTTTCTTCCGCTGCCATTCCTTTTTCATCAACAACCTCATTCTTTTACCATGGATAATTGCCCGGATTCCGGTGAATAGAAGTAAATTTGATCTGAGAGCACCTCGGTCCTTCGCACCTGGGTCTGATTGATGTCACGCACCATAGCCGTAAGCTCTCTTTCGTTTGTTACAGCCTCTTTGGGAATCAAAATCATCTCATGAACGCTGCTTGGCAGCAGATAGTAGCCGCAACCCAGCCACTGGGCGCAGTACATGAGTATTTTGTCATATAAAATGCAGGCCGCCCCCAGAGCTCTTCTGGAATTGGTCAGTACGTACATGGGAATTTGATCCTCCTCTGGGCAGTCCAATCCGTCGGAGAGCTCAAAGAGCACCTGGGACATGGCTTTTATCTCTGCCGGCAATAGCCTGGGGGTATTGTGCTTTGCATCCCGGTAAAGCTCCCCGCAGCTTATGTTCCAGTATTCCATATGACTGTTGTAAATGAGAACCGTGGCATTTCCCACCGGCGTATCGGGAAGCAGGCAGTAGAATACCACCGCCAGATCCAAAAAGGGCACATGGGGGATTCTCTTTAGAAGCTCCCGGTTCTTTTCATAGTGGATCAGCTTGTAAACCACGGTGGGCCTCACCTTTCGATAGTCGGCAAAAAAGTCCGTATCAAACTGCCCGGAAAGATCAAGGTCCTCGCAGCACTCCAGGATGGTATCCTGAATCTGCCCCAGGGAGCTTCCGGCCAGATAATCCTGATAATAGGAATCCAGATAAATGGCCGGCGCCGCCCGCTCTCCCTCCCTGCGTATGGATAGGCCGTCCAGAATCACTCCATTGTTTTTTTCCAGGGGAATGAGGTTAAGCTCCGTACCACAGGGCAGGACATCCCGCAAAAAACCGGTCACAGAGCCTACAAATTCTTGATAATTCATGCTGTTCTTCCTTTCTTTTTTCTTTTTTTCGTCTTTTGGGGATTGATACAGCGATTTGCTGTCTTGAAATGAAAGACATACTCAGTATACAGGAAAATTTTTACATTTTCAAGAGGTTTATATTTTTTTAAGATTTATTTTTTTTCAGATAATGCTTGCACATTTCTTATTTTTGTTGTAGAATATTCAAGGTGTTAGACATTTGCATCTGTAGCTCAGTGGATAGAGCACTGGCCTCCGACGCCAGGTGCCGCTAGTTCGAATCTAGTCAGATGCAGGATAAAACCCGGTCCTTGATGGACCGGGTTTTTGTTTTTGGAATGATTTTTCTTCTTACTTGATGAATGGCTTCTATACTCTGGACAGATACTCCCCGGAACGGGTGTCGATCTTGATCTTGTCCCCCTGCTCTACGAAAAGGGGCACGTATACGGTAGCTCCCGTCTCCACCACAGCCGGCTTGGTTGCGCCGGTGGCTGTGTCGCCTTTGAAGCCGGGCTCTGTATCGGTAATCTCAAGCTCTACAAACAGAGGCGGCTCTACGGCAAATACATTGCCGTTGTAGGAGCAGACCTTGCACATTTCGTTCTCTTTTACAAACTTCAGGGCATCTCCGATGTCGTCTGCATTCAGTGCGATCTGATCATAGGTCTCTACGTTCATAAAGTGGAACAGATCTCCGTCGGAGTAGAGATACTGCATGTCTACCCGGTCGATCCGTGCAGCCGGGAACTTCTCGGTGGGGCGGAAGGTTTTTTCTACCACGCCTCCATTGATAATGTTCCGAAGCTTGGTTCTTACAAAGGCTGCGCCTTTGCCTGGCTTTACATGCTGAAATTCCATAATCTGATAAACATTTCCCTCTATCTCAAGGGTTACACCATTTCTAAAATCACCTGCTGAAATCATTCTTCACTTTTCCTCCTATTTTAAACTCGGCAGAGTTCTGCAAAAACTACGTTTTATTTTATAATAAATGCTGCTGCTTTTCAAGTATTTTTTCTGGGGAATTCATTATAAAAACGGACGCTGCACAAGAAAAAAATAATTCCTGCCTGCTCCGCCCAAAGGGCTAACACGCTGTCAGGAATTATTTTTTTCTTGTGCGGCTGTCTTTGTGAATGTTGTCAAGGGGCTTTGCTCTTGGGAATTGCCCTTTTATGTCTTCATGGGAGTATTAGACTTGTGGGCCTTTAGAGCTCTAGGAGCTCTTTGGGGGAGGTTGTCAGGTTTTTTATTCCGGACTCTGTGATGATTACCATATCTTCGATGCGGACGCCTCCAAAGCCTGGGATGTAGATGCCGGGTTCTACGGTTTCTATCATGCCGGGTTTTAGGATGGTATTGTCTTTGGGGGACAGGGCGGGCTTTTCGTGGATCTCGAGGCCGACGCTGTGACCCAGGCCGTGGCCGAAGAATTCTTTGTAGCCGGCCTTTTCAATGACTGCTCTGGCAAGGGCGTCGCCTTCGGCTCCTGTTATGCCGGCGCATAAGCCTCTCAAGGCTGTCTCCTGGGCTTCCAGTACGGTTTGGTAGATCTCTTTTTGCTTTTGGCTGGCTTTTCCAAGCACCACGGTTCGGGTCATGTCGGAGCAGTAGCCCTGATATTTGCAGCCGAAATCCAGGGTGATGAAATCGCCCTGTTCCAGGGGTTTTTCGGTGGGTACGGCGTGGGGCATGGCGCTGTGAAGGCCAAAGGCCGCGATGGTGTCGAAGCTTTTTTCCTGAGCTCCGTGACTTTTCATATAGTATTCCAGCTTTGCGGCTATGGCAAGCTCTGTGACGCCGGGCTTTAGCTCTGTCAAAATGTATGCGAAGGCTTTATCTCCTATCGCTTCTGCCCGAGCCAGCTTTTCCAGCTCGTCTTCCTCTTTTATGGCGCGCAGAAGGGTGAAGGCTTCTCCCAGCGGGATCCAGCAGGCCTTCTTCTCTTTGCCCTCCAGGGCCTCCTGAAGCTTTGTTACGGCCTGCCAGGTCATTGCGCTGTCCTCAAAGCCTAGACAGCCGGCATGATCGTCGTTTAGAAGATCGCTGAGCAATTTTCCGTATCCGCAGTCGCCTTTTATGGTTTGCACCTCAAAGCCTTTTCCCTCCTCTTCGGCCTGGAGGGTGTAGCGGCTGTCTGTGAGGATTACCTGTCTTTTGCGGGACAGATAGAGATAGCTGTCTGTGCCTGCAAAACCGCTCAGGTAGCGAATATTGGCGGCTGAGGCTATTAGCGCCGCGTCCAGTTTCTTTTCTTCTAATTCCTTTCTTGCCCTTTGAATTCTCATTTTTTTGTAAACCTTTCTTTATTCATTCCTGCTTCGCCTGTCTCTATGCCGGGAAATGGATTCACTCTTTTTTGTCTGCGCTGATAGCAGTGTATAACCGGCTTTTCCAGATAACGCTTCAGCACAATCTGGATCTCTTCCTTCGGGTTCATGGGCTTTACCAGTATGGAGTGTATTCCGGCCAGATTGGCGCCCCACACATCGGTAAAGAGCTGATCGCCCACAAAGAGGGTGTTGCTCTTCTCTGTTCCCATGCGCCTCATGCCTTCCTGGTAGCCTCTGGGCTTTGGCTTTCCGGCTTTGTACACGTAGGGAGTGTGAAGTGCCTTGGCAAAGGGCATTACCCGGGGTTCCTTGTTGTTGGATATGAGGCAGGTGGAAAAGCCGATTTGATGCAGACGCTCAAAGAGGGCGATGCTTCGCGCATCCGCCGGAGCGTCGTGGGGCACCAGGGTATTGTCCACATCAAAGAGGATTCCCCGCCATCCTGCCTGATATAAGCCTTCGAAATCAATTTCATAGGTGGAACCAAGGTATTCTTTTGGATAGAAGCCCTTAAGCAGGGAGAAGCCTTTTGGCAGCTCTGACACCAGGATTCCCCCCACGATCAGCACGGCTCCTACGATCCCTGCCGCCGTAATGGGCTCTTTGAGGACCATGGCCGCGCAGACCATGGTCACAAAGGGATTGAGATAAATATAGTTGTTGGTGTTCACCACGCCGATTTGCCGGATAGCCATATTCCAGGTGATGTAGCAGACAGCGCTTCCGAGAACTCCCAGAAACAAAATGCAGAACAGAACATCCCCCCGGAAAAGAGGATTTAAAGGGGGCAGTCCTTTTCCCCAAAGGGTGGCCGGAGCCGTCAAAAGCAGGGCGTAAAAGAGCATTTTCCTGGTTAAAATCCAATTGTCGTAATGCCCTACGTATCGCTTCAAAACTACGGAGTAGACGGCCCAGGACAGGGCTGCCAGAAGGGAAAGGGCGTCTCCTAAGGGATTGAGCTTCAGCACAAAGGCCCCGTTGAACACTACCAGCACAACGCCTGTCATGGCAATGAAAAAGCCTGCCCAGGTCCGTCCGGACAGCTTTTCGTCTCTGGTAAACAGATGGGCCAGGATGGCGGTAAACACGGGGGCTGCCGCAAGAATGATGCTTACATTCGCCGCCAGTGTATAGCTAAGGGCCGTATTTTCAAAATAGTAATAGAGGGTAATACCGGAAAGGGAGAGCACAAAAATCCCAAGCTCCTCCTTCACTCCCCCTGGCTTTTCCAGCTTCCGGGTAAACAAAAATAAAACGACCCAGGCGATAAAGAAGCGCATCAGCATAATCTGAAGCGCATCGTAATGATTCAGCAGGGTCTTCGTTGCCACAAAGGTGGTTCCCCACACGGTAATGGTAAGCAGGGCAAGGATATGCCCCGCTGTCTTTTTTCTGTCTCTTGTCATTTCAAGTCTCTCTCTGTCCCGATTACTTATCCAGCATCTTCTTTAATTCGCTTAAAAAGGTGTTCACATCCTTAAACTCCCGGTATACGGAGGCGAAGCGCACGTAGGCCACGGAATCTAAGCTCTTCAGCTTATCCATCACCATCTCTCCGATGACGCTGCTTGCAATCTCCCGCTCTTCCCGGTTAAAGATCTCGCTCTCAATGAGATCGATTACCCCGTTGATATCCTTTAAGGGCACCGGCCGCTTGTGGCAGGCTCTTAAAATACCGTCCTCTATCTTGCTTCTGTCATAGGTCTCCCGGTTATTATCCTTCTTAATCACAATAATGGGAATGGTCTCAATTTTCTCATAGGTGGTAAAGCGCTTCCCGCAGGAATCGCAGAGACGACGACGACGAATGGCACAGTTGTCTTCTGCCGGTCTGGAGTCAATGACCCGGGTGTTCTCCTGGCTGCAAAACGGACACTTCATAGTGAACCTCCCTCGTTTCCAACGACTCTGTGCCATCCGGTGGCATGGCCGAATCGCCTGGCATATTTTCTCGCGTATTTTATATCAAGTATAGTACATATTCCTGTTTTCTGTCAAATGTTATGTAAAACAAAACACCCTTTTTTCGCTGCAGCATAGAATAGAGAAAGACCTCCAAAGGAGCTTCCCCATGACTTTCTGCGAATTAAGAGAAAAGGATGTTATCAATATCTGTGACTGCAAGCGCTTAGGCTGTGTGACGGATCTGGTCTTTGATCCCAAAAACGGCTGTATCCAGGCCCTTGTGACCTCCAGCAACGAAAAGCTCTGGGGGCTTCTGGGGAAAGACTGCGAGTACGAGATCCCCTGGTGCAAGATCAAGCAGATTGGACCGGATATCATTCTGGTGGAGCTGGAACGCGACAAAGGGCACTAACTATATCACATCCACAAACATCACGCCCTCAATCTCATTCAATTTCCTAAGATACTCCTGCTTATCAATTTTATAAGGAATATAAATGGTCATTCGTATGGTAAAAGAATGGCCTCCAACCTTTGGCTTGTCCACATCGTACATATCAATCTTACAGCCATCTTCCTTAAGCTTATGTAAAAGGATCGAAGGCGTCTGATTCTCCGCCGCTTCCACATACAGACGTGCATATCTGGAATAGAGATAGACCTTTTCCTCAGCAAAGGGCAAAATATGAAGGCCCACGAGAAGAACCAGGGTAACCAAAATGGCTCCATCCACAAACCCGATTCCCGCCGCCAGGCCCACACAGGCACAGATCCAGATACTTGCGGCAGAGGTGAGTCCTTTCACCTGCCGGCCGGATACAATGATTGAACCTGCTCCCAGAAAGCCCACACCGCTCACCACCTGTGCGGCCATTCGGGAAATATCCGTGGCTCCCGGAAACTTAATATCCATATATTGAGCCGTCATCATCACCATAGCGGCTCCCAGGCAGACTGCCGCATCTGTCTTTGCTCCCCCGCCTCTCTTTTTGGCGCCCCGGTCAATGCCGATAAGTCCCCCCAGGACTAAGGCGCTTATCATCCGAAGCAAGATATTCTGAAACGTCCATTCTGTTAATGAAGCAAAAAACATACCTATCCTCCGTTCATCCAATCAAAACCTTTTTTCCCTCAAAGGCGAAACCGTATCTTCGAATCCGCTCCGGGGCTATCCCTTTAGCCTCCAGGACGGCGGCATACCTCTTTTCTTCTATCTGATCCAGGGCCGATTTCACCGCATCTTTAAGCGTCCTCTCCTTTTCAGGACGGAACACCTTGAACTCTATCAGGATCCCATCGTCTGCCTCATGTAAGGGCTCCAGCATCACATCATACCGCCCAAAGCCGCTTTCCCGATTGGACGTCAGGATATAGCGTCCCCGAAGCTCCGCCAGAAGCCCCAGTACAAAGCCATGATAAAATCGCTCCGGCTCCGCTGATCCGGAAGGTCTTTTTCCGGTATCAAAGGAGCTGAAGGTCTGTTCTGTTACCTGGTTCATATAGATGTTCATCTCCTCCAGGTCATCCCGCAGCAAAGCTTCCACAAATTCATTGTACCCGCAGCCGCCTCCTGTGAACCAATTCCGGAACATTTTCTGGAACATAAACCGTACCTCCCGGTTGGTCAGCACCAAATCATATTCCTCCCGGAGCCACTCTTGGTCAAAGAAAAACCGCTCCACCCGCAGATACCCGCTGGCCAGCAAAAGGCTCCAGATGGCGCTTTCGTTATGATTCAACTGATTGAACGCAATCTGCTCGTCAATCTCCGTATGGAGCACCTTTCCCTCCAGAAGATCCTCCATCATCATCTTTATCCGCTTGCTTCCCTCACGAATCAGTTTTCCTGCCAGGCTGTTGCTGCTGGTATTCGCCCAGTAGGTAGAAAACTTCCTCTTATCCAGATAATTTAAGATAGACCACGGATTGTAAATGTCTCTCTTGTTTCCAAATGTAAATCCGTCGTACCAGTCCTTTACATGTTTCTTTTGATCGGATAACCCATACTCTTCCAGTGCACTCCATACCTCTTCCTGGGTAAATCCAAATGACGTTTCATATTTCTCCGAAGTCGTTGTTACCACCTCCAGATTATTTAAATCTGAAAAAATAGATTCCTTACTCACTCGGGTAATTCCTGTCATAATCGCCCGCTCAAGATAGGGATTTGTCTTAAAAGCGGCATTAAACAGGCTTCTGGTAAAAGCAACGATCTCCTCCCAATATCCATTTACATAGGCCTCCTGCATCGGTGTGTCATACTCATCCAAGAGGATAATCACTTTTTTCTTATAATAGCGGGACAGATAAAAGGATAATTCATGGAGCGCATAGGTGGCTGTAGCATCATCCATATCCACGGCTACGGATGCAAAGAAGCTCTTCTCCTTCTCATCCAGCAGATCTCCTTCTACTAAAAACCGATACTCCGAATACAGGCTTGTTAATATCTGACAAATTCTTTTCCTTACCACCTCATATTTTGTATCCTTGATGGTGGCAAAGGAAAGACTGATCACCGGGTAAGTTCCCTTAAGCCTTCGATAAGCTTCCTCTTTCCAGATTTCCAGCCCCTGAAATAAATCTTCCCGCTTTGCATATTTCACAGAGAAAAATTTTTCTACCGTGTTCATCATCAAGGTCTTTCCGAAACGTCTGGGACGGGTAATCAAGGTGACAGAATCCCCTCTTTCCCACCATTCTCTGATAAACATCGTTTTATCAATATAAAAATAATCATTGGTAATCAGTTGCTCAAAATCCTGGTGACCGATTCCTATGGTTCTTGGCATATCTGTCCCATCCTTTCATGGCCTCTTTTACAGCCCGCCGGTAGTTCTAAAAAATATCAGAAAAAACAGCCCTCTGCTGTTATTAGTATAACAACTTTGGGCTGCTGTTTCAATCTTTATATAACACATGATTCTTTTTCGGCTATAAAATGCTTTCTGGCGATTGCCGTCTTATATTCCTTCTTATGGTGTTCAAAAAATATTGTCATTAAGCGTTCTGCCAGGAAGCCAAGATATCTTCCCTGGTACGCATCCTCTCGCTCTCCTATCACCTCTTCACAGCGAAATAGAATCGGAAATAGCCATTCGCAATATCGATTCAAAATTTCCCTGCGGGCAATGAACATATTGTAGGCATAGTAATAATTGCTCTTTTGTACCTTATTTGCCGTGCTCCAATACTCCGGAAACAGATCTTTTACAGCTTCCATCATTACATTCCAGTCAGATGCTATGTGATCACTACAGTACTGTGCTCTGACTCCTTTGAGATTTAAAACAGGCACCGTAAGAACCGCGTCTATGTCAGATTCCGGCAGCCACATGGCCAGCTGCTCACTGATATCAAACCTTCTTCGATAATGGCTTAATCCCACATATTTTGTATTGTCATTTTTCCATATCCAGTATAATGCCGTTAATTCACAATACTTTCTATTTTTATGGGATATATGATCTCCCTGATCGTCTCTCAATATGGCAAGCCGTTTATCCGTCAAAGCAGCTCCAACCTGAATAGGTATTTCAAAGCTGCAATCTGTCATCGGCTCTTTTAATACGCGATCCGCCGCACTGTGTGCCACATAAATCCGGAACCCTTCTGTCATCACCTCATTCAAGCTGATATAGGCTTCCTGTTGCTCGGAATACAAATTTTGAAACCAATTCCCTCTGATATCGCTCCATTCATCACTGTCAAAGGACAAGGGCACGACATGGCGAAATCCGGCTTCCGACAATTGTCTTAATGCTCCCGGCATATTCCTTTCATGCAGTGCTGCCACGATCCATGCATCCCGGTACAAGGATGCATGGGAAATGTCAATGACGGGAACTCCGCCTACATGCTTTGGATTCTCTTGCAATGACTGCACGATAAACCGTGTAACCTTTATCTCATACGGAGCACTCTCCAGACAGCTTTTTACTGCCCTTCCCATCACTCCGGCTCCATATATCATAATCTCGCCCGCACTCAAAATTTCTTCCAGCGCTTTATTCCAATAGCTCATTCCTTAACCACTCCCGCCACTAAATGCCGTGCTCCTGTTAAAAATCCGAAATAATAATCTTTTCCCGGGCAATTCCCATGAAGCATAATTTTTCGGTAATTTTATAGCTGACACCTTTGTTCTCAATTGCAATGACCACATAATCAAAGGAATACTTTTTTATTTCATCCGGAAAAATCCCCGGAACAGCCCCGCTTATGTCAAAAGCCAATCCGGGATTTCTATCTGCCCAGGCAGCAATAACACAATAACCCGTCTGTCTTATCTGCTGATAAAAGGCCTCTCCCACCTTTCCCATCCCATAAAGAACAATTTTCGACCCCTGCCTCACCTTCTCATAAGGAAAGAGAAAGGAATTTACCCGAAGATACTCTGCCGGATTCTTTTTCCAAATCAAACGCCGCATATAGTGATCGAGCTGTGTCAGTAAGATTGCACGATACTCGCTCCCTGTAAAGCAGACATATAATTCCTGATAGAGGCAGGCTGCATTGAAATACGCCTTCTGTGAATCCTTTAATGACGCGGAATCACGATGGTTCACATAGTGATATTTACATTCATCCGTAAGCACAATCTCACGAGACTCTAAAAGATACGGATACACCACCGCAGCGTCTTCTCCATCAAAAATGCGCTTGTCTGTTCTTTCAAGAAAAGGCTGTATCCGATCCCTTCGAAACATTTTATTGCACATGTAAGGTAAAACGCCAAATTGATACGGAGCTTTGCAATACAGCATTTTCCCATACAGCTCTTCTCTCTGGAAATCCATTTTGAATCTGCCGGGTGAAATGCCGTTATACTCAAATACAGCGCTTTCTTTTTCGTTTAATACTTCTCTGGAAATCCCTGCCGCAACAATGTCCGCCTCTTCCATGCAAGACAGCATGGACTGTATATAATCCCTTTCAATCCAGTCATCCGCATCCACAAATACTACATATTCCCCTGCCGCTTTTTGAAGGCCGGATAATCGTGCATAAGAAACGCCACAATGCCGGCAATGCACTACTTTTATAAGGCTTCCATGGACTTGCTGATATGTATCACAGATATGCCCTGTTGCATCTGTAGACCCGTCATCGATTAAAATAATTTCTATCTTTTTATAGGTTTGACAAAGAAGGCTGCTCAGACAATTTCTGATATAAGGTTCCGCATTATATGCCGGTACAATGATACTTACCTTGTGAACACAATCATGCCTCAATATACTGCCCCGCTTTCACAAAGATCTTCCTCAGTAAAAACTCCTCATTATCACAAATCAGAATATTTCCACTCTGTATTCCTAACCGAAGAAGCTGTTCCTTCATCTCTGTCCCATGCCTGGTATTGGCAATCAGGTATCTTTCACAGGGAAATTGAGCTGTTATCTCCTCTGGCTTATGTATGGCTCTCCCCATCTGTCCATTCTTTTGTAAAAGGCTGTTATTGTCCATCAAAATAACCTCTTTCTTACACAGCTCCAAAAATTGTCTTAAAATATTCCCCAAACGTCCGGCCCCAAACAGAATAATCCTCCTATCAAGCTTCAAAGAGCTTTCCACATATTCCAGTGTAGAACAGCACAATGTCCTCGCCAGCTAACATCTCTTTTCGGTCACATTATTCCTATTCCTCTTGAAATCTTCTGCTTTTATCTGCATAATAAAAAGGCAGTATGACTATAAAGCCTTGACTGCCCGTAACTCTTCGA
>JAAVZL010000028.1 GCA_022791635.1 Lachnospiraceae bacterium
CTTTTTGTGCTTTATATTCGCAAATTTTGAATGTCCTGACATACCGAAAACACTCCTCTTCCTTTTTGTTCTTTCCTGTACCCTTCCTGCGGGCAGACAGTTTTATCTATTTTAGCACTAATTCTACGGAATGGCAAGCATTATGTATCCAGCTCCAGGCTTACCCGCAGGGCCTCATTGACCTTTCGGAGAAGTCCCTCGTCCAGATGACATACCTTATCCCGAAGCCTCTGCTTATCAATGGTCCGCAGCTGCTCCAGCAAAATCACCGAATCCTTTACAATCTGACATTGCCTGGTGCTCAGCTCCACATGGGTGGGAAGCTTCGCCTTATTCATCTTTGACGTAATGGCCGCCACGATCACCGTAGGACTGTGGCGGTTCCCCGTGTCATTCTGAATCACCAGAACCGGCCGGATGCCTCCCTGCTCCGAACCCACCACAGGCCGAAGGTCCGCATAGTAAATATCTCCTCGCCTGATTATCAATCTTCTCACGCTCCGATTTTCTGAAATTCTTTTGACCGGCATCTTTCTCCAGTCCTATCGGAAGTATTTCCAAAAAAATCGGAAGTATTCAGGTCCCTTTTCACCTCATGCCAATCGCCCTGTAAGCGGGCATGAAACCCATGCCGTAATTCAGCCATTTACATAAATCCGGGGCACCCGCTTATTGATATCACAGACAAATTCATAGTTAAAGCGTCCGGACAGCTCACACAAGGTCTCAAGGGAAAGCTCCTGATCCCCATCCCGGCCAAAAAGGGTCACCTCCATCCCCATGTGAGCCTCGGGAATATCCGTCACATCCACCATCATCTGATCCATGCAGACCCGCCCGCGAATAGGCGCCCTCTTCCCGGCAATCAGCACATAACCACGGTTGGAAAGGCTTCTTGGATAGCCGTCTCCATAGCCTACCGGAATGGTGGCAATCTTGCGGACAGAATCGGCCTCATAGATTCCCCCATAGCTTACTTGAGTTCCCGGCGTGATCTCCTTTATATGAATGATCCGGCTTTTCAGCTCCATGGCAGGCGTCAAAAGCATCGCCTCCTTTTGAACCTCCTCGGAAGGGTAAAGACCATAGAGGATAATCCCCGCACGGACCATATCCCACTGGGCCTCCTTGGACTCCATAATCCCCGCGCTGTTGGAGCAATGGCGAACGGGAAAGCTTATCCCCTCCCGGCGGCAGGCCTCCTCAAAGGCCTGAAACCTTCGGATCTGGCTGTTGACAGAGGCTTTGTCCACCTCGTCTGCCCGGGCAAAATGCGTAAACAGTCCCTCCAGGCGGATTCCCGGAAGCTTCGCGATCTCTCGTATCACCTGAACGCTCTCTTTCGTATCCTCAAAGCCGATACGGCTCATGCCCGTATCCACCTTAATATGTACCGGAATCACAACTTCCTTTCCAAGAAGTTCACTCTGCCTCTTAGCCGCAGCCGACAAAAGCTTTCCTGTCTCAAGACTGTATACGGCAGGACGAATCTGGGTCAGGTATGTTCCGTCCTCAGAAGGCTCTTCCTCCAAAAGACCGGCCACTGTATCACAGTCCTCCGGATACACGTAGCCCAGAATCAACAAGGGCTTTTTGATGCCCTCCTCCAAAAGCTCCAGGGCTTCCTCAAGCATAGCCACTGCAAAGCCCCACAGCTCTTCCCTCTTTTCGATATGCCGGGCAATGGGACCGGCTCCATGTCCGTAGGCATCTGTCTTCACCACGGCCGTTACCTTTGTCTCCTTTGAGAGTCCGGCCTTGATGGCATTCAGATTGGCATCGATAGCGGCCAAATCCACAATAGCTCCAATCCGTGTATATGCATTCATCGCAATTCTTCCTTTCTTCTTATAATATATTACCGCTGCATGGGCCTGTGCATAGCAAAAGGGAACCAAAAGGCCCTCTTTGGCCTTTAAGCTCCCCGAATCGCTTAACAAAAGTACGCTAAGAATGCTCTTTTTCATACCGGTTGATATTGTAGGACAACTGCATCAGGCTCTCGGACAAATGCACATTTTCCACCAGCACATCCTCCGGCACCTGCAGATCCACATGGGCGAAATTCCAGATGGCTTTGATGCCGTATTTTACCAGAAGCTCTGCCATCTCGGCCGCCTTGGACTTGGGAAGGGTCAGGGTCGCTATCTGAATATCCTGCTCCCGAATAAAGCCCTCCAGCTCCTCCAGCATATAGATCTGAATGCCCCGAACGCTTAATCCCTTTAATACCGGGTTCACGTCAAAAATTCCTTTGATCACAAAGCCCCGCTTCTCAAAGGACACATAGTTCGCCAGAGCCTGGCCCAGATTGCCGCCTCCTATGATAATCATATTGTACTTCTTGTCCAGTCCCAGGATCTTTCCGATCTCCTCATACAGGTGCGCAACATTATATCCGTATCCCTGCTGTCCGAAGCCGCCGAAGTTGTTCAGATCCTGCCGGATCTGGGATGCCGTCACATGCATCCGGTCACTGAGCTCTCCGGAAGAAATACGCTCCACACCGCTCTCCATAATCTCACCCAGGTATCGGTAGTAACGCGGAAGTCTCTTGATGACTGCTTTTGAAATTTCCCGCTCTTCCATTGTAACACCGCCCCGCTAATTTTTTTCCTGCTATCATTATATCGGTCACCCGTGGGGTTGTCAATGACTTTGTAGGTTTTTTCACAATCTGTTTGACTTTTCCTTTTCTTCCGCTATAATAGAGGATGACTTGGATTTTGTACGAAGAAAGATGAGGTTTTTGTTATGATACTGGCATGTCAAGGCATTCGTCAGTCCTTTGGCACTCATGTGGTTTTAAAGGATGCATCTTTTCATATAGAGGAGCGGGAAAAGGCTGCCATTGTGGGCATCAATGGGGCCGGAAAATCTACGCTTTTGAAAATTATCGTTCATGAGCTGGAGCCGGATTCCGGCCAGGTGGTGCTGGCAAAGGGACGGACTCTTGGGTATCTGGCCCAGCATCAGGATCTGGAGAGTACACGGACGATTTACCAGGAGCTTCTTAAGGTCAAGCAGGACGTGATCGATCTGGAGAGCCGCATCCGGACCCTGGAGCAGGAAATGAAGGAGCTTTCCGGCGATGCTCTTGTGGAGGCTCTGGACGCCTACACGCGGTTAAATCATGAATTTGAACTGAAAAACGGTTATGCCTACAAAAGCGAGGTGGTGGGCGTTCTAAAAGGGCTCGGCTTTTTGGAGGAGGAGTTTGACAAGGAGGTTCACACCCTCTCCGGCGGGCAAAAGACCCGGGTATCTTTGGGAAAGCTTCTGCTCTCCCATCCGGATATCATTCTTCTGGACGAGCCTACCAATCATCTGGATATGGCCTCTATTGCCTGGCTGGAGACCTTTTTGCTGAACTATGACGGGGCTGTGGTGATTGTGGCTCATGATCGGTATTTTCTCAATCGGGTCGTGACTAAAGTGATTGAGATTGACAATGGGCAGGTGACCTCCTTTTTGGGAAATTATTCGGATTATGCCTCCAAAAAGGCTCAGCTTCGGGAGGCACAGATGACGGCCTGGCTGAATCAGCAGAAGGAAATCAAGCACCAGGAGGAGGTTATTGCAAAGCTCAAGTCCTTTAATCGGGAGAAATCCATCCGACGGGCGGAAAGCCGGGAAAAGATGTTGGATAAGATGGAGGTTTTGGAAAAGCCGGTGGAAGTTCGCTCGGAAATGCATATCTGGCTGGAGCCGGAGATCGTAAGCGGCAATGATGTGCTCTTAGTGGAGGGGCTTTCCAAGTCTTTTGGAGCGTTAAAGCTTTTTTCGGATTTGCATTTTGAGATCAAGCGGGGGGAGCGGGTGGCTCTTATCGGAAATAACGGTACGGGGAAAACGACGCTTCTTAAGATTCTCAATGGGCTTTTGGAGGCGGATGAAGGAGCCTTTTGTCTTGGGACAAAGGTGAAAATCGGGTATTATGATCAGGAGCATCATGTGCTTCATATGGAGAAGACGCTGTTTGAGGAGATTTCGGATGCTTATCCTGCCCTGGATAATACGAAGATTCGCAGTACGCTGGCAGCTTTTTTGTTTACCGGGGATGATGTGTTTAAGCGGATTGGGGATCTGAGCGGCGGGGAGCGGGGGCGTGTTTCTCTGGCTAAGCTTATGCTGTCGGAGGCGAATTTTCTGATTCTGGATGAGCCTACGAATCATTTGGATATTGTTTCTAAGGAGATTTTGGAGGAGGCTTTGAATCGGTATACGGGGACGGTGCTTTATGTGTCTCATGATCGGTATTTTATTAATACGACGGCTACGCGGATTTTGGATCTGACGGATGGGCAGCTGGTGAATTATATTGGGAATTATGATTATTACCTGGAGAAGCGGGAGGAGCTTAACGCTGCTTTGGCTTCTTCTGAGAGTATACCTAAAGAGTCGGAGACTTTCTCTGTGGGGAAGTTGGACTGGAAGCAGCAGAAGGAGGAGCAGGCCCGGATTCGGAAGCGGGAGAATGATTTGAAGCGGACGGAGGATGAAATCTTTGCTTTGGAGTCAAGGGATCAGGAGATTGATTTGCTTCTTACGAAGGAGGAGATCTATACGAGTACGGAGGAGTGTTTGAGGCTGCATCGGGAGAAGGAGGGTATTGCAGAAAGACTGGGAGTTCTTTATGAATTGTGGGAGGGGTTGGCGTAGCAAAATCAGAGGCCCTGCTTTTCCATATCCTGTGTTCGGACGGTTGGCGTACACTGGATATCGGAAAAGCAGGGCCTCTGATTTTGCTACAATCTACTTTCTTGGAAAGAAAAATGGTCAGTGGTTGTCTAGGGCTTTTTGGAATTCTTCTTGGTTTTCCTTGGTTACGTAGAAGCCGAAGCCTTGGCTTTCCAGGGTTTCGTCGGTGACGTTGTTGAAAATGCGGTCGATGATCATGTCGCCTACTTCTTCTGTGTAGTGGCTGGCTTCGTAGTAGTTGTCGCGGTTGTCGGTGATGTCGTTGACTCCGCTGAAGTTGTAGAAGGGGCTGGCGTCTGACAGCCATTCCAGGAAGAAGCCGTAGCCGTAATATTTGGACTGCTTGTAGGTAGACACGTACATGGGGTTGGTGAAGACGATGAGGTTGATGTCGTATTCGCTGCACAGCTCGGCGATGCGCTTCATGGTCAGGATGGCGTCGTCGGTGTAGTTGCGGTAGTAGTTTTCCCAGTAGGGGGCTTCGCTGGTCCAGGTTACGGCTGTGAAGGGATCCCGGCGGCTGGAGCCGCTTCGGTAGTAGCGTTCAACGTAGTCGGGGTCGTCGATTTCGTGATCTAGGGTGATCTCTAGGGAGCGTATGACGCCTTTGATGCTGAAGTAGTTGGCGTAGAAGCCCAGCTTGTTTTCTCTTGGGTAGGGGATGCGGTAAAACTGCTTGTCGTGAATGGCCGGATCTACGAAGCAGGAAATGTTGTCTACGCCGATCATGACGTTTTTGGGGATGATTCCGTTGTCGATGAGCTCTTTCAGGTTTTCCAGGTGCTCTAAGGGCAGGCCCTCGGAGTAGGACATGTTGTACCATCTTCCCTCGGGGATTTTTTCCACGTCAACGAAGCCGGTGCGGGAGGATCCGAAGAGGAAGGAGTCGAATTTGTCCGGGTTGTGAAGGATGTATTCCATTTTGATGTAGTTGCTGTTGGGCTCTACGCCGTTGTCACGGATCCTTCTCCAGTGGAAGACGTTGTAGGGGTCTGCCAGGATGGGGATGGCGATTTCCAGGATGAGGATGAAGAGGACGAAGGGGGATATTTTTTTCAGGAATGTTTTCATTTTTGTCTCCTATTGGTTTTTTATAGACTAGAACTGGAAGTATACGAATTCGTATTCGCCCAGCTGACGGCTGTATAGGATGACGAAGAGAAGCAGGAAGTAGAGGAGGTAGCGAAGGGGCTTTTTCAGAGAGCCGATTCGCTTCCAGACGCTTCCTGTCTGTTCCAGGTAGTCGTATAGTAATAGGATGAGGATGCATGCGAAACAGGCTATCAGGGTTTTCAGGCCGGAGGATTGGATCATGCCGGCTATCTGGAAGGCCTGGTAGCCGTCTCTTAGATAGGCAATGGGATTTGTGATGCCGGTAAGCAGATGGGTCAGTACGTAGAAGGCATCGGATATGGTGTTCGCTCGGAAGAAGATCCAAGTCAGGCTGACAAACAGGAAGGTGAGGCCGATTCTAAGCCAGCTTCTCTTTTTTGGATCCCGGTGAAAGAGGCGGTTCCACTCTCGCTCCAAGATTTGTCCCAGGCCGTGAATGCCTCCCCAGAGGACGTAGGTCCAGTTGGCTCCATGCCAGAGGCCGCTGACCAGGAAGGTGACCAGAAGGTTCCATCTGGTACGCCATGCACCTCTTCGGTTGCCTCCTAAGGGAATGTATAAATAGTCGCGGAACCAGGTGGACAGGGAGATGTGCCACCGGCTCCAGAATTCCCGGATGGAGGCGGCGAAATAGGGGCTTTTGAAGTTGGTCATCAGGTCGATATCCAGAAGCTTGGCGGTTCCCACGGCAATGTCGGAGTAGCCGGAGAAGTCGCAGTAGATCTGGAAGGTGAACAGGACTGTGGCCAGAAGCAGGGGAAAGCCGGTGAAGGTCTGGGCCGCATTGTATACGGTGTCCACGTAGACGGCTACGGTGTCGGCTATGGCTATCTTTTTGAAGAAGCCCCAGGCAATCAGCTTGGCGCCGTCTATGGCTTTCTCACTGTGGAAGGTGTGCTCTCCCTCAATCTGCGGCAGCAGATTTTGGGTACGCTCAATGGGACCGGCTACCAATTGGGGGAAAAATGAGATAAATGTGGCATATTTCCCGAAATGGCGACAGGCCTTTACCTGACCTCTGTATACGTCGATCACGTAGCTTAAGGTCTGGAAGGTGTAGAAGGATATTCCCACCGGAAGCATCAGATTCAACGTGGTCTCCTGCACCGGAATGGCAAATCTTTGCAGCAAATCCGTGACGCTTTTGCTTAAAAAGTTAAAGTATTTGAAAAAGAACAGGATGCCGAAGCTGATGAAAAGAGCCGCTGCCATGCACAGCTTCTTTTTTCTTTTGCTTTCTGTCCGCTCCATCAAAAGAGCTGCCAAAAAGGATACCAGGGTTGTGGTGAGTATCAGAGTCACGTACTTTACGTTCCAGCTCATATAAAAATAGTAACTGGAAACGAAAAGCACGCCCCAACGGTATTTTGCCGGTATCAGCCAATAGATGGTAAATACAATGGGCAGAAATACATAAAATGCATTGGAATTAAACAGCATGTAACAGTTCCTCTAGGGTCGTTCGAATCTCTTTGATAAAGGCCTCGCTGGAAAGCACGGTGGGGTTCTTAAAGGTGGTGATAAGGGCCAGGTCTTTGGTCATCTTTCCAGACTCTATGGTCTTAAGGGAAGCTTCCTCCAGTTTATCTGCAAAGCTTACCAGAGCCTCGTTGTTGTCCAGCTCTCCGCGCTTTCTCAGTGCGCCGGACCAGGCAAAGATGGTGGCCATGGAGTTGGTGGAGGTCTCCTCTCCCTTCAGGTGCTTATAGTAGTGGCGCTGTACGGTGCCGTGGGCTGCCTCGTACTCGAAGTATCCGTGGGGGGATACCAGCACGGAGGTCATCATGGCCAGGGAACCGAAGGCGGTGGCAATGAGATCGCTCATCACGTCGCCGTCGTAATTCTTGCAGGCCCAGATGTAGCCGCCCTCGGATTTTATTACCCGGGCTACGGCGTCATCGATGAGGGTGTAGAAATATTCGATTCCCAGACGATCGAATTCCTCTTTGTACTCCTTCTCAAAGATCTCCTGGAAGGTGTCCTTGAAGTAGTGATCGTATTTCTTGGAGATGGTATCCTTGGTGGCAAACCACAGATCCTGCTTCTGGGAAACGGCATAGGAAAAGCAGCTTCTGGCAAAGCTTTCCACGGAGCTTTTAAGGTTATGCATGCCCTGGGCGATTCCGGCCTCCTTGAAGTCGTGAATCATCTCCCGAAGCTCAGTTCCGTCCTCTCCCGTGAAGACAAGCTCACATTTTCCGGGGCCGGGCACCTGGATCTCGGTGGCCTTATAGACATCGCCGTAGGCGTGACGGGCCACGGTGATGGGCTTTTTCCAGGTCTTTACATAGGGCTCAATCCCCTTTACAATGATGGGAACCCGAAATACGGTGCCGTCCAGGATGGCCCGGATGGTGCCGTTGGGACTCTTCCACATCTCCTTTAGGTCATACTCCTTCATGCGGGCCCCGTTGGGGGTGATGGTGGCGCATTTTACGGCCACACCGTATTTTTTCGTGGCCTCGGCGGCATCTATGGTAATCTGGTCGTTGGTGGCATTGCGCTTTTCCAGACCCAGATCGTAGTATTCGGTGTTCAGATCCAGGAAAGGAAGCAACAGCTCCTCCTTGATCATGCTCCAGAGTATTCTTGTCATTTCATCCCCGTCCATCTCTACCAGGGGAGTTGTCATCTTGATTTTGTCCATCCTTTGATCCTCCTCAGATTTTCGGCCAAAAGCCGATTCTGTTCTTCATTATAGTCGATCTTTGACCGGTCTGCAAGGACAAAATCTCCTCTTCGGCTTTAGAATAAGAGGTTCCTGTTCAGACGAGGCGCAGGGGGCAGGCAGACTTTTCCATATCTGTGTTCGGACGGTTCACGTACACGCCATCTGAACAGGAACCGTAAGAGTCATAGGACAATCCGTCCGGGGAATAAAGTAGAAGAAATCCACCACAGGGGCCTTTGCGTCTTTCATAAGCGGACAAAGGGGAAATGAGGCATGCTATGGCAGAGAATTGCAGAGAAAAAATTGTATCGGATGATTATGTAGACTTTATCTGGAAGTCTGATTACAACGTAAGGGAGCTTGAGCGTCTGTACCCTCAGTACTGTGTACAGATTCTCAATGATTTTTACGCTGTCTTTTATGTGGAGTCCAGCATCCTGGAGCGGAACCGGCTTCCCTACAGCTATGAGGTATTCCCCATTCTCTATACGCTTCTGGAAAATGAAAGCCTGGAAAAGAGCGGTATTATGGAGCTTTTAAATCACTCTGTGTTAAGGCTTCAGGGGGAGGGTGTGATCATCGGGATCATTGACACGGGAATCGATTACACCAACAACTGCTTCAAAAAAACCGACGGCACCACCCGGATCCTGGAGCTCTGGGATCAGACGGATCAGAGCGGAAGGCTTCCGGAGGGAATTGGCTACGGCAGCGTATACGGACAGGAGGAAATCAACCAGGCATTAAAGAGTGACGATCCCTTCTCCGTGGTGCCAAGCAGGGACGAATCCGGACACGGCACACAGATTGCCAGCATTGCGGCGGGAAGCACCGACAATGATCAGGGCTGGACAGGAGCCGCACCTATGGCAGATCTGGCCGTGGTAAAGCTTAAGCCTGCCAAAAAGCGTCTCATGCGATATTATATGGTCCGTCCCGAGGCAGAAGCCTATCAGGAAAACGACATTATGATGGGTGTCCGCTATCTAAATGAGCTGGCCTTTCGGGAGAAAAAGCCTCTGGTTCTCTGCATTGCCCTGGGAAGCAACCGGGGCGGCCATGAGGGAACCACGCCCCTTTCCTCCGCCCTAAATGCTGTGGGAGCCCGCTCCGGACGCTGCGTGGTGGTGGCCGGAGGAAATGAGGCCAACCAGGGACATCATTTCTATGGAAATTTAAAGGACGGCAAGCCCTATGAGGAGGTTGAGCTTCGGGTAGCGGAAAATGAATACGGGCTGATGATGGAGCTCTGGAGCAGCACACCGGATCTTTTGGCCATTTCTATGATTTCCCCATCAGGGGAGGAAATTCCTATGATAAGCTCCAGCCTCGTAGGCCAACAGTACAACTTTCTCTTTGAACGGACCGTGGTGTATATTGATTTCCAGGCTCTCGATCCCAACAGCGGGGAGGAGCTGATTCTGATCCGCATGTACGCCCCCTCTCCCGGTGTCTGGCGGCTGCGGGTATACGGAACCAGCATCATCCACGGCGTCTACAACATCTGGCTTCCGGTAAAGGGCTTCATATCCGAGGGAACCGTTTTTCCCAATTCCAATCCAGATATCACCCTCACCTCCCCTGCCAATGCGGAAACGCCCATTGCCGTGGCAGGCTATCAGATCCAGAATGACAGCATTTACCTTGCCTCCAGCCGGGGCTACACCCGCAGGGGGCGCATTAAGCCGGATATCGCGGCTCCCGGTGTGGAGGTCTGCGGCTTTGAGCCGGGAAACCGTATTGCCACTCTGACGGGAACCAGCGCCGCTGCGGCCATTGCGGCAGGGGCCTCGGCTCTCTTAATGGAATGGGGCATTGTCCGGAACAATCGCCCTTCTATGGGAACCTTTGAAATCAAGCAGCTTATGATCCGGGGAGCCAGGCGTAACCCTAGGGATCTCTATCCAAACCGCTCCTGGGGATATGGGGCTCTCGATCTCTACAGCAGCTTTCAGCTGTTGGGTAGATTTTAGCGCAGGCTTTTATCCCCTTATCTCTCCTTACGCAAATCAGCTCTGCCTCCGCAAAATGCCAGAAGGCAGAGCCTTCATGGATATCAAGCACTCCTGACCCTCAATCTCCGTCCTTAATATGCATAATTAATCCCGGTAATCAAAAACTCCCCGTTCACCACGCCAAACGTAATACTTGCACTTCCCTCTGTTTGATAATCCATCAGGGTAAATCCGGCCATACTAGGCTCCAAATCCTTCGTATCCGCTTTCTCTATGGAGATCTGCAGCTCCTCTGAGAGCACTTCCTCTGGGTCAAGCTTTAGAAAATCCTCTTTCGTCTCCACGACTCCCACTTCGTCCAGTCCGACATAGACAGGAAATCCGGTCAAATCCGCAAGCTTCTCCAGACTCTTCTCTGCCACAGCTTCCTTAATCAAAGCAGCAAAGGCAGAAACCTCCTCCATATCCGCATCAAAATTATCCAAATCATCGTCCGTCTCCTGTGCTTTGACCGGCTCCTGCGACTCTTTCTCAACACCTTCCTGCCTCAGGTCAATTTCAAATTCCACCTCGCCCATGGCGCCAGGCGCAATGGCATATTTTTCAAATACAATCACCGGATTTCCTTTTTCATTTACATAAAAGTCAGGCTCTGCCTCTATGGTCTCAAAGCCGCCCTCCTCCGTGGCAAAAAACGTCTCGCCCTTTTGTGTCCGCTCCTCTATCTGCCTGCGGATGCTTTCATTGGCTTTCTCCATATAATCCTGTCCCAGGAAATCCCCAAGGGTCAAAAACTCATTGCGCTCCAGGTCCAGGTTGTAATACCGGGTCTTTGCATAAGCGCTGGTCCAGTTCTCCGTTCCCTTTACCACAAAGGACAGCACATCCTCTGTCTGATTTTTAATCTCATACCATACCCGGATTTGAATATCATGCTCTGCCCACTCTTCTTCGGTTCCGCCGGTTTCCAGGAATGCCTGCTTATACTCCTCTGCTCTTTCGAGAGCCTCACGCTCATACTGTGCTGTCATTTTTTCAATTTGAGCATTCGTTTCCTCTGACAGCTCCCTGCCGTTCTCTCCCAGGTCCACACCGGGAATCTCTGCGGCAATCTGAATATCCCCTTCTGTTCTTTCATAAGATCGAATGGTAAGAATTCGGGCAAGCTCCCCGATAACCGGAATTTTTTGAACCTCCATGGCAAAAGCCTCGCTGGTGTTAAGCCCGATCATTGTCACCACCGTGAATGCAGCCGCCATTCCCAGAGCCCATCTATATACCTTTTTGCGCCGGCCTCGTGCAAGAGCTTTTTTTCTCTTCCACCGGGAAATCTCAATGGCTTCCTGCACCTTTCCCTCCAGCTCCTTTGGAATCTCAATTTGCTCATAGACTTCTCTGCTTTTCTCCATCTGTTTCAACTCCTCATCCCTCCATTTCCACACGCAGGGCCTTTAGCCCCCGATAAAGCTTTGCTTTTACCGTATTTAAGTTAAGCTCCATTGCCTCTGCTATCTCCTGCAAGGACAATTCCTCATAAAACCGAAGCCTGATTATATTCTGTACTGTTACAGGAAGTCCTTTGATGCGTTCATACAATTCGTCCTGATCTTCGTACTGGAGATCAAAGACAAATACTTCCTCGTCCAAGGGCTCCTCCCGCAATATCTCCTTTCGGTTCTTTTTCAGAAAGCTCATGCTCTCATTCATCAGAATCCGGTAAAACCAGGTTCTCACCGCATGGATATCACGAAGCTCACCTGCATGCTCCAGGGCTTTACAGATTGCATTCTGCACCACATCCATAGCATCCTGCTCATTTTGGACATTGGAATAGGCCAGACGGTATAGCCTGTTCTGATTTGCCAAAATATACTCTACGATTTCCTCAAAATAATCCTGCTGCATTCCTAACCTCCTAACCACGCAGCTTTCTGCTTTCGTCAGATAATTTTGTAAAAAAGCTTTTTTTTACCCTTTCGTATAATAGACAATATAAAAGTAAAAAAAGTTGCAGTTTTAAAAAAATACAGAAGAAAACAGAGCCCCGACAGACATTTTTTTATTCTGCCTTGGCTCTGCCATCAATTTCCATATGGAATTCTTTCCAAGCGCAGGATACATGACGCATTCTGCATAGCATGCAGCTATCCCAACATAAACCTCTGGAATCTCAAAGCCTCCTGTACATCCCTGTCAAGTGCCGCCTCACTGGTATCCTCCACAATGGTTCGCCAGATCTTAATATCCTTTCCAACAGTTCCTCCCGGAATCACAAAAGGCTCCATCACCACTGCGCCATTGTATTTTATATCCTCCAGGGCATCATGAATCTCTCTCCAGGGCGTTCTTCCCTGGCCCGGAACCATGCGGTTGCACTCTCCGGTGTGAAAGTGTCCCAGCAGGCTTCCTGCAGTACGGATTGCATTTCCAATACTCTGCTCCTCAATATTCATGTGGAACGTATCCAGCATCACCTTTACGTTCACGGCTTTTGACTCCAGCCTACGAACAGACTGAACAAATTCCGTTCCCTCTTTCGAAGTATTCAGCACATGATTTTCAAAGCGGTTCAGCACCTCAAGGCCAATGGTCTCGATTCCGTAATCAAGGCCTATCCTGCCAAGCTTTGCCATACCCTCGATTCCTCTCTCCCAGTCGCCTTTTTTGTCCACAGGCTTGCTGTAATCAATGGGCCAGCAGGAATAAATGGCGCCGCCAATCAAATTGGCGCCGATTTTTTCCATTCTCTCAAATAAATCCTTGTAAAATTCCAGGGCATGCTCCCGTACCTTGGGATCTGCGGAAGCAATATTGTTCTCCGGCGCCGGACCGTATCCCACCGTAAGGCGGATCCCGTTCTCCTCGGCACAGGCTTTCAGATCACGCATTTCCTCCTCTGTATAATCCGGCAAGGGGCCGGCGGCAATCTCCAGGATATCAAAGCCCAGCTTCGCTGCTTTTTGGATGTAATACTTGTAATCGCCGCCCCATTCTCTTTCCCAATAAGCATAATAAACTCCGTGCTGCATGTTATTTCTCCTTTCGCTTCGAATATGCTTTCCAACAGTTTTCCGAAAGCCGCCACGCAATCATATATTACGCATCTAACTTACCTCTTTCCTTTTTGAAAAGAAGAAAAGCCCTGCTTTCGCAGAGCTCTCTTGACGTTTTCTTTCAACTGTCTATGCAGTCTAGCCAGAATGCGGTAAACGTCAAACCCATTCAAAGCTCGTAAGGCGCTGTCCCCTGGCACAACGCCTTATGTCAACACTTTGACCGACACTTAAGTTGCCCGTTGCTGCTATCATATTACAATGGATATGAAAATATGTCAATCAGAACATCTCTCAGTTCAAACTTCTTCCCTGGCCATAACTATGATGTTTCCTTAATCCCCACCAATTCCTATGTCTATACTCCACTGAATTCTCTCCGCAGATCGAATAGTGCATCAAAGGGTACCTCCTGCTCTTCCAGCTTTAATACTCTGCCTGCCTTTTTGGATCGCATGCAGTCTAAAGTCAAGCTCTGCCTTTCGTTTTTTTAGATTTATCCATCCTTTTTCACCAAATACAAAAAGCATGATACTGTATCTATCATATAATCTTAAAAAGTATCGGCATCAAAGCCAATTAGCTGATGCCTACACTTTTTATTTGTAACTATTTTTTTGCATTACTTTGCGCTTTTCTTACTTCATCTATTGAAATATTTAAAAGTGCTGCCGTTTCCGTCTCGGTATGATTTTTCAAAACGGATAATATTAATTCTGCTCTACCTTCTGCTTTGCCTTCTTCTCTTAACTTTTCAAGTGCCGTACACACATTCAAGACCTCCTTTTCACTACTTTTTTCAACCAGATAAGGTGAATCTGTTATGGTCCCCACAACTGCCGCCAATTCAGACCTTATATCCTTATACTTTCTACGTATGCCTGCAAAATCCTCCTGATAGATACTGCGTGTGATTTCAAATACGGTCCTTACATCTTCATTATTAAAAATGTATTTATCACTATCTCTTACCTGCACCAGATTCATTTTATAATCTGCAAAAACCGCTTCAAATTCCTTCGGCATTTCGGATACCATGTCCCGCAGGGACAATGGACCATCCCACTCTTTTTCACCATAATAGATAGTCAGCGTAATAATCGGATGAAGCCGATCATTTCTGCGGAACCTGGAGAGAAATTCCTCTGTTGTCATCATTTCGCCATGTTCACTTGCTCCCTGTGAAATCTCCTGATATTCTTTCAAATACCCAAGACCATCATATAAAAGAGTTCTAAGCGGCATTGCGTAATGAACTTTTTGCTGATTTTCAATACCTAATATCACAAAATCAACACCATATGCAGATTTCTTAACTACATCCCGTGCTCGTGTAAGAGATTGCTCCACACCTTTAAGCGGAATGACACCGGACATATCTGTATCCAGCTCCTGGAGATCCTCAGGCTTGATCACTTGCTTTCCGTTAAACATAACAGCATTAAAAAGATCTGCAAATCTTTCGTTCTGACGCCAAAATTCTTTTAGACGTACATCCTTCTTTACTCCTGCCATGTTAGTATTCTCCTTTTCTATCTGTAGTATATCAGACTTTCCATTCTATTTCTATATTCTTCTTGTTATAAACAATTATTTTTTCAATATATTTGTCTATCATTTCTCTACTAAACACCGCAAACTCACCGCCTCCCCGCCAGCATAATGCTACAAAGGGATAATTGGCAGAAATATGATTAATCTCCTTAGACGTCATCGTGGGGACAAAGCTGCCCAGCCCTTCCACCTGCTTTGTAAAAAGCAGATCTAGTAGGAGTTCTGGAGCGTTGGCAGCAAAACCAACAGAATATTGCCCCGCTGGATACGCAGATTACGGCCCATGTAGTTCGGAACATATCCACTCCTTTTGCACGCGCTCACAGATTTCCGGTGATACGTTTTTCCCATTTAAAAACCTGGAAAACATTTTCCATGTATGATTGTCATTCACATATTTTCTAAATGTTATTCTATCCATAATGTTAAAACATGTCAAAGCAAAGTTCCGTCTGCTCCTATTCCACCTTACAGGCAAAAAGCTTCCCTCCAAACAGCATAGGCAGACACAGCATCCCCCACCCCTGCTGATTCCGAGGCAATCCCAGATTCTTACAGGAGGTAGACAAAAGTATCTTCACCTCCTTATTGGTAAGCTCCCTCCTTCCGGAAAGCAAAAGGGCAAGCCCCCCGGACACCACCGGCGTCGCCATGGAGGTCCCCGACTTGGTGGAATAGGCCGACGCTCCCGGCCTTCGCCAGCCTGCATTGCAGGATATAATATAGGCTCCCGGGGCCACCACATCCGGCTTGCAAATGCATTCCGCCGTAGGCCCCCTTCCCGAATAATTAGCCCTGCGCTTTCCCATCACCCGGACCGCCTGATTATCATCAAAACTTCCCACCGTGATCACCTTGGGACTGGTACCAGGCACCGTAATGCTTGATCGGTCCGGCCCCTGGTTCCCCGCCGCAGCACAGACAACAAAGCCTGCGTCCCAGGCCTCCTCCACAGCCTCCAAAAGCCCGGATTTCTCCGAATACTCCGGGGCTGTGCTCCCCATGGAAATATTAACGATCCGCACATCGTACTCCCTCCCATGGTCAATCAGCCAGTGGAGTGCTTCCACAACCGCCCTGCTGTTTCCATTTCCCATCCTGTCCAATACCTTTAAGCTCACAAAATGGCATCCCGGCGCAATCCCCTGATACTTTCCGCCGGATGCCGTCCCTGTCCCGCCTATAATACCACAGATGTGGGTCCCATGACCGCAGTCATCGGACCCATCCTGATTTCGCCCTATATAATTGTAGGAATATACCATCCTTCCTCTCAAATCCGGATGCCGCGGATCCATTCCGGAATCCAAAACCGCAACTCCGATACCGGCTCCGTCATAGCCCATACCATAGGCCTTAGAAGCCCCTATAAGCTCCCGTACACGATTCATAAAAGCCTAAGCTCCCCACCTTTTCTATTAGCTTATGCATCTGCACGCCGAACCGCCATTCGAAAAAGGACAAAGCCCACGGCAAACATCACTGCCAGAATTGACACGCCGGCCCGGGAGGTATTGAAAAGCTGTGTGGAAATTCCCATCAAGAGCGTACCCATAAAGGCCGCGCCCTTTCCGAAGATATCAAAAAATCCAAAATACTCCGTAGCCTTCTCCTTTGGCACGAGCCTTGCAAAATAGGACCGGGACAAAGACTGAATGGCCCCCTGGAACACAGCCACCCACACAGCCAGAAACCAAAACTCCCAGGTTTTATCAAGCTGCAAAGCAAACAGCACCACACCGAAATATCCGATAATGGAGGCCTCGATAAGCACGGTATTTTTCACCCGCTTAGACAGATATCCAAAGAGAATGGAGCAGGGAAACGCCACCACCTGCGTAAGCAAAAGAGCCAGCAGAAGGTTGGTATCACTGATCCCTACATCCTTTCCATAGGAAGTAGCCATATCAATGATGGTGTAGACGCCGTCAATATAGAAGAAAAAGGCCAGGAGAAAATACCAGATGGCTGGTTTTGTACGAATCTCCGAGAATATACCGGCCAGGCGGCCGAAGCTGTCCCTCGCCGGATGGGGCGAACACTCCACATAATGCTTCTGCTCATAGCTCTTAAGAAGCGGCAGGGTTACCAAAAGCCACCAGGCTCCATTGATGAGAAATGCAATGGCCATCGCCGCATTCCCGCCAATGCCAATACTGTCGGAAAAAAGTACAAATACCAGACTGAATAGAAAGGGAATACAGCTTCCGATATAGCCCCAGGCATACCCCTGGGCAGATACCACATCCATACGTTCGTCCGTCGTCACATCCCCCAGCATGGCATCGTAGAATACAAGGCTGGCATTTAAGCCTACCTTTGCCAGCACATACACCACCAGAAACATCAGCCAGGTCTTTGACACCGCAAGACCAGAACAGCCAAGAACGCCCATCATGACAAAAAACGTGAACACCGGCTTTTTAAAGCCCTTGGTATCCGCCAGAGAACCAAGAATTGGTCCCAGGATTGCGACAATAATCGTGACAATGGAAGTGGCATAGCTGAAATAAGCCGTGGAATCAGCCGCCGTAATTCCGCTTGCCTGGGCAATGTTTTTATAGTAAATAGGAATGATAGTGGCAGCCAAAAGCACAAAAGCCGAATTTCCCACATCATAGAGAATCCATTTCTTTTCCAGCTTTGTTAGTTTATCCATTGTTCACTCCTGTTCCGACTCCGTCGCCGCTTTTCTCGTAATCTCTTGCAAGTCTTTGGCAAAGAGGCTCTCCGGTGGCAATCCCGTAGACATATTCCTCTATGATCTCCGCCGCAGGAAGTACCGCTGCATGGAGGCGTTCCTTTAGGTGAAGGCAGCTTTTCCTGCAGGCATCCTTCGGCACTCCGTCCATAATCAGGCCTCCGATCTCCTTATCCTGGCCCACGATTCTCGACACTCCCCGCAAAAACATTCTCTTTCCTTTGGTCGGACACTGAAAAAACCGGATACAGCGGCGAAATCCCTGTATAGATTGATCAATCTGCCGGTAGGTGAGCCCTTCAAACATGGAGGCAATGACCTCCTCCGTATCATGATCCTGACATAGATGCGCCGTGCAGTTGAGATGCACCGGATCCTTTCCGTCCTCCTCTATCAAAAAGCGGTCAAAATCCGTCTCGATTTCCAGGTGCCCAAGATGATGCTTTTCCCCATACCCATTAATATAAGGATGGCACTCACTGTCCAGCATAAAATGACATAGAAATCCGCACAGGTAGGACAAAAGCAGGTTGCTTGGATGCTCCTGATACTTTCTCCTTCCCTTTTCAAAAAAATCAATGGCCGGCTCCTTGTGCATCTGCACTCCCGACTGATTTACCTTATTCTTCCACACGGGCCGGTAGTAAAATACCAAGTCCGGGCCGTGAAGGCCAAGAAGATAAGCCGCCTTATTCTCCCGAATCAAAGCCCGTATCTCCTTTGGCAGTGCTTTAAATACCAGCTTTCCAAATTTATAATGTGCATAGGTTGCAGGCATGACATTTTCCCTGTTACTGCGGAGAAGGCATCCCCTTTCAAACCGCAGCCCTTTCTTTCTTGTCTGTGAGACTGCCTTTGTCTGGGCATCCCACGGTTTCCTTGTCATCTCTTCTATTTATTTTCTCACAAAGCCCTCGTTTGTACAAGTAAATATTTTCCAGTTATTCACACTTTCCAAAGTTCCACATAATATGGGATTGTAAATAATTATTTTGGAGGATTTCTCATGAGTGATTTGACTGCTACAAACTGTGGATGCGGGTGCAATGAAATGACCAGCGGCAACAACTGCTGTTCCTGGATCTGGATCCTTCTGCTGCTCTCCTGCTGTGGCGGATGCGGTGGCAACGGCGGTTTCTTCGGTGGAAACGGCGGATGTGGCGACAACAGCTGTCTGTGGATCATTCTGCTTCTGTGCTGCTGCGGTGGCAACGGCTTTGGCGGCGGAAACGGCGGATGCGGCTGCTAATAGCGCTTTCGGAAAAACCGGCTCTACGGAGCCGGTTTTTCTTTCAAATCTTTTGTTTTGAACACTCTCCCTCTTGTTTCATTTCTCCTTCCCTTTTCCGCTTCCGCTGCCCTTTTACTCTCCATTCTCTGACTTAGGCATTCCTCATCAATCTCGTAGATTGTCGTGTCATCTATGATTAAACGTCCCATGAAAACCTCCGTTGAAACTTTGCATTTTTTCCTCCAACACATATTTCTTCTATATCATATTCATTTTTTTGCGGTTGGTACATATATTAAATAGGAAGAGGGGGAAACTATATGAATTTCACGGAAGATGGCTACAAAGTCCTTCATGATGTACAAAAAAAGTGCAATGAATTGAATCGCAAAATCGATTCCATTATCCGAATTATGGAGATCATGACTGTCTACATGCAGTATTCCAATAAAATGGCTGACATGCCGGAGAGCCCCGATATGAGTGCTATGGCTGATATTCTGTCAAAGATGACTGGGATGCAAAATACGGATGACGGCCCATCTATGGAAAGTATGTTCCGCGATTTCCAGGAAGCTTTGAAGGACGGTTCCCCGCCACCACCCATGCCGGAAGGGAGTGAAACCATGAATCCAATTGACTTTCAGAAGATTATGAATGCAGCCAAAAACTCCAATCAGCAAATGTCCCAGGAGGAATTTGACCAGCTTTTCGATACTTTAAAGCAGGGAAAATCTCCGGAGGAAGTTGCGCGGATGGAGCAAATGGTACAGTTGGCCAAAAGCTTTATGAAATAGGACAGCAAACTTTTCCATATCCGTGTTCGGACGGCTCTCGTACATTCCGTCTGCTAGTAACGGACATTGCCAAGGCAATCTCCGCCCATATCAGACAGCCTGTACGCGAACAGCCGGACACCGGATATCGGAAAAGTCTGCTGTCCTATTTTGCGGCAGTTCCGTATTCTCGGTTTTCCCAAGCTCTGTCAGGCCTTTACTTCGGCCTCACCGTAATCATTCCCTTCATTAAAATTCCGGGCATTTTCCATGGTCACCACGGCAATGGCCTGCATGGCTTCTCTTGTAAAAAATGCCTGATGGCTGGTTACCACCACCTGGGGAAACATCAGAAGGCGGGCCGTAATGTCATCGGTAATCACCTTGTCGCTGCGGTCCGTATACACATTCTCATCCTCGCCCTCATAAACATCCAGAGCCACTGCCTGGAATTTTCCTTTTTTCAGAGCAGCGATCAAAGCTTCATTGTCAACCAGAGCCCCTCTGGCTGTGTTGACCAGCATCGCCGTATCCTTCATAAGAGCAATGCTCTCCTCATTGACGATGTGATGGGTGGCCGGAAACAGCGGTGCATGGAGGGAGAGCAAATCCACACGCCGAAACAGCTCTTCCTTATCCACATAGGTTAGAAGCCCTTCTTTTTCCAGCTCCTTGTTGGGATAGGCGTCCCAGCCCAGGACGGTCATGCCGTAGCCCTTGCAGATTCGGGCCATGCACACGCCAATTTTGCCGGTGCCAAGAATTCCCGCAATTTTATTATGAAGATCGAGACCCATAAGGCCGCTTAGGGCAAAGTTGTTGTCCTTTACTTTATTGTAGGCCTTGTGAAGGCGGCGGTTGGCCTCCTGGACAATGGCCATGGCGTGCTCGGCCACTGCGTAAGGGGAATAAGCCGGCACACGAAGAACGGTGATGCCGCAATCCCTGGCTGCTGCCAAATCCACGTTGTTGAAGCCCGCACAGCGAAGCAGAATCAGGCGAACGCCGCACTCCTTTAAGCGCTCCACCACCGGAGTGGATACATTGTCATTGACGAATACGCACACTGCGTCGAAGCCCTCGGCCAGATTGGCCGTTTCCGGTCCCAGATTGGTGGTAAAATATTTGATATCGGAATTGTA
Source organism: Lachnospiraceae bacterium (assembly GCA_022791635.1). GTDB lineage: Bacteria > Bacillota > Clostridia > Lachnospirales > Lachnospiraceae > Laedolimicola. Next base: position 20,898 of record JAAVZL010000028.1, read on the forward strand.
GGTTCCCTCTCCCTTATCTCTCGTAAGCTCACTGAAAAAGATGCGATCGTAATCCTTGGCGCTAAAAAAGGCGATCCGTAAAAGGGCGGCAGCCTTCTTCTCGTTAAATTCCCGGTCAATCACCTCCCGGACAGCCTTCCGGGCCTGCTCTTCGTCCTCACCGCTAACCTCCAGCCTTAAGGTATCTCCCGTTCTCACTCGCAGAGCCAAAAGCTCCAGCACATTGCGTCCGTCTGCTTTTTTTCCGTTGGCCGTCACCGTAACGGCACTCTTAAAGTTTACACAGCACTGCGCCAGCAGGGCGCAGGGGCGCGCATGCACTCCCATGGGATTTGTCACCTGGTATACGATTTCTTTCATAGTCTTCTATCTCCTTTCCATAGGGCTTCTCCTGTTTTCAAGCGTTCTACACGATACACTCTCCCATCTTTAATATATCCAAAAGAGGCCTGTGAATACATCTGTGATTCCCGGGACCATGAAAAATCAACTGCCTACCAGTCCAGAAAAAGCTGCTTTACCCAAGCACAGAGCTTACCGCTGCTCTCATTGGCAATCCGCACAACCTCCTCATGGGTATGCTTCTTGGCAGCGATTCCGGTTGCCATATTTGTGATGCAGGCAATTCCAAGCACCTTCATGCCCAGATAATTGGCTGCAATGGTCTCCGGCACCGTGGACATGCCGATGGCATCCGCCCCAAGGCTCTCATAGGCCCGAATCTCCGCCGCCGTCTCATAACAGGGACCGGAAAAAATGGCATAAACGCCCTTTTTGTAAGAAATTTCCAGCTTTTCTGCCGCCTGCTCGGCCTTCTCAATCAGCTCCTTCGAATAGGCCTCCGACATATCCGGAAACCGAACTCCAAACCGCTCGTCATTTTCTCCAATCAGAGAATTCTTTCCCAGCATATTGATGTAATCCGTAAGAATCATCAAATCTCCGGGCGTGAAGCTATGGTTTATGCCGCCGCAGGCATTGGTCACAATCAGACTCTCGATTCCGAGAAGCTTCATCACGTATACCGGATAGGTAACCTCCTTCATCTCAAAGCCCTCATAATAATGAAATCTTCCCTGCATGGCCGCAATGACCTGACTTCCAATCCGGCCGATTACCAGATTTCCCGCATGGCCGGCCACGTGGGACTTTGGAAAGCCGGGAATCTCCTGATAGGGAATCACGACCTTATCCTCCATCACATCCACCAGACTTCCCAGCCCGCTTCCCAGAATGATACCGATGGAAGGCTTTTCCTTACACTTCCTTTCCACATACACTGCTGATTCCATTACCTTGTCATAAAATGTCATCCGTTCTACCTCCGTTCCAAATCTGTGATATCATTTAAAAATATAACTTTTTGCTCTATTCCTTCGTATTCTGATTGATGAATTCCGTCTTCACCTTAGAATATACAATCCGCTGGCTGTGGTAGAGCCCGTAGTAGCCGGACTGCATATAGCTGACGGCCAGAGACAGGAACAGATAGGGCGCTCCCTCAAAGCCGAACATCTCCAGTCCTATCAGCAGAGAAGAGATGGGACTGTTGGTAACGCCGCAGAATACGGCTGTCATACCGCAGGCGGCTGCCAGAGAGGGAGAGATTCCCAAAAGCTTTCCTACAAGACAGCCAAAGGTGGCTCCCACGAAAAAGGTCGGCACAATCTCGCCTCCCTTAAAGCCCCCGGCCAAGGTGACGGCCGTAAAGAGAATCTTCAAAAGAAAGGCCGCCCAGATCACATTGCCCTCCATAGCCTCCTCAATAATGTGCATCCCCGAGCCCAGATAATCCGTAGTCCGCAAAAGCAGGGTCAAAGCAATGATCAGGCACCCAGCGGCAAAAGCTCTAAGAAAGGGGTTTGGAAGCTTCTTATGAAACAAATGCTCTGTTTTATGTAAAACCACGCAAAAGAGAATGCTGACTGCCGCACACAAAAGTCCCAGAATGAGAATTTTTCCCCCGCTTGCCAGGGTAAGCTTTGGAATCTCTTCAATCACAAAGCGCTCCCCTTCCATCCCGAAGGCTTTGGCAATGGCGCCTGCCAGGTAAGAGGCTACCACGCAGGGAACAAGAGCTGCATAGTGCATAATTCCCACACTGACCACCTCCATAGGAAATACGGCGGCAGCCATGGGCGTTCCGAAGAGGGCGGAAAACGCAGCGCTCATGCCGCACATAATCACCACCCGCTTATCATTCTCATCAATCCGGAAACACTTTCCCAGAAAATTTCCGATACTGCCTCCAAGCTGCAGGGCCGCTCCCTCTCTTCCGGCGGAGCCGCCAAAAAGGTGGGTCAGCACCGTAGATACAAAGATAAGAGGCGCTGTCTTAATGGGAATCTCCTTCTCTGCATGGATGGCGTCCAATACCCGGTTGGTACTGCTTCGCTCCTGCTTCGTCTCCCAGCCATACATCCACACAATCAAAAGTCCCCCAAAGGGGAGGCCAAACAGAAGAAAGGGATAGGTCGTGCGAAGTCCGGTCACATAGGCCACGCTTTTTCCGAAAAAAGTTCCCACAAGTCCCAGGCATACGCCCGTAATAGCAGAAAACAACAGCCATCGTGCTAAAAGCAACACACGGTTCCAAATGGTATGGTGAAACCAGGCAAAGACCTTCGGCATCTCCTCTGTCAGCTTTTCCTTCCATTCCTTCATTACAAATCATCTTCTTTCTTTTCCAATCCACTGATATCAACCTCATATTTCATATTTACAGGTATTTTCTCTTGGCGAAGAAACATTACCTGATACCAGGGAAGATAGATAATTCCATGCTCTGCTTCGATATTTCCTTTGCATAACACATAGGAAGAATTGCCCTTCCAGGCTTCTACAGCCATCATCCGTGTAAGAGCCGGATGCTTTTTGTAATCCTTTCCCGACTTTACCTCAATCTGGAGCACCTTCATACCTTTGGAAACAAGAAAATCCAGTTCTCCTATTTTCTTTGTAGCAAAATAGTTGAGGGAGAATCCATTTGCCGTAAGCTGCTGGGCCATCATATTTTCCAGAATGCTTCCCAGATTTATCGCCATATTTCCCTGTAAGAGCTCCCACTGAATATTTTCCATACATGCTGCACATAAAAGACCTGTATCGCAATGGAAAAGCTTAAATAGATTATGCTTTTCGTTAAGCTGCAGCGGCTGCTTAGGCTCCGCTACGTTATAACAGGGAAGAGCTACCCCTGCATCCGAGAGCCAGAGAAAACTGTTCTCATAACGATTCTGCCTGCCATTGGGAGCAATATCCCTTAAAATAAACCGCCGGTTCTTTTCATTTAGCTGTGCCGGAATACTGTCAAATATGGCTTTGATTTTTATCCGATCATTTCCCATGGCATACTTTGCGATATCCAAACGATACAGCTCCAGAATTTCCCTTTGGTAGGAAACTACCTGCCCGATGTCGTGGGTCTCTGTATAAATGCGCACAGCTTCCGGCATACCGCCTACTACCATATAGCTGTAAAACAGCCTGCACATAGTCTCATGTACGGAATTCGACACCGGTGTAAGCCTTTCAAAGCATTCCCGCAAGTGCTGAATAGTAGAATCCTGCACACCGTTTGCCAAAATAAATTCTTCAAAATCCAATGGATACATGCGATAAATCTCTTCAAATCCCACTGGATAGGAAAGAATCTCTTTATACCTCTGTCCCAGAAGAGAGCCGGATTCCACATAATCAAACCGCCCGTCTTCTACCAGAAATTTAATGGCCGTCCGCACCTGTGGGCACTCCTGTACTTCATCAAACAGAATCAAAGTCTTATAAGGCTCCATCGGCTGCTGAGCATAAGCGGTCAAATTTGTAATCAAAACCTCAGCCACATAGGAATCTGCAAAAATTTCGGATGCCTTTGGGTCTGTGGCAAAATTGATTTCAACAAAGCTCTGATATTCTCTACGCCCAAACTCCCGGATAATCGTTGTCTTTCCTATCTGTCTGGCTCCTACAATGCAAAGAGCCTTTCGATGCGTCTGCTGTTTCCATTCCTTAAGCTTCTCATATGCTTTTCGATATAGCATGTCAAAACCTCCTCATATAGTAAGAATATTACCAAGTCTTCTTAAAATATGCAAGAAGGTGTTACCTTTTTCTTATATTTTTTTATTGTTTTGTCACTTTTTTCTCGACTTATCGCATATATCTTACAATCTTTTTCTATATTTTTATGCTTGCTTTGTAACTTTTTTCCCACCAGACTGTCCTGCCTGTTCAATAGTCACAATCACCCGGTTGGGCATGCAGACAATGGTCTCCCCTGTCTGGGAAATGGGGCTTTGATGCACGCAGATTTTGTCGGGACAGGAAGCCTCCGTCACATCGGCCTTTCCGTCCTTTATTATCAGCCGGTTCCTTCCCCTTTCGGTCTCAATCAAAAACTCCCGATCCTCCTTGACGGAAAATCGGGCGTACTCCTCCTCTCCCACGTAAACGACCACATCCTCAGGCGCTCTACGGTTCCAAAGACGAAAGCCCAAAAAGAAGACGGCTCCGGCCGCCAAAAGTACGAGAATTAGAATGCCGTCCTGCTTTTTCAATTCCTTCCCTCCTCTTCTTAGTCTGTCTTCTCCCCCAAGCTGTCCGCTCCATGCTCCAGCCGCAAAAAGGGACGAATTCTCTCTGTCACCAGTCCGCCTAAGAGGCCGATGAGAGCACCTGCCACGGTTCCGGCTATAAGCAGCGCAGGAAGGTAGAACAAAAGCGCAGGGCTCTTTACAACCCAAACGGCTACCGAAAGCTGACCTAGATTATGAGCCACCCCGCCCAGAACGCTGACACCGGTAATGCTAAAAGAAGCGCTATGCCTTACCGCCGCCATGACGAAAAAGCTGAGAAGACCGCCGCTCAAGCTATACAGCATCACCGAGAGACTGGAAAAGGTCAGGCCGGACAACAAAATCCGCACCATGGAAACGGCAAAGGCGCCCCTTATTCCCAGACTGTACAGAGCCACAAGAACCACCAGGTTTGCAAGCCCCAGCTTGATTCCCGGAATGGGAAAGGAAAAAGGAATCAATGTCTCTACATAGCTTAACAGAAAGGCCAGAGCAATGAGCATCCCGTAAACTGCTGTTTTCTTTGACATTCGATTCCCTCTTTCTTGTTTCAGTTCTATTTTTCTATCCGAATCACCTTCGTGGGACATTTTTCCGCACAGGCGCCGCAGCCTACGCATTTTTCGCTGTCAATCCGGGCCAGGTTGTTCTCCACCACCACAGCCCCGTACTCACAGGCACGCTCACAGGCACGACAGCCGATGCAGCCTGCGTCGCAGGCCTCCCGGACAGCCTTTCCCTTATCGTTGGAATTGCACTGTACCCGATAGACAGACCGGTAGGGCACCAGCTCAATGAGGCTATTTGGGCAGGCCTCCACACACTTGCCGCAGGCCTTACAGGCAGCCGGCTCCACCTTGGCAATGCCGTTCTCAAGGTGAATGGCGTCAAAGGGACAGACCTTCACACAGGTGCCGTAGCCCAGGCAGCCATAGGTGCATTTCTTGGAGGTTCGCCCCGGAACGATCACTGCCATGCGGCAGTCCCTCACACCGTAATAATTGCTCTTTTTTCTGGTTTTGTCACAGGTGCCCGCGCATTTTACATAGGCAACCTTGCGCACAGCGCTCCCTGCATCCACGCCCATGATCTTGGCAATAGCCTTTCCCACACGGCTTCCGCCTACAGGACAGGAGGACACGTCCGCTTCCCCCGATGCGATAGCCGCCGCCAGGGCATCACAACCTGCGTAGCCGCAGCCGCCGCAGTTATTTCCCGGCAGAAGGCCGCGAACCTGTTCCTCCCGCTCATTGACGGTTACATGAAATTTCGCGGCCGCTCCCACGAGCAGAAGGCCCACAACCAGTCCCACGATTCCGATTACAAGAGCCGCTGATATTACTCCCGTTACACTCATATCATCCTCCTATTCCAGTTAAATCAATCCCGAAAATCCAAAAAAGGCAATCGCCATCAGGCAGGCCGTAAGAAGCACGATAGGCGCTCCCTGAAAGGGCTTTGGAATATCATTGTAAGCAATCCGCTCCCGAATGCCTGCCATAATCACAATGGCAATGGTAAAGCCTGCGGCCGTTCCAAAGCCGTTGACCACGCTTGCCAAAAGAGCCTTCCACCCCATTTCGGCAAAGGTATACTCCTTCTGAACGTTTTGAAGCACCACGCCCAGCACTGCACAGTTGGTGGTGATGAGAGGCAGGTACACGCCCAGCGCCTGATAGAGCCCGGGGCTTGTTTTCTTCAAAAACATTTCCACCAGCTGCACCAGGGCCGCAATCACCAGAATAAAGACAATGGTCTGAAGGTATTCCAGATGTAAGCGCACCAGAATAAAGTCGTAAATCAGACTGGCCACCGCAGAGGAGATGGTGATCACGAAGATAACGGCTCCGCCCATGCTGGCCGCCGTCTTTACCTGCTTGGACACGCCAAGGAAGGGACAGAGACCGAAAAACTGACTTAATACCACGTTGTTGACCAAAGCTGCTCCCACAAGAATCAGCATCATTTCTTTCATCTTCTTGCCCTCCTATCTCTTCCCTGCATCGCTGCAGGTTTCAGCCTTCCCACAGGTTCCACAGGATCCGTCGCAGCCCTCTACCTTCTTCTTTCCGTTGTTCTGAATGTTCATGGCATTTAAAAATGCGATGATGAGAGCCAGAACCAAAAAGGCGCCGGGAGCCAGAACAAAGATGGAAACAGGCTCATAGATTTCCGGCAGGCTGTAGGCGAAGGGCGTCCCGGAGAGGACGGTTCCCGCTCCGATGAGCTCCCGAAAAAAGCCGATGCAGGTAAGAGCAATGGAAAAACCAAGCCCCATACCCAGACCGTCAAAAACCGCCAGCATGGGAGGATTCTTGGAGGCATAGGCCTCTGCTCTTCCCAAAATAATGCAGTTTACCACGATCAGCGGGATATAGATGCCAAGAGCTTCGTAAAGGGCCGGAATGTAGGCCTGAATCAGAAGCTGAACAATGGTCACCAGGGAGGCCACAATCACGATATAGGCCGGAATCCGCACCTTATCGGGGATCACTTGGCGTAGAGCCGAGATCAAAAGGTTGGATACCACCAGCACTGCCATAGTGGAAAGTCCCATGCCAAGACCGTTAAAGGCCGAGGTGGTTACCGCCAGGGTGGGACACATGCCAAGCATGAGAATGAAAGTGGGATTTTCCTTTACAATCCCGTTATACAGTCGCTCCAGATAGCTGTTCATGATCTCCCTCCTTACTGCCTAAGCGCAGCTTCCCGCGCAAAATACAGGGCTCCGTTTACGGCGTTTGTCACTGCATTTGAGGTCCGGGTGGCTCCGCTTAGAGCATCCACCTGATATTCCTCTGTCGCCCCGTCCTTTGTCAATTCAAAATGTTCTACCTGCTTGTTTTGGAACTGTTCCTTAAAGGCAGGCTCCGTGGCCTTCATGCCAAGGCCGGCCGTCTCATTGATCTCCAGAAAGTCAATGCCCGTCACCGCCGGGCCGGCTTCCTGCTCCTGAATCCCCACAGCCAGAGTGATTGCCCCGCCGTAGCCGTCCTTGGAGGTTGCCTCCACCACAAGGCCTGCAAAATTACCTGCTCCGTCATAGGCATAGACGGCCGTGTCAATGGTCACCTGCTCTACCGCAAGATCACTCTGTCCTAAGATCCCCTCGGCCACCGCCACCTTTCCGGCAAGGGCATCCTCTGACCGGAACTCCACAGCATTTGGCAGCACCGCCTGATAAGCCTTTGCATTGGCCTCAATCTGTTGCTGTGCAATGGGATCCTTGGTCAGCTCATACACGCCGCCCAGCAAAAATCCGGCAATCAAGGTAATTACGGTCAGCACCAAAGCGTCCTTTATCTTAGCCATTCTTTTGTCCCTCCCATCCAAATGGTTTCGGTATGGTAACACGCTCAATCAGCGGCACCAGAAGATTACAGAAAATCAGGGCATAGGACACTCCGCCTGCGGAGGCTCCCCACAGCCGGTAAATGCCGGTGAGCACTCCCAGCAGTATGCCGTACACCACTCTTCCCTTTTCCGTGATGGGACTTGTGGTATAATCCGTAGCCATAAACCAGGCCCCGATCATCAGTCCTCCTCCGCAAAGCTGAGCCGCCAAGTAATAAGGATCTGCCCCGTGACCACCGAAAATCAGCATAAATACGGCAAAGGTTCCCAAATACGTAACGGGAATTACCCAGTCAATGACCTTTTTTATCAGCAAATAGAGAGCTCCCAGCAAGATAGCCAGCGTAGAAATCTCACCGATGGTTCCGTTGGTCAGTCCCGTAAACATGGCCGCCAGATCTACCGCCTCTCCGTTTCGCATAGCCGTAAGGGGCGTCACACTGGACATGCCGTCAAGAACCGGAAAATCATTCATATATCCTGCGAAGGAGATCAGCAGAAAGCACCGGGCCGCCATAGCCGGATTCATAATATTCTGCCCGATTCCTCCGAAAAGCTGCTTTACCACCAAAACGGCGAAGATACTGCCCAGCATGGCTATCCAGAGAGGCACATAGGGAGGCAGATTCAATCCCAGAAGAAGTCCCGTTACCAGTGCGCTCCCGTCCATAATCGTGTTCTCTCTTCCCGTCCATACCTCGAAGACATACTCAGTTAAGAGGGCAAAGCCCACGGAAACAAGAATCAGACATAACGCATAGGGACCGAACCGGTACACGCCAAAGGCAGTGGCCGGTAAGAGAGCCAAGGCAACATCCAACATCAGATTCTTTGTGCCCTCATGACTTCTCACATGAGGGGACGACGATACATTCCACAACTCTCTCATGACTTCCCTCCTGCCTGCTTTTCTGCCTGTGCTTTTCTGCGCCGGCCCATTACAGCCTTTCTTGCCTGCTTAAAGCTCTGTGTCAGCGGCAGTCTGGCCGGACAGGCAAAGGTACAGGAACCGCATTCATAGCACTCCATGCCATAGAGCCGCTCAAACAAGTCCAGATCGTAGCGCTCACAGGCCTCCCGCATTTTTTGGGGAACGAGGCCGCTGGGACAGGCTCTCACACAGCGTCCACAGCGAATACAATCTGTAGGAGCCAGCTCTTCCACCTCATCCTGACTCAAGGCCAGCAGCGCAGAGGTAGTCTTGGTTACCGGAATATCAAGAACCGTCAGAGCCATCCCCATCATAGGACCTCCGGCAATGACTTTGGCAGGTTCCTTTCGAAAGCCTCCGGCCGCCTCCACAAGCTCCGCAAGATTGGTTCCGGTCTTTACCCGGAAGTTCTGCGGTTCTGCAATGGCGTCTCCCGTCACCGTGACAATCCGGCGCATCAGCGGCATGCGCTCACATACGGCCATACCCACGGCAATCACCGTGTCTGTGTTGCTGACCACGCAGCCCAAATCTGCCGGAAGCTTTCTGGAATTCAGCCTCCGCCCGGTGACTGCATAGACCAGGTTGCGCTCGGCTCCCTGGGGATATTTTGTCTTTAAGGCCTGGACCTCAATCCGCGGCTCTCCTTTGGAAGCCTCCCGAAGACGGGCAATGGCCTCCGGCTTGTTGGATTCCACGGCGATCACGCCTTTGGCCTTTTCAAACAGGCACAGGATCGCCTTGAGGCCTGCCACGATACGCTCAGGCTCCTCCAGCATCAGCCGGCAATCTCCGGTGATGTAGGGCTCACACTCGGCTCCGTTGACAATGACGTAATCAATGGCGCTGTCATCCTTGGGAGTGAGCTTTACATGGGTGGGGAAGCCTGCGCCGCCTAAGCCTACGATTCCGGCCTCCTTTACGGCAGAGCGGATCTCTTCCTTGGTCATATTTTCAGGATCCCGGGATGTGCCAAGACCCGGAGCCAGCTCATAGTGTCCGTCGTTTTCCACTATCACAGAGTCGGAAATCACGCCGGTTGCCAGCATACGCCGCTCTATGGCTTTTACCTTTCCTGACACGGAGCTTATTACATTGGCCGAGACAAAGCCTGCGGCCTCACCCAAAAGCTGTCCTGCCAGCACCTCGTCTCCCGGCGCCACCACTGGCTTTGCCGGTGCGCCGATATGCTGTGACAAAGGATAAACCAAATCTCCCTTTGGCAGGTATTCTGCAACTGGCTTGTCCTTGGACATATCCTTTCCGTCAAAGGGATGCACCCCTCCGCGAAAGCTTCCATCACCCATATACACTCTCCTATTCCAGTCCCGCAATCCCCCGCTCTGTACCCGGGTACTAGAGATGAATTTCCGGCTGCAAATGCATGCATCCGTAAATCCATCTGGGCACCTCACGGGGTATTGCTGATTCCAGTCCCGCAATCCCCCGCTCTGTACCC
>JAAVZL010000029.1 GCA_022791635.1 Lachnospiraceae bacterium
CAAGGAAGAGATCAACGCAGCTATGAAGGCAGCAACCACCGAGTCCTACGGCTACACCGAGGATGAGATCGTATCCAGCGATATCGTTGGTATGAGATTTGGTTCCCTCTTCGATGCAACTCAGACCATGGTTTCCCCGCTTCCGGATGGAAAGACCCAGGTTGAGGTTGTTTCCTGGTATGACAATGAGAACTCCTACGTTTCTCAGATGGTTCGTACTATCAAGTACTTTGCTGAGTTAGCATAATCGAACGGCACGGCGGACTACAGCATACCGTAATTATGACCTACAGAGGTCCGGTCTTTAGGGACCGGACCTTTTTTCCTACAAAAACAATAGCAGGAGGTAAATGAAAATGGGATTGAATAAAAAATCAGTCAATGATATCAACGTAAAAGGAAAACGCGTCCTGGTAAGATGCGACTTTAACGTTCCCTTAAAGGAAGGGAAAATCACAGACGACACACGTATCAAGGCAGCCCTTCCCACCATCCAGAAATTAATCGACGATGGCGGAAAGGTAATCCTTTGCTCTCACTTAGGAAAAGTAAAGAACGGCCCCAACGAAGGCGAGTCCTTGGCTCCCGTTGCAGAGCGTCTGTCCGAGAAGCTTGGCAAGCCGGTGAACTTTGTATCTGACTACAACGTAACCGGAGAGGCCGCAACGAAAGCCGTAGCAGCCATGAACGAGGGAGACGTAGTTCTTCTTCAGAATACCCGTTTCCGCGGCAAGGAAGAGACCAAGAACGGAGAGGACTTCTCCAAAGAGCTGGCAGATCTCTGCGACGTATACGTATGCGATGCCTTTGGCTCTTCCCACCGGGCACATGCCTCTGTTGCAGGCGTAACAGATGTGGTTCGTGCAAAGGGCGGCGAGTGCGCCGTTGGATATTTGATGCAGAAGGAGATTGATTTCCTTGGAAATGCAGTGGAGAATCCCGTAAGACCCTTCGTTGCCATCTTAGGCGGCGCAAAGGTAGCAGACAAGTTGAATGTTATCGCCAACCTTCTTGAGAAGTGCGACACTCTGATTATCGGCGGCGGCATGGCCTACACCTTCTTAAAGGCAAAAGGCTATGAGATTGGAACCTCCCTGGTAGACGAGGAGAAGCTTGACTACTGTAAGGAAATGATGGAGAAGGCAGAGAAGCTGGGCAAGAAGCTGCTGCTTCCCATTGATACGACCATTGCGGCCGAGTTCCCCAATCCCATCGACGCCGAGATCGAGGTTTCTGTGGTGGATTCCGATGCGATTCCCGCTGACAAGATGGGCCTTGACATCGGAACCAAGACAGCCAGGTTGTATGCAGACGCTGTTAAATCCGCCAAGACCGTAGTGTGGAACGGACCCATGGGCGTATTTGAGAACCCGATTCTGGCAAAGGGAACCATTGCAGTGGCCGAGTCTCTGGCTGAGACCGACGCTACCACCATCATCGGCGGCGGCGATTCCGCAGCAGCCGTAAATCAGCTGGGCTTTGCAGACAAGATGAGCCATATTTCCACAGGCGGCGGCGCTTCCCTGGAATTCCTGGAGGGCAAAGAGCTTCCTGGCGTAGCAGCAGCAGATGACAAATAGACAAGGAGGAAAATAAAACAATGGCAAGAAAGAAAATTATCGCAGGCAACTGGAAGATGAACATGACTCCCAGCGAGGCCGTAGAGCTTGTAAACACCTTAAAACCCCTGGTAGTGAATGATGAGGTAGACGTGGTATTCTGTGTGCCGGCCATCGACATCATTCCTGTGATGGAGGCGGCAAAGGGCTCCAACATTCAGGTGGGCGCCGAGAATATGTATTTTGAGGAGAAGGGCGCTTACACAGGTGAGATCTCCCCGGCTATGCTTACCGATGTGGGCGTAAAGTATGTGATCCTGGGCCACTCCGAGAGAAGAGAGTATTTCGGCGAGACCAATGAGGATATCAACAAGAAGATGCACAAGGCTTTTGAGCACGGCATTACCCCCATTATGTGCTGCGGTGAGACTCTGACCCAGAGAGAGCAGGGCGTGACCATGGACTTTATCCGGCAGCAGGTGAAGGTTGGCTTCCTTGGAATTACCGCAGAGCAGGCGAAGACAGCCGTGATTGCCTATGAGCCCATCTGGGCCATCGGAACCGGCAAGACCGCGACCACCGAGCAGGCACAGGAGGTTTGCGCAGACATCCGTAAGTGCATCGCTGAAATTTATGACGAGGCAACGGCAGAAGCCATCCGCATCCAGTACGGCGGATCCGTAAACGCAGCTACCGCAGCCGATCTCTTTGCACAGGCAGACATTGACGGCGGCCTGGTAGGCGGCGCGGCTCTTAAACCGGATTTTGGAAAGATCGTAAACTACAAGTAAGTCTGACTTTTTAGACTAAATACACAAAAGAAACGTGTGAAAACGTGATAAAAGGCCATTCGATTTAGTAAAAATTACTGAACGAAAGGCCTTTTATGATGTTTAAAAATGATTTGAATATCACTTTGAAAAATAAAAAGGGAAGCGTTGACGCTGAGAATACGAAAGGATATAATGAAAACAGAAGAAGGAGAGACGGCTTATAGATGTAAAAGTACAAAAAGAACTGGTAGACGGAATTCTGGGAATATTTGAATCACAGATTGTACGAATTGTTCTGTATGGTTCCTATGCAAGAGGAACAGCAGACGCTGAGTCCGATGTAGATATAGCTTTGCTGATAAAGGGTGCATTAGATAAAGAAATAGAAGACAAGCTGTCAAATCTGATTGTAGATTTGAATTTGAAATACGATAAGGTATTTTCTGTCATTTCAGGCGTGAAAAGTATTTGTAGATATTATCGGAGAGTAGTACAATAGAAGTGGCAAGAAAAATACCAGAACGGAAAAAGGAGAGTAAGGTATGGGATTTGACATTGTGACAATGGGGCCTTTGATTTGTGAGGTCATGCGCAAGGAGCTGGACAAGCCTCTGGACGCTCCGGCAGACTTTACCGGCCCTTATCCCAGCGGAGACGCGGCAATTATGCTGAATGCGGCTGCAAAGCTGGGGGCGAACTGTGCCATGATCGGCGTGGTTGGGGATGACGGCTTTGGCCGGTGCGTGACAAACCGCTTAAAGGAGAGCGGCGCCGACTGCTCCATGGTGCGGATTCACCCGGAGGCATCCACAGGAGTGGCCTTTGTCTGCTATTATTCCGACGGAAGCAGAAACTTTCTGTACCATGTCCACCATGCGGCTCCGGGAATGCTGACGCCGGAGGATGTGGATATGGAGAAGCTAAAAGGCGCCAAATGGCTTCACGTGAGCGGCTTTACCATGTCTACCAACCAGGCAAGCGCAGAAGCGGTCTATAAGATGGTGCGGGAGGCATCCCCGGAGACAAAGGTGTGTTTTGACCCCAATATTCGTCCGGAGGCCCTGAGCGTGGAGGAGATCCGCAGGCTGTGCATGCCGGTTTTGGAGCGCGCGGATCTGATTCTGCCCAGCAAATCGGAGGCCATGATGTTTACGGGAGCCGCAAGCGACGATGAGGGCTGCCGCAAATGGGCGGCCGAGGGCAAGATCATCGTGCTGAAGAACGGCGAGGAGGGCAGCCGCATTTACACCAGGGACGAAGTGGTGGATGTGCCCAGCTTCCCGGTGGAGGAGGTGGATCCCACAGGAGCAGGGGATACCTTCTGCGGTGCATTCCTCACGGCGCTTATTGAGGGAAAGAGCATCCGGGAGTGCGGACGCTTTGCCAACGCGGCGGGAGCCATGTCTGTGAGAAAGCAGGGCCCCATGGAGGGAGCGCCCTCCCGCGCGGAGCTGGAAGCATTTTTGAAGGAGCATGAGGATTAAGGAACTGGAAACAGGAGACCACAGTCAGTGCACAGAAGGATTTACAGTCATATGCTTCTGTGACTGGAAATTCTTCTTGATGAGCGTGTACTGATTGTGGTCTACGGAACTAAAATTGGAGGATTAAAAATGAGTGAGACGTATCAGAGCAGGCTGGAGCATGTGGGAGATCTGGATCAGCTGATGTCCTTTAAGGAGGCAGTGCTGACAGGAGGCTTTCAAAAGGGAGTGCAGGTCATGGAAGTGAGCAACGGCGGTAATCTGTCCGCCACTGTGCTTCCGGGGCGCTGCATGGATCTGTATCAGGTTCGCTACAAGGGAAAGAATATGAATTATCTTGCGCCCTGCGGAATCGTGGCGCCGGAGTACTATGACGCATCCGGACTTCGCTGGCTGCGGAATTTCTTTGTAGGCATGCTGACTACCTGTGGCCTGCAGCATATCGGGGGTCCCATGATGAAGGACGGAGAGGAGCTGGGACTTCACGGGAGAATTGCCAACACGCCGGCGGAGAACGTAAAGTATGAGCGGGGCGTAAAGGGAGAGAATCCCACCATTACCCTGGAGGGAACCATGCGGGAGGCCCGCATCTTCGGAGAAAACCTGACCCTTCATCGGAAGCTGGAGTTTGAGTACGAGAGTGACAGCATTGTGATGACGGATACCATCACCAATCATGGCTTTGGAGATCGACAGTTTGTCTATGCCCTTCATCTCAACTACGGATATCCCCTTCTGGAGGAAGGAACAAAGATGATCTTCGACAGCCTGGAGACAGTTCCCAGAGAGGAGCATGCGGCCAAGTATGCGGATACCTGGAAGCAGATTGAGGCGCCGGATTATCCCTATCCGGAGCGCTGCTACTTCCATAAGATTCGCCGGGACGAGAACGGCATGGCGCAGTATACCCTCTTCAATGAGAAGCGGAGCATCGGCGTAAACATTCAGTACAGTGGAAACGACCTGCCTTACTTCTGTGAATGGAAGATGCTGGGCAAGGGCGAGTATGTGCTGGGTCTGGAGCCTATGAACACATTCCTGGACGGCCCCAAGGTGGGAGAGGACGGCTGTGAGGCCCCTGTGCTTGCACCGGGTGAGAGCAAGGTTTATACGGTGAGAATGAACTTTATTGATAAGCTGTAGGGACTGGCGGAAGAAAGGCTACTGAAAAAACACAAAGGCTGAACGCATAGCATAGTTTTCAAAATACGAGGCTGTCAGGAAATGAGTAATTCGATTTCCTGACAGCCTATTTGCTGACTGGAAAGATTACGCCCCTTCCCCAGCCAGCTCACTCAAAGGATGAAAGCTGTATCCCAGCTCCTCCCACTTGGTCAGCAATTCGTCCAGAATTTCCCCATTTGTTTTAGAGGTATTATGTAAGAGAACCACAGCCCCCGGGTGCATCCGAGGAATCAGCTTGGAGAAGGCCTCCTCATGACTTGGCTGCTGGTCCTGATACCAGTCCACATAGGCCAGACTCCAGAAGAAGGTTTTATACCCCAGCTCCTGGGCCATTTTCAGGTTGGTTTCGCTGTAAATGCCCTGAGGCGGACGGTAATATTTTGTCATGGGCTGGCCTACCGTCGTCTCATAGAGGGCCTCCAGATCTGACAGTTCCTTCTTAAAGGCCTCCAAATCTCCGATTTTGGACATGTCCGGGTGATGGTAGGTGTGGTTTCCCACGGTGTGCCCTTCCTCCACCATACGTTTTACCAGATCCGGGCTGGTTTCCATGTAATTGCCCACAATAAAAAAGGTAGCAGGCGCCTGATGCTTTTTCAGGGCGTCCAGGATAGCGGGCGTATTTCCGTTCTCAAAGCCGCAGTCAAAGGTCAGGTAGATTTTCTTGTCTTCCGTCTCCTCCACATAATAGGCGTCGAAGTCCTTTAAATAGGAGGCATTTGCATTTCCCACAGGAGCCTTTCCTTCCTCCTGAAAGCTTAAGCCCCAGTTGGCCGAGGCGCTGCTGCCTGCAGGCAGGAGGGTGCCGGGATCGGAAGGATTGGCGGCCTGAAGCCGGGCAATTCCCTGACCACCGAAATAGGAGAGTGTAAGCAGTAAAAGTGTGCCGATGATATTCTTAAGATGTTTGTTCAATGGTACCCTTTCGGAAAACCTGTTTTTCTTAATATATTAGAAAGAATGAAAAATCAGACGCGGTTCCGCAAGTTTCAACAGAAAAATTTTCCCTCATCTAAAAAAGAAAATAAAAATCAGATTAAATTCCAAAAAAATATATAATTAAAAACAAAACAATAAATTTAGTGAAAATTGGAGCGTTTCAAAAAGAAAAATCTTCTACCACATTATATTTGTGAGAAAATAGTAATAAATTAACGAACTTTTGCTTTGCAAAGGGAAAATGGATTGTAAAAAATAAATGAAAAAATTGTAAAAAATACTTTACAGATAGGCAATTTCGTGATATTATGTACGAAATGGAGTGAAACTCCATAATATAAAGAACTGGAGCGCACGAAGGTTTTTGGAAAGGAGGGAACGGATGTTAGGTATTGTTGTGTGTACACATTCGGATTTTGCTGAAGGGATCCGCAATGCATTGGAGATGATTGTGGGAAAACAGGAAAATTTCGATGTGGTCTGCTTCCGGGAGGGAGAAGACATGCTGGAGCTAAGCGAACGGATCAAAGCAATTACGGATCGATACGAAGAGGCAGGCGAGAAGTATGTAGTCTGTGCGGATCTGTTTGGGGCAACGCCCTTTAATGCTTCGGCGGCAGCCCTGGCTGCCTTTGATACCAGTGTGATTACAGGTGTGAATCTTCCCCTGCTGCTGCAGCTTGCTACGGAACGGGAATTCTGCGAGGATTATGATGAATTCCTGGAAAGCGCCCTGGCAGGCGCCAAGGACAACATGAAGGTTGTCAGGATGAAAGAAATGTTTAGTGAATGAGAAAGGGAGTGATGGAATGATTAGTTTGGTGCGGTGTGATGACCGTCTGATTCATGGACAGTGTATGACCGTAATTGTGAAAGCTTACGACATTCAGGAGATTATCGTGGTAGATGAGTTTACGGCTATCAATGCGATATTGAAAACCGTGTTCAAGACAGCCGTTCCTCCAAGCATGAAGGCGGATGTATTTACGGTTCCCAATGCAATTCCGAAGATTCAGGAGGCCCTGAAGAATGATGTGAGAACCATGGTGCTGATGAAGAGCCCTGTAGTTTATGTAGAGCTTTTAAAGGCTATGGAGGAGCTTCCCAAGGAACTGAATGTGGGTCCCATGACCAAGAGAAAGGGCTCAGTGGCTGTTCATCCGGCCATCAATCTGATTGCCGAGGAAGGCGAGGCGGTGAAGGAAGCCGTTTCCATGGGAGCACACGTATTCTTCAGTCAGGTTCCGGAACAGGGACGGATTGAATGGGATGAGGTAAAGGATAAATTCTAACAGCAGTATCCCCGAGACGCATAGAAGCATTTGCGGACGTATGTTTTTACGGCCGGAAATGGTTCTCGGAAAAGATGTGTCGAGAGGGATGCTGCGGAACTAAAATAGGAGGGTATTATGAGTATATTTCAAGCGTTGCTATTGGCCTTGTTTGGCTGGATGAGCTCCATCTATTCCCCCGTACTGATGGGCGGCCTGGGCGGCTGGTACACCTTGGGAAGACCCCTGGTGTCCGGTATGGTGATTGGTATTATTTTAGGCGATGTGCAGACGGGAATCATTATGGGCGCTGCCATCCAGATGCTTTATATCGGACTGGTAACCCCCGGCGGCGCCATGCCTGCAGATGTAAACTTTGCTTCCTGGATAGGAATTCCTCTGGCAATGGTAGGAGGAGCAGGAACTGAATTCGCTCTGGCACTGGCCGTTCCGCTCTCCACCCTGGGCGTGTTCGCTGTTTACGGTCTGTGTGCCATCAACCTGTTCTTTGTACATAAGCAGGACGCTTATATTGAGAAGGGCGAATTTGATAAGGCCGCAAGGATTCCCATTGTGGGTCAGATTACCAACATTGTGCTGCGGTTCTTCCCCATCCTGATTATCAACTATTTTGGCGCGGATCTGGTAACACAGCTAGTGAATATCATGCCTCTGTGGCTGACGGATATTCTGCAGATCTTTGCAAATATGCTGCCGCTGGTTGGATTTATGCTGCTGATGCGCACCCTGGTAAAGAAGGATCTGGATCTGATTTATTTTGTACTTGGATTTATCCTGGTTTCTGTTGCAAATATCGGCATGATTCCGATTGTAATCGCAGCCCTGGTAATTGCATATCTGAAGTACCAGATGTCTGAAAAGGAGGCCTGAACATGAGTGAAGAGAAGAAAACATTAAGTAAAAAAACAGTGCGTAAGGCCTATATGGACTGGATGTTCTGGAATCTGTCCGTACAGAACTTTGAGCGTATGCAGGGACCGGCCGTTGTAAAAATGCTGGCAGATGTGCGTGAGGAGCTGTATCCCGGGGATGCCGAGGCGCAAAAAGAGATGCTGGAGCGTCATTCCATCTTCTTTAATACGGAGCCTTTCCTGGGAAGTCTGGTTCCCGGTATTGTACTTGGTATGGAGCATGAGATGGCCCAGGGCGGCGACATGCAGCCGGAGTTTATCAACTCCATTAAGACAGCCCTGATGGGACCCTTTGCCGGAATCGGCGACTCTCTGCTTCCCGGAACGCTGTGTCCCATTCTTCTGAGCATTGCTCTGGGACTCTGCAAGAACGGCGAGATTATCGGACCCTTATTCTACATACTTGTATTCCTGGGCGCTATGATTCCTCTCACCTGGTTCCTCTTCTCCTATGGAGTAAAGGCAGGTGCCAACGCGGCAGAGCTGGTTCTGGCCGGCGGCATCAAGGATAAGGTAACCAAGGCAGCAGAGACCGTAGGACTCATTGTGGTAGGTGCGGTAACCGCCTCCTATACCCATGTGAACATTGGACTGGTGTATACAAGCGGTGAGCTGACCATTGACATTGCCGCCATTTTGAACTCTCTGCTTCCCGGGTTATCCGTGCTGATTATGTCACTGATTTCCTATGTGCTGATGGTAAAGAAAAAATGGACGGTCAACAAGATGATGCTCTTCTTCCTTATTGTTGCCATTGTAGGATACTTTACAACCATTCTGGCTGTATAACAAAGACGAACAATTAGGAGGAGCGTAATTCATGCATAAAATAGTAGAAAAGCTTTTAAACGGAGTTGTGATCTCCTGTCAGGCGTATGAAGATACTCCTCTGTATGGCTCACAGTATATGGCAGCCATGGCGAAATCTGCACAGATGGGCGGGGCAGACGGCCTTCGGGCCTGCTGGCCCCAGGACATCCGGGCCGTGAAGGCGGCCTGCGACATTCCCGTAATCGGGATCAACAAAAAGTTCGGAGACGGTGACCCCTTAGATGAGATTTTTATCACCCCGTCCTTTGCGTCGGCCAAGGAGGTCATTGAGGCAGGCTGCGATATCCTGGCTTTGGACTGCACCATCCGTGAATGCCGTCCCTTTGAGGAGCTGAAAGAGCTGCTCTGTCAAATCCGGGAGGCTTATCCGGACGTACCTATTATGGCAGATCTGGCCACTTTGGAGGAGGCTGTGAAGGCCGAGGAAACAGGCTGTGTGGACATTATTTCCACCACCCTTGCAGGCTACACAAGAAACAGCTGCGAACAAAAGACAGAGGGACCGGACATAGAGCTTGTGCGGCAAATCAAAAAAGCCTGCTCCCTTCCGGTAAATGCGGAGGGGCGCATCTGGGAACTTCGAGATCTGGAGCTGGTGCTGGAGGCGGGAGCCGATCTGGTTTCCATCGGAAGCGCAGTCAGCCGCCCTCACCTGATAACGGAACGGTTTGTAAATTATAATAAGAAGCATTACAGCAGATAAGACAAAGGAAGCTGCCGCAAAATAAGACGCCGGACTTTTTTGACGCCTTATTTTGCAGCAGCTCCTTTGTTTTCATAAGAGGAAAAAGATGAACAGAACATTTTGTGTGACACTGAACAGAGAAGAATATCTGGAGTATTTGAGCTATCAGCTAATGCAATCCGGACATATGCGGGGTTCCCGTTGGTTTTTGCTTACCAGCGTACCGGCCGTTCTCATCACAGGCATGCTGCTTCTGCCCTATAAAAAGATGCTGTTTTTTACCTGCGTGCTGGCTCTGGCAGCCCTGTGGATTCTTTACGGGGCAGGAGCCGTGTGGAAGAGCTATGTCCGCCGGAAGGCAGAGCGTTATTACTGGCCTAAGCTGAATATCCGGGAATTTCAGGAAGTTCGGTACCGGTTTTCGGAAGAAGAGGTGGAGGTGAAGGAGGCAGGAAAAAGGAGCAGCATTTCCTACTCGGATTTTCAGGTGCCGGTGCCTTTGAAGGAGTCCTTTATTCTTTATCATGGAAAGGGAGCGTTTCTGCTTCCCTATCGCCTCTTTGAGGATGAGGCGGATATGAAGGAGTTTTTGCGGGAATACGAAAAAAGAAGAGGAGCTGCCGGGGTGTAGGACAGCTCCTCTTTTTCTTTATTGGGTTTCTGCCAAAATGTGGGTTACCGTATACCCCTCTTCCAGATAAGAAACGGAGAGCTCCGGAAGCCTGGTATTTAAATAGTCCGCCATGCTGCGGATACCGGCAATCTCACAGCAGGAGTGGTTGACCACGATAAGCGGAAGAGCGTTGTCAAGGGCATACTGCGCCTGGTAATAATTGGAAATTCCGTCGTCCGCCACAATGCACACGTCACAGGGGCCCTCCTCAAGCATCTTGAAAATATCCGTGGCAGCGCCGGTGCCCATGCCCAGGCGGGATGCCCGCTTTTCGGGGTCGCCGAACACGTAGACGCCGTTTTCCCCGTCCGGTGTTAAGGCGGCCGCAACGCGCTTTGCCAGTTGGCGAACAGTCATTTCCTCAATGACGGCGTGCTGAATGTAGGAGGAGGTCTTTCGCGTAAAGGCAAAGCCAAGACGCCGGGCCCAGACATCGGCCACGCCAAACTCGGGCATCATATCCCAGGCATCGTGACAGCGGTAAAGGGCAATGTTGTGAGCCATAAGCCGCTCCATTTTTTGATTGGCGCTTAGAAGAGCCAGTCTTTTGGGAGCCGTAGCCGTATGATAAAAGGGATACTCATGGCTGATAAGAAAGGTGATTTCCCTCTCAATGGCCTGATCAATCACTCGGTTGGTGGCAACCCAGCAGACGCCTACACGGCTTACCTCCTGCCGGAGATTTCCCAAGAGCATAATATCTCTGGTCTCCTGGGGATTCATCCAGTAAGCATCCTTTGACAGGCATTCAATAATGTTCTTAATTTCCATCGGTTTCCATCCTTTCAGAAAAACCGGAGCGCTGATTCTATTTTAACAAATTTCGGGGAAAAGTATATAGAAAACGGAAATTTTTTTTGTTTTTACTTTCCATAAAATGGTATAATGCTTTATAGAAAAAACGGGAAAGGGGCGGCAGATGAAAACAAGAGAATTGATAGAAGAAAAATATCTTACTTTGACAAAAACAGAAAAGAGCATTGCCAACTTTATCCTTCAGGATCAAACGTATTCCATTATCAATATGACCCTTCTGGAGCTGTCCAAGCGGCTGCAGCTTGGAGAGGCGAGCATCATTCGCTTTTGCCGGAAAATGGGCTTTCGGGGCTTTCAGGATCTAAAGTTATCTATGGCCATTGAAAACGCCCAGGAAGAGGATACAAAAGAGGCCGGTGAGATTGATAACAATGAAATCATGGAAAATATGGTGCGAGTGATTCAGAATACCAATACTGGTATAGACAGAGAGGGAATTCAGCAGGCCATTGAGCTGATGGATGACAGCGAAAACGTGCTTTTCTATGGAGTAGGAAGTAGCGGTTTTACAGCGGAGATTGCGGAGACTCGTTTGCTGCGTGTGGGAAAGCGCTGTAAAGCCATCAAGGAGTCTCACCTGCAGACAATACAGTCGGCAATTATGGGGGCTCAGGATGTGGTGATTGGAATCTCTATCTCCGGAACTACCAACGATTTGTATCAGGCATTAAAAATTGCCAAAAATAACGGAAGCAAGATGATTGCCATAACCAACCATAAAAACTCCCCCATCGCAGAGCTGGCCGACTGTGTGCTTTTGACCAATGCTCCGGAAAATCCGGTGACAGGAGGAACCTTCACAAGCGTGGTGGCCCAGCTTTACGTGCTGGATCTTCTCTTTACCTACTATACGGCCAAGAACTGGCAGAAGGCTTACAGCTACCGGGAGAAGGTTGCCATCTCCATCAACGAAAAGCTGGACGAAAAATAAAGATCTTCCAGTTGAAAAAATTCGATTTTTGTTCTATATTATTAACAATAGGCATTTTTAGAAGGGATGATGTGAGATGAGACTGGAGATCGCGGTCATTGCGGGCGACGGAATCGGCCCGGAGATTGTGAGAGAGGCAAGGAAGGTATTGGATACCGTAGGAGAGCGTTTCGGCCATGAGCTGGTGTACACGGATCTTCTGATGGGCGGAGCGTCTATTGATGTGCACGGGGTTCCCCTGACGGATGAGACCATAGAGACGGCCAGGTCAAAGGCGGCGGTTCTCATGGGTTCCATCGGCGGGGATGCGGCTACCTCCCCCTGGTATCGGCTTCCGCCGGAAAAGAGACCGGAGGCAGGGCTTTTGAAACTTCGCAAAGCCCTGGGGCTTTTTGCAAACTTAAGGCCTGCCGTGCTGTACGGGGAGCTTAAGGGAGCCTGCCCTTTGCGGGATGAGATTATCGGGGACGGCTTTGACCTGATGATTATGCGGGAGCTCACCGGCGGCCTTTACTTTGGGGAGCGGCGAACAGAGGAGATAGACGGAGTCCTCACTGCCGTGGATACCCTTACATATAATGTAGAAGAAATTCGCCGGATTGCCAAGAGAGCCTTTGACATTGCAGGAAAGAGAAGGAACAAGGTCTGCAGCGTAGACAAGGCCAATGTGCTGGATTCCTCAAGGCTTTGGAGGAAGGTTGTGGAGGAGGTCGCAAAGGATTATCCTCAGGTGGAGCTTTCCCATATGCTGGTGGACAACTGTGCCATGCAGCTGGTGAAGGATCCGGGACAGTTTGATGTGATTCTCACGGAAAATATGTTTGGCGATATTCTCTCCGATGAGGCCAGTATGGTGACAGGCTCCATCGGAATGCTCGCAAGCGCCAGCCTGAACGATACCAGGTTCGGCCTCTATGAGCCAAGCCACGGCTCTGCGCCGGACATTGCCGGCCAGGATCTGGCCAATCCCATCGCCACCATTCTTTCCGTGGCCATGATGCTTCGCTTTACCTTTGACCTGGACAAGGAGGCAGACGCCATAGAGGCGGCTGTTCAGCAGGTACTCACCGAAGGCTACCGCACCGGGGACATCATGTCCGAGGGCTGCAAGAAGGTGGGCACAGCGAAAATGGGAGATTTGATTGCACAGCATATTTAGAACTGGAAGCAGCAGAATCCCCGAGAGGGATACTGCGGAACTGGAATAAGTAGGAGGAGTATAAGATGAAAAGTGATGCAGTAACAAAGGGGATGCAGCAGGCACCCCACAGAAGCCTGTTTAACGCACTGGGAATGACTCAGGAGGAGCTTGACAAGCCCCTGGTAGGCATTGTTAGTTCTTACAATGAGATTGTACCGGGCCATATGAACCTGGATAAGATTGTGGAGGCCGTAAAGTTGGGCGTAGCTATGGCCGGAGGAACTCCCATTGTGTTCCCGGCCATTGCCGTCTGCGACGGAATTGCCATGGGACATGTAGGCATGAAGTACTCCCTGGTGACAAGAGATCTCATCGCCGATTCCACCGAGTGTATGGCACTGGCTCACCAGTTTGACGCCCTGGTGATGGTACCCAACTGTGACAAGAATGTGCCGGGACTTTTGATGGCGGCGGCCAGAATCAACGTGCCCACCGTCTTTGTCAGCGGCGGCCCCATGCTGGCCGGTCATGTGAAGGGGCAGAAGCGCAGCCTCTCCAGCATGTTTGAGGCAGTAGGCGCTCATGCGGCAGGGAATATGACCGAGGAGGAGGTACGGGAGTTTGAGGAAAAGGTATGTCCTACCTGCGGCTCTTGCTCCGGCATGTACACCGCCAACAGCATGAACTGCCTCACCGAGGCTCTTGGTATGGGCCTTAAGGGGAACGGAACCATTCCCGCCGTCTACTCTGAGCGTATCAAGCTGGCAAAGCATGCAGGTATGCAGGTGATGGAGCTTCTTCGTCGGAACATCCGTCCCAGAGACATTATGACCGAGAAGGCCTTCTTAAATGCCCTCACCGTGGACATGGCTCTCGGCTGCTCCACCAACAGTATGCTGCACCTTCCGGCCATCGCCCACGAGGCAGGCGTGGATCTCAATATGGAGGTAGCCAATGAGATGAGCGCCAAGACCCCCAACCTCTGCCACCTGGCTCCGGCAGGACCTACCTACATGGAGGATCTCAACGAGGCGGGAGGCGTCTATGCGGTGATGAATGAGCTGAATAAAAAGCAGCTTCTCTATACGGACCTTATCACGGCCACCGGAAAGACTGTGGGAGAAAACATTGCAGGCTGTGAGAACCGCAATCCGGAGGTCATCCGTCCCATTGAAAATCCGTACAGCGCCATCGGCGGAATTGCTGTCTTAAAGGGCAATCTGGCTCCGGACACGGCGGTGGTAAAGCGCTCTGCCGTTGTGCCTGAGATGATGACCCACGAGGGACCGGCCCGGGTATTTGACTGCGAGGAGGATGCAATCGACGCCATCAAGGGCGGTAAGATTGTGGCCGGCGATGTGGTGGTGATCCGCTATGAGGGACCCAAGGGCGGCCCGGGTATGCGGGAGATGCTTAATCCAACCTCTGCCATTGCAGGTATGGGCCTGGGAGCTTCGGTAGCCCTGATTACGGACGGACGGTTCAGCGGAGCCTCCAGAGGAGCTTCCATCGGACACGTATCTCCGGAGGCAGCCGTAGGCGGTCCCATTGCCCTGGTGGAGGAGGGAGACCAAATCCGCATTGACATTCCCAATAACCGTCTGGAGGTTCTGGTGTCCGACGAAGAGCTGGCCGCAAGAAAGGCTAAATGGCAGCCGCGAGAGCCCAGAGTAACCACCGGCTATCTGGCCCGCTACGCCAAAATGGTTACCTCCGGCAACCGGGGAGCAGTTCTGGAAATTTAAGAATGAAAACTACAATAGGAGCGGAGAAAAGCATGCAGTTGACAGGATCAGAGATCATCATTGAGTGCCTGAAGGAGCAGGGCGTGGATACGGTATTCGGCTATCCGGGAGGTGCAATCTTAAATGTATATGATGAATTATATAAGCATAGCAATGAAATAAGGCACATCCTTACCTCCCACGAGCAGGGCGCCTCCCACGCGGCGGACGGCTATGCCCGGGCTACGGGAAAGGTAGGCGTGTGTTTGGCAACCTCCGGACCGGGAGCCACCAACCTGGTGACGGGAATTGCCACGGCCTATATGGATTCCATTCCCCTGGTAGCCATCACGGCCAATGTGGGAAAGCCCCTTCTTGGCCGGGATTCCTTCCAGGAGGTAGATATTGCCGGAATCACCATGCCGGTAACCAAGCATAATTATATTATTAAGGATGTGGAGAATCTGGCCCCGGCCATCCGCAGAGCCTTCCACATTGCCAGAAGCGGCCGTCCCGGACCGGTGCTCATTGACGTGACTAAGGATGTGACGGCAAATAAGACGGAATACGAGTATCAAAAGCCCCTGGAGGCAGAGCACAAGACAGATACGATTCTGGAGGAGGATTTGAACCGGGCCGCGGCTATGATTGCCAAGGCAAAGAGGCCCTTTATCTTCGTGGGAGGCGGTGCGGTGCTCTCCGGCGCTTCCGAAGAGCTTCTAAAGCTTGCCGAAAAGATTGATGCCCCGGTGTGCGATTCCCTTATGGGAAAGGGAGCATTTTCCGGAGAGGATCCCCGGTATACGGGAATGCTGGGCATGCACGGAACAAAGGCCTCCAACTTCGGAGTGACCCAGTGTGATCTTTTGATTACTGTGGGAGCCCGTTTCAGCGATCGCGTGACGGGAGATTCCACCCGATTTGCAAGGAAGGCCAGAATTCTTCAGATCGACATTGATCCGGCGGAAATCAATAAAAACGTTATGGTGGACGCAAGCATTATCGGAGACGTGAAGGAGGTACTGTCCCGTCTTCTTCCCCTGGCCCCGGAAAAGAAGCATCCGGAGTGGATGGAGCAGGTGGAGGCTTTGAAGGAAAAGCATCCTCTGAAATACGAGGAAAGCCGGCTCACAGGGCCCTATGTAGTGGAGGAGCTGTACCGGGTAACAGGAGGAGACGCAATTATCACCACAGAGGTGGGGCAGAATCAGATGTGGGCGGCTCAGTTCTACAAGTATAAAGAGCCCAGAACCTTTCTCACCTCCGGCGGTCTTGGCACCATGGGCTATGGCCTGGGAGCATCCATCGGCGCAAAGCTGGGGTGCCCCGACAAGACGGTGGTCAATGTGGCCGGGGACGGCTGCTTCCGGATGAATATGAACGAGATTGCCACGGCGGCCCGTTATAACGTGCCCATCGTGCAGCTGGTGCTGAACAACCATGTGCTGGGCATGGTGCATCAGTGGCAGACCTTGTTCTATAACAAGCATTACTCAGCTACCATCTTGGAGGATCAGGTAGATTTTGTGAAGCTGGCAGAAGCCCTCGGAGCCGTGGGTATGCGCGTGACCAGGCGGGAGGAGGTAGGGCCGGCCCTTGAGAAGGCCATATCTCTTGGGCGTCCGGTGGTGATTGACTGCATTATCGACTGCGAGGATAAGGTATTCCCCATGGTGGCCGCAGGGGCGCCTATTGAGGAGGCCTTTGATGCGGAGGATTTGAAGAAGGCCGGAAAATAAATCAGGGAGTTTGGTGGTTATGTGGAAGCGAATGAGGTGGTGTGTGTGGATCCTGTTTGCGGTTCTGGTGGTGTATACGGGTATTTCCGTGTACTTTATGGATCATTTCTTTCCCGGAACCTCCATTAATCACAGGAGTGCGGATTATTTGACGGTAGAACAGGTCAATGAATTGATTCTTCAGCAGGCGGAAGGCTATCGCCTGGTTTTAAAGGGACGCCGGGCTCAGACAGAGGAGCTGAATCCTATGAGCCTGGGAGTGTCCTACTATGAGACCGATGCCGCCTGGCTGGCAAAGCGGACCCAGAACGGCTTTCTCTGGCCGAAAATGTTTTGGCAGACAGATTTCTATGAGATCCCCCCGGGAGCATCCTTTGACGAGGAGCAGCTTTTGACGGCCGTTCGGGAGCTGGATTTGGTAAAAAACGGAAAACCCCCGAAAAATGCCTGGGTGGAGATGACAGAAGAGGGATACCGGCTTCACGAAGAGCAGCCGGGAAGCCGCATCCTGGTGAAAAAGCTTGCGGAAAAGATTCGGGAAGCCATAACCGGCCAGCTTTCGGAGCTTGATCTGGAGGCGGCAGGCTGCTATCAGGCGCCCGGAATCACTACGGAGTCTGAGCGTATCCTGGCCCTTACCGAACGGCTTAATCGCTGGCTTGGGACAGAGATTACCTATGAGTTTGGCCCCGAAACCCAGGTGGTGGACGGTTCGGTGGTAAGCGGCTTTATTCATTTGGAGGGCTATGAGGCTTCCCTGAATGAGGAGGCAGTGACAGAGTGGGTCCGCCTTCTGGCAGAGAGCCGGGATACCTACAAAAAACCCCGGAAATTTAAGAGCACCCTCCGGGGCGTGATTACCGTGAAGGGCGGCAATTATGGCTGGATGATTGATCAGGAGGCGGAGAGCGAGGCCCTGCTTTCCCATATTGAGCAGGGGGAGGTTCTCACCAAGGAGCCGGCTTATGCAAAGCGGGGCAATGTGTGGAGTGCCAACTATGATATTGGAGACACCTACATCGAGGTGGATATGGGCGCCCAGCATATGTGGTTTTATAAGGACGGCCGTCTGGTGGTGGACACAGACGTGGTCACGGGAAATATGAGCCGCGGCTACGGCACGCCGGCCATTGTAGCCTCCATTCAGTATAAGGCCCGCAACGCCGTGCTGCGGGGAGCCGATTATGCTACGCCTGTCCGGTACTGGATGCCCTTTTACGGAAACTACGGAATTCACGATGCCAGCTGGCGGGCGAATTTCGGCGGTAATATTTACCTGACGGGAGGCTCCCACGGCTGTGTGAATACGCCCCCTGCCAATATGCGGATTCTCTTCGAAAACGCAGAGAAGGGGACGCCGGTTGTGCTTTATTATTAATTGAGGAACTGGAATCAGTAGCACTTATCAGAATGCACAGATCCATTTACGGACACATGTTACTATGGCCGGAAATGGATCTACATACAGGTGTATTCTGATAAGTGCTGCGGAACTGGAATAAAGGAGAATATTATGAGTCGTGTGTACAATTTTTCCGCAGGTCCGGCGGTATTGCCGGAGGAAGTGCTTTTGGAGGCTGCTTCCGAGATGATGGATTACCGGGGGACGGGAATGTCTGTGATGGAGATGTCCCACCGCTCCAAGGCGTTTGAGGGAATATTGAATGAGGCGGAGCAGGATCTTCGGGATCTCATGGGAATTCCGGACAACTATAAGGTATTATTTCTTCAGGGAGGAGCTCATCTGCAGTTTGCCATGATTCCCATGAATCTGATGAAAAACCGGGTGGCCGATTATATTGTCACCGGCCAGTGGGCCAAGAAGGCGTACAACGAGGCTGCTATCTACGGAAAAGCCAACAAAATCGCCACCTCCGAGGATGAAACCTTTTCCTACATACCGGATTGCTCGGATCTGCCTGTCAGCCCGGAGGCGGATTACGTGTACATTTGCGAGAACAATACCATTTACGGAACGAAATTTCACACCCTGCCCAATACCAAGGGAAAGATACTGGTGTCCGACGTCTCCTCCTGCTTCCTTTCCGAACCGGTGGATGTGACGAAATACGGTCTGATCTACGGCGGAGTCCAGAAGAACAT
The DNA here is from genome assembly GCA_022791635.1 of Lachnospiraceae bacterium. Lineage (GTDB taxonomy): Bacteria > Bacillota > Clostridia > Lachnospirales > Lachnospiraceae > Laedolimicola. The sequence goes on from JAAVZL010000029.1 coordinate 18,787, forward strand.
CGGTCCTGCGGGCATGGTGATCGCTGTGATTCGGGAGGATCTCATTACCGAGGACACCCTGCCCGGAACACCTACCTATATGAAGTATAAGATTCACGCGGATGCCAACTCCCTCTACAATACTCCAAATGCCTACTGCATCTATATGTGCGGAAAGGTATTCAAGTGGCTCAAGAAAATGGGCGGCTTAGAGGTGATGAAGGAGCGCAATGAAAAGAAGGCGGCTCTCCTCTATGAGTTCCTGGATGAAAGCCGGCTGTTCCGGGGAACTGTGCGAAAAGCGGATCGCTCCCTGATGAACGTGCCCTTTGTCACAGGCAGCAAGGAGCTTGATGCAGACTTTGTAAAGGCAGCCACAGAAGCCGGGCTTGTGAATCTCAAAGGCCACCGGAGCGTAGGCGGCATGCGGGCAAGCATTTACAATGCCATGCCCCTGGAGGGTGTGAAGGCTCTTGTGGAGTTTATGAAAAAATTTGAGGAGGAACACCATGTATAAGTACAAATGCTTAAATCCCATTGCCCAGTTTGGCCTCAACCACTTTACCAGAGAGTATAAGGAGGTGGAGGAGCTGGAGGAGGCAGATGCCATCCTGGTGCGCAGTGCGGCCATGCATGAGATGGAGCTTCCGCAAAATGTCTGTGCCATTGCACGGGCAGGAGCCGGCGTCAACAACATTCCCCTGGGAAAATATGCGGAGCAGGGCGTGGTGGTATTCAACACGCCGGGAGCCAACGCTAATGGCGTCAAGGAGCTGGTACTGGCCGGACTTCTTTTGGCCTCCCGCGATATCATCGGAGGCGTGAACTGGGTACAGTCCGAGCGCCAGAATGAGGAGATTGCCCAGCTTTCGGAGAAATGCAAGAAGCAGTTTGCAGGCCACGAGATCCTGGGAAAGAAGCTGGGAATCATCGGCCTTGGCGCCATCGGCGTTCAGGTGGCCAATTCCGCTACGCACCTTGGCATGGAGGTCCTGGGCTATGATCCCTATATTTCTGTGGAGGCAGCCTGGAACCTGTCCAGAAACATTCGTCATATCACCAATGTGGACGATATCTATCGGGAGTGCGACTATATTACCATCCATGTGCCTCTCCTGGACAGTACCAGGAAAATGATCAACGGGGCGGCCATTGAGAAAATGAAGGACGGCGTGGTAGTTTTAAACTTTGCCCGGGATCTTCTGGTGGATGAGGATGCCATGGTGCTGGCCTTAAAGCAGGGGAAAGTAAAGCGCTATGTGACGGACTTCCCCAATCCCAATACGGCCGGGGCCAAGGGAACGATTGTGATTCCTCATCTGGGCGCTTCCACGGAGGAAGCGGAGGAGAACTGTGCCCGTATGGCCGTCAAGGAGCTGCGCTGCTACCTGGAGCACGGCAATATCAGCAATTCCGTAAACTATCCTAACTGCGATATGGGTGTGCCCGCCTATCCGGCCCGCGTGGCTATCTGCCACAAGAATATCAAGCATATGCTGAGCCAGTTTACCAATCTGATGGGCGAGGAAAATCACAACATTGCCAATATGACCAACAAGAGCCGCGGGGATTACGCCTACTCTATGTTTGACCTGGAGAGTCAGGCAAGCCCGGAGCTTATCCGCAAGCTGGAGGCCATTGAGGGAGTGCTGAAAGTGCGGGTGATCTGCTGATGGTCAGAATTCGTCCCTTTCAGGGAATCAGACCGGCAAAGGGGAAGGAGGAAGCCATAGCGGCTCTTCCCTACGATGTCTATAGCCGTAAGGAGGCAAAAAAGGCCGTAGAGGGAAAGCCTTTGACTTTCCTTCGGATTGACCGGGCCGAGACACAGCTTCCCGATGATATAGCGACCAGTGATCCAAGGGTTTACCAAAAGGCCAGGGAATTGCTTTTGGAAATGGAGGAGCGGGGAGATTTTGTAAAGGATTCGGCTCCCTGTTGCTATTTGTACGAGTTGACCATGGAAGGACGCAGCCAGACAGGGATCGTGGCCTGCGCTTCCATAGATGACTACCTGGAGGGGCGCATTAAAAAGCATGAGAATACCAGGCGGGAGAAGGAGGAGGATCGGGTCTGCCATGTGGATGTGTGCGGCACTCAGACCGGCCCCATTTTCCTGGCATACCGCAATCGCGCGGATCTCAAGGCCCTGACAGAGGAGGAAAAGAAGAGAGAGCCTCTCTTTTCCTTTGTCTCAGAGGACGGTATCGGCCACAGGGGATGGAGGGTAAGCGACGAAGCTTCCATCCGGCGCATCCAAAAGATTTTTGAAGCTATGGATGCAGTTTATATTGCAGACGGGCATCACAGGGCTGCCTCGGCTGTCCGGGTTGGGTTAAAGCGAAGAGAAGAGCATCCCGGCTATACAGGAAAAGAGGAATTCAACTATTTCCTCTCAGTGCTGTTTCCGGACGATGAGCTGATGATTATGGATTATAACCGGGTGGTCCGGGATCTGAACGGTCTGTCATCGGAGGAGTTTTTAAAGCGTACGGAAGAGATTTTTACGGTGGAAAGGCTGCAAGGGCCAAAGCATCCGAAGAAAAAGGGAGAGATTGTTCTGCTTCTTTCGGAGGGCTGGTATCTTCTGACGCTGCGGCCGGAGTACGAGAATGAGGACCCGGTGGAGGGATTGGATGTATCCATTCTGCAGCGGGAGCTTTTGGGACCGGTGCTTGGAATCGGGGATCCCAGGACGGACGAGCGTATTGATTTCGTAGGCGGCATCCGGGGAATGGAAGAGCTTGAGCGCCGGGTACATACGGATATGAAGGCGGCTTTCGCCATGTATCCCACCTCTATCGGGGAGCTTTTTGCCGTGGCGGACGCAGGGCTTTTGATGCCACCCAAATCTACCTGGTTTGAGCCGAAGCTTCGGAGCGGACTGTTTCTTCATTCTATAGAGGGGTAAAATCTTCTTGCCAGGCTGTTATTTTTTGCAGGATTTCGTTTTTTTTGACCTGAATTTTTAATGAGCAGTAAGAGGAAATGCCTAGGTTTTCGGTAAAAAAGCCTGCATTTTAGGCACTTTGGACAGGGACTGCAGGGAAAATCCAGATTTTGTAAGAATTATTCCCAAAAACCGAAATCCGGTTGTAAGAAAAGTAATAAATATGGAGAATTTTCCCACTCTCATTGAATTTCAGGGGAAAAAAGGCTATAATGAATGTCGGTAAATAGGAAGAACGATTTTTCTGATTAGCATAAGGGAGGACTATCATGAGTGCTAAGAAAGCAACAGAGACAGCCAAGAAGGCAGAGGCAGTAAAGGTAAGTGAGCCTGTAAAAGCAGCCACAGCGCCGGTAAAGGAAGCAGCAGCTTCGGCAGAGGCGGCAAAGGAAGAGGAGGCTCCTGCAAAGAAGACTGCAGCGCCCAAGAAGGCTGCTCCAAAGACTACAGCCAAGACGACTAAGACAGCGAAGACAGCAAAAGAGGCAGTAAGCCAGAACGTATATATTCAATTTGCAGGAAAGGAGCTCAAGACCGAGGATTTGGTTGAGCAGGTGAAGGCTCTCTGGACCGCAGAGGGACACCGGGCATCCTCCATCAAGAGCCTGGAGATCTATGTAAAGCCCGAGGATTCGGCAGCTTACTATGTGATCAATGAGAAAGTAAACGGAAAGATTGATCTGTAAGTAAATTAGAAGGCGATAGGCAAAAACGCTCTGTACTTAGGTACTGGGCGTTTTCTTTTATGCGCAGGGGTGCGTAAGGAAATTAGCAGCTTTGCTGCACGCACCCCGCGCGCGAGTAGCGGAGAAAAGCATTCCTCTACTCGATTGTACAGCCTCATATAAGGAAATACCTCATTAAAATTTCCAAAAAATATTTCTGAAAATATGACAGAATGAATCATAATATTTTTTGGAGGTAAAGTATGACACAACAAAAGATCTATGGATACATTCGCGTATCCACGAGAGAACAGAATGAGGAACGACAGAGAATTGCTTTACTTGAGATGGGGGTGCCAAAGAGCCAGATTTATATGGATAAGCTTTCCGGCAAGGATTTTGAACGGCCTCAGTATAAGAAGCTGCTTAGAAAGCTGGACGGCGAATCTGTGCTGTATGTGAAATCCATTGACCGCCTGGGAAGGAATTATGTAGATCTCAATGAGCAGTGGCGGGTGATTACAAAGGAGAAGGGGGCGGATATCGTTGTGATTGATATGCCGCTTCTGGATACCAGGCGGGAGAAGAACCTCATGGGAACCTTTATCAGCGATATTGTGCTTGCTTTACTCAGCTATGTGGCGGAAAGCGAGCGGCACAATATCAAGCAGCGGCAGGAGGAAGGAATTCGGGCAGCAAAGAAGCGCGGCGTGCAGTTTGGCAGGCCCACAAAGCCGCTGCCGGAAAATTTTGCAGAGGTTTACGAAAAATGGAGCTCTGGTGAGGTCGTAGGAAAGCAGGCGGCGGTGCTTTGCAATATGCCGATGTCTACCTTTTATAAGAGGGCCAGTGAGTATAAGAGAGAATTGTAAAAGAGAAATGTAGAGTTTTCGGATATTCAAAGTTTTTGAGGGGATTGTAGATTTATGACAGAGAGAAGGAAGAACTGCAGCCCCTTGCTCCCTCCAGGTGCAATAAGCTTTATCGCAGCGAATTGGTAAAGGAGGTGTATAAGGTGGTAGATCCGGACATTACATACGCGGAAGACGCCGTCTTTTTATATAAATATCTGTTAAAGTGCCACTCGATTGTTATTTATCATAAGTGTTTTTACCATTATCGCTACAGGGAGGATTCAATTGTCCATGCGCCCAACAGGCATATATTAATGGACATTAATAAGGCTTATCTTTCTCTGGAAAAAGAGTTTCGAAACCATCCAATGGAAGAATGCTTACTTTATCAATTACAGAAATGGGTATCCTTTGCCAGCTGTAAGGCAGTGAGTGAACATATGGGATTTGACAGCCGAATCCGGATACTAGCAGTCAATAATAAAGCTCTGGCGGAGAGGATTAAAGGAGAACTAAAGAAAAAGGGTATTCCGGGGGACAGACTGACCTGGAGAAAGCCGTTGCGCATATATTAGCCGAACTGTATTGACAATGGAGGATAGCAGGAAACAAAAAATTCTGAAATGGAAAGGCAGGGTTCTGCATATGAGTTCAAAGATTGATATTGTTCTGCCGTGGGTGGACGGCTCGGATCCCAACTGGCAGCAGGTAAAAGAAAAAAGCCTGCAGAAATACTGTCCAGAGAAAGTGTCTGATTCCAATATCCGCTATGAGAGCGGCGTGAGGAGTACGATCTGGTGCTGACCAATAAAGAGGTGCGTACCATGTTTGAGGGGATGTTCCGGGGTTGGTTCGCAAGTGACACCTTAGGATACAGCGAATTTGTAGAGGCTTTGCTTCAAGGCAGTCTGGAAGAAATGAATGAATATATGAACAGGATAACAGAGGAAACATTCAGTTCCTTCGACACCGGGAAAAAGCCTTCCAGAACCGTGGAGCCGGAGCGTTTTTACCACGGCTTTGGAGGCCAAAGGAATCGCGCCGGAGCAGGTACGGAAATATGGCTTCGCATTTGAGGGGAAGAAGGTTTTGATCGGGGAAACGTTTTGATGCCCTTTCCCATTTGACGAACCCCTCCATCTATGATAAACTATAAGACAGATTTCTCCACACACATAAAAAGAAAAGGTACAGCAAAAAGTGTGCGTCCATAGACGCGTAAAAGGGAATTGGGTGAGAATCCCAAGCGATCCGGTCACTGTATTCAGGGAGTCAAGCCCGGGAGCGTATGCTCCAAAAAGCCATTGCGCACAGGCGTGAGAAGGCTGGGCGAAGGCAAGGAGCTGTAAGTCAGGAAACCTGCTTTTTGCGAAGATTGGATGGGTTTCCGGTAAAAGCTGTTCGAGAAGAGAAAAGATACAGATAGGGCCCGTTTATGCCACGGGCTCTTTTTATGCACACGGGCACCCAGAGGAAATATGTCAGCATGTGCTGACGAGCGCCCGGAAGAAGAAAAGAAATACAGAAAAGAGGTAAAAGCATGGTATCGTTTATAGGTGCAGGCCCGGGAGATCCGGAGCTTTTGACTATCAAAGGAAAACGCCTGATAGACAGTGCGGACATCATCATCTATGCAGGCTCCCTGGTCAATCCCCAGGTCCTTGCGGACGCAAAGGCTGACGCGCGCATCTACAACAGCGCCGGCATGACCCTGGAGGAGGTTCTGGCCGTCATGCAGGAGGGCGAGGCGGCAGGAAAAAAGGTGGTGCGGGTACATACGGGAGATCCGGCCATTTACGGCGCCCACAGAGAGCAGATGGACGCCCTGGATAAAATGGGCATCTCCTATGAGGTGATTCCCGGCGTCAGTTCCTTTCTGGCCGCAGCCGCGGCCCTTAAGAAGGAATATACCCTGCCCGGCGTCAGCCAGACCGTCATTCTCACCCGCATGGAGGGACGAACCCCCATGCCCGAGGGAGAGAAGGTCCTTGATCTTGCCAGACACCAGGCCACTATGGTCATCTTTTTAAGCGCAGGGATGATGGGAGAGCTCTGCGCCACCCTTCGCCAAGCCTATCGGTCGGACACCCCGGCGGCTGTGGTGTACAAGGCCACCTGGGAGGATGAAAGAATTGTCCGGGGAACCCTTACGGATCTTCCGGAAAAGGTAGAACAGGCAGGCATCCGCAAGACAGCCTTAACGGTAGTGGGAGACTTCCTGGGAAATGACTACGAGCTTTCCAGACTTTACGATAAAACCTTTACACACGAATTCAGAAAAGGAGTGGAGCCATAAATGGGGATTCAGCTATTAAGCATCAGCCACAAAACGGCTCCCCTTGCCATACGGGAATTATTTGCTTTTACTTCGGAGCAGCAGACAGAGCTTCTGAAATCCTTGTGCCAGGAGGCAAAGGCATTAGAGAGTGTGGTGATTTCCACCTGCAACCGGACGGAGATTTATACCTATGATACAAAGGAAGAACAGCAGCAAAAGCTGTTTTCCAGGATTCAGCGGGTTGTGCTTGAGAAGGCCGGAGCGCTTAAGGTGGAGCATATCACCGACTACCTGCGCTTCTACCAGGGAGAAAAGGCAGTCCGCCACCTGTTTTTGGTGGCGGCGGGACTGGACTCCATGGTCGTTGGGGAGGATCAGATTCTGGGCCAGGTAAAAAAGGCCCACGACCAGGCCAGGGAGGCGGGCACCACAGGAAAATATCTGAACACCCTGTTTCGCTATGCGGTGACCTGCGCCAAACGGATTAAGACGGACACCGAGCTGTCCAAAACATCCGTTTCCACAGCCACCCTTGCCATCAAGGCTGCCGAGGAGGCCCTGGGAGGCCTTGCAGGAAAGCGAATCATGGTCATTGGCGGAACCGGAGAAATCGGAGGGATTGTGCTCAAAAATCTCTACAGCATGAAGGGCCTGTCTATTTACACCACCATCCGCAATATCACCCTGAGCCATGACGCACACTTAAAAAGTGAGAGCAGTCAGGTGATTGACTATAAGGAGCGCTATTCCTATGTGGACGAGATGGATGTGATAATCAGCGCCACCTCCAGTCCCCACTACACCCTGACCTACCATAAGCTTCGGGAGCGGATCCATACAGAAAAGTCCCGGGTGTTTGTGGATCTGGCGGTGCCGGTGGACATTGAGGAGGCGGTGACGGAGATTCCCCGCACCTTTCTCTACAATATGGACGACATGGAGGCCCTGGCCAAGGCCAACAATCAGGCAAAAAAGCAGGCGGCAAAGGAGGCAGGAGAGATTTTGAAGGAATATGAAGATGAATTTATGTGCTGGATGATTTTTCAGCAGGCCATGCCTCAGATAGAGAAGACCAAGGAATGGATGCTGAAAGAGGCAGAGAAAAAGGGCTTTTCCAGAGCCATCGACAAGCTGTTCTACCGTCTGCGGGAACAGGCCTCTCCCGGGGAGCTCGAGGCAATCTTCCGTTGCCTGGAGGAATCAAAGACCTGAGGCTTGAGGACAGGAAGGAAGCATAGGAATCAAAGCGAAGAGTGGAAGAGAGACGATAAAGATGGGGAAATTATATGTGGTGGGCTTTGGCCCCGGCGGTTATGAGCACATGACGGCCAAATGCATTCAAGTGATAGAAAAGGCAGATGTGGTAACAGGATATACCACCTATGTAAACATGCTGAAAGAGTATTTCCCAGAGAAGCAGTATCTGGCCACGCCCATGATGCAGGAGGTAAAGCGCTGCCGCATGGCCGTGGAGGAGGCACAGAAGGACCAGGTGGTGGCCATGGTCAGCTCCGGAGACAGCGGCATCTACGGAATGGCCGGCATTATTTACCGGATAGCAGAGGAAATGAAAGCAGACATCGAAATCGAGACCGTGCCCGGCGTAACCGCGGCCAGCGCGGCGGCCTCCGTGCTGGGAGCGCCCCTGATGCATGATTTTGCAGTCATCAGTCTGAGCGATCTCATGACCCCCCTCGACCTTATCTGGAAGCGAGTGGACTGCGCAGGATGGGGAGATTTGATTGTATGCCTCTATAACCCCAAAAGCAAGAAGCGCACCACCTACGTGGAGCAGGCGGCAGAGCTTCTGCTCAAATACCGCAGCCCCCAAACGCCGGTGGGGATTGTGCGCAATGCCGGACGTAAGGACGAGAGCAGCCAGATTACAACCCTGGACCGGCTTAAGGACGCCGAGATTGATATGTTCAGCATTGTGATCATAGGAAACTCTCAAACCTACGTAAGCGGTGGACGTATGATCACGCCCCGGGGATATTCCGTATAGCCCCGGACAAAGACAATGGAGAGACGAGATATGAAGATTCGCATCGGAACAAGAAAGAGCCGTCTGGCCCTGATCCAGACAGAGCTTGTAAAAGAGAGAATAGAGGCCGTATTTCCAGAGGCAGAGATAGAGCTTGTGAAGCTGTCCACCAAAGGCGATGAGCTTCTTGACCGGTCCTTAACCTCCTTTGGGGGAAAGGGTGTGTTTACCAGGGAGCTTGAGGAGGCTCTGCTTTCTGGAGAGATCGATCTGGCCGTACATAGCGCCAAGGATATGCCCATGGAGTTCCCCAAAGGACTGCAAATCGGAGCCGTTCTCCCGCGAGCCGATGTAAGGGATGTATTCGTCACAACAACGGGCGTAAAAGCGGCAGATCTGCCGGCAGGAAGTAGAGTGGGCACCAGCTCTCTGCGCCGGGAGCTTCAAATCAAGGCCGTCAATCCCCTGGTGCGCATCACGCTCCTTCGGGGAAATGTAGAGACGAGGCTTCGGAAGCTTCGGGAGGGGCAGTACGACGGAATCCTGCTGGCGGCAGCGGGGCTTGAGCGCCTGGGGCTTCTTAGAGAGCCGGATCTTTCTCTGGAATATTTAAACCCCGATACCTTCCTCCCGGCGGCAGGTCAGGGAATTCTGGCCGTGGAGACCAGAGAGGGACACTTCGGGGAGGTGCTGTCGGCCATCCACTGCGAGGAGGCGGCCCTGGCTCTTTGGGCCGAGCGGAGCTTCCTGACGGGAATCGGAGGAAGCTGCAATGCCCCGGCCGCCGGCCTGTGCTCTCTGAAAGACGGGGAGGCGAAGATGAAAGTAATGTTTGCCGGAGACGGAAAGCGCCTCAGGTACGCCTCCTGTGTAAGATCCTGGAACAAGGCTGGAAAGCTTCCCACACCGGAAGAAATGAGGCTTTTTGGACAGGAGATGGCCCGCCGGGTAAAGCAGGGAAAGGTCTTCCTTCTGGGAGCAGGCCCCGGCGATGTAGAGCTTCTGACCGACAAATGCCTCCGGTGCTTACGGACCGCAGACGTGATAGTCTACGACAATCTCATCTTGGGCTCCCTGCTCAATGAGGCGCGGGCAGACGCAGAGCTGATTTACGCCGGAAAGCGAGCCTCCAATCACCATCTAAAGCAGGAAGAAACCAATCAGATCCTAATCAAAAAGGCATTCGAGGGAAAAACCGTAGCGCGCTTAAAGGGCGGCGATCCCTTTATCTTCGGCCGGGGCGGCGAGGAGGCGAAAGAGCTTAAAGATGCCGGAATTGAGTTCGAGATTGTGCCAGGCGTATCCTCCTCCTATGCAGCTCCGGCCTACGCGGGCATTCCTGTCACCCACCGGGACTACGCCTCCTCCTTCCATGTGATTACCGGCCACGAGAGCAATACCAAAGAAGGCCTGGCCTTGAATTACAGGCTTTTGGCCCGGGAGGAGGGCACCCTTGTATTTCTCATGGGACTTGGAAATCTGCCGCATATTACAAAGGAGCTCATAGCAGGAGGAAAGAGCCCGGATACGCCTGCGGCCGTGATCCAGGAGGGAACCACGGCACGCCAAAAGGCGGCAGTGGGAAGCCTGGCCACCATAGAGGAAGAGACAAGAAAAGCCGAAATCAAAACGCCCGCCATCATTGTAGTGGGAGAGGTCGTATCCCTTCGGGAGCAGCTTTCCTGGTTTGGCAGGGGACGCCTTTTCGGCGCCCGGGTTCTGCTCACCGGAACGAAGGACATGTGCAGAAAGCAGCAGGAGGTATTAAAGGAAGAGGGAGCAGAAGCCGTTTCCTTCAGCCTGATCCGCACAAAGCGCCTTCGCTCACAAGCGCTCACAGAGGCAGTAAACCGGCTTTCCGGTCCGCAGGAAGCCGTATGCACAAAAGACACGGGCTGTGGAGCGCCCAGATACACCTGGCTCGTATTTACCAGCAGCAACGGGGTCGCCTATTTCTTTGACGAGCTAAGAGAAGCCCAAAAAGACATCCGGAGCCTGGCCGGAATCCGTTTTGCCGTCATCGGAAGCGGAACCAGAGAGGCCCTGGAGGCAAAAGGCATCTACGCCGACTTCATACCCTCCCGCTACTCCAGCAAGGATCTGGCAAAAGAATGGATTCCAAGCCTAACCCCACAGGATCGGATCTTGCTTCTGCGGGCAGAAGAGGCCTCCCCGGAGCTTACCAAAGCACTGGAGGAGCAGGGAATTCCCTATGAGGCAATCCCCCTGTATACCACAGAGACCGATGGGCGAAAGGAAGAAGAATTAAAGCGGCTCCTTCCCGGGATGGATTACATCACCTTCGCCAGCGCATCTGCCGTAAAAGCCTTTGCCGCCATGGCAGGAGATACAGGCCAGCTGAAAGCAAAGGTCATCTGCATCGGTCCCGTAACAGAGCAGGCGGCAAAGGAGGCCGGCCTAAAGGTACACCAAAGCGCCGTAACCTACACGGCAGAAGGCATTCGCGACGTGCTCCTTAGAGATCGACAGCCGACAAACCAAACGTGAAAAGAGAAACCATGAAACCGCCAGAAAATCCATCCACACAACAGCTCATACACGGGGGAGATCGCTACGGAGCCTCCCTGCAAAGCGGCATAGCCCAGGAAGATCTCCTGGACTTCTCCGCCAACATCAACCCTTTGGGAATGCCAAAGGGAGTAAAGCAGGCCATCCTTGAGAGCTTATCCGCCTCCCTCCACTATCCGGACCCCCTCTGCCGCCGCCTGCGCTCAGAGCTTGCACAAAAAGAGGGAATAGAGGCAGAAAGCATCCTATGCGGAAACGGAGGAGCCGATCTCATATACCGCCTGGTATACGCCCTGAGACCGGAGCAGGCCCTGGTAACGGCCCCCACCTTCGCCGAATACGAAGAAGCCCTGCACCAGGCCGGAGCTAAGATTCGCTTCCATAACCTTCCGGAATCCATGGAGCTAAACGAATCCTTCCTGCAAGCCATCACAGCGGAAACCAAGCTTTTGTTCCTATGCAACCCCAACAACCCCACAGGCCTCCTAACAGACCGGTCCCTCCTACAAAAAATCCTAGAGAAGACAGAAACGTTCGGCATCTGGGTCTGCATAGACGAGTGCTTCCTGGACTTTGTAAGAGAAAAAGAAGCCTACACCCTGACAGGCCTCCTTCCCCGGTACCCCCACCTGCTGATCCTCAAATCCTTCACCAAGCTCTACGCCATGCCAGGCCTGCGCCTTGGCTACCTCCTTTCCGGAAATCGGGAGCTCCTTGAGCGCATCCGTCTGGCCGGCCAGCCCTGGTCCGTATCCCAGCCGGCCATAGAGGCCGGAATCGCCGCCCTAAAAGAAACCGGCTACCGGGAAAAAACCCTCTCCCTCCTGGAGCCGGAGCGCGACCGCTTAACCCAAGCCCTCACCACCCTCGGCTACAGCGTCTGGCCCGGAAAAGCCAACTACCTAAGCTTCCGAGCGAAAGGAGAACCCGAGCTTTACGAAAAGCTCCTAGAGAAAGGCATCCTAATCCGCCCCTTAAGCAACTACCACAACCTCACAAAAGAAGACTACCGCATAGCCATACGCACCCCAAAGGAAAACACCCGCCTCCTGCAAACCCTCCAGGAGCTGTGCCACCCCCAAAGCCCAACGTTATGAAGTTAAGCCCTGAAAGGCTTATAAAGGCGTCAGCAGTTCTTGCAGGCTTAACCTTATGCCATTGCCCCAAAGCCAGCCCCCAGGCAGGAACGATCTTCCTTCCAGGCGTGTTAGCCCTTTGGGCGGAGCAGGGAAGGAAGATCGTTCCTGCCTGGGGGCGTCCGTCGAACAAAATAAAAACACAAGGAGCCAAAAATGACCAACCCCACAAAAACCCTCATGATCCAAGGCACCACCTCCAACGCCGGAAAAAGCTTTCTCACCGCCGCCCTCTGCCGCATCTTCAAACAAGACGGCTACCGCGTAGCCCCCTTCAAATCCCAGAACATGGCCCTAAACTCCTACATCACAAAGGACGGCCTGGAAATGGGCCGGGCCCAGGTCATGCAGGCCGAGGCCGCCGGAATCGAGCCCACCGTGGAGATGAACCCCATCCTCCTAAAGCCCACCAGCCACACCGGCAGTCAGGTCATTGTAAACGGCGAAATCCTGGGAAATATGAGCGCCATGGACTACTATGCCAGAAAAAAACAGCTCCTTCCCCACGTGGAAAAAGCCTTCCAAAAGCTTTCCGGGGAGTATGACATTATCGTAATAGAAGGCGCCGGAAGCCCGGCAGAGATCAACCTGAAGGACAATGACATTGTAAATATGGGAATGGCCAGGCTTGCAAAGGCTCCGGTCCTCCTTGCAGGGGACATCGATCGCGGCGGCGTCTTCGCCTCCCTTTACGGAACCGTAAAGCTTCTCGAAGAAGAGGAACAGCGGCAGATCAAGGGCCTCATCATCAATAAATTCCGAGGCGACGTAGAAATCCTGCGGCCGGGCCTTCGGATGATTGAGGAAAAAACGGGAATTCCCGTAGTGGGCGTTGTGCCCATGACGCCCCTCGATCTGGACGACGAGGACAGCCTGTCGGAGCGGCTGAATCAAAGACAGACAGCAGGGGCCGTAGACATCGCCGTCGTCCACCTTCCTCACATTTCCAATTTCACGGACTTTAATGTCTTTGAAGGAATGAAGGAGATTTCCCTGCGGTACGTAAGGCAGGCAAAGGACCTAGGAAAGCCGGACCTCCTGATCCTTCCGGGAACCAAAAATACCATGGGCGATCTGCAGTGGCTTCGGGAATCCGGCCTGGAAGCGGCCATTTTACGCCAGGCAGAAACCGATACGCCGGTGGTGGGAATCTGCGGCGGCTACCAGATGCTGGGAGAGGAGCTTTCGGATCCCCACGGCGTGGAGCAGGGAGGCACTATGCGGGGGATGGGCCTATTGAATGCCCGGACTGTCTTTGAGCCGGCCAAAACACGGACCCAAATCCGGGGGCATATCCTTTGGGGAGCGAATACAGAGGAGCAATTTCGGGAAAGGGAGGTCCGGGGCTATGAGATCCACATGGGCAGGACCTTTAACCTGGGCCGCTGTCGGGAGACCATCCGCCTGGAGGATGGGCGGACGGACGGGCTGTGCAATGACAGGGAGACCGTATTCGGAACCTACCTTCACGGGATTTTCGATTTTGGAGATTTGGCCGCCTTTGTGGTCCGGCGGCTGATGGAGAAAAAGGGGCTTGATCCGGGAAGCTGGCATTTTGACTCCGAGGCCCATAAGCAGCAGGAGTACGACAAGCTGGCGGCTTTGGTGCGAAGCTCTCTGGATATGGATAAGATTTACAAGATATTGGAGGAGGGGATGGAATGTTAGAGAAAATACAATTTGTCAAGCCGGAAATGATTGAGGCCAGGAGCATGGAGATCATTACAGAGGAATTGCAGGGAAGGACCTGGCCGGAGCCGGAATTTTCCGTTGTAAAGCGATGCATCCACACGTCGGCGGACTTTGATTATGCCGAGAACCTGCGCTTTTCCGAACGGGCGGCGGCCCTGGGAGCAAAGGCTCTCAAGGACGGAGTTTCCATTGTGACGGATACGCGGATGGCAGCTTCCGGGATCAATAAGAAGCGGCTTTCGGAGTACGGAGGAGAGGTTCACTGCTTCATGGATGCGGCCGATGTGGCGGAGGAAGCCAGGGCCCGCGGGTGTACCCGTGCGGCGGTCTGTATGGAGCGGGCAGCGGATCTTCATGAAAATCTCATCATTGCGGTGGGAAATGCGCCTACGGCTTTAGTGAGGCTGTACGAGCTTATCAAGGCGGGGGAGATTCGGCCGGTGCTGATCATCGGGGCGCCGGTGGGGTTTGTAAATGTGGTGGAGGCAAAGGAGCTGATTATGACGGCCGGGGTTCCCTATATTGTGCCTGTGGGGCGCAAGGGGGGGAGTAATATTGCGGCGGCTGTTTGTAATGCGCTGCTGTATCAAAAGTGAGAGGATTAAGATTAATGGAATTGGTTGAGATACTTGAGAAGTATATTGGGGAGATTAAGCCATTAGATGAGAAGGCGATGGAAGGGGCATGGGATTATTGGGATTCTCGTTGCAAGCCTCTTCGGGGGATGGGAAAGCTGGAGGAGATGGTGGTTCAACTGGCCGGGATTTATGGGACGGTGCATCCGGGAGAGCTAAAGCCTGTGGTGGTGATTATGGGGGCGGATAATGGGGTAGTGGCGGAAGGCGTCAGTCAGACGGGGAGTGAGGTCACGGCTCAGGTTTTGGAAAATATGGGGGAGCGGATTTCTTCTGTCTGTATTATGGCGCGGACTCAGGGGATTGAGGTGATTCCTGTGAATATCGGGATGCTGGTGGACGGGATGCATCCGCGGATTTGGAACCGGGTGGTGCGTTATGGGACCGGAAATATTGCCGAAGGGCCGGCTATGAGTCGGGAGGAGGCGATTCGGGCTATCGTTACGGGGATTGAGGTGGTAAAGGAGCTGTATGGGCAGGGATATCGAATGGTGATTACCGGGGAGATGGGGATCGGGAATACGACGCCCAGCTCTGCCATGGCTTCGGTGCTTTTGTCCCGGGAGGTGGAGGAGATGACGGGCCGGGGGGCCGGGCTTTCCAGTGAAGGCCTTCAGCGGAAAATCCGGGTCATTAAGAGAGCTATTGAGGTGAATGGGCCGGATAAGGGGGATGTTCTGGATGTGCTCTGTAAGGTGGGGAGTCTGGATATTGCGGGGATGATGGGGTGCTATATTGGTGCGGCGCTCTGTAAGGTTCCGGCTCTTATTGACGGGTTTATTTCTTCGGTGGCGGCTTATTGTGCGGCGGCGCTTGCTCCGGCATGTAAGGCGTATATGGTGGCGACTCACTGCTCTGCGGAGCCGGCGGGAAGGTTGATGCTTGAGGCGTTGGGGATGGAGGCTCCCATTTGGGCCGGAATGCATCTGGGGGAAGGTACGGGGGCGGTGACGGCTTACGGCCTTTATCAGTATGCTTTTGCCTTGTATAACGGACTTCCCGGATGGAATGACGGGAAGGTGGAGGCTTATGAACACCTGAAGTAGGGAGGATGTAAATGCAGATCATTATATCGCCGGCCAAAAAGATGCGGGTGGATACGGATTCTATGGAAGCCGGGGAACTGCCGGTATTTTTGGAGGAAACCGGGAAGCTCTTACAAAGGCTTCGGAGCTTTCACCGGGGGGAGCTTCAGGAGCTGTTTCGGGCCAATGATCAGATTACGGAGGAAAATTTTCAGAGATATTCCTCTATGGATCTGAAAAAGGGGCAGACGCCGGCAGTGCTTTCCTATGTGGGACTGCAGTATCAGTATATGGCGCCTCAGGTGTTTACCGGGAAGCAGTGGGCGTATGTGAGGAAGCATTTGTGGATTCTAAGCGGCTTTTATGGGATGCTGCGGCCGGATCATGGGGTGACGCCTTATCGTCTGGAAATGCAGGCCCGGCTTTCTGTGGGGGAGGCGAAGGATCTCTATGGCTTTTGGGGAGATAAGCTTTACCGGGAGCTGGTTCGGGAGGATAAGGTGATTTTGAATCTGGCCTCCAGGGAGTATTCCAAAGTCATAGAGCCCTATTTGGAACCGGATGTCCGCTATGTGACTTGCGTCTTTGGGAGCCTTCAGAACGGGAAGGTTAAGGTGAAGGGGACTGAGGCCAAGATGGCCAGAGGCGAGATGGTCCGGTGGATTTCAAAGAGGCAGATTGACAGGCCGGAGGAGGTCCGCGCTTTTGACGGGCTTGGGTATTCGTATAGTCCGGAGAGAGCGACGGAGAAAGAGTATGTTTTTTTGAAGCTTTGAAGGCTGAAGGAAATGTTATGGGCATCACAGATCAATATATTTACAAAAATAATCAGAGAATGCGTCTGGGGTACACCACGGGCTCCTGCGCGGCAGGGGCGGCGAAGGCGGCGGTGTGGATGCTTTTTGCGGGTAAGTCGGTGCCCTATGTGGAATTGATGACGCCAAAGGGCATCCGCCTTCATCTGGAGGTTTTGGAGCCTTGCTTTTCCAAGGATATGGCCTCCTGCGCCGTCAAAAAGGATGCGGGAGATGACCCGGATGTGACCGACGGGATCAGGGTGTATGCCGCCGTGCAGAAGACACAGGAGGCAGGCATTCACATTGACGGCGGAGAGGGAGTAGGCCGGGTGACCCGGGAGGGGCTGGAGCAGCCGGTGGGAAGTGCGGCTATCAATGGGGTTCCCAGGGCGATGATTCGGGAAGGAGTGGAGGAGATATGCCGCCGGTTTGGATATCAGGGCGGGATGTCCGTGATCATATCCATCCCTGAGGGCCGCAGGCTTGCAGAGAAAACCTTTAATCCCAGACTGGGCATTGAGGGGGGGATCTCTGTTCTTGGAACAAGCGGAATTGTGGAGCCTATGAGCGAGGCGGCCCTGATTGAGACGATCCGCATGGAAATCCGGATGCGGCACACGCAAGGCTATCGGTATTTGGTGCTGGCCCCTGGCAATTATGGACTGGATTTTTTAAAGGAATACAATCCAAAGCTGTTGGAGCGGTGTGTGAAATACAGCAACTTTCTGGGAGAGGCCCTTGACGGGGCTGCGGAGTACGGCTTTCGGGGCGTCCTTCTGGCAGGACATATGGGCAAGCTGGTGAAGCTGGCGGGAGGAATTATGAACACCCATTCCCGCAATGCAGATGCCAGAATGGAGATACTTACCGCCCATGCGGCCGTGGTGGGGGCCAGAGGAGAAATGGCAAAAGCTCTTATGGACTGTGTGACCACCGACGAGGCGGTGGATATCCTGAAGGCTTCCGGCCTTTTGGAGGCGGTTATGAACCGTCTGATGGAGCGGATGGAGTATTATGTGAACCACAGAAGCGGCGGGGCATTCTCCTGTGCCGTGATCACATTTTCGCAGAAGCATGGAATCCTGGGGCAGACGGCCGGTGTGGAGGAAATACTGGCGCATCTTCGGGAAGAGGAGTGAGGTATGAAGCTGGCGATTATTGCGTTTACCCGATCAGGCTGCAGATATGCGGAAAAAATCGGGAGGGCTATGGAGGCGGAAGGCAATTCCTGTGAAATCAGAGGAAAGGGCAGGGAGGCTACGGACTGGGGTATTCCCCCTCTGGAGGAAACCTTAAGGGAATGGACCGGCCGTCAGTTTGCGTCCCGGGATGCCCTGCTTTTTATCGGGGCCGCGGGGATCGCGGTGCGGGCCATTGCCCCTTTTGTAAGGAGCAAGGCGTCGGATCCGGCGGTGCTCTGCATGGATGAGCAGGGAAGGTTTGTGATTTCCCTCTTGTCCGGGCATCTGGGAGGTGCCAATGAGCTGACAGAGAAGATTGCGGCCCTCTTAGGCGCCCTGCCGGTGATTACCACGGCCACGGATGCGGGAGGACGCTTTTCCGTGGACAGCTTTGCCAAGAGGGAAGGGCTTTTCCTTGACAGCCTTACGCTTGCAAAACGGATTTCCGCTGAGATCCTGGAGGGCCGCAGGGTGGGGCTCTACAGTGATTTTGAGCTGTCCGGTGAGATTCCGGCGGAGCTTTCCTCTGGGAAGGGGGAGGGGCTTGGGATCAGCATTTCTCTTGATGATACGTACGACCCGTTTCCGGAGACGCTTCATCTGGTGCCGAGAATCGTGGTCCTGGGTATTGGCTGTAAAAAGGGCGTCCGAAAGGAGCAGATCGAAGCTTTTGTGAAGCGGATTATGGAGCAGAATCACTGCTCTATGGGCAGTATCAAAAGGGTGGCCTCCATTGATTTGAAGAAGGAGGAGCCGGGGCTTCTTGCATTCTGCGAGGCCTATGATGCGGAGCTTTTTACCTACAGCAGGGAGGAGCTGGAGGCAGTGTCCTGGGAGGAGGGCTTTTCGGAGTCCGCTTTTGTACGGGAGATTACCGGCCTTGGAAATGTGTGTGAGCGCAGCGCCTTAAAGGCCTCCGGGGGGACAAGGCTCATTCAGCGAAAGGTGGCGGAAAACGGAGTGACTGTGGCTATTGCGCTGGAGGATTACAGAGTGCGGTTTTAACTGGAATCATAGGAGATATTATAGTATGAAACAGATTGTTGTATTTGCAGGGACCACGGAGGGGCGTCTTATCAGCGCCTGGCTGGCAGGGGAAGGGCTTTTGGTGCTGGCTTGTGTGGCCACAGAGTACGGAAGCCTCATGGTCAAGGAGCAGGAGGGGCTTTCTGTGCATCAGGGCCGGCTTTCCGGGGAGGAGATGAGAGCGCTCTTTGAGGAGGAGGGGCTGCCTCTGGTGGTGGACGCCACCCATCCCTATGCCACAGAGGTGTCCTTAAATATACGCCGGGCCTGTGAGGAAGCAGGCTGTGAATATCTTCGCCTCATTCGTCCTGAGAATACGGAAGAGGCGGGAGGAGACTGCATTACCGTAGGCAGCGTGGAGGAGGCGGTGGCTTACCTGGCCGGTACAGAGGGACCTGTTCTGGTGACCACCGGAAGTAAGGAGCTTCATCACTTTACGGCCCTGGCGGATTATCAGGAGCGCATCTATGCCCGCGTTCTGGCGACCCCGGAGGTGGTGGAGCACTGTCAGAGCCTTGGAATTCGGGGGCAGCATCTCATCTGTATGCAGGGACCCTTTTCCAGGGAAATGAATACGGCCATGCTGCGCCAGTTTGGCGCCCTATGGCTTGTGACCAAGGAATCCGGCCGGGAGGGCGGCTTTTCGGAGAAGCTTGCGGCAGCCCGGGAGGCGAAGGCGAGAGTGCTCCTTATTCGAAGGCCACCGGAGCAGGAGGGACTTTTTGTGGAGGAGGGAATAGCGCTTTTGCGCAGACGCTTCTCCCTGGAGTCTTATCCGGAAAATAGAGCGGATGAGCCTATGGATCCTGCAAAGTCGGAAAAACGGCGCGCGGTTCTGGCCGGTATCGGCATGGGGCCGAAGGAGGGGATGACGGAGGAGGTATGGACTGCCTTTGAGGAGGCGGACTGCATTCTGGGGGCCGGGCGGATGCTTGAGAGCCTTGGAGTCCTTGGAAAGCCTATGCTGGACACCTACGATCCGGCAAGGATGCTTTCCTATCTTCAGGAGCATCCGGAATACAAAAGGATTGCGGTGGCCCTTTCCGGGGACGTGGGCTTTTACAGCGGGGCCAAGAGGCTGATCCGGGTCTTTGAGGAGGCCGGTATAGAGACAGAGCTTTTGCCCGGCATTTCCTCGGCAGCCTATCTGTGCAGCAGGCTTAAAATTGCCTGGGAGGATGTGAAGCTCATGAGCGTCCACGGCCGAAGGGGCAATCTTCTGGCGGCTGTCCGGGGAAATTTCCGCACCTTTACCCTTTTGGGAGGAAAGGATTCCGTGCAGGCTCTGTGTGAGGAGCTTTTAAGCTACGACATGGAGCACGTGACGGTTTATGTGGGGGAGCGGCTCCGTTATCCCGAGGAGCGTATTGCCAAGGGAAGTCCGGGGGAGCTTAAGGGCCGGACCTTTGACGGGCTCTGTGCGGCGCTGATTGAAAATCCGGCTTACCAGGGAGGGATTCCCTCCTGTATGGAGGATGAGGCCTTTGTCCGCGGCAGGGCACCCATGACCAAGAGTGAGATTCGCTGCCTGTCCGTGGCAAAGCTTGGTCTTTGCCGGGATTCCAGTGTGTACGATATCGGTGCTGGAACAGGCTCTGTTACGGTGGAGATGGCTTTGCAGGCCTTTGAGGGTACGGTCTGGGCCATTGAGCGGGATCCGGAGGCTGTAGAGCTTATCCGGGAAAATGCCCGAAAATTTCAGACCTCCAATGTGGAGATCCGGGAGGGCACGGCGCCGGAGGCTTTGGCGGATCTTCCCATGCCCACCCATGCCTTTATCGGAGGCTCCTCCGGCAATCTGAGGGAGATTTTGGAGCTTCTTCTTAAGAAAAACCCCGGGATTCGGGTGGTGATCAATGCAGTGACCCTGGAGACTGTGGGAGAGGCGGTACAGTGTCTCAAGGAGCTGCCGTTTTCCTGTGTGGAAACGGTTGAGGTGCAGATAGCAAGGGCAAGGAGCCTGGGCGCCTATCAGCTGATGACAGGCCAGAATCCGGTGTATATTTTTACGGCCCAGGGCGGAGTGAAGGGGTGAACAGTCATGAAGCTGCCAAGGATTATGATAGCCGCTCCCTCCAGCGGAAGCGGGAAGACCTTAATTACCTGCGGAATTCTGAAGGCCCTTGTAAACCGGGGGCTTAGGACGGCTTCCTTTAAATGCGGTCCGGATTATATTGATCCCATGTTTCACAGCAGGGTGATCGGCACAGCCTCCGGCAACCTGGATACTTTTTTTACGGAGCCTGCAATTACCCGATATCTCTTTGGAAGGACGGCCCGGGAGGCAGAGATTTCCGTGGTGGAGGGCGTGATGGGCTACTTTGACGGCCTGGCAGGGATTTCCACCCGGGCAAGCTCGGCAGATTTGGCGAAAACCTTAAATATGCCGGTGGTTTTGCTTGTGAACTGTCGGGGGTTAAGTGTGTCGGTTCTTCCGCTGTTACAGGGATTTTTGGAATTTGAAGCGCCCTCCTGCATCCGGGGAGTGATACTGAACCAGGTCTCTCCCGGCATGTATCCGGAGCTTAAAGGACTTATTGAGGAGCGATTGCCCCTTCGGGTATTGGGATATGTTCCGAGACTTACGGATCTGGTCCTTGAGAGCCGGCATTTGGGCCTGGTGCTGCCGGGAGAGGTGGAAGAGCTTCAGAGGAAGCTTGCGGATCTGGCCGGGCTTTTGGAGAAAACCCTGGATTTGAATGCCTTTCTTGAGCTGGCAAGAGAGGCGCCGGACCTTAAGTATGAGGCGCCGAAGGTTCCCACTCTTGGAAAGCGGGGGGCGGTGACCGTGGGGGTGGCTGAGGATGAGGCTTTTTGCTTTACCTACCGGGATAATCTGCAGCTTTTGGAGGAAATGGGCGCCCGGCTGGTGGCTTTTTCCCCCCTTCATGACAGGGAGCTGCCAAGGGGAATTCAGGGCCTGATTTTGAGCGGCGGATATCCGGAGCTCTACGGGGAGGCTTTGAGTAAAAATGCGGCCATGCGGGACTCCGTTTTCAGAGCTGTCACAGGGGGGATGCCCTGCATTGCAGAATGCGGCGGCTTCCTTTATCTTCACAAAAGCCTGGAGGGAGCGGACGGGAAGCATTATCCCATGGCGGGAGTGGTGGATGCAGAGGCCTTTCGCAGGGAGAAGCTTACGAGATTTGGGTATGTGACGCTGGAGGGGCTTGCGGATCAGATGCTTCTTGGGAAGGGAGAGGAGATTCGGGGACATGAATTTCATTATTGGGACAGCGAAAGCTGCGGTGAGAGTATGAAGGCGAAAAAGCCTCTGCGGAAACGAAGCTGGACCTGCGTTCACGGCAGCGAGACCTTATATGCGGGATTTCCTCATCTTTTCTTCTATTCCAACCCGCAGGCAGCCTGGAAATTTCTCAAAAAATGTGAGGTGACACCGTGCTTGCATTGATTACGGGCGGAAGCGGAAGCGGAAAGTCGGAGTATGCGGAAAATTTGGCTGTAGGGCTTGCAGGGAAGGAGGGACTTCCGCTCTATTATCTTGCCACCATGAAGCCCTTTGGGGAGGAGGGCAGGAAACGGGTGGAGCGTCATCAAAAGCTGCGGACCGGGAAGAAATTTTTGACGATAGAGCGTTATGTAAACTTAAAAGCGCAAAAGCTTCCGGACAGGGGAGTGGTCCTTTTGGAGTGCCTCTCCAATTTGACGGCCAATGAGATGTTTGAGGCGGACGGAGCGGGGAGCTGCACGCCAAAGGAGGTGCTTTTGGGGATTGAAGCGATTCGCTCCAGGAGTCGGCATTTGGTTGTGGTGACGAACGATATTTTTTCGGATGGGGTTTTGTACGACGAAACCACCAGACAGTATCAGAGGTATCTTGGGGAGCTGAACCAAAAGCTTGCCAAGGAAGCGGATGAGGTGACGGAGGTTGTCTGTGGGATTCCGGTTTGCTTGAAAAGATGGAGAGACGATGAAAAGGTTGTGGAACAGCTTTAAGATTGCGTTTGCGATGTATTCAAAGATTCCCATGCCGAGGGCGGACTGGGAAAAGGAAAATATGCGGTATATGATGTGCTTTTTTCCGTTGATTGGGATTGTGATTGGGGTTTTAGTCGTGCTCTGGAGCGAAGCGGCTTTGCGGCTTGAGGCCGGGACTTTGCTGCGGTCGGTGGGATATGTGCTGATCCCGGTGGCGGTGACAGGGGGAATTCACCTGGACGGTCTTTTGGATACGGCGGATGCCTTGAGCTCTTACCAGACCAGAGAGCGGAAGCTGGAGATTCTCAAGGATTCTCACGCGGGGGCATTTGCGGTGATTACGGCGTGCTGTTATTTTATGGCAGCCCTTGGTCTTTGGAGTGAGCTGTCCGGAAAAGAGGTTTGGGTGCTGGCAGGAGGCTTTGTACTGTCCAGGGCTTTAAGCGGCTATGCGGTGGCGGCGTTTCCCAGCGCGAAGAAGAGCGGTACGGTGGCCATGTTTGCAGATGCGGCCCAGAAGCGGTGCGTGGAGGTCAGCATGTGTGTGCTCATACTTCTCTCTGTGGGATATATGTGCTTTATGGATGCGAAATTGGGTGTGACCGCCGTGGCCGGAGCAGGACTTAGCTTCTGGTATTATTACCGGATGTCAAAGAAGCAGTTTGGAGGAATTACCGGGGATCTGGCCGGATTTTTCCTGCAGATCTGTGAGCTGGTCATGGCCGGGGCCGTGTATGTGGCCGGAAGATTATAGGAACTGTAGATACTGCGGAACTGGAATAGAATAGGAGGTGCAAAGTGGTATTAGTGACAGGTGGGGCTTTTCAGGGGAAAAAGGCTTATGCCATGGAGACCTTTTCCTTGGAGGAAGCTGTGACAGCGGACGGCGCAAGCTGTTTCTGGGATGATATTTATAGGGCGCAAGCCATTCTTCATTTCCATGAATATATCCGGCGCTGTCTGGAGGCTGGGAGAGAGGTAGATACGCTTGCGGACCGCCTTTTTCGGCGAAATCCGGAGGCGGTGATTGTGGTTAATGAGCTGGGAAGCGGCGTGGTTCCGGTGGAGGCCTTTGACCGGCACTATCGGGAAACGACAGGACGCATCTGCTGTGAGCTGGCGAAGAGAGCCAGTGAGGTGCACCGGGTAGTCTGCGGGATTGGAACGGTGATCAAAAATGGTTGAGCTGTATTTGATTCGTCACGGAAAAACCTACGGCAATACGCTGGGGCGATATATTGGGACCACAGATGAAGCTCTCTGTCCGGAGGGGATTGCAGGCCTTAAGACTGTGCACTATTCGGAGGTGGAGGCTGTTTTTGCAAGTCCTATGAAGCGCTGTGTGGAGACGGCAGAGCTTCTCTTTTTAGGGATGAGAGTGCAATGCTTCGGGAAGCTTCGGGAGTGTGATTTCGGAGCGTTCGAGAATAAGAATTACCGGGAGCTTGAGGATCATCCGGCTTATCAGGCCTGGGTGGACAGCGGAGGCACCCTTGCATTTCCCGGGGGAGAGTCTCCGGAGGCCTTTCGAAAGAGATGCAGGGAGGGCTTTCTGGAGGTCCTGGCGGTGATTCGAAAGAAGCAGTACAAAAGAGCGGCTCTGGTGGTCCATGGAGGGACCATTATGAGCATTCTGGAGGCTTATGCAGTTCCCAGAAAGGGATTTTATGACTGGCAGGTAAAGAACGGAGCGGGTTACCGGGCCTGCTGGAATGAGAGGAGCGAGGGAGACGTTGAGCTTTTTAAGGTGGAACCTGTTGGCGCTGACCGGGGGCTTTGTTCTGGATCAAATCTTCGGTGATCCCAGGTGGCTATATCATCCGGTGCGGGCCATCGGATGTTTGATTTCTTTTTTGGAAAAGGGATTTCGCAAAATTTTTCCTGCGTCAGAGCAAGGAGAGCTCATGGCAGGTATTTTTTTTGCATGGTCTGTCATACTGATAACAACAGGGATCCCTTTGCTTTTGTTGCTGCCGGCATGGAGAGTGAATTCCCGGCTTGCCTTTGCCCTCTGTGTGTTCTGGGATTACCAGCTTTTGGCGGCAAGGTCTTTGAAGACGGAAAGTATGCGGGTGTACGACGCCCTGAGAGAGAAGGACCTGCCTAAAGCCAGGCAGGCGGTCTCCATGATTGTGGGGAGAGATACAGAGCGGCTTGACGAGGAGGGAGTGGCAAAGGCCGCAGTGGAGACAGTGGCGGAGAATACTTCCGACGGGGTCCTTGCGCCCATGCTGTTTCTGGCTCTCGGGGGACCGGTCCTTGGTTTTTTCTATAAATCTGTCAATACCTTGGATTCCATGGTGGGCTATAAAAATGAGCGCTATCTGTATTTCGGGCGTTTTTCCGCAAAGCTGGATGATGTGCTGAACTGGATCCCGGCCCGAATGTCCGGGCTGCTGATGGTCTTAGCCAGCCCCCTTTTCGGATTTTCCGGAAAAGCCGCCTTTCGGATTTATCGAAGAGACAGGCGAAAGCACGCAAGCCCCAACTCCGCCCACACCGAGGCGGCAGCGGCAGGAGCCCTGGGCGTACAGCTTGCCGGCAATGCCTGGTATTTTGGAAAGCTTTATGAAAAGCCCTCCATCGGAGATCCCACACGCCCCGTGGAATATGAGGACATCCGGCGGGTAAACCGGCTGATGTATGGGACCTCAGCTTTAGCCTTACTTGTCATCTGGGCGTTCTGGCTTTTGTGCGTTACCTTTACCAGGCTTGGATAAATGTATTGCAAATGCTTTCGGGGCGTGCTAAAATTCACACATTGGAGGGAACATCAATGAAAAAATCCTGCATTCACATCTACTGCGGAGACGGAAAAGGGAAATCCACTGCAGCCATGGGCCTGGCCCTGCGGGCGGCAGGAAGCGGACAAAAAGTTCTCATAACACAGTTTCTAAAAGACGGAACCACCTCAGAGCTGAATGTTCTAAGACAGCTTCCCAAAGTACAGGTTCTCACCTGCCCCAAGCAGTTTGGCTTCTTCTGGAATATGACGAACGAGCAGAAGACCGAGGCAAAAGAAGCCTATACGAAGCTGTTTCGAGAAGCAGTCCAAATTGTCCAAGAAGACAATATCTTCCTGCTGGTCATGGACGAGCTCATAGCCACATACAACCACGGCCTTTTAGACAGAGAAGAAGTGCTCCAATTTCTGCGAGAAAAGCCTGAGCACCTGGAGATAGTGCTTACCGGCCGGGATCCGTCACCAGAGCTTATAGACCTTGCAGATTATGTATCCGAGATTCAAAAAAGAAAGCACCCCTTCGACCATGGCCTCCCGGCCCGGAAAGGGATAGAGCTGTAAGAAAAATCAGGAAACAGAAAAAAGAGAAAGATTTACACTGCCACAGGCGAGAAAAACGTACCGGCGCAGGGGAGGAGGGCCGCCCCGGTGAGGAGTTATCCTAAGGGGTACCAAGCAAGGCTTGGTGGATTCCTTAGGATCTAGGTGGCGGTTCTTGCCCGGAGCCTGCACAGCCTTTCGGCTCAGTCAAAAACCAAAATCCCTCAAAGCGCCCCTGCAAACACCCTAATGTCTACACATCTTTTTTACTCCTCGTCCTCCCACCGATAAGGCGTAAGCTGATAAACATAATAATTAATCCAATTCGTATACAGCGTATTCGCATGGGCCCTCCACATAAGAAGCGGCCTCTTACTGCTGTCATCCCCCTCAAAATAATTCACAGGAAGCTCAATCTCAAGCCCCTTACCCTTATCTCTTAAGTATTCTTTCTCCAACGTCCTCCGATCATACTCCGGATGCCCAAACACAAAAATCTTCCGCCCCTCCTCAGCCATAGCAATAAACACGCCGGCCTCCTTCGATTCCGCAAGAACCGTCAGATCCTTACAGCCATGAATCGCCCCTGAGTCCACCGTAGTGTGGCGGGAATGAGGGGCCAGAAACATATCGTCAAAGCCCCGGATCAGGGGCTCTTTTCGATTCTGAACCCAATGAGGATAGAGCCCGAAAAGCTTCTGGGGCAACAGCTCTTTCTTCAGACCATAGTAATGGTAAAGAGCCGCCTGAGCCCCCCAGCAGATAAAAAAGGTAGAGGTCACATGAGTCGCAGCCCAGTCCATAATCTCCACCAGCTCCGGCCAGTAGTCCACCTCCTCGAACTCCATCTGCTCCACAGGAGCCCCGGTAATGATAAGCCCGTCAAAGCGCCGCTTTTTAACCTGACAAAAGGGCTCGTAAAACTTATTGATATGACTCTGAGCCGTATGCTTGGACTCATGGGAGCTTACGGTTAAGAAGGTAATGTCAAGCTGCAGAGGCGTATTCGACAGAGAGCGCAAAAGCTGAAGCTCCGTATCCTCCTTTAAGGGCATCAGATTTAAAATTCCTATTTTCAGCGGCCGGATATCCTGATTCAGAGCTCTCGTCTCATCCATCACAAAGATATTTTCCTTCTCCAGAATCGCCCGAACCGGCAAATCACTTTGTACTTTGATTGGCATACATTCACACTCTTTTCTTTCTTATTTAAAATACTTTCCTTAGTGGGCAAGCTTTACTCGTAATCAATAGTTTACCACAAATATGAAGGTTGGAAAAGAAGTTTGTTCGCCAATTGTAAATTTTTGAAAAAAAACATAATTTTTTACAAAATTGCTTTGACGTCATGGTGAAGATCAGTTATAATGCATACTACCGATAATAATGTGTATTTGAAAACAGGTGTCTTCTGCTGAAGGGCAGGACAGGCAGCAGGCGGCGGAACAGAAGAAAACAGTCAAAAACAGGAGGAACTGCTTGAAGTATTATACACAGAAATTTGTACCGGAATACACTATAACCATGACGCCCATGGGGGAGATCGCAGGCTTTCCCGTACGACCAGGGCTTTTCGATGTAAACGGGGCCATGGCCCTGCCAAATGGGGTGAGCTTTACCGTGCATACCCATTTTGGAACCTCCTGCGAATTGCTGCTCTATTATGAGGGAGAGGAGGAGCCCTATGCGGTGCTGCCCTTCCCGGAGGAATACAAAATCGGCGACGTCTACTCCATGATTGTATTCGGACTTGACATTGAAAAGTTTGAGTACGCCTATCGGGTGGGTGGACCCTATGCGCCGGAAAAAGGAATGATTTTTAATAAGAAATCCGTGCTCTTGGATCCTTACGCAAGAGTGGTAACCCGCCAGGGCCGCTGGGGAGAGCGTAGAAGCAGGGGCTACCGGGCCCGGGTGGTAAAGGATATTTTCGATTGGGGCGATATGCCTCAGTCCTCCAAGGAGCTCAGTGATCTTGTGATCTACGAGCTTCATGTGCGGGGATATACGAAGCACCACTCCTCAGGGGTAAAGCACCCGGGAACCTTTGCCGGTTTAAAGGAGAAGATCCCCTATTTAAAGGAGCTTGGAATCAATGCAGTGGAACTGATGCCCATCTTTGCCTTTGATGAGACCATGAATTCCAGAGAAAAGGACGGTCATAGGCTTTTGGATTACTGGGGCTACAATTCCATTGGTTTTTTTGCGCCCAATACCAACTATATCTCTGCCTATGAGTACAACCGGGAGGGAACAGAGCTTAAGGAGCTGATTCGGGAGCTCCACAACAATGGGATCGAAGTGATACTGGACGTGGTATTTAATCATACGGCGGAGGGAAATGAGCAGGGTCCCACCTTCTGCTTTAAGGGCTTTGACAATAAGGTATACTATATGCTGACCCCGGACGGCAATTACTATAATTTCAGCGGCTGCGGCAATACGCTGAACTGCAATCATCCCATTGTCCACCAGTTGATTCTGGAATGCCTCCGGTACTGGACCGTAAGCTACCGGGTGGACGGCTTCCGCTTTGATTTGGCCAGCATCCTGGGAAGAAATGAAGACGGCTCTCCAATCAGCAACCCGCCCTTGCTTAAAAGCCTGGCCTATGATCCGATCCTGAGCAAGGTAAAGCTCATTGCGGAGGCCTGGGATGCAGGCGGCCTTTATCAGGTAGGCAGCTTTCCTGCCAGCAAGCGGTGGGCAGAGTGGAACGGGAGATATCGGGATGCTCTTCGAAGCTTTATGAAGGGAGAGAGTCATGCGGCTCGAGAAGCGGCCTGGAGCATAGGCGGCTCGGGAGATCTCTATGGGGATCACAGAGAAGGCTACAAGGAGGAGTATGCGGGATACAATTCCAGCATCAATTTCTTTACCTGCCATGACGGCTTTTCCCTGTATGATTTGTATGCCTATAATTATAAGCACAATGAAAATAACGGATGGGACAATACGGACGGCTCGGACAACAATCGGAGTTGGAACTGCGGAGAGGAAGGGGAGACGGACGATCCGGAGGTTCTAAGCTTGCGGTTCCGCATGATTCGGAATGCCTGCACGGTGCTGATGTGCAGCAGAGGAACGCCCATGTTCCTAGCAGGGGATGAGTTTGGCAACACCCAATACGGCAATAATAACAGCTATTGCCACGACAATGAGATCTCCTGGCTGAACTGGGAGCTTTTGAAAAAAAATCATGAGCTGTTTGAATTCTTTCAATTTATGATTGATTACCGCCATCAGCATCCGGCGATTCGAAAGATTTTGCCGGGAGCAGTCTGCGGCATGGATCCTATCCATGCCCATGGCATAGACGCAGACCGGACAGAAATTCCGAAGGAAACAAGAACCTTTGGCATTAGCTTTGCCGGCTACGACAGAGAGCAGGGGCGGGATGATATAGTGTATATTGCCATCAATGCGTTTTGGGAAAATGTAGACATTACCCTTCCCAGAATTTACTGCTCCGGCGCTTGGCATCTTACGGTGAACACCTACGGGGACGGAGAAGGCCGCTATTTCTATCGGAAGGGCGAGGAGGTCCGCATAGAAGGCCGCTTTGTAATGCGGCCCCGATCCGTGGCAGTTTTTACGGTTCGGGATTTTTAAGAGGCAGAAGAAAGACAGGCCGCCGGGTGATTAGATTTTATCAATCACCCTGGCGGCCTTTAAAGCCTGCTCAATAATGTGACGCTGCATGGGCTCTATGCTGGCCTCTTCCGGAAGAATGAAGGGCCGTTCATCCAGAAAGGCATTGGAAAGCTGGTAGACATAATATTCCGCGTCTGGCTGCACCTCGGCCAGAGAGTCTCCCTGAATCCGCATATCCTCCGTATTCGTCTCCTGTCCCAGGCACATGGAGGTGAGGGTCTCCAGCATAATGGCAAAATGCTCTTCATCCCAGGCAGATAGGTAGGTACACTTACATAAGCCCTTCGTAAAAAACGGATAGTCCGCATAACAGTCCAAAAGTTCCCAGAACCGGGTCCGGTGCCCGGAGTCCTCAAATAGCTTTTCTTCGTCCAGACGAAGAAAAACGCGATCCTTCCAATTCATAAAATATCCCCCCTGACAGATTGCTTTAACAAAATTTTACTCCAGATAGAAAAAGAATACAAGAAATATTTGACTTAAAGCAGGGTTTAAGAAGTATAATGAAGGATATTACGGAACTGGAGACAGTGATATTCTTTTTATACACAAATCGATTTACAGACGCATATTTTTGCGGCTGGAAATTGATTTAGACACAGGTGTATAAAAAGAATATTACGGAACTGGAATAAGAACTGGAATGGACCTGGGAAAGGCTCTTCGGGGACGGAGAGAGAAGTTCATCCTCCAGGCTCATCTTTGCAGCGTTTGGAAGGATGGGCAGTATAAACGAACCCGGAAGCTTTCGGAGGTAAAGGAAGGATTCGAGGATCAGCTTCGCCGTCTGGAGACGGATCACGTGGAGATTGGCATGATTCACTATGTGGACTCCCTGGAAGACTGGCACACCGTTGAGGCGGGCGAGGTGATGAGCTATGCTCTTGCATTAAAGGAGCAGGGAACCATCGGCTGTATCGGTATGTCCAGCCACAATCCGGAGGCTGCCCTTGCAGCGGTGCAGAGCGGTCTCATAGATGTTCTCATGTTCAGCGTCAATCCCTGCTATGATCTGCTGCCGGCCAGCGAGGATGTAGAATCTCTGTGGGATGAGAAAAATTATGAAAAGCCTCTGGTAAATATGGATCCCAAGCGACAGGAGCTCTATGAGGTTTGTCAGCGGCAGGGTGTGGGAATCACCGTGATGAAGGCCTTCGGGGGAGGCGATCTTCTAAGTGCAGAGCTTTCCCCTGCAGGAAGGGCATTGACTCCTTTTCAGTGCATCCACTATGCCCTCACCCGTCCGGCTGTGGCCTGTGTCATGTCCGGCGCCCGTTCCATGGAGGATTTGACGGTAAGCATTTCCTATGAGGATGCCCCCGAGGAGGAAAAGGACTATGCAGCCGCCTTTGCAGCCATGCCGAAAATCAGCTGGCAGGGCCACTGTATGTACTGCGGCCACTGTGCCCCCTGCCCCAAGGGAATTGATGTGGCCTCTGTGACGAAATTTCTGAATCTGGCAAAGGCACAGGGAAGCGTTCCGGAGACCGTGCGGGAGCATTATGGCCTTCTCAAGCATCGGGCGTCGGCGTGCATCGCCTGTGGGGCTTGCGAGAAGCGCTGTCCCTTTGGAGTGCCCATTGTGGAGAATATGAAAGAGGCGGCTAAGGTCTTCGGGGATTAACGCCAAAGGCAAGGGGGAGAACGAAATTTTTATCAGACACAGAGGGGAATGCATAGGATAGAAAAAAGCAAAGGAAGTAAAAGCAATGTCCAATATGCTTGACTATCTGAGGGAGAGAGGCGGCATTCCCCTCTCTAAACTCCCTCTAACTCCGGTGGATGCTCTGATCATAAGCACCCTGTCCTATGTACAATTTGATCATCTTATTGCAAAGGATTTAAAGATGGCTCCGGATCTTCTGGAGCTTTCTCAGATGTTCTGGGAGCTTCCGGGTGAGGCCAGAACACACCGGTTTCGGGATACCCGGGACGGGGAACTTCTTGAGGCTCTCGGCCAGAGTCTTCGCTTTGGCTCCTTACATTTGGCCGGAGCAAAGGAATTGCTGGACGAGGAGCAGGAGCTGCAGTTTGCGGCAATCACGCTTCTTTTGGAGGGCGGAGGAGCTCTCGTGGCGTTTCGGGGAACAGACGGCACCTTGATTGGGTGGAAGGAGAACTTGAATTTAAGCTTTCTGGACGTCATTCCGGGACAGCAGAAGGCCCGGGAATATCTGGAGAAAATAGCAGATCTCTGCCCGGGAAACCTTTACGTTGCCGGACACTCCAAGGGAGGCAACCTGGCCGTCTATGGAGCTGCCCGAAGCAGAGAGCCTGTAAGAGAACGCATACAGGCCGTCTATAATTATGACGGACCGGGATTTCGGAAAAAGGTATTGGAGGATCCGGGATACCGGGAGATTCTGAAGCGCATACATACCTTTGTACCCCAGGGATCAGTAGTAGGAATGCTGCTGGAGCATGAGGAGTCCTACACGGTGGTACAAAGCAATGAGGAAGGGCTTCTTCAGCATGAGCCCTACTCCTGGGAAGTGTCCGGCGACGGATTTCGGGAACTAACGCAGGTGACAGAGGGCAGCCGTATGGTGGATGAAACCATAAAAAACTGGCTGGCCGGTTTATCGATCAAGGAAAGGGAACATGTTATCGAGGCCCTGTATGAGATACTGAAAGTCTCCGGCGCCAAGCGCATAGGAGAGCTTGCCAGGCCAAAGAATCTCCTTGCCATGCTTGAGAGGCTTGGAGGAGAGGAGGAAAAGACCAAGGAAATGCTTCTTATCACCCTGCGAAAGCTTGTGGAGGCTGCCGCCAGAACAATTGTTTCGGGGTGAGCCTGCCGGTAAGCTAGGTGCATTTCTTCCCTTTCTCCCGAATAATGGCCAGAAGAGAGGTTTTCAGCGTAAAGGAGATACTTTCCTGAATTTCGTCCGGGCTCTTGGGATGGGGATCTATCAGGAGATCCTTTAAAATGCCGGAGAGGGCGCCGGCATAAAACTGGCTGAGAAATTGACGGAAATCCGGCTGAAGACGACAATTCTCCTGCTGCTCCAGGGTGGAGATGGTGGAGGAAATCAGCTGTATAAAATCCGCATAAAGAAACTCCTGCAGTCCGTCATAGCCCAGAGAATCGTAGATGGAGTTCAGAAATTGCCTGTTTTCGACAGTGTAATTGAGGATGAACAGAATAGTCTCCTTGAAATCCGCCAGAAGATCAAAGTTCTGGATGATTTTAAAGGCTTCCTGATCCAGGATCCATTTTAAAAGAGCATAAATATCTTCAAAATGATAGTAAAAGGTTTTACGATTGACACCGCAGTCCAGGCAGATTTCACTTACCGTAATTTTTGAAAAGCTCTTTTGATTCATAAACTTTCTTAAAGAGCCGGCAAGCAGACGCTTGGTATTGAGACTGGTAACTTCATATTGCATTCCTATCCGCTCCTTTTCCGTTTATTATAGCCCGGCTTTTTGGGATTTCAATGGTTAATTTATCACATTTGACCATCAAAAGCAAAAAGCTCTGGAAGGCCGGGAGTGTGTATGGTATACTTGATGTCAAAGCTGTGGCAAAATAAGCCAACAGCACGGCCATTGAACTGAGGTAGGAGGAAGGCGCTGTGAAGGATACGATTTTTTTAATTGGATTCATGGGAGCGGGAAAATCCACCGTTGCAAAGTGTCTGAAGGAGCAGTATGGACGCAGGCTGGTGGAGATGGATCAGATGATAGAGAGGCGGGAGCAGATGCCAATCTCCCGGATATTTGAGGAGAATGGGGAGGCGTATTTTCGGCAGCTGGAGACCGGGCTTTTGGAGGAGCTTGCGGGAAGTAGGAGGCTTGTGGTCTCCTGCGGAGGGGGAGTGCCCTTTCGCTCCTGCAATGTGGACATTATGCGCCGAAGCGGCTGGGTGATTTTTTTGACGGCCACACCTGAGACTGTTTATGAGCGTGTTAAGAACAGCCATCACCGCCCGCTGCTGGAGAAAAATATGAACCTGCCATTTATCACCGGCCTGATGGAGGAGCGAAGAGAGGGATATGAAGCTGCGGCAGATATTCAGGTTTCCACCGACGGACGTAAGGCAGAGGAAATCTGTGAAGAAATCATAAAGAGAATCAGAGAAAGCGAAGAAAAACCGGAGCTTTCAAGGTGACGGGTTTGTTATAAAAACAGGGCGGATAACAACAAAAAGTTGGTAGAATTATCTATGGACAAAGGACTATGAGAAATAGTATCATAAGAAAGGTGGTATAAGTTCGAGAACAACGGACAGGGGAGAGCCAAGGCCTGCCCCCTGTAAGGAGGAATAGAAGTTGAGAAAAAAATCACATATTTCCCTGGCAAAATACATCGTGGAGGATGTGCGGGTGCCGGAGCTTGAGGCCCATCGAAAAGCTTTTTATCTGGGTAGCATCCTTCCGGACTGTAAGTTTTCCTTTCTGACCAAGCGTCATGAATTTGGAGAGACCTTTGATCTGGTAACGGCTCAGATTCGCCGTCTCTCTGAACGGGAGGGCCGGGAGCACTCCAATCTCAGAGCCTATATGCGGCATCTGGGGGAGGTGATTCACTATGTGGCAGACTACTTTACCTTTCCCCATAACAATACGTATGACGGGAATCTGAAGGATCACTGTTACTATGAGAAGGCGTTGAAGTTTCGGCTTCGGGAGTATGTGAGAAGCGGTGAGGCGTTTCGGGAGTGCATGGAGGTTCGCCATTTTGCCACTGCCGAGGCGGTGGTAAGCTTTATCAAGAATGCCCACCGGGAATACGTAAGCCGGAAGCGCAATGTGGAGGAGGACTGCCGCTATATTGTGCGGATTTGCCGTCAGGTGGTGCAGGCCATCTTAAGTCTGGCAGGCTGCCGGGTGCAGGCGGGGCTGTGTGTTGCTTAAAGCTTTTTGACAAATGCATAAAAAGTACGAAAAAAGGCTGCCGGTTTGTGAAATCGGCAGCTTTTTTTTCATACTTTTTATGTTTCCCCTGCTCGATTGTTATTTCAACAGGGAGGAGGGCACATAGCCTTCCAGTGTCTGATCGTTCTGGGTAAAGGAGATCTTCGTCCATTTCTGGCCGTCGTCCCCGGTCACTTCTTTGAGAATCGTCACCTTGGTGCCATTCTGCAGGGTGGCCCGGATGTCGCCATTAGGAGAGGCGTAGGTACGCACATAGGCTACGGCCGGTGTATTGGTGTTGGCATTAGAGCCTGCAGGCGGCGTACTCGGTGCAGAGCTTCCTCCGCCGGAAGCAGTGCCTACGGTCAGAAGATCTCCGCGAATATAGCCATTGAGAGCAACGCCGTCAATGGTATAGGCAATCTTGTACCATTTCCGCCCGTCGTCGCCGGTGGTCTCGGAGAGGATGGTCACGTCGGTTCCCGTGGAAAGCTTGGAGCGAATATCCCCCCTGACGGAGGCATAGGTGCGGACGTTGGCCACAAGAGGAATGACCCTGCCCGGTGTGGTGGATCCCGTAGCGGATCCTGTGGAAGAACCGTCTGACAGAGTGGTCCCCGGATTGGTTTCCGAGAGCATGTCGGAACGTATGTAGCCGTTTAGCTGGTATCCGTTGTCCTGGTAGGATACCTTGTACCAGAGCTTACCGTCGTCCGGTCCGGTCTTGGAGGCCACCAGGCTTACCTGGGTGCCTTTCGTCAGCCGAGAGCGGATATCGCCGTTGGTGGAGGCATAGGTGCGCACCATAGCCGCGTCCACGCTCACATAGCGGGTGCCGGACACGTCCGTGGAGTTGGAGCCGCTTCCCCCGGGATTGGTTTCTACCAGCAGATCTCCCCGGATATAGCCCTCCATGGCGGAGCCGTTTTTGTTAAAAGAGATCTTGTACCAGGTTCTTCCGTCGTCCCCGCCCTTTGTGGAGGAGAGAACGGTAACGCTTGTCCCACGCTCCAGCCGGGAACGAATGTCAGCATTGGTGGAAGCATAGGTGCGGATGATGGCTACAGGCGGCTTTACAAAGCGGGCAGAGCCGTTCCCGGCCACTATGTTTGAACTGCTTCCCGAGGAAGAGCCGCCCGACACACTGCCGGACACATTCAGAAGATCAGCCCGCACGAAGCCCTCCTTAGCATCTCCGTTGTAGGCGAAATAAACATTGTACCACCTAAGACCGTCATCGCCGGTGGTCTCGGAAATAATGTTCACCTTTGTGCCCTGAGTCAGCTTGCACACGATGGACGAGCTGGTGGAGGCAGACGAACGCACATTTAAGATTCGATTTTTCACGGTGCCGGTTGCCCGGGCAGCCGAAGAAGAAAGCCCCGGTCCCAGCGGCGTGAGTAATAGAGAAAGCATCAGCAGCACGGAAAAGAAACGTCTTGTCCGCCTTGAGGCTCTGTTCCTTGTCATAAAAATTCCCCCCTGTTATGGATATTTCGTAACGGCTCAGTATCTGAACGGCCACGACAGTTCGGTAAAAAGTCAATGATATCCGCAAGGATACCATTTCCAGTATAATCATCCTCTTTCCAAAAGGCAAGGAAAACAGGGCATTATTAAGAAAATCTTCAGAATTATGTTAACAATTGCGGCAGAAAAACGCGATGTGTTATGTCAACAGGGTAAGATTGCTGATATCGGAGTCAATGACCATGGAATAGTTGGTGTAGTAGACCACAAAGCCAGGCTTGGCTCCTCCCGGTTTTTTCACATGCTTTTTTTCCACATAGTCAATCTCTGCCTTTTCCTGTTCCCGGCTCTTGGAATAGTAAGCAGCCAGGCGTCCGGCCTCCTCAAAGGCCCGATCCGGCACTTCCCGCCCCTCGCTTTTCAGAATCACATGGGAGCCTGCCGCTCCCTTGGCATGGAACCACCAGTCGTTTCCGGAGGCGAATTTGAAGGTCAGCTCATCGTTCTGGAGATTATTTTTTCCCACATAGATGTGGAAGCCGTCACTGGAGAGGTAGTGGAAGGGCCGGGAGGTAATTCTGGGCTTCTTATCCTGACTTCTCCGCTTGCGGATATAGCCGGACTCCATAAGCTCCTCCCGAATCTGGACCAGATCCTCTTCGGAGAGGGCAATGTCCAGGGCCTGGCTAATGGACTCCAGATGGGTTACCTCCTTCTCAGTCTCCAAAAGGAGCTCTGTTACCGCCTCATAGGTCCGCTTCAGCTTTCCGTACTTGTCGAAATATTTTTTGGCATTCTCCTGGGCGCTAAGCGTTGGGTCCAGAGGAATGGTAATGGTCTCGTTGGTGTAATAGTTGAGAGCCTCCAGGGAGCGCTCTCCCTCCTTAAGGTTGTAGCCGTAAGTGTGGAGAAGCTCTCCGTAAACCTTATACTTATCACGTTTTTCCGTATCCTTAAGCTGTCTGGCCTGGAGATCATACTTTTTGCGGCTGCGTTCCAAAGCAGTCTGTACGATCCGGCGCAGATCCGAGGATTTCTGCCGGATGCGTGTGATGGTATTTTTGGAGGCATAGTAGGTTTCCAGGAGCAGGGAAATACTGGAAAAATCCTCGGAGGAAAGATCCTGGTACATGGTCAGGGGAAGGGCGGCAAATTCCAGCGGCTCCTTTCCCTGAGATATAATCTGAGGGGAAAATCGGCCCTCCCGAACCTCCTTCAAAAGCCGGGAAAGCTGATGCATAAGCATTTCCTGTTCTTGGGGGGTAAGCTCTGCGCTGGGACGGCGGGAATCCAGGCAGGAGCGGTAAGAGAGCTCCTCTGCCATCACCGGAGAAAAGCCGGTAAGGGTGGTGTAGACGGCCTTTCCAAGAGGCAGTGGCTTTTTGCAGATGGCAGAGAGCATGGTATCTGTGGAGGCTGTCATGGGATCCAGCTTTTCCTGGGTCACCGGAATAAAGTAATTGCGCCCGGGCAGAACCTCCCGCAGGGAGCTGACCGCAGAGGATACATGTTTGATGCTGTCCAGGATCAGTCCGTCCTCCCGGCAGAAGATGAGATTGCTGTGCTTTCCCATGAGCTCTACGATAAGAAGCTTATGGCACACATCCCCAAGCTCATTTAAGTGTTCGATTTCAAATTCCAGAATCCGCTCCAAGGAGGGCTGCCGGATATCTGTGATCTTCCCGCCGTTTAAGTGCTTGCGCAGCAGCATGCAAAAGCCCGGCGCCGTCATGGGACTTTGCTTGTTGCTCTCTGTTAGATAGAGTAAGGGAAGGCTTGCGGAAGCGGAGATGAGTAGCCGGTACTGATTTTTGTTGTTTTTTATGGTAAGAAGCAGCTCGTCCGCTTCTGGCTGGGCGATCTTGGTGATCCGCCCGCCTGTAAGGGCCTTGGAAAGCTCTGCGCGAAGAGCCGCAACCGTAATGCCGTCAAATGCCATGGGATTCCTCCTGTAAATGATTTCACGCTCATTATATCATTTACAGTTTATTTTGCAACATTGCCTTCTGGGTAAAGCAGAAAAGTTTCGGTAGCAGGTTACTGTTCACACGTCACTATTCCGCGAGGTGTTTCCGCACATTTTGTGCGGAAATCCCGAGTTCCTCAGCGCGAAATCGCATCTTTTTGCGATTTCTGTGCATCGCGAAGCGTGTTGCCGTACCCCGTCTGAACTGTTGGAAGTTTTGAACAGAAATGGTAAGAAAAGATTGTGTACTAACTGGAAATATGTTAGAATGAGCATCATAAGCTTCTGTTTTTGGTGAAAGCCGGAAAATGGTTCCCGTGCGGATAAGGGAGGAGAGAGGATGACAGAGCATACAAAGCTGAAAATGTGTCATGAGGACAGACGGATACAGGAAAAGGAGCAGTTGGATCTATTGCTGTCGCAGATGAAGGTAGCAACTGTCTGCATGCACGATGAGCCTTATCCCTATGCGGTGGCGATGAATTATGGATATGAGTGGGGGGAGGACGATGAGCTGTTTCTTTTTTTTCATATGGCGAAAGAGGGACATCGCCTGGAGCTTCTTCGAAAAAACCCCAAGGTGAGCATCAGTATGTATGAGTTTTTGGATCGAAGGGGCTTTTCGAATTATCGAAAGGAGCAGCATGATTATCGGAGTATTCATATTTATGGGACAGCAGAGGTGATAACCACAGACCGGGAGGAGGAATTCCTTCACGGCATGTCTTTGCTGTTAGAGAATAATGGGCGCCCTCCTGTAAAGAGGCTGGAGGGAGAGATGAAGACCCGTCTCTATGTTCTTCGGGTGAAAGCGGACTTTGTGACAGCCAAGGCTCAGTATCCTGTGACAGACCGGGAGGAGCTTAGGATGCCGCCGAATCAGAAAAAATAGGCATTGCCGGGACAATGTTATGAAGTTAAGCCTTGAGAAGCTTACGGAGGCTCCGGGCAAGAACCGCCACCCCTCACCGGGGCGGCCCTCCTCCCCTGCGCCGGTAGTTCTTGCAGGCTTAACGGAAAGATATGATCCCAGGAAAGGAGTTTAAGAAATGAAAAAGGTATTTATAACAGGGGCGGACAGAGGGATTGGCTTTGCGCTGTGCAGACGCTTCCTGGAGGGCGGATGGATGGTATTCGCGGGACGTTTTATGGAGGAGTGG
Organism: Lachnospiraceae bacterium; assembly: GCA_022791635.1. Taxonomy (GTDB): domain Bacteria; phylum Bacillota; class Clostridia; order Lachnospirales; family Lachnospiraceae; genus Laedolimicola. The sequence continues at coordinate 57,850 of JAAVZL010000029.1, forward strand.
GCGGAGCTGGACGGCTTACAGGCGGAATATGGCGACCGGCTTTTTCTGGTAAGTCTTAATGTGGGGAGTGAGGAGTCGGTGGACAGGGCGGCAAAGGCGGTAAAGGGTCAGACGGATGTTCTGGATATGCTGGTAAATTGCGCCGGGATCATCCAGAGTGACGGCAGGGAGGCCATAGCCAGATGTCTGAATATCAATGCCTTTGGGGTTATCCGTATGGTGGAGGCCTTCCTTCCGCTTCTTAAGCAGGGGGAGAAGAGGCTGTGCTTTGTCTCCTCGGAGGCGGGCAGCATTACCCTGGCCCATCGGGACGGAGATATTGCCTACTGCGTTTCAAAGACCTGCCTGAATATGGCTGTCCGGCTTATGTTTGAGAAGCTGCAGCCGGAGGGCTACCGGTTCCGGTTGTATCATCCGGGATGGGTGCGCTCTTATATGAGCGGGCAGAAGAGCACTGTGGGGAACTTTGAGCCGGAGGAGACTGCCCAGACGGCATACCAGCAGTTTACGTCTGACCGGGACTGGGAGGATGTGCTGATTATGACGGACGTATCAAATGAAATGTGGCCTTTTTAGGGAGAGTGATAAAATGAGCAGAGTTGTTTTGTGTGTAGAAAATGGGAATGCTTTTTTGGAGGAGACGAAGAAATATCTTGCGTCCCACGACTGTAAAGTATATACGCTGCCTGAAGGAAAAGAACGGCTTGAAGAAATGCCGGGGGAGATCGATATTCTTCTCTTAGCCGTCAGCGGGCAGCTGCCCGGGGACGGAGCCATCGACGAGGGGCATGACTGCGAAAAGCTTCTGGAGATTGTGAGCGGACAGATTGGCGGGCTTATGGAGGTGATCGAGGCGGCCCTTCCGCTGCTGCGCAAAGGAAAGCTCAAGCGCATCGGGCTGATTACGGACAAGGCTTCCAGCATCAGCGGATGTAAGGATGAACGGAATTACACACAGCATATGGCATGGGCCGGGATCAATATGATGGGGAAGCTGTATTTCAACCGGCTGCGCCCGGAAGGCTTTACCTTCCGTTGGTATTGTGCCCAGGAAGGCGGCGGAGGGATGTCTGCGGGAGAATACCTTTTAAGCGGGCTGTGCTATGATGAGAAGGAGCCCTACATTCATTCGGATGAGAACCGGCTGGTGATGCGGGATGCTTATTTTAGGGAGGTTGGGTGGTAGAGAGATGAAAATTGGAATTAATGCGGTGCTTCCTCATGAAAGCCCAAGGCAGTGGGCGGAGGATTTGGCAAAAAGGGGCTTTCAGGCTTCCTCTTTTCCGGTAGATTACAAGGCCTCCGATGCTCTGATTCATCAGTACGAGAGCATGGCGAAGGCGTATGGGATCACCATAGCGGAGGTGGGAATCTGGCTCTCTCCCTTTGTGCCGGACGAGCGGCAGGCGAAGGAAAATCAGGAGGCATGCGTTCATGAGCTGGAGCTGGCGGATATGCTTCATGCAGGCTGCTGTGTGAATGTATCCGGAGCGGCCGGGGAGCGCTGGTATGGGTATTATCCGGAAAATGCCTCCGAGGAAATGTATCAGAGGAATGTAGCCTTTGCCCAGTATCTTCTGGATACGGTGAAGCCGAAAAATACCTGGTATACGCTGGAGCTTATGCCGTGGATGCTGCCGGACAGCGCGGAGGTGTATCTTAGGCTCCTCTGGGATGTGAACCGGGAGCGTATGGCAGTACATTTTGATCCGGTCAATCTTGTAAACAGCGTGGAAAAGGTCCGGAATTATCAGAGCTATATGGAAAACGCCCTGCGGATGCTGGCTCCGTATATCAAGAGCTGCCACATGAAGGATTTTATTCTGGGCGACAAATTTACGCCGGATCTTGTGGAAGTGGTGCCCGGGCAGGGATATGTGGATTTAAAGCGTTATCTGGAGCTGATAAAACGGGTGGATCCGGACATGCCGGTTCTGTTTGAACACTTAAAGAACTGGGAAGAATACGAGCAGGCGCTTGCATATGTAAAAGGAATATCGGATGAGAGATAGGAGCACATGTTATAAATAAAAATCAGAGCTTTTCCTAAAATGGGGGTGTCGCAAAATAGGACGGCAGACTTTTCCAATATCCAGTGTCCGGCTGTTCGCGTACAGACTGTCTGATATGGGCGGATATTGCTTGGGCAATGTCCGCGCAGAGCAGACAGAATGTACGAGAACCGTCCGAACAAGGGATATGGAAAAGTCTGCCGTCCTATTTTGCGACACCCCCATTTGATGGCAGCCGCTTCTGTGAGAGCGGCGGCGGAGGTGCGGATCAGCCATGGACGGCCTCCATCATATAGCGGAGAAACCGGGAGGAATCCCGACAGTCGGAAAAGCTGAGGCACAAATCCATAGGATTCGGAGGAAGTAGATACAGCATCTGCAGGGCCGTAGAATCACACTTTAAATCACGTGTTGATTGATCCGGAAGATGAAGCAGCACGGAGCCATGGCTCTTCTCGATGAGGGACATAAATCTTTCTTTGTTGGGAATATACTGAAATCGAATCATAAGGGAACCTCCTCATTTTTATTATGATTTTATGTTTTTGGTTGCATTCAGGTGCATCTGATGATATGATTATATCAACAATTTCAGGAGATAAATAGAAAGAAATCTCCGATTTTTTATAACAAAACCTTCAAAAACGAGAGAAATCAAAGGAGAACGCCATGGCATTGGCAAATTGCACAACCATTGCAGGAGCAGATGGACGGGAGTTAAAAAAGCATGGCTCCGCCTTTTTTCCGGTTGCAGCCTACCATGATGATTTGCGGCGGGAGGCGGTGCCCTGGCACTGGCACGAGGAGCCGGAGGCTGCCGTGATAACGGACGGGGAGGCCAGGCTTCTTGTAGAGACAGAAGTCTATCAGATAAAAAAGGGGGACGGTTATTTTATCAATACAGGCGTTTTACACGGGGTTGAGGCGCTCACGGATTCGGGGTGCTGTATGCATTCAATCGTATTTCATCCCCGCCTTGTTGGCGGCAGTGCGGAGAGTGTTTTCTGGCAGAATTATATTCGGCCCCTGCTTTTGAACCACTGCTTTACGTGCGGGATTTTGGACGGATCTGTTCTGTGGCACCGAAAGGCCTGCGATTCCATTGAGACGGCTTGGCAGGCGATGGCGAAGGAACCCCAGGGCTATGAATTTCAGGTGCGAGGCAGTCTGTCCCAACTGATCCTTTTGCTGCATATGCATCAGCCGGAGCCAAAACGGGAGCCCTCCCAGAGGGAGCTTCGGGATGCACAGCGGATCCGGACTATGCTGCAATATATCCAGGAGCATTATATGGAAGAGGTAACCACGGCCTCTCTTGCCGCAAGCGCTATGATAAGCGAGAGTGAGTGCCTGCGCTGCTTTCACAAGACCATCGGTCTGCCTCCTATGCAGTATCTGAAGCAATTTCGAATTCAGAAGGCGGCGGAGCTTTTGATTTCTACGGAGAAAAAGATAGGGGATATCGGAGCGGAGTGTGGGTTTTTGGATACCAGCTATTTTACAAAGGTATTTCGGGAGCTTCGGGGATGCACCCCCGGAGAGTATCGGAGGCGGGAGAGAAGATATGTAAAATAATGTAAATAAAAAAATCTTGCATTGTCCGAAGAAATATAGTATAATTTTTGAAATTTAAAGGCGAATTGTGTCTTTTTTTTTGAGCAAATTTAGGAAATGCAGGGCTGCCGCCAGGTAAGCCATAAGTTTTTCCGGGAAATCCCTACGGGAAAGGAGTACGCAATGAAAGCTTTTCTGATATTGGAAGACGGACATGTATTTACGGGCACCAGCATAGGCGCTTCCGGTGAGGTCATCAGTGAGATCGTCTTCAACACCTCCATGACCGGCTATCTGGAGGTTCTAACCGATCCCTCCTATGCAGGGCAGGCAGTGACGATGACCTATCCTCTCATCGGCAACTACGGAATCTGCTCTTCGGATATGGAGTCGAAGAGGCCCTGGGTGGACGGACTGATTGTGCGGGAGCTCTCAAGACTTCCCAGCAACTTCCGCAGCGAGACGACCATTCAGCAGTTCCTTACGGAGCACGGCATTCCCGGGATTGCGGGGATAGACACCCGGGCCCTCACCCGAATCCTCAGGGAGAGCGGAACCATGAACGGCATGATCACCACAGAGGAGGATTTCTCCCTTCCGGAGGTTCTTCCCAGAATCAAGGCTTACCGGGCCGGCCGCGTAGTGGAGCGCGTGACCTGTCAGGAGGCTTACACCCTTCCGGGGGAAGGCTTTCGCGTAGCCCTTCTCGATCTGGGGGCAAAACAAAATATTTCCCGTTCTTTACATCAAAGAGGCTGTCAGGTAACGGTATATCCGGCGGCCACGTCTGCACAGGAGATCCTCTCCGTTCACCCCGACGGCATCATGCTTTCCAACGGCCCCGGCGATCCCAAGGAATGTGTCTCTATTATAGAAGAAATCAAAACCCTTTACCAGACCGATATCCCGATTTTCGCCATCTGTCTGGGGCATCAGCTGTTGGCGCTGGCCACCGGAGCCGATACCTACAAATTAAAATACGGTCACCGGGGCGGCAATCACCCTGTTCGCGATCTGGAGACAGGAAATGTGTACATATCCTCCCAGAATCACGGCTATGCGGTGGATGCCAAAAGCTTAGACCCCTCCGTAGCCGTTCCTGCCTTTGAAAATGTCAACGACCGAACCAACGAGGGGCTTCGCTATGTGGGAAAGAACATTTTTACGGTGCAGTTCCACCCGGAGGCCTGCCCGGGGCCTCAGGATTCCGGTTACCTGTTCGACCGTTTTCTTAAAATGATGGAGGTGAAAAAGCATGCCTAAGAATCCGGATATCAAAAAAGTGCTGGTCCTTGGCTCCGGCCCCATTGTCATCGGCCAGGCGGCGGAGTTTGACTATGCAGGCACCCAGGCCTGCCGCTCCTTAAAGGAGGAGGGCATTGAGGTGGTGCTCTTAAACTCCAACCCGGCCACCATTATGACAGATAAGGACATAGCGGATCACGTCTACATTGAGCCCCTCACCGTGGAGGTGGTGGAACAGCTGATTTTGAAGGAGCAGCCGGACAGCGTGCTTCCCACTCTGGGAGGTCAGGCGGGGCTCAATCTGGCCATGGAGCTTGAGGAGCGTGGCTTTTTAAAGGAGCATAAGGTCCGCCTTATCGGAACCACCTCCGAGACCATCAAAAAGGCGGAGGACCGCCTGGAATTTAAGAGCACCATGGAAAAAATCGGAGAGCCCGTTGCAGCCTCCCTGGTGGTGGAAACCGTGGAGGACGGCCTTGCGTTTACCAATCAAATCGGCTATCCGGTGGTCTTGCGCCCTGCCTATACCTTAGGGGGAAGCGGCGGCGGCATCGCCCACAACCAGGAGGAGCTGGAGGAAATCCTGGCAAACGGCCTTCGCCTCTCCCGGGTGGGCCAGGTTCTTGTGGAGCGCTGCATTGCAGGCTGGAAGGAGATTGAGTACGAGGTCATGCGGGACGGCGCCGGCAACTGCATCACCGTCTGCAATATGGAAAACATCGATCCCGTAGGCGTTCACACGGGAGACAGCATTGTGGTGGCTCCCTCCCAGACCCTGGGAGATAAGGAATATCAGATGCTCCGCACCTCCGCCCTTAATATTATCAGCGAGCTGAATATTACAGGTGGCTGCAACGTCCAGTATGCCCTTCACCCGGAGAGCTTTGAGTACTGCGTCATCGAGGTGAATCCCAGGGTCAGCCGCTCCTCGGCCCTGGCCTCCAAAGCCACCGGCTATCCCATCGCCCGGGTGGCGGCCAAGATTGCCATCGGCTATACCCTGGATGAGATTCCAAACGCCATCACCGGACAGACCTTTGCCAGCTTTGAGCCCATGCTGGATTACTGCGTGGTGAAGCTGCCAAGGCTTCCCTTTGACAAATTCATCAGCGCCAAGCGGACCCTGACCACCCAGATGAAGGCCACGGGAGAGGTCATGTCCATCTGCGACAGCTTTGAGGGAGCCCTTATGAAGGCCATCCGCTCTCTGGAGCAGCATGTGGACAGCCTTTTGTCCTATGATTTTTCCCAGCTTTCCCGGGAGGAGCTCATAAAAAAACTGGCCATTGTGGACGACCGGCGGATCTGGCTCATTGCGGAGGCTGTGCGTAAGGGCATTTCCTATGAGGAGATTCACGAAATCACAAAAATAGATATCTGGTTTATCGACAAGATTGCCATTCTTACAGAGATGGAGGAGGCTCTAAGGACCCAGAAGCTTACCAGTGAGCTCTTAAAAGAGGCAAAGCGCATGGAATTCCCCGATGCGGTCATTGCCCGGCTGACGGGAAAAACAGAAGATCAAATCCGGTCCATGCGATATGGGGAGGGAATCACGGCAGCCTACAAGATGGTGGACACCTGTGCGGCGGAATTTGCAGCCTCCACCCCCTACTACTATTCCGTGTTTGGCAGCGAAAATGAGGCGGTAAAAACAGAGGGGCGCAAAAAGGTACTGGTCCTTGGCTCCGGCCCCATCCGCATCGGACAGGGCATTGAGTTTGACTTCTGCTCCGTCCACTGCACCTGGGCCTTTGCAAAGGAAGGCTATGAGACCATTATCGTCAACAACAATCCGGAGACAGTGAGCACGGATTTTGACATTGCGGACAAGCTGTATTTTGAGCCTCTGACGCCGGAGGACGTGGAGAGCATTGTAAATCTGGAGCACCCCGACGGAGCGGTGGTGCAGTTCGGCGGCCAGACCGCCATCAAGCTGACGGAAGCCCTCATGAAGATGGGCGTCCCCATACTGGGCACCTCCGCGGAAAATGTGGACGCAGCCGAGGATCGGGAACTCTTTGATCAGATTCTGGAGGAGTGTGAGATTCCAAGACCCAAGGGGCATACGGTGTACACCGCAGAGGAGGCCAAGCGCGCGGCAAGGGAGCTTGGCTATCCCGTTCTGGTGCGGCCCTCCTACGTGCTGGGCGGCCAGGGCATGCAGATTGCCATTGGCGACGAGGATGTGGAGGAATTCATCGGGATCATCAACCGGATTGCCCAGGAGCATCCCATTCTGGTGGACAAATATCTCCAGGGCAAGGAGATCGAGGTGGACGCGGTCTGCGACGGAGAGGACATCCTCATTCCCGGCATTATGGAGCATATCGAGCGGGCAGGCATCCATTCCGGAGACAGCATTTCCGTCTATCCGGCCAAAAGCATCAGCCACAAGGTCAAGGCCACCATCGAGGAATACACCCGAAGACTTGCAAGGTCTCTCCATGTCATCGGACTTATCAACATTCAGTTCATCGCCGTGGACGAGGAGGTCTATGTGATCGAGGTAAACCCCCGATCCAGCCGCACAGTGCCTTATATCAGCAAGGTCACGGGAATCCCCATTGTGCCCCTTGCCGCCAAGGTGATTTTGGACCATAAGCTTCGGGACCTGGGCTATACGCCCGGCCTGCAGCCAGAGGCAGATTACTATGCCGTTAAGATGCCCGTCTTCTCCTTCGAGAAGATCCGCGGGGCAGACATCAGCCTGGGACCGGAGATGAAGTCCACCGGCGAATGCCTGGGAATAGCAGGGACCTTCCACGAGGCCCTCTACAAGGCCTTCTTAGGAGCAGGAATCCGCCTGCCCAAACATAAAAATATGATCATCACCGTCCGGAACGAGGACAAGGAAGAGGCAGTGGAGCTAGCCAAGCACTTCGAGGCCCTGGGCTACCGCATCTACGCCACCAAGGGAACAGCCAGGGCTCTTCTGGAGGCCGACGTATCCGTGCGGCTCACCAGAAAGCTAGAGCAAGAATCCCCCAACATCCTGGACTTGATTCTGGGCCATAAGATTGATCTGGTCATCGATACCCCCTCCCAGGGAGTAGAGCACAGCCACGACGGCTTTGTCATCCGCAGAAACGCCATAGAGACAGGCGTCAACGTGCTGACCGCCATCGACACCGCCAAGGCACTTTTGACCAGCCTAGAGCATACGGACAGCGAGGCCTTGACACTGATAGACATCGCAAAAATCTAAAAAAGCTTTCAGGAAGGAGAGCCGGTGAGAGAGAAAAGAGAACAAATACAGCGTTTTACAAAGAAAGAGGCGGCCCATACTTTGCCCAAGCGTCCCTGGGACGGACACAAGGGCACCTTCGGCAAGGTCTGTATCATCGGCGGAAGCGTAGGGCTCACCGGAGCGCCCGTGCTTGCGGCCCTGGGAGCAGCCCGGACAGGAAGCGGCCTAGTATATGTAGGTGTACCCAGAGAAATCTACCCCATAACAGCCGCCATGTGCCTGGAGGCCATGCCCTTCCCCCTGCCGGATCGAGAGGGAATGATTTCCCCAGAAGCCTTTTTCAAGATCCTGGAGCGCATAAACGCCTGCGGCGGAGGACTCATCGGCCCGGGACTGGGACGAAGTCCGGAGCTTGCAGTTCTCATCCGACGACTCCTAGAGCAGGTAAAGATCCCCCTAGTACTGGACGCCGACGCCCTCTACGCCATCCGCAATCACAAAGAAGTCCTAAAGACCCGGCAGGAAAAAGGCCGGGTAACCATCCTGACCCCCCACGAGGGAGAATTCGCGTACCTAGGCGGCAAAACAGACAAAACAGCAAAGGAAGAAAACAACAATTCCGAAGAATCGCTTCGCAACCGCCGCACAGAGGAAAGAGTAAGGGCAGCAAAAACCTTCGCAAACGAATATCGCTGCATTCTCGTCCTGAAGGGCCCGGACACCATAACAGCCTCCTCAGACGGAACCGTATTTGTCAACACCACAGGAAACAACGGCATGGCAAAGGGCGGAAGCGGCGACCTCCTAAGCGGGATGATCCTCTCCCTTCTGGGCCAAGGGGTAGAGCCTGTAGAAGCGGCAGCCCTGGCCGTCTGGCTCCACGGATACGCCGGAGATCTCTGCAGAGAAAAGCTTGGAGAGTACGGCATGCTCCCCCGAGACATGGCAGACCAGATCCCCCAAGCAATCCTCTCAATCCTTTAACCCATTCGAACTCAGGCAATGGCATTTCGTTAAGCCCCAAAAATGACCGGCGCAGGGGAGGAGGGGCGCCCCGTCCGAATAGCCATCAAGAAAGCCCAAGGAAACACTTGTTGATTTCCACAATATATGCTATGGTAAGGTGAGTGTAAGGCAGACAATCAAGAGGTAAGAAATTATGAAGTGGAACAAATACACCTTAAAGACAACCACCGAAGCCGAGGACATCATCAGCAATATGATGATGGAGGCCGGCATCGAGGGCATCGAGATAGAAGATAAGATTCCCCTTTCCGAGAGAGATAAGGAGCAAATGTTTGTAGACATCCTGCCGGACATGCCCGAAGATGACGGCGTGGCCTACATCAGCTTCTATCTGGAACCAGAGACAGATCAGGAAGCCATGCTGGCAAAAGTACGGACCGGCCTTCAGGAAATACAGACCTGGGGACTCTCCATCGGCGAGGGAACCATAGAAGCCTCCGAGACCGAGGACAAGGACTGGATCAACAACTGGAAAGAATACTTCCACCAGTTTTATGTGGACGACATCCTCATCAAGCCCTCCTGGGAAGAGACAAAGCCCGAAGATCAGGACAAACTGCTGATTCAGATTGATCCGGGAACAGCCTTCGGCACGGGAATGCACGAGACCACCCAGCTATGTATCCGTCAGATCCGCAAGCACCTCACCAAGGAGACCGAGCTTCTGGATGTGGGAACGGGAAGCGGAATCCTGTCCATCATCAGCTTAAAGCTGGGAGCAAAGCATGCCAGAGGAACGGATTTGGACCCCTGCGCCGCAGAGGCAGTCCGGGAGAATCTAAAAGCCAACGGAATCGATCCGTCATCCTTCGAGCTATATCTCGGAAACCTGATTGACGATCCATCCGTACAGGAGTGGGCAGGCCTTGAGCGCTACGATATGATTGTAGCCAATATCCTGGCAGAGGTGCTGGTGCCTCTCACTCCGGTGGTATTCAGACATCTAAAGCCCGGCGGCATCTATATCACCTCGGGAATTATTGACGACAAGGAAGACCTGGTGGTCAAGACCGTGAAGGACTGCGGCTTTGAGCTTTTAGAGGTTACCCGTCAGGGAGAATGGGTTTCCGTCACAGCCAGAAAGCCGCTGTAACAGTCCCAAAGAGGAATTGCGGAACGGAAATTAGGAGTTGTGTATGCATCGTTTTTTTGTAGATCCTTCTCAAATCAAGGAAAAGGAAATCCTGCTCACCGGACCGGATGTGAATCACATCCGCAATGTCCTGCGCATGCGTATTGGCCAGGAGCTTCTGGTAAGCGACGGACAGGGAACCGACTATCACTGCAAAATCGAAGAACTCGGGGAGACCTATGTGAAGGCGTCCCTCATGTGGCGCCTTAATGGCAACGCAGAGCTTCCCTCCCGGATTGTTCTCTTTCAGGGCCTTCCAAAAGGAGACAAGATGGAGCTTATCATTCAGAAATGCGTGGAGCTTGGGGCGGCGGAAATCATTCCCGTACAGACAAAGCGCACCGTGGTAAAGCTGGATGCCAAGAAGGAACAGGCAAAGAGAAAGCGCTGGATGGGAATTTCCGAGAGCGCGGCCAAGCAGTCCGGCAGAGGGATTGTGCCGGAGGTTGGGCCGGTTATGAATTTCTCCGACGCCCTAAAAAAAGCGGCCGCCCTGGATGTCTGTCTCATTCCCTATGAGCTTTCAGAAGGGATGGAACACACCAGAGAGGTGTGCCGGGGGATTCGGCCGGGACAGTCTGTCGGGATCTTTATCGGCCCGGAGGGCGGCTTTGAGGAGGAAGAAGTCTTAGCGGCCGTGAAGGAGGCGGGAGCCGTTCCCATTACATTGGGGCGGCGGATCCTTAGGACAGAGACGGCGGGAATGGCTGTGATTTCCGTGCTGGCCTATCTTTTGGAGCCCTAAAAGGGGCGGCACAAAAGCATAGAAACGGGGAAAAAGGAGAAAAACGCAGCGGGAAAGGAAAGCATAAGCAACATGGAAATATATTTGGACAATTCAGCTACCACCAGGTGCTACCCAAAAGTGGCAGAGCGGATGTGCCGGCTGATGACAGAGGAGTACGGCAATCCCTCCTCCCTCCACCACAAGGGAGTGGAGGCAGAGCAGGCCCTTCGGGAGGCAAAGAAGATTCTGGCAAATAACCTGAAGGTACAGGAGAAGGAGCTTTATTTTACCTCTGGAGGGACGGAAAGTGATAATCTGGCTCTCATAGGCGCCGCCTTTGCCAATCAGAGGGCAGGGAAGCATCTGATTACCACGGCCATTGAGCACCCGGCCGTTTTGCGGGCTATGCACTATCTGGAGGAGCAGGGCTTTCGGGTTACGTATCTTCCGGTGGACGGGGACGGCCGCGTGAGCGTGACGGATCTAAAAGAGGCCCTCTGTGAGGACACCATTCTCGTTTCCGTCATGTATGTGAACAATGAGGTGGGAGCCGTGGAGCCTGTGGAGGACATCGGGGCCCTTCTTAAGGAACGGAAGAAGCCGGTGCTTTTTCATGTGGACGCCGTACAGGCCTATGGAAAATATGTGATTCATCCCAAAAAGCTTCATGTGGATCTTTTGTCTGTCAGCGGTCACAAGATTCACGGGCCCAAGGGAATGGGACTTCTCTACGTGCGAGAGGGCGTGAAGCTAAAGCCGCTTCTTTACGGCGGCGGACAGCAAAAGGATCTGCGCCCGGGTACCGAGAATGTCCCGGGGATTGTCGGCCTTGGAGAGGCGGTCCGGGAGATTTATACGGATTTTGAAGGGAAGCGGGAGCGGCTTTACGGACTTAAGGAGCAGTTCGCAACAGGCATCGGAAGGCTTGAGGGCGCGGCCGTCAACGGAAAAGTGGGGAGGGACAGCGCTCCTCATATTGTCAGCGTGAGCTTTGCGGGGGTGCGCAGCGAGGTGCTGCTGCATGCGCTGGAGGAGCGGGGGATTTATGTTTCCTCCGGGTCGGCTTGTGCTTCCAATCACCCGACGGTCAGCGGGACCTTAAAGGCCATGGGAGTGAAGCGGGAGCTTCTGGATTCGACCCTTCGCTTCAGCTTTAGTGAATTTACCACAGAGGAGGAGATTTCCGACTGCCTGAAGGCTCTTGGGGGGCTGCTTCCTGTGCTTCGCAGGTTTACAAGGCATTAGGAAAGGAAAGAGAGCGCGTATGTTTCAGGCATTTTTGATTAAATATGGAGAGATTGCAATTAAGGGGAAGAACCGGTATCTGTTTGAGGATGCTCTGGTGGGGCAGATTCGCCATGCTTTAAAGCAGGTGGAGGGCTCTTTTCAGGTGACCAAGGAGCAGGGGCGGATGTATGTGGAAGCTCTTGGGGAGTTTGATTACGAGGAGACGGTGGAGGCTCTGAAACGGGTATTTGGAATCGTGGGAATCTGTCCGGTGGTGATCCTTGAGGATGAGGGGTTTGAGCGTCTGGCTGAGGAGGTAGTAGGGTATGTTCGCAGCCGGTATGGGGAGTGTGAGAAGAGCTTTAAGGTTCATTCCAGGCGGGCGAGAAAGACGTATCCTTTGCAGTCTATGGAGCTGAATGCGCAGCTGGGAGGGAGGATTCTGGATGCGTTTCCCGGGATGCGGGTGGATGTTCATGAGCCGGAGCTTCGGCTCTATGTGGAGGTGCGGGAGCGGATTTATCTTTATTCGGATGTGCTCCCGGGGCCTGGGGGAATGCCGGTGGGGACCAATGGGAAGGCGATGCTTTTGCTGTCCGGGGGGATTGACAGTCCGGTGGCGGGATATATGGTGGCGAAGCGGGGCGTGAAGATTGATGCGGTTTATTTTCATGCGCCGCCTTATACCAGTGAGCGGGCGAAGCAGAAGGTGGTGGATTTGGCGGCTAAGGTGGCAAGATATGCGGGGCCTGTTTATCTTTATGTGGTGAATTTTACGGAGATTCAGCTGTACATTTATGAGAAGTGTCCCCATGAGGAGCTGACGATTATTATGCGACGGTATATGATGCGGATTGCGGAGCAGATTGCCGGGAAGACGGGGGCTTTGGGGCTTGTTACCGGGGAGAGTATTGGGCAGGTGGCAAGTCAGACAGTGCATAGTCTGGCGGCGACCAATGAGGTTTGTACGATGCCGGTGTTTCGGCCGTTGATTGCGTTTGATAAGGAGGATATTGTGACGATCTCGAAGCGGATTGATGCTTTTGAGACTTCGATTCAGCCGTTTGAGGATTGCTGTACGATTTTTGTGGCGAAGCATCCGGTGACGAAGCCGAATGTGAAGGTGATTAGGAGGTCGGAGATGAGATTGGCCGAGAGAATTGACGAGATGGTGGAGGAGGCTGTGGAGTCGGCGGAGTTGGTTGTGGTTGGGGGATGAGGGTGGATGACGGACACTGGATATCGGAAAAGTCTGCTGGCTTATTTTCTGGCTGCCCCTGTGTTACTTCAGTGGTATATTTCTGCTGCACGGGTCTGTGTAATCGAGTAGGGAAGTTTTTTTCCCTACTCGCCGCGCGGCTCGTGTGCCACTTTAGTGGCATATTTCCGCTGCACGAGCCTGCGCATAAAAAAGCCTGCGTGGAAGTTTGGGTTCACGCAGGCGGTTATGTTTGGTCGGTCTTAGGGGTTAGTCGACGATGTAGGGTTTTAGGGTGTTCAGGACGGTTTCCATTTCTTCCTGGGCGTGGATGTTCAGGTCGATGGGCTTGGACAGATCTAAGCTGAAGATTCCCATGATGGATTTTGCGTCAATGACGTAGCGGCCGGACACCAGGTCGAAGTCGGCGTCGAATCTTGTAATATCGTTTACAAAGGATTTCACTTTTTCGATGGAATTTAAGCATATCTTTACGGTTTTCATTGTAAATACCTCCTAATTATCAGCTTATCTTAATCTTAATACGGGGGGTGGCAAAAGTCAATATAAACTCGAAAGGAATGGGTATAAATATGAGGAAGGCGGCGTTGCATAATCTGGGCTGTAAGGTCAATGCTTATGAGACGGAGGCGATGGGCCAGCTTCTGCGGGAGGCGGGGTATGAGCTTGTTTCCTTTGATGTGGGGGCGGATGTTTATGTTATTAATACTTGTACGGTGACGAATGTTGCGGATCGCAAGTCCAGGCAGATGCTTCATCGGGCGAGGAAGCTGAATCCCCAGGCAATTGTGGTTGCGGTGGGGTGTTATGCGCAAATGGCAGGGGAGAAGCTTTTGGAGGATGGGGCTGTTGATCTTGTGATTGGGAATAATAAGAAGAAGGATCTGGCTGCGATTCTGGAGGCTTATGAGAGGGGGCAGGAGGCGGAGACGCTGATTGATATCAATCATACCAAGGAGTATGAGGGCTTGTTTGTCTCGGAGCAGACGGAGCGTACGAGGGCTTATGTGAAGGTTCAGGATGGGTGTAATCAGTTCTGCAGTTACTGTATGATTCCTTTTGCCAGGGGGCGTGTGCGGAGCCGGTCTCTTATAGAGGTGCGAAGTGAGGTGGAGAGGCTGGCGGCCGGGGGGTATCAGGAGGTGGTTCTTACCGGGATTCATTTGAGCTCTTATGGGGTGGATCTTTCTGGGGTGGATTTGCTTTCTTTGATACGGATGGTCCATGAGGTTTCTGGGATTCGGAGGATTCGTCTGGGATCGCTGGAGCCAAGGATTGTTACGGAGGAGTTTGCGGTGGCTTTGGCAGAGCTTCCTAAGGTGTGTCCTCATTTTCATTTGTCTCTTCAAAGTGGGTGTGATGCGGTGCTTGGGCGTATGAACCGGCGTTATACTACGGGGGAGTATGAGGAGGCTTGCAGGCTTCTTCGCCGGGTGTTTGGCAATCCGGCTCTTACCACGGATGTGATTGTGGGATTTCCGGGGGAGACGGAAGAGGAGTTTGCTAAGACGGAGGCGTTTTTAAGTCGGATTGCTTTTTTTGAGACGCATATTTTTAAGTATTCCAGGAGGAAGGGGACGAAGGCTGCGGCGATGGAGGGGCAGCTTTCGGAAAGGGTGAAGACGGAGAGGAGCGGAGTTTTGCTTGGGCTTAATGAGGTGCACAGGCGGAGGTATCTGGAGAGCCAGATTGGTCGGCCGGTGGAGATTTTGGTGGAGGAATCGGTGCAGATTGGCGAGCGGATTTATCAGACGGGGCATACCAGGGAATATTGCAGGGCGGTGATTGACGTGGAACCGAACTTGACGGGACGGATTGTGAAGGCTTTTGGGGAAAAGCTGTTAGAAAATGGGTTTCTGTTATGTAAACTTCTCTGAAAAGGTATTGTATTTTTGAAAATTTTAGAGTAGAATAAGGGGTAGTGGTATCAGGAGCGTGAAAAATGGAAGATTTGGGCAGGCAAGTGGGGAATGGAGGCCGTCTGAATCGTGGAGGCAGAAATGAGCAGATTGGATAGCACACAAAACTTCAAAGTGATGCCGGAGACGGAGACCCGGGTGGGGGATATTCTGCATCAGGTGTACCAGGCGATGACCGAGAAGGGTTATAACCCGGTAAATCAGATTGTGGGATATATCATGTCCGGAGATCCGACGTACATCACCAGTCACAACAATGCTCGAAGTCTGATTATGAAGGTGGAGCGTGACGAGCTGGTGGAGGAGCTGCTGAAGGTTTATATTAAGACAACTGTGAAGTAGAAGAGAGGTTACTGTTCACACGTTACTATTCCGCGAGGTGTTTCCGCACATTTTGTGCGGAAATCCCGAGTTTTTCAGCGCGAAATCGCATCTTTTTGCGATTTCTGTGCCTCGCGAAGCGTGTTGCTGGTCACGGAGTGAACAGTAACGAAGAGGGCAGCTTATGAGAGTCATGGGACTGGACTTTGGTTCCAAGACCCTGGGGGTTGCGGTGAGCGATCCCTTAGGTCTGACGGCCCAGCCGGTGGAGATTATCCGCAGAAAATCGGAAAACAAGCTGAGGCAGACTCTGGCACGGGTGGAAGAGCTGGTGCGTGAGTATGAGGTGACGCAGCTTGTGCTGGGATTTCCCAAAAATATGAATAATACCCTGGGAGAGCGGGCTTCTAAGTCTCTGGAGTTTCAGGAAATGCTCAAGAGGCGGACAGGTCTGCCTGTTATTATGTGGGACGAGCGGCTCACCACTGTGGAGGCCAATCGGGCCATGATGGAGGGAAGGGTACGAAGAGAGGACAGGGGCAGGTATGTGGATGCCATTGCGGCTGCCCTGATTCTGCAAGGCTATCTGGATCGTATGAGCGCACCGGGAACTACTGAACCGGGAGATGAGGAGTAAGGAATGGAGAAGATAACGTTTATCCAGGAGGACACAGGAGAGGAGACGGAATTTTTTGTTCTGGAGGAAACGAGGCTGAACGGAACGGACTATATTCTGGTGGCGGACTCGGAGGAAGAGGACGCGCAGGCTTTGATTTTGAAGGATTTATCTGCGGATGGGGACCAGGAGGCAGTCTATGAGATTGTAGAGGATGACCGGGAGCTTGAGAGCGTTCTGGGAATTTTTGAACAGCTTTTGGAGGATGTGGATATCACCCTTTAGAGAAGGGGAGAAAACCGGCATTTCCCTTACCGGGGAATGAGGAAGAGAGATACGAGAGAGTAAAGGCAGCAAAACCGGATCTTGGGCCGGATGCTGTTTATGGAATGGTCTGGCTTTTACCGAAGCTTTCGCTGACTGGCCGCATCAATTGCTGGAGGCGCCAAAGACGGGGGTATGAGCGGCGCCTGGATTTCGGGAAGCGGGTATGAGGCAAGGCTTTGCGGTATTTGTAAGGACTGTTCAAAAAATAATAAAAAAGAAGAGGTATTACGGAACTGGAATAGTCCGGCTAAGAAATATCAAGTGCTTATAGAACTATTTCTTGCTGGACGGTAAAGCTGCGAAGGCGCATGAGAGGAACTTTCATGAGAGTCCTTTTCGAATGAAAGTTTCTCTCATGAAGTGTGTGCCGAAGAGGCTTTACCCTTTAGTGCTGTCGCGCAGCGACTATAATAGGAGGTTAAAGTTTGAGAAATATTAACAATTCAAAATTGCGCATCATTCCCCTGGGCGGACTGGAGCAGATCGGAATGAATATTACTGCCTTTGAATTTGAAGACAGTATTATTGTTGTGGACTGCGGTCTGTCCTTCCCGGAGGATGATATGCTGGGGATCGATCTGGTGATTCCCGATATTACGTATTTAAAGGATAATATTCAGAAGGTGAAGGGCTTTGTGATCACCCACGGACATGAGGATCACATCGGCGCTCTGCCTTATGTGTTGAAGGAAATTAATGTTCCGGTGTATGCTACCAAGCTGACCATCGGACTGATAGATAATAAGCTGCGGGAACACAATCTTATCAACCATACCAAGCGGAAGGTGGTGCAGCACGGCCAATCCATCAATCTGGGGGCTTTCCGGATTGAATTCATCAAGACCAACCACAGCATTGTGGACGCCTCTGCCCTGGCTATCTATTCGCCGGCAGGGATTGTGGTGCATACGGGAGACTTTAAGGTGGATTATACGCCTGTGTTCGGGGACGCCATTGATCTGCAGCGCTTTGGAGAGATTGGCAAGAAGGGGGTTCTGGCCCTTATGTGCGACAGCACCAATGCGGAGCGGGCAGGCTTTACCATGTCGGAGCGGACGGTGGGAAGAGTATTTGACAATATTATGTCGGATCACAAGAATTCCCGCATTATCGTCGCCACCTTTGCCTCCAATGTGGACCGGGTGCAGCAGATTATCAACTCTGCCTACAAGTACGGCCGCAAGGTAGTGGTAGAGGGCCGCAGTATGGTCAATGTGATTAAGACCGCAGCGGAGCTTGGCTATTTGAGCGTGCCGGACAAGACCCTCATTGATATTGAGCTGATGAAGAATTATCCCGATGATCAGGTGGTGCTTATTACCACGGGAAGCCAGGGAGAGTCCATGGCTGCCTTGTCCCGGATTGCCGCCAATCTTCACAAGAAGGTGCAGATTAAGCCGGGAGATACGGTGATTTTCAGCTCCAAGGCCATTCCCGGCAATGAGAAGGCCGTGTCTAAGGTGATCAACGAGCTTTCCATGAAGGGAGCCGATGTGATTTTCCAGGATGCCCATGTGTCGGGACATGCCTGCCAGGAGGAGATCAAGCTGATCTATTCCCTGGTGCATCCCAAGTATGCCATTCCCGTTCACGGGGAGTACCGGCATCTGAAGGCACAGGCGGACGTGGCCAAGAACCTGGGGATTCCCAAGGAAAATATTTTCCTTCTCTCCTCGGGAGATGTGCTGGAGCTGGGAGATGACAGCGCGCAGGTGGTGGATCATGTGCACACGGGAGCTATCCTGGTGGATGGACTTGGCGTGGGCGATGTGGGAAATATTGTTTTGAGGGATAGACAGCATCTGGCCGAGGATGGTATTATGATTGTGGTAATGACCCTGGAGAAGTACAGCAATCAGCTTCTGGCAGGCCCGGATATTGTGTCCCGGGGCTTCGTCTATGTGCGGGAGTCCGAGGATTTGATGGAGGAAGCAAGGTCCGTGGTGGATGAGGCAGTGAATGACTGTCTGAATCGGGGCGTTTCCGACTGGGGAAAACTAAAGAATGTGATCAAGGATTCCTTAAGTGAATTTATCTGGAAAAAGACAAAGCGAAATCCCATGATTCTTCCCATTATTATGGAAGTATAAGGATTGGATAGTTGCAGCGCTTGCGGGGCATCCCATAGAGTGAGTGATATCAGACAGATACAGGAGACGGAAGATGAATATTAAACGAGCAGCCTTAACAGTCTTATCAATTGCATTGAAAATTGTCGTGATAGCGGTGGTAATCCTTGGAATTATCCGCCTGGGGGGAATTGCCTTTGATTACGGGCATTCCGTATTTCAGGAGGAAGCGGTGGACTCAGAGCCGGGGAGAAGCATCACGGTGACCATTGAGGACGGCTCTGCCATTTCCGATATCGCGAAGCTTCTGGAGGATAAGGGGCTGGTAAACGACTGGAAGCTGTTCTACATTCAGGTAAAGGTGTCCAAGTATGCAAAGAAAATGGAGGCCGGGACCTACACCTTAAGTACGGCCATGAAGCCCAGACAGATGATGGCGGTTATGTCGGGGGAGGATTTGGACGAGGAGAGCTAAGTGATTGTTGACGAGAGAATAACGGCTTATATCAATTCTCTGGATATGGGCAATACGGAGCTATTGAATCAAATAGAGGAGGAGGCAAGGAGGGACTGTGTGCCGGTGATCCGCCGGGAAATGCAGAGCTTCCTTAAGAGCCTTCTGGCAGTGAAACAGCCCAGGGCCATTCTGGAGGTAGGAACGGCCGTAGGCTTTTCTGCTTTATTGATGTGTGAGTATGGATATCCGGGGGCCCACGTTACCACCATAGAGAAGTATGAGAAGCGCATTCCTGTTGCGAGAGAGAATTTTCGAAAGGCAGGCAGGGAGGATCAGATTACCCTCCTTGAGGGGGAGGCCTTGGAGCATCTTAAGAGGCTTTCGGGGCCCTTTGATTTTATTTTTATGGATGCGGCCAAGGGGCAGTATGTCCATTTTCTGCCGGAGGTGCTGCGGCTTCTGGCCCCGGGAGGGCTTCTGGTGTCGGACAATGTGCTGCAGGACGGGGATTTGATTGAATCTCGGTTTGCGGTGGAACGCCGGAACCGGACGATTCACAGCAGGATGCGGGAATACCTTTATGAATTGAAGCACAATGCGCAGTTGGTGACTTCGATTCTTCCTTTGGGGGATGGGGTGACCTTGAGTGTGAAAAGGGAACTGATAGAGAAAGATTGAAATAAGACAGGGATAGAAACCATGAAAAAACCGGAATTACTCATACCTGCCAGTAGTTTGGAGGTATTAAAGACAGCGGTGATCTTTGGAGCGAATGCTGTATATATAGGTGGAGAAGCCTTCGGTCTTCGGGCGAAGGCCAAAAATTTTTCTTTGGATGAGATGAAAGAAGGCATTGCTTTTGCTCATGAACGGGGAGTTAAGGTCTATGTGACGGCCAATATTTTGGCTCATAATCGGGATCTTGACGGGATACGGGCGTATTTTCAGGAGCTTCGGGAAATCAGGCCGGATGCGTTGATTATTGCGGACCCTGGTGTATTTATGCTGGCTAAGGAGATTTGTCCGGAGATTGAGCGGCATATCAGTACCCAGGCGAACAATACCAACTATTTGACTTACCGTTTTTGGAAGGAGCAGGGAGCAAAGCGTGTGGTGTCGGCCCGGGAGCTTTCTATGGAAGAGCTTCGGGAGCTGCGGGCGAATATTCCGGAGGATTTGGAGATTGAGACTTTTATCCATGGGGCTATGTGTATTTCTTACTCCGGGCGGTGCCTTTTGAGTAATTATTTTACGGGACGGGATGCCAACCAGGGATCCTGCACCCACCCCTGCCGCTGGAAATATGCGGTGGTGGAGGAGACAAGGCCTGGGGAGTATTTTCCCGTTTATGAAAATGAGCGGGGAACTTATCTTTTTAACTCGAAGGATCTCTGCATGATTGAGCATGTTCCGGAGCTTTTAAAGGCCGGGATTGACAGCTTTAAGGTGGAGGGGCGGATGAAGACGGCCCTTTATGTGGCTACGGTGGCCAGAACCTATCGGAAGGCCATTGACGACTGTCTTGTGTCGGAGGAGCTTTACCGGCAGAATATGGACTGGTATCAGGAGCAGATTGCGGGCTGCACGTACCGGGAGTTTACCACGGGGTTCTTTTTCGGAAGGCCGGATGAGAGCAGCCAGATTTACGGGAACAGTACTTATGTGAAGGGATACACGTATCTGGGGATTGCGGAGGGTCTTGACGATCGGGGATACTGTGAGATTGAGCAGCGCAATAAGTTTTCTGTGGGGGATGAGATTGAGATTATGAAGCCAGAGGGGGCCAATGTGTCTGTGCGGGTGGAGGAGCTTCTGGATGAGGAGGGAAATCAGCTGGAGAGTGCGCCTCATCCCAAGCAGAGGCTGTTTGTGAGGCTCAGTGAGCAGGCGGATGTTTACGATATTTTGCGGCGAAAGGAGGAGGGAGGGCCGTCCCGCTAAGGGGAGGGGTGGCGGTTCTTGCTTGGAGCCTTAATAAGACTTTTAGGGCTTAACTTAAAGACATTGAGGCAGGGACGCTGTCCTTTTGGGGGTTATTGTCAGCAGATATGAGGTGGAAAGGCACTTCTTTGACGGAGATATCATAAGATAATATAAATCCGCCAAAGAGGTGCCTTTTTGAAAACTTTTCCCCAACCATTACCGGCGAAAGAGGAGCAATTTTATCTGCAGAAGCTGAAGGAGGGAGACCTTGAGGCACGTAATATCCTGGTGGAGCACAATCTTCGTCTGGTGGCTCATATTGTGAAGAAGTATCAGAGCAGCGAGGAGGATGTGGAGGATTTGATTTCCATTGGTACGATTGGCCTTATTAAGGCTGTTACTACGTTTGACAGTGGAAAGGGACCGAGGCTTGCCACTTATGCGGCTCGTTGTGTGGAGAATGAGCTTTTGATGTTTTTTCGAGCCAGGAAGAAGACGGCCAGGGAGACTTCTTATTATGAGCCGATCGGTACGGATAAGGAAGGAAATGAGATTCATTTACTGGATATTATTGAGAGTAATGAACGGGATGCTTTTGCACAGATCAGCCTGAAGACGGACAGCAGGAGGCTTTATGAGCTGCTTGACAAGGTGCTGACGCCGCGGGAGCAGAAGGTTTTGATTATGAGATACGGGCTTTATAACGGAAAAGAGTACACCCAGCGGGAAATTGCCGGTCAGCTTGGTATTTCCCGTTCTTATATTAGCAGGATTGAGAAGAATGCTTTGGGGAAGCTTCGGGAGTATTTTTAAGTGGGGGCGGACGGGACCGAGCCGGAATCAGGGCCGGGCTTTTCCATATCCTGTGTTCGGACGGTTCACGTACATTCTGTCTGCTTTGGACGGACATTGCCGTGGGGATGGTTTTGTGATAATCTTTTGAGGCATTGTCCGTCCATATCAGACAGCCTGTGCGTGAACAGCCGGACACCGGATATCGGAAAAGCCCGGCCCTGGTTCCGGATCGGTCCCTGACTTTGGGGGGGAGGGTATTAATTTTCGTATATTCTGTATTCTTTGTTTTAGTTTTGTGCGGATATGTGATGGCTCCAGACGTTTGCATTTGTCTCCGAAGCTTGTAGTGGTATTCGATGTGGATAAGCCCTCTGTAGCGGACGATAATCTGATTATCGCAGGGTCAACCGGAGCTTTGCTGTGGGCAGTAACTTTATTGTGATGCCTTTTTTCGATAGTCTTATTTATGGAAAAAAAGCTTGTATTATTTGTAAATATATGGTAATCTTAGAATATCTGATAACTTCTGATCTCGATTCGAGATTTATTCCCGCAGGCAATGAGACAAGCGGACATGCTCCGGAGCACACGCTCTTTCGAAGGGCTTACCTTGTGCCGGCATGTTCATGTAACTTCCCAAACAGATTATGAAAGATAGGAAAGAGGAGGAATGCAGATTTTTATGTTCAGTAAAGTGTATTCGGCGGCCTTAAACGGTCTGGATGCTTATCTGGTCCGCGTGGAGGCTGATATCAATGACGGGATGCCGCAGCTTTTGATGGTGGGGTATTTGTCGTCGGAGGTGCGGGAGGCGGGGGATCGGGTGCGGACGGCTCTGCGCAATACGGGGATTGTGCTTCCGCCTAAACGGATTACGGTGAATTTGGCTCCGGCGGGGATTCGTAAAGCCGGCTCGCGGTTTGATCTGCCTGTGGCAGCTGTGATTCTGGCGGCTTTGGAGAGGATTCCGGGGGAAAGTCTTCAAAATGTGATGCTTGCGGGAGAACTAAGCTTAAGCGGGCAGGTGCTTCCGGTTCCGGGAATTTTGGCTCTGGTGGAGGAGGCCAGGGCCGAAGGAATCAGGCGCTGTATTGTGCCGGCTCAGAATGCGGCGGAAGGAGCTGTTCTTGAGGAGGTGGAGGTGATTGGAGTCTCCAGTCTGGCCGAACTGATGGAGGTTTTGCGCCATCCTGAACAGGCGGTAAGGGAGAGGGTGGATGTAGGACAAGTGTTAAAGGAGCAGGTGTCTTTACAGGAGGCTGATTTTGCTCAGGTGAACGGGCAGGCCGGGGCAAAGCGGGCGGCGGAGGTGGCGGCTGCAGGGATGCACAATCTTCTGCTGATGGGTCCTCCCGGAGCAGGGAAAACCATGATTGCAAAGCGGATTGCCGGGATTCTGCCTCCGGTAAGCCTTGAGGAAGCCCTGGAGATTACCAAAATCTACAGTGTGGCCGGGCTTTTGCCGGAGCGTACCTCCCTGCTTACCGGACGGCCCTTTCGGGCTCCCCACCACACGGTGACGCCGGAGGCCCTGGCCGGAGGGGGAAGGATTCCTTCTCCGGGGGAGATTTCCTTAAGCTCCGGAGGGATTCTTTTTCTGGATGAGCTTCCGGAGTTCAAGAGGAGCGCTCTGGAGATTCTTAGGCAGCCGCTTGAGGAGCGGCGGGTTTGCGTTTCCCGGACAGCGGGAACTTATGTGTTTCCTGCCAAGTGTATGCTGGTGGCTGCCATGAATCCCTGTGCCTGCGGGTATTTTCCGGATCGGGGCCGGTGCATCTGTACGGAGCAGGAGGTGTCCCGGTATCTGGGCAAAATCAGCCGTCCATTGCTGGATCGAATTGATATTTGTATGGAGGTTTCCGGGATTTCCTATGAGGAGCTCACCGAGAAGCAGGAGAATGAGAGCTCTGCAGTGATTCGTAAGCGGGTGGAGGCGGCCCATCGGATGCAGCAGGAGCGCTATGAGGGGCTCCCTATTCATTTTAATGCGTATCTGAATGGAAAGCAGGTAGAGACTTACTGCTTTCTGGGGAGCAGGGAGCGAAGTTTATTAAAAAATGCATTTGGAAAACTAAACTTAAGCGCCCGGGCATATTATAAGATTATCAAGACGGCACGTACCATTGCGGATTTGGAGCAGGAGGAGCGGATAGGAGAGGAGCATCTTCTGGAGGCGCTTCGTTACCGTCTGCCGGGCGAAAGCTACTGGGGGAGGGGAGTATGAGTCGGACTATGGAGGACTACTGGCATTGGCTTACCGGCAGTCTTACGGGGGAGCCTGGGCTTTTGTGGCAGCTTGTCAGGAAGTATGAGACGCCCAAGGGGGTATTTGAGGCCAAGGAGGAGGCCCTCCTGGAAGGCTTTCCGAGAAGTCCGGCGGGGATTGCCAGGGTTTTAAGGGGGCGTAAGGAGTGGGACTTTGAGCGGGAGAGAGAGCAGCTTGTCCGAAAAGGGATTGGCTTTGTGAGCTGTGAGCATCCGGATTACCCCGGGCGTCTTAAGGAGGTTTCCGAGAAGCCGGGAGGCCTCTTTGTGCGGGGAGAGCTTCCCCTGGACACACGGCCTTCTATCGCCATTGTGGGGGCCCGCGCCTGCAGCGCCTATGGAAGAAATGCGGCTCTCTGGTTTGCCAGGGAGCTTTCCGGGGCAGGGATGCAGGTCATAAGCGGGATGGCTCTTGGAATTGACGGCTTTTCCCATCAGGGGGCTCTTTTGGGAGGAGGGAAAACCTTTGGTGTTCTGGGAGGCGGCGTGGATATCTGCTATCCGGAGTCTCACAGGGAGCTCTATATGCGTCTGGAGCAGGAGGGGGGACTTTTGTCCGAGAGTCCTCCGGGCACCCGGCCTCTGCGCCATCTCTTTCCCTTGCGGAACCGCATCATCAGCGGCCTTTCGGACGCCGTACTTATAATAGAAGCAAAAGAAAAAAGCGGCTCTCTCATTACGGCGGATCTGGCTCTGGAGCAGGGGCGGGATGTGTATGTGGTTCCGGGACGCCTTTTGGATCCTTTAAGCGCCGGCTGTAACAGTCTGATTTGCCAGGGGGCCGGAATCGCCCTCTCTCCGGAACAGATTTTGGAAGAGATGGGAATTATTTCCAATATTTCGAGCCATAAAAGCAAGTACAAAAAAATTGATCTTGAAAAGGCGGAGGATATAGTGTATAGTTGTTTAGGTTTACAATCCCAGAATCTGGAGGAGCTGTGCGAAAAAACGGGGATTACCGCCACAGAAGCTCTGCGTATTCTTACCAGCCTGGAGCTTAAAGGATATGCAAAAGAGATTTATAAAAATAATTATATTCGGGCATTGTAAGGTTATTATGTGATAAAAGGTAGAGCTGTCGCAAAATAAGCCAACAGCCATTTCCATATCCTGTGTTCGGACGGTTCATGCACACGCTGTCTGCTCTGAACGGACATTGCTTTGGGAGACCTTTTAAAGTTCCGGGTTTTTTCGCACTGCCCGTTCCTATCAGACAGTGTGTGCGTGAATAGCCGGACACAGGATATCGGAAAAGTCTGTTGTTTTATTTTGCGACAGCTCTATGATAAAAGAAAGAGGAAGTATACATGGCTAAGAATCTGGTTATTGTCGAGTCACCGGCGAAGGTAAAGACAATCAAAAAATTTTTGGGAAGTAATTATGAGGTACTTGCCTCCCAGGGACATGTACGGGATTTGCCGAAAAGTCAGCTTGGATTTGATGTGGAGCATGACTATGAGCCCAAGTATATTACCATTCGGGGAAAAGGCGACATTCTGGCAAAGCTTCGCAAGGAGGCTAAAAAGGCGGAGCGGGTTTATCTGGCAACGGACCCGGACCGGGAGGGAGAGGCTATTTCCTGGCATCTGTCCAAGGCTTTGAAGCTGGACGAAAAGAAAATGTATCGCATTACCTTTAACGAGATCACAAAGACCGCTGTAAAGGAATCGCTGAAAAATGCCAGAGAGATTGATATGGATCTGGTGGACGCCCAGCAGGCGCGCCGAATGCTGGATCGCATGGTAGGCTACCGCATCAGTCCCATTTTGTGGGCAAAGGTGAAGCGGGGCTTAAGTGCGGGCCGGGTGCAGTCGGTGGCCCTTCGCCTGGTGGCGGACCGGGAGGAGGAAATCAATGCTTTTATTCCGGAGGAGTACTGGACTCTGGAGGCAGAGCTTATGGCTTCGGGAAGCAAAAAGCCTCTTAAGGCAAAGTTCTACGGGACCAAGACGCAGAAAATGGCCATCGGCTCCAAGGAGGAGATGGATGAGCTTCTTAAAAAGCTTCAGAATGTGTCTTTTCAGGTGGCGGAAGTAAAGACGGGGGAGCGCACAAAGAAGGCGCCTCTGCCCTTTACCACCAGTACCCTGCAGCAGGAAGCGTCCAAGACACTGAATTTTTCCACTCAGAAAACCATGAGTCTGGCGCAGCAGCTCTATGAGGGAATCGATATTAAGGGAAACGGGACCGTGGGTGTGATTACCTATCTGCGTACGGATTCCACCCGAATTTCCGAGGAGGCTCAGAAAAATGCGAGAGCCTACATTGAGGAGCAGTATGGAAAGAATTACGTTTCCTTGGGAAGCTCCACCAAGAAGAGCGGCAAGAAGATTCAGGATGCCCACGAGGCCATCCGGCCTACGGATATCTCCCGCACACCGGCGGCCTTAAAGGAGTCCCTGACCCGGGATCAGTTCCGGCTCTACCAGCTGATTTGGAGACGGTTTGCCGCCAGTCAGATGGCGGACGCCGTGTATGAGACCTCCTCTGCGAAAATTGAAGGGGGGGATTACCGCTTTACCGTGTCTGCCTCCCGGCTTTCCTTTGACGGATTCCTGTCCGTCTATGTGCAGGAGGAGGATAAGGAAGAGAGCGGGCAGCTTTTGAAGGGCTTATCCAAGGATATGACACTGGATCTAAAGGCCCTGGACAGCCAGCAGCATTTTACCCAGCCGCCGGCGCACTATACGGAGGCTGCTCTGGTAAAGACCTTGGAGGAGCTGGGAATCGGCCGGCCCAGTACCTATGCGCCCACCATCACCACCATCATTGCCCGCCGCTATGTGTCCAGAGAAAACCGCAATCTCTATCTGACGGAGCTTGGCGAGGTGGTGAACAATATGATGAAGGCCGCCTTCCCCAGCATTGTAGAGTCTGATTTTACGGCGAATATGGAGGGACTTCTGGATTGCGTGGAGGAGGGAACGGTCAATTGGAAGACTGTGGTGGAGAACTTTTATCCGGATCTGGACGCGGCGGTTCAGGCGGCGGAGAAGGAGCTTCAAGAGGTGAAGCTTGAGGATGAGGTGACGGACGTAGTCTGTGATCTCTGCGGCCGCAATATGGTCATCAAATACGGGCCCCATGGACGCTTCCTGGCGTGCCCCGGATTCCCGGAGTGCCGCAATACAAAGCCCTATCTTGAGAAAATCGGAGTTCCCTGTCCCAAATGCGGCGGCGAGGTGGTTCTGCGCAAGACGAAAAAGGGACGCAAGTATTATGGCTGTGAGAACCATCCGGACTGTGACTTTATGTCCTGGCAGAAGCCGGTGGAAAAGAAGTGCCCGAAATGCGGAAGTTATCTGGTGGAAAAAGGCAGCAATTTGGTCTGTGCCGGAGAGGGCTGCGGGTATCGGGAAGCCAGAAAACAGACGGATGAGGCGTAAAAATTAGAAATCTTTCAGATATTTCGAAAAAGCGATTGAAAAGTTTGACAACTTATGCTAGTATCACAACATAAATAGGTATCTAAATTTTTTACAAAAGGAGGGGTGCAAGTGAGCGTACAGTTATTGGATAAAACCAGAAAGATCAACAAACTGCTTCATAACAATAATTCAAGTAAGGTTGTATTTAACGACATCTGCCAGGTTCTCACCAATATTTTGAATTCCAATATTTTGGTCTTAAGCCGTAAAGGGAAGGTCCTGGGAGTAAGTCATTGCGAAGGCGTGGAAGAAATCACAGAGCTGATTTCCGGTCAGGTTGGCGATCATATTGATGAGGCGCTGAATGAGCGGCTGCTTGGAATTTTATCCACAAAGGAAAATGTAAACCTTCAGACACTGGGCTTTGTGTCTGACCATGTACAGGATTATCAGGCCATTATCACCCCCATTGATATTGCCGGTGAGCGTCTTGGTACTCTCTTTTTGTATAAGTATCAGGAGCAGTATGACATTGATGATATTATTTTGAGTGAGTATGGAACTACGGTGGTTGGGCTGGAGATGATGCGGTCCGTCAACGAGGAGAACGAGGAGGAGAAGCGTAAGGTTCAGATTGTGAAGTCTGCGATCAGTACGTTGTCTTTTTCGGAGCTGGAGGCGATTACTCATATTTTTGAGGAGCTTAAGGGGAATGAAGGGATTCTGGTGGCCAGTAGGATTGCGGACAGCGTGGGGATTACCAGATCGGTGATTGTGAATGCTCTGCGTAAATTTGAGAGCGCCGGGGTGATTGAGTCGCGGTCCTCGGGGATGAAGGGGACATACATTAAGGTTGTAAATGATGTGGTGTTTGATGAGTTGGCGAAGCTTAAAAAGGTGTGAGAACAAAGGCTGAACGGGAAGAGGGGCTCCTGTTCAGTCTTTTTTGGTGGGGACGGGGGTGGGAGGGGGCTGGCACGAAATAAGCCGGCCGGCTTATTTTGCACCAGCCCCTCCCTGGCTTCGGTGCTATTCCGCTAAGCCTGCAAAGACTACCGGCGCAGGGGAGGAGGACCGCCTCGGTGAGGGGCGGCGGTTCTTGCCCGGAGCCTTTATAAGCCTTTCGGGGATTAGCTTCATAACAGTAACCACTGCTTGGCATGGAAATCTTAAAAAATAAAAAAAGAATAAATTTTAGAAAATGTGTTGACAAATAAAATGGAAAGCATTAATATAATATCCGTAAGTTAGCACTCAATCTTGGTGAGTGCTAATAAGGAAAACGACAAGAATAGAATCAAGGAGGAATAGAAATGAAGTTAGTACCATTGGGTGACAGAGTTGTACTGAAACAGTTTGAAGCGGAAGAGACGACTGCATCGGGAATTATTTTGGCGAGCAAGTCTCAGGAGAAGCCACAGCAGGCAGAGGTTATCGCAGTAGGACCTGGCGGAATGGTGGATGGAAAAGAAGTGACCATGCATGTGAAGGAAGGCGACAAGGTCATCTATTCCAAGTATGCAGGCAATGAGGTAAAGCTCGGGGATGAGGAGTATATCATTGTGAAGCAGAACGACATCCTTGCAATTGTTGAATAAGAATAACTGTTGTTTTATAGAAAGCAAATAGACTGGAGGAGTTAAAAATGGCAAAGGAAATCAAATACGGTGTGGACGCAAGATCCGCACTGGAGGCAGGCGTTAATAAACTGGCAGATACCGTAAGGGTGACCTTGGGACCCAAGGGAAGAAACGTGGTTCTTGACAAGCAGTACGGCGCTCCCTTAATCACCAACGACGGTGTTACCATTGCAAAGGAGATCGAGCTTGAGGATGCCTTCGAGAATATGGGCGCTCAGCTGGTAAAAGAGGTTGCCACCAAGACCAACGATGTGGCTGGTGACGGCACCACAACCGCAACCGTTCTGGCTCAGGCCATGATCCATGAGGGGATGAAGAACCTTGCGGCAGGAGCAAACCCCATTGCTCTGAGAAAGGGTATGAAGAAGGCTACCGACGCAGCCGTTGAGGCCATTGCAGGCATGAGCAGCAAGGTAAACGGCAAGCATCAGATCGCAAGAGTGGCCGCTGTTTCCTCCGGAGACGACGAGGTGGGAAATATGGTAGCGGACGCTATGGAGAAGGTTTCCAAGGATGGCGTTATCACCATCGAGGAGTCCAAGACCATGAAGACGGAGCTTGACCTGGTAGAAGGTATGCAGTTTGACCGCGGATATATTTCCGCATATATGGCAACGGATATGGAGAAGATGGAGGCAGTTCTTGATGATCCCTATATCCTGATTACCGATAAGAAGATTGCCAATATTCAGGAGATCCTTCCCCTTTTGGAGCAGATTGTACAGACCGGCCGCAAGCTTCTGATCATTGCAGAGGATATCGAGGGCGAGGCTCTGACCACTCTGGTTATGAACAAGCTTCGCGGAACCTTTACTGTAGTGGGCGTGAAGGCGCCTGGCTATGGCGACAGAAGAAAAGAGATGCTTCGCGACATCGCCATTCTTACCGGCGGTGAGGTAATCTCCGAGGAGCTGGGCCTTGAGCTTAAGGAGGCAACTCTGGATATGCTGGGAACAGCCAAGTCCGTGAAGGTTCAGAAAGAGAATACTATCATTGCAGACGGCGCAGGCGATAAGACGGCGATTGAGCAGAGAATCGGCCAGATTCGCGCACAGATCGAGGAGACCACCTCTGACTTTGACCGTGAGAAGCTTCAGGAGCGTCTTGCCAAGCTGGCAGGCGGTGTGGCGGTGATTCGCGTAGGCGCTGCAACCGAGACCGAGATGAAGGAAGCGAAGCTCCGTATGGAGGATGCTCTGGCAGCTACAAGGGCAGCCGTTGAGGAAGGCATTATTGCAGGCGGCGGATCTGCATATATTCATGCAATCAAGGAGATCGAGAAGCTTCTTGACACCACAGAGGGCGATGAGAAGACCGGTGTGAAGGTGATTCTTAAGGCTTTGGAGTCCCCGCTGTACCACATTGCTGCAAATGCCGGTCTGGAGGGCGCAGTGATCATCAACAAGGTGAAGGAGTGCGCTCCCGGCGTAGGCTTCGACGTGCTTCATGAGGAGTATGTGGATATGGTGAAGGAGGGCATCCTGGATCCGGCCAAGGTTACCAGAAGCGCTCTGCAGAACGCAACCAGCGTGGCTTCCACCTTCTTAACCACCGAGAGCTGTGTGGCAAACATCAAGGAGGAGACTCCCGCAATGCCCGCGGGCGGCGGAATGGGCGGCATGATGTAAGCCCTTCCCTTGACAAATAGAATAGCTGAAGGAAACGGAAGAGAGATTGTCCAGGAGATGATCTCTCTTCTTTCTTTTATGCGCAGGGGCGCATGGGGCTGTCGCAGAATGAACCAACAGGCTTTTCCAATATCCGGTGTCCGGCTGTTCGCGGACAGGCTGTCTGATATGGGCGGATATTGCCTGGGCAATGTTCGTACAGAGCAGACAGAATGTACGAGAACCGTCCGAACACCGGATATGGAAAAGCCTGTTGGTTCATTCTGCGACAGCCCCTAAGAAACACCATCAAAAAGTACAAATGTCCGCAATAGACGTACAAATGAAAAAAGTAAAAATCCACCTATTTTTTGTCAGAAAATATATTGACAACAGGTCCTGTTTTCGCTAATATAGGAAATTAATATAAACAAAATGAAGACTGACAGACACGAGAGGAGAGAGAAAAATGGGTAAAATTATTGGTGAGAGCATTACCTTTGACGATGTGCTGCTGGTGCCGTCCTATTCGGAAGTGATTCCCAATGAGGTTGATTTGTCAACACATCTGACAAAGACCGTGCGGCTGAATATTCCGATGATGAGCGCCAGTATGGATACGGTGACCGAGCATCGGATGGCCATTGCCATGGCAAGGCAGGGCGGTATCGGCATTATTCATAAAAATATGTCCATCACGGCTCAGGCCGAGGAGGTGGACAAAGTAAAGCGTTCGGAAAACGGCGTTATCACAGACCCATTCTATCTTTCTCCTGAACATACGCTGGCAGAGGCCAATGAGCTGATGGGCAAATTCCGGATTTCCGGTGTACCCATTACCGAGGGCAAAAAGCTGGTGGGTATCATTACCAATCGAGACTTAAAATTCGAGACTGATTTCACAAAGAAAATCAAAGAATCCATGACCTCCGAGGGACTTATCACGGCGAAGGAGGGCATTACCTTAGAGGAAGCCAAGAAGATTCTGGCAAAGGCCAGAAAGGAAAAGCTTCCCATTGTGGACGATGACTTTAACCTGAAGGGACTTATCACTATCAAGGATATTGAGAAGCAGATCAAGTATCCCATGTCTGCCAAGGACGAGAAGGGCCGTCTCCTGTGCGGCGCCGGCGTTGGCATTACCAGCAATGTGCTGGATCGTGTGGATGCGCTTGTGAAGGCCCAGGTGGACGTGATTGTGCTGGATTCCTCCCACGGTCATTCTGCCAATGTGATCCGCTGCCTGAAAATGATCAAGGAGGCGTATCCGGACCTTCCGGTGATTGCGGGCAACATTGCCACCGGGCAGGCGGCCCGGGATCTCATTGAGGCGGGAGCGGATGCCGTGAAGGTAGGCATCGGCCCGGGCTCCATCTGTACCACCCGGGTGGTTTCCGGAATCGGTGTTCCTCAGATATCCGCTATTATGGACTGCTATGAGGTGGCGAAGGAGTACGGTATTCCGGTGATTGCGGACGGCGGTATCAAGTACTCCGGTGACATTACCAAATCCATTGCGGCAGGGGCCAATGTCTGCATGATGGGAAGCATTTTTGCAGGCTGCGACGAGGCGCCCGGAGAGTTCGAGCTGTTC
This sequence comes from Lachnospiraceae bacterium, assembly GCA_022791635.1. Lineage (GTDB taxonomy): Bacteria > Bacillota > Clostridia > Lachnospirales > Lachnospiraceae > Laedolimicola. The sequence continues at coordinate 90,083 of JAAVZL010000029.1, forward strand.
CAGGGCAGAAAGTATAAGGTTTATCGGGGCATGGGCTCCATTTCCGCCATGGAGAACGGAAGCAAGGACCGCTATTTCCAGGAGGGGGCCAAGAAGCTGGTTCCCGAGGGCGTGGAGGGCCGTGTGGCCTATAAGGGCTCGGTGGAGGATACCATCTTCCAGCTCCTTGGGGGCCTTCGCTCCGGCATGGGCCTGTGCGGAACGCCGGACATTGAATCCTTAAAGGAGAACGGAAGATTTATCAAGATTTCCGCAGCTTCCTTAAAGGAGAGTCATCCTCACGATATTCATATCACCAAGGAGGCGCCCAATTATAGTACGGATGCGCTGTAAAAGACAGAAAAATCTGTGTGTTTGACCGGAGAAATCCCGGTGAGCAGGGTCAGATATGAAGAAAATCACTTTGAAATGGCTTTTTTGTAAAAATTAAGCCTTTCAAAGTGATTTTTTCTTGGAAATCAACCTTTCTTCCATTATAATAGGTTGGAACGGAAAAATAAAAATCAGATGATTTATTAAAAAAATTTTAATCTTTTTTGTAGTAAATCCTAAGCTGGTACCGTTATTATATATATAAAAGACAAGCAAAAGACGCGTATTTTGCAGGGGAGGGGGACCCTAAAGATGCTTTTATACTTATCCATGCTGGATACCCAGGAGGAAAAAGACAAATTTACGTTAATTTATGAGCAGTATCAGCAGTTCTGCTGGTATGTGGCTTATCAGCTTCTTGGCGATGCCCATCTGGCGGAGGATGCGGTGCAGGAGACTTTTCTGGCTCTCACCAGGCATCTTGGCAAGGTGGAGCATGTGGACAGTCCAAGGACGAAGAAGTTTCTCATGACCATTGTAAAGAGTAAGGCCATTGATATCTTAAGAAAGAACCGGGGAGAGGCCTGCCCTTCGGAGGAAGTGGGGATTGACATGCCGGATCCTTCTTCGGATCTTTTGGACCAGTATATTACAAAGGAGAATTACGATTACCTGATATCCTGTATTCTGGAGCTGGATGAGGCGTACCGGGTGGTTTTTGAGTACAAATATCTTCATCAGATGTCAGATACGGAGATTGCCGGGCTTTTAAATATTTCCCCCAAGCTGGCGAACGTGAGATTTTACCGTGCAAGAAAGAAGCTTCAGGAAATGCTGGAAAAGGAGGTGGCAGGCCGTGCAGGGAAACGATAAGAGAGACAAAGCCCAGGAAGCAAAGGAGGAGCTTTTAAGAGAGGCGCTGGATGCCTGCATGGAGGAGCAGTTGAGCTTCATTCCCCCAGAGTGCGAGATTGCCCGTATGCATACCTTTTCCCAGGAGTTTCGGGAGTATATGGAACAGCTTTTAAGGACCAAGGGACGTCCGCAGCGGCGGACCATTCACAGAAAGGAATTTATTTACAGTTTTAATAAGGTGGCAGCCGGTATTCTGGTATTGCTTGTGGTAAGCTCTGCCATAGCCGGAGGGGCCTTGCTGCTGTCGAAAAGCTCCAAGAGCTCTTCGGATATGGCTTCGTCAGAGACAAGCGAGGCGCCTGCGGAGGAAGAAGCCATAGCGGCGCCTGCGGAGGAGCCGGAGTCCCAGGAGGCGGATGAATCGGAAGCCGGGGCCGGAGCTCAGGAGCCCCAGGAAGCTCCGGCAGGCGATGCCGGTGCGCCTGAGCGTGTGGAATTTATGGGCAGGGAGATTTCCCTGGCAGATAATCAGCAGCTTAAGGAAAAGACTGAGACCGTGAAGACACTTGTAAACAGCCCGGTGATAGCTCGTGACGCCGAGAGCATGAAGGTGACCATCGGAAATATGGATGAACGTCCCATTTACTATTATGGCTCTATGGATTTGGAGGTGCTGATCGACGGCGCCTGGTATCTGGTGCCGCCTAAGGAGGCGCCCACGGAGGAGGAAGAGAATCGTCTGGTACAGCTGGAGCCCGGCATGGCCCAGGACGAGGAGATTCTTCTTTGGAAATACGAGCTGGATTATGATGCGGAGATGTACCGCGCGGTTACCTACCTGGACGGTATGGTGCTCTGTTCGAAATTCCGCTTTGAGAATCCGGAAGAAGATCTGGAAGACGCGCTGGAGCAGACCTGGGAGTAGGAAGAGGGATATTACGGAACTGGAATAGGAGATAGAATATGAGAAAGGATATAAAAAGAATTGCTTTTATAGGGGCGGCCATGCTCTTGCTAAGCGGCTGCGGCGGAACCAAGTCTATGTCTGCGGAAACGGCGGCAGAGGCGCCGGCCGAGGTTCCGGCAGACTTTGCAGATACTTATGACGGAGGATATTATATGGAAGAGGAGGCGCCGGCTGAGGAGTATGCAGAAACAGACGAAGCAGGCGGCATAGCCTCCACCGCAGGAATCGACAGTGTGGCGGCTACCTCTCAGAAGCTTATCAAGACGGTAGCCTTATCTATGGAGACCAAGGAGTTTGACAGTCTTTTGGAGAGTATCCGCGGTAAGGTGGAGGAGCTTGGAGGGTACATAGAGAGCTCGGAGATTTCCGGCAGCAGCTATTACAGCACCTATGACAGCCGTTACGCTTTTCTGACCCTTCGGATTCCTTCTGACAAGCTGGACGGCTTTGTCATCATTGTAAGTGATTTGGGCAATGTAACCAGCAAAAACGAAGCGGTTCAGGATATTACCCTTCAGTATGTGGACGTGGAAAGCCATAAGAAGGCTTTGGAGACTGAGCAGAATCGCCTTTTGGAGCTTTTGGAGCAGGCGGAGTCCATGGAGGATATTATCACCATTGAGAGCCGGCTTTCACAGGTGCGCTATGAGCTCCAGTCCTACGGCTCTACCCTGCGGACTTATGACAACCAGGTCAGCTACAGCACGGTGGAGATCGATATCCGCGAGGTAGAACGGGTGACGCCTATTGTGGAGGAGAGGACCTTCTTTGAGGAAATCAGCTACCGGTTTTCTGATAATCTCTATGATATTGGCTGGGGTGCAAGAGGCTTTGCTATTTGGTTTGTGAGTTCTCTGCCTTATCTGGCTATCTGGGCTCTGGTGATTGTGGCCCTTGTGCGCCTGGCGAGAAAGCTTATCTGGAAGAAGCCCTTCTTTATACGGAGAAAGAAAAAGGAAGAGGGGGAGCAGAAGGAAGGCTGATAGACGGTGAGGCGCAAAATAAGACAGCAGGCTTTTCCATATCCGTGTTCGGACGGTTCGCGTACATTCTGTCTGCTTTGTACGGACATTGCCCAGGCAATCTCCGTCCATATCAGACAGCCTGTCCGCGAACAGCCGGACACCGGATATCGGAAAAGCCTGCTGTCTTATTTTGCGCCCCGCTAGGTCTTTGCATATTACAAATAAAATCCTGAGTTGTCAATTGAAGGGAAATGTTATATACTGTTAGTGCAAAATGCCAGTCATTCAGGAGAATGTTCTGCTTTCGGAGTTAGAGTATATGAGGTGAGAGAATGAGCGGAATAAAAGATGTGGCGAAAAGGGCCGGCGTTTCTATTTCGACAGTATCGAATGTGTTGAATCAAACGAAATATGTAAGCCCTGAGCTGGTAAAGCGGGTGGAGGACGCAGTGCAGGAGCTTTCCTATGAGGTGGATCCCATTGCCCGGAGTATGAAGAGCAATAAGTCGGGAACCATTGGCGTGATCGTGGAGGATATGTGCGGGGTGTTCTACCCTTACGTAGTGAAGGGGATCAACTCTGTGGCGGTAGAAAAGGGATATCAGATTATTATCGGCGACGCTCAGGGCGTGTACGGAGATGTAAATGCTGCAAGGCGGGAGAAGGAGCTTTTTAAACGTCTGTTTGCCAGCCGGGTGGATGGAATCCTCTTTGTAACCATGATTCATCAGGATTTGATGGAAAAGCATTTTAATGAGATCTTAAGCCGTTCCAGCCAGTCCAAGCGGATTCCGCTGGTGAGTTTGGAGCGGGACCTGACGAGCATTGGAATTGATTCCGTGTATTTCGACAGTTACAATAATGCCAAGATGGCAGTGCAGCATTTGATAGACTGCGGCTGCAGAAAGATCGGGCATATTACAGGCCCCACGACTTTGCAGATTGCCCTGGATCGTATTCAGGGATACAAAGACTGCATTGAGGAAAATCATCTGCCCGCAGATTGGACCAGACAGATAGAATATGGAGACTATACCCACCAGAGCGGATATCTGGCCGTGAAAAAACTTTTGGAGGATATGCCGGATCTGGACGGCGTGTTCTGCAGCAATGATCAGATGGCCGTAGGCGCCTTAAAGCTTCTGAAGGAATACGGAAAGCGTGTTCCTGAGGATATTAAGGTTATGGGATACGACGATGTGTTCCTTTCCAGCATCATCGAGCCTTCCCTGTCCACCATCCATATTCAGAAGACTCACACGGGCATTAAGGCGGCCCAGATGCTGTTTGAGCGGATTGAGCAGCCGGAGAAAAATAAGGAGCCTGTGGGGCTAAAAATGAGTGCAAGGCTGGTGGTAAGAAAGTCCACGGTGGCGGATACGTCAGAGGAGTGGATTTTTGTAGACTGGTAAATGAAGAAGAGAAAAGATCGACCCATGAAGCGAATGCATATTGTGCTTTGTGGGTCTTATTATTTCAAAATAAAAAACGTTTTTGTCAATAAAGCGAAAAAATAATTTAAATTTCTATGTAAAAACACTTGACAAAAACGTTTTTCTGAGATATATTCTTATTAACAATTAACAAATTATAGAAAGCAAGTACATTTTAAAAGTGCTTTTTATTTTTTGAAATAAGAAAAACGTTTTTCTAACAAAATAAAGTTAAAGGAGAGGAAAATCTTGGAAGACACAAAGTACATTCTGGAAGCAAAAGGAATTGACAAGTCTTTCTCCGGAGTCACCGTCTTAAAGGGCGCTGAGCTTTGCATCATCCCAGGTGAACTTCACGCTCTCATGGGCGAGAACGGTGCAGGAAAGTCTACGCTGATGAAGATTATCATGGGTATTTACTCCAAGGATGCAGGCACCGTCATTTTGGACGGCAAGGAGACAGAGTTCAAATCTGCCAGGGATGCATTGGATGCGGGAATCTCGATGATTCATCAGGAGCTGAGCCCCATCCCCGAGATGACTGTAGCAGAGAATGTCTTTCTGGGAAGGGAACAGAAAAAGTTTAAGGGACTGCCGTTCGTAGACAAGAAGGAATTGAACCGCATGACCCAGGAACTGTTGGAGGAATTTGAGCTTTCTGAATTTATCCGGCCGGATATGAAGATGAAGGACCTGAATATTGCACAGATTCAGATGATGGAGATTATCAAGGCCATCTCCTACAATTCAAAGGTTGTAATCATGGATGAGCCCACCTCTTCGCTTTCTGAGAAAGAGACAGAGACGCTGTTTCGGATTATAGCAAACTTAAAAGAGAAGAAAATCGGAATTATTTACATATCTCATCGTATGGAAGAGGTTTTTGAGCTCTCCGACCGGGTTTCGGTATTGCGTGACGGACAGTTTATCGGCTGTGTGAACACCAAGGAAGCCTCCAGAGAAGAATTGATTAACATGATGGTTGGACGTGAGCTGGAGGGCGGTTATCCACACAATACGGCTGAAAAGGGCGATGTGGTTCTGGAGCTTAAGAACTTTACCCGCAAGGGTGTGTTTGAAGGTGTAAACTTAACAGTACATGCAGGCGAGATTCTCGGCATGGCCGGACTGGTAGGTGCAGGGCGAAGCGAAGTGATGCGCGCTCTGGTAGGATACGACCATCTGGATTCCGGAGAGATTATCCTGGAGGGCAGGAACATTACCATCAGCCATCCCAGGGATGCGGTAAAGAATCATATCATTATGGCCTCCGAGGACCGCAAGGAGCTGGGACTGATTCTCTGCCGGAGCATTAAGGAAAATGTTTCCCTGCAGAACTTCGATAAGCTGGCAAGCGCTTCCTTTATCAATAAGGGAACGGAGCGGAAGCTGGCGGACGACTATACCAGGCAGATGGCTACCAAGATGAACGGGATTGAAGACACGGTATCCAGCCTGTCCGGCGGAAATCAGCAGAAGGTGGTATTGGCCAAATGTCTGCTGTCCGACCCTAAGGTTCTGATTATGGATGAGCCTACCAGAGGTATTGATGTAGGAGCAAAGGCGGCTATCTACAACATTATGATTGAGCTGGCAAAGCGGGGAATCGCAATCATTATGATTTCCTCGGAGCTGCCTGAATTGATTGGCATGAGTGACCGGGTTATGGTTATGTCCGGTGGAAGAGTAACAGGTGTGCTGGAGGGCGAGGAAGCTGCTTCTCAGCAGAAAATCATGAATTTAGCATTTGGAGGGAAATAAAAAATGACACAGAAAAAAGATATGGCAAAAATACTTAGACAATTTGGCCTGATATTTGTAGCCCTGTTTATCGTTGTTTTAATGAGCTTTCTGTCCCCGGTATTCATGACAAGTCAGAATATCACCAATATTTTAAGACAGATTTCTCTGAATGGTATCCTCTCTATTGGAATGAGCTTTGTAATCCTTACCGGCGGCATTGACCTTTCTGTGGGTTCCGTTATCGCCATCACCGGCGTTATCAGCGGTTCCATCATGGACACGGGAGGAAATTGGTTCGTTGCCTGTATCGTGGCTCTTTTGTGCTCCCTTATCTGCGGCGCCATCAACGGCTGGCTGATTTCTTATGTGGAGTTCCAGCCCTTCATTGCGACTTTGTCCACCATGACCATTGGACGTGGTATTGCCCTGGCTTATTCCGACGGCAAGCCTTATACCATCTCTGACCCCAGCTTCATTCGAATCGGTCAGGGAAATGTGATGGGGATCCCGATTCCGATTATCCTTTTGGTTATCTTCTGTATTGCCGGTCTGGTGATTCTGAATATGACAACCTTTGGCCGTTATGTGTTCGCCATCGGCGGTAACAAGAATGCTGCAAAGCTTTCCGGTGTACGGACCAGAAGAATTCAGCTGGCAGTATATGTACTTTCTTCCGTATGCGCCTGGATGGTAGGTTTGATTCTGGCAGCTCGTATCAGCTCCGGACAGCCTACGGCCGGTGAGTCCTTTGAGATGGATGCCATTGCGGCTACGGCTATCGGCGGAACCAGTATGAGCGGCGGAATCGGCTCTCTGACAGGAACCATCTGCGGATTCATTCTTCTGGGTCTTTTGAACAACTCTATGAACCTGATGAACATCAACTCCTTCTATCAGCAGATAGTAAAGGGCTGCCTGATTATCTTGGCGGTATTTCTGGATATGAGAACCAAGGGCAAGAAGGACTGATAGTTGATATTCACCATGTACAATGTATAAAAACTGCCTTTCGCCAGGACTGAGGGCTTAGAAAAGACAGTTTTTAATAAAAAATTACATAATTTTAAGGAGGAACAAGAACATGAAAAAGAAAGTAATGGCACTCTTACTGGTAGCAGCCATGACTCTGGCAGCCTGCGGCGGAAAGGCCGAGGAGCCGGCAAGCACAGACGGAGACAATGCAACCACTGAGGCTCCCGCAGAAGCAGAAGCTGAGGGCGGCTCTGAGGAGGCAGCTCCTGCAGGAGAGGCAAAGGACAACGCAGATATCACCATCGGATTCTCCTCCAAGGATAACTCCGATACCTTCGTAGCAGCTATCGCAAACGCAGCACAGGCTCGGGCAGACGAGCTGGGCGTAAAGCTTCTGATGTATGATGCAGGCGGCGATGTAAACAAGCAGATCAGCGACGTTGAGACCATGATTGCTCAGAAGGTAGACGCTGTCATCGTAATTCCCCAGAGTGTAGAGGGAAGCGCACCGGTTGTAGGCATGTGTAACGATGCAGGTATCCCCATTATTGTTGACAACGGTGATATCGCAGATACCAACTTCACGGCATTCGTAGGATGTACCGACCAGGAGTCCGGTGAGATTCTGGGACAGTGGTTCATTGACAATGTACCGGAAGGCTCCAAGGTATGTATCATTGAGGGACCCATGGGACAGTCCGGACAGGTTGGACGTATGGCTGGATTTGAGGCTGTTGGAATGCTGGATCATTTCGAGGTTCTTTCCACCCAGACAGCAAACTGGAAGCGTGACGAGGCTATGACTCTTGCTGAGGACTGGATTACTACCTACGGCGACGAGCTGGCAGCTATCATCTGCGAGAATGACGACATGGGACTTGGCGCACTCTCTGCCTGCAAGGGACAGAACAGAACCGACATCATCGTTGGCGGTGTAGACGGACTGGATGACGCAGTTGCAGCAGTAAAGGCCGGCGAGTACGGAATCAGCGTTCTTCAGGATTCCAAGGGACAGGGAACTGTAGGTGTGGACGTAGCTCTGCAGATTATCAAGGGTGAGGAGTATGAGAAGGATACCCGTATCCCCTTCCGCGCCATCACAGCTGATAATGTAGACGCTTACCTTGAGGGCGGCGTAGACGCTATCTCCCAGTAATATACATTTGCGGTAAAAGAAAAGGCGCCGCTGGTAAAGCAATAATCAGAGGGCTTTGCAGCGGCGCCCTTTTTATCGAAATTTTTATAGAAAAATATGTCATTTTGAGTTAAAGTGAAAGGGGTCAGCGAGATGTTAAGAAATATACCCAAGATTCTTCCGCCGGAATTGGTAAAATGCATGATGGAGATGGGACATTCGGATGTCCTGATTCTGGCAGATGCCAATTTCCCGGGAACAGCCCATGCAAAGAGAATGATTCGCATGGACGGAATTTTGATACCAGAGCTTTTGGAGGCTGTACTGCAGCTGTTCCCGCTTGACTATTTTATTCCGGATCCGGTCCGTCTGATGAAAAATCTTCCCACGGAGCCAGTCCCCGAGATCTGGGAGACCTACCGGGAGCTGTTAAAGAAATACGACAAGGACGATGCATTCCACGACTTTGCCTTTATCGACCGGCTTCCCTTCTATGAGGATGCAGAGAAGGCCTATGTGATCGTGCAGACAGGGGATGAATCCCGCTACGCAAATATTATCCTGCAAAAGGGTATTTGTTAAAAAGAAAAAAGAAAAGGAGTTGAGCGCAATGACAGAAAAGGAATTGACAATCAAAGCAGGTGAAGAGCTGGATGAGCGTCTGGCTGAGGCAAAGAAGACCGGCAATCTGGTGGTAAAGAACGCCACAGAGGATGAGGCGGTAATTCGTGAAACCTTCAAAAAGGGCGAGGGCATCTTACGTCTCTTCCCGGCATTCGTTCCCAGAAGATTCGGCAAGGCAGGCCGCAGACTGAAGCTTCATCCGGACGATTACTTTGCATTCGGTATGGCAAGAGGCTCCATCACCGAGCGTTGGTTCGCCTCCACCATTGCCGCCCAGAACGGAGAGCTGGCAAAGGCAGACGAGGGTATGGCATATGTGTGCGTGGACTATGACAGCGATGAAAAATTCTCTCTTCGAAATGCCGTAAAGGTTCTGGGCGAGGAGCTGGTAGGCAAGGAGCTGATGGAGAAATACAATGGCTGGCCCATGTACTCCAAATTCTTTGACAACGAGAATCCTCTGTTCCATCATCTCCATCTTGGTTTTGAGGACGCTGCCCGGGTAGGCAAGCTTGGCAAGCCTGAGTGCTACTACTTCCCCAAGCAGCTGAACAACTATTTCGGTGAGGCCAACTACACCTATTTTGGCTTTGATCCGGACATGGATCCCGAGGAGGTAAAGGAGCGCATCCGTCACTTTGCAGACGACGACACAAGAATCACCGATCTGTCAAGAGCTTACCGGATCGAGCTTGGCACCGGCTGGTACACACCGGCAGGCGTGATCCATGCGCCGGCTTCCGTATTGACCTACGAGCCCCAGTGGAATTCCGACGTAAACTCCGTATACGAGAACATTGTGTCCGGAGAGGTTTATCCGCCGGAAATGCTGGATGAGGAGCTTCCCGAGGGTCAGAAGGACGTAGAGGATGTCTTCAAGCTTCTTGACTGGGAGAAGAACGTAGATCCCCACTACAGAAAGCACTACTTCCGCCGTCCCATCGTAGAGACCGAGACCGAGCAGTACGTGCAGAAATGGATCACCTACGCCAATCCCTACATAGCAGCCAAAGAGCTCACCATAAATCCGGGCCAGACCGTTGTGATCAAGGACGGGGCCGCTTACGGCTGTATCTTCGTACAGGGACACGGCAAGTTCGGCGTGTACGACTGCGAAGCCCCCACACTTCTTCACTTCGGACAGCAGAGCTCCGATGAGTTCTTCGTATCCGAGGAGGCATCCACCAAGGGTGTTACCATCACAAATACAAGCAAGGTAGAGCCTCTGGTAGTTCTGAAGCATTTCGGACCGAATTGCCCGGGCGTACCCCAGGAAGTTGAGGCATAAAGCAGCTCAGGGAAACGGAGCTTAATGAAAAGCGGGGGGCTGTCGGAAAATAAGACATCAGAAAAGCCTTCTGTCTTATTTTCCGACATCCCCTTTTTTAAGGAGGAAGCATATGAAATATTTATTGGGAATCGACAATGGCGGAACCTTTTCCAAGGCAGCCATTTTTGACGAAGACGGAAAGCAAATCTCCGTGGCCAGCGTCCCCACCATCACACTGACCCCCAAGCCCGGCTATACGGAAAAAGATTTAAACGAGCTCTGGGAGGTCAATGCAAAAGCCGTCCGGGAAGCCATTGAAAAAAGCGCCGTCGATCCGAAAGACATCGCAGGTGTATCCTTCTCCGGCGCCGGCAAGGGACTCTATATGGTAGGTCACGACGGAAAGCCCGCCTACAATGGAATCATGTCCACGGACACCAGAGCCTGGGCCCAGGTAGAGCGCTGGTACAAGGACGGAACCAACAAAAAGGTATACGAAAAAACCTTCCAGGAAATCCTGGCCGTACAGCCCGTAAGCCTTTTGGCCTGGTTCAAGGAAAACCAGCCCGAGGTACTTGAGCGCACCAAATACATCTTCGCCGTAAAAGACTACATCCGCTACATGCTCACCGGCGAAGCCTACAGCGAATACACCGACTGCTCCGGCGGCAACCTGGTCAACATGGTAACCAAGCAGCACGACAAGGAGCTTATGGCCCTCTACGGCCTGGAGGACTGCTACGAAAAGCTTCCGCCCTTACGCTACTCCGCCGATCTCTGCGGCCATGTAACCAAGGAGGCCAGCGAAAAAACCCTTCTTCCCGAAGGAACGCCTGTGGCAGCCGGCATGTTTGACGTAAACGCCTGCGGCATTGCCTCCGGCCTCTCCGACGAGGACCAGATGTGCATGATAGCCGGAACCTGGAGCATCAACGAATTCATCGGCAAGGCTCCTGTAACCAACGGAACCGTTGCCTTAAACTCCATGTTCTGCATGCCCGGCTACTACCTCATAGAGGAGAGCAGCCCCACCTCCGCCGGAAACATGGAATGGTTCATTCGCAACCTAATGAACTATGAGAAGGAAGAAGCCAAGGCAAAAGGCGGCTCCGTATACGACATTACCAACGAGTGGGTGTCCTCCATCGAGCCCCAGGACAACAACATCATCTTCCTGCCCTTCTTAAACGGCTCCAACGAGGACGCTTTGGCCAAGGGAACTTTCGTAGGCCTTACCGCCTACCATAGCAAAAAGCACATGCTGCGCGCCGTGTACGAGGGAATCGTATTCTCCCACGTCACCCACGTAAAGAAGCTCCTCCGCAACCGTGAAGTACCCAAGAGCATCCGCCTCTCCGGCGGCGCCGCCAACTCCGACGTCTGGGTACAGATCTTTGCAGACGCCCTGCAGATTCCCATCGACGTAATCGCCGACAAAGAGCTGGGAGCCCAGGGAGCGGCCATCGCAGCCGGAATTGCAGCCGGAATCTATCCGGATTATCAGGAAGCCATCAAGCGCACCGTAACCATCACCAAGACCATAAATCCCCGCCCGGAGTACAAGGAGATCTATGAGGAAAAATACGCCACCTACCGGGCAGTCATCGACGGCCTAAGCAGCGCCTGGGAACGCTTCAAAAACTAAGAAATAACGGAACTGGAATAGGAGGAACAACGAAATGATTAAAATGGCAATCTTAGGAGCCGGCGGCATTGCCCATAAAATGGCAGCCACCATCACAAACATGGATCAGGTAGAAGCCTACGCCGTAGCGGCCAGAGATCTGGAACGGGCACAGGCATTCGCAGATCAATACGGATTCACAAAGGCCTACGGCTCCTACGAGGAAATGCTGGCCGACGAAGCCGTAGACCTGGTCTACATAGCAGTCCCCCACTCCCACCACTATAAAATGACAAAAATGAGCCTGGAGGCAGGCAAACACGTCCTCTGCGAAAAGGCCTTCACCGTAACCGCAGACCAGGCAAGAGAAATCCTGTCCCTGGCAAAAAGTAAGGGACTCCTTCTCACCGAAGCCATCTGGACCCGCTACATGCCCTCCCGCCAAATCATCAACGACATCATCGCCAGAGGCGAGATCGGCGAGGTAACCTCCCTCACCGCCAACCTGGGCTACGAGCTAAACGCCGTAAAACGAATCTGGGATCCCAACTTAGCCGGAGGAGCCCTCCTAGACGTAGGCGTATACCTCATCAACTTCGCCAGGATGGTATTCGGCGACAAAATGACAGATATCACCGCCTCCGCCGTATTCCGTGACGGCGTAGACATGATCGACAGCATCACCATGACCTTCGAAGGCGGCAAAATGGCCACCATGCAAAGCAACGTAGCCGCCGCCCAGAACCGTACCGGCTGCATCTTCGGAACCAAGGGCTACATCGAGATCACCAACATCAACAATCCCGAAGCCATCAAGGTATACAGCCCGGAATACCAGGAAATAGCAGACTACCCCATCCCGCCCCAAATCACCGGCTACGAGTACGAGGTAGAAGCCTGCGTTCACGCCATCGAACACGGCGAACTTGAATGCCCCCAGATGCCCCACGAAGAAACCATTAAAGTCATGGAAATCATGGACGGTATCCGCAAAACCTGGAACTATGAAATTCCCCTTTTAGGATAACGCCACCGGATAAAAAGCCATTATCCCAAAAGCTCAGCCAACCATAATGCCAACCCCAAGGGTCTGACACATAGGAGGAGGGCAGGCTTTTCCGATATGGAAAAGCCTGCCCTCCTCCTATGTGTCAGACCCTGTCCGTCTCATTCGCCCTAAATCTTACTCCAAAACCAAATCCGGCGTCTCCGCAAAATGCTTCAAAATCACAATCGGATCACAATCCGAAGGATTACAAATCGTAACCCCTTCCTTAGCCGCCTCTTCCGTCACAAAAAACTCATCATTCGTCAACTGACCATACCGAATAAGCGCCGGCGTCTCCAGCAAATGACCTCCGAAAGTCCCATGCCCCTGAAGACAGATAATCCCATAAGCAGCCCTATCCCGAATAGTAACCGTCTGCCCCGGATAAACCGTCAGCCGTTTCGCGCAAGCCTTATCACTCTTATAACAGATCCACTCCTCCAAATACCCATCCATCTCCTCCACCGGCTTGACCGGCTTCGGAGCCATAAACCGATGCTGGTAAAAGTCAGGATCCACATTCAACTCCCAATCAATGGCCTCCACCAAAAACTCATAATTCCGCCGCTCCATTTCCTCCTTCGGGCTATTCTTCCAGGCAAGCTCCTCCTCAATCACCTGTCCGTTCATCAGCACATTCTGATAATGCGCATACACATCCGAAGCAAACTGCGGCTCATAAGTACAAAGAGAAGCAGGAGCATGCAGCGTTCCCGCCGGCACATCCCACCCGGTATCCAGCGTAATCTTATAAGCCCGGGAAAGATCCAAAATCCGGTTATCCCCCTTACTGAAATTTTGCAGACATTCCAGCACCTGCTCCTTTGTCACCCCGGGATTAAACCCAAAGAACGTAAACGGAAACTCCCCGCCGTGATTATTCATCTGAGCAGGAAAGAAATACATCTCCGGCTTGCCGGAAGCCCCCACCAGATTGGCATGGTTGTCCATCTGATGAATATGATGCGGAAGCGGCCCCGCATTGTCGAAAAACTTGGAAAACATGGACCAGCGGTGATACTTCTCCCACAAACGCTCCCCGATAATCTGTGCCCCGAAAAGCTCCACCGCATCCCGCAGAAGCACCCGCTCTTTTCCTTTGGCATCCACCACAATATAGCTTAACCCCTCATCCTCCGCCGTTCCCGGCCCGTTCTCCGCCCAGGTGGTAGAGGCAAACCAACGCTCGTCAAAGCCGCCCCGCTCCGGTCCAAGAGCATAGTAATCGTCCGGATGAAGCTTAATCCGTTTTCCGGGCCTGCAAAAGGATCTGGAAACCCAGGTGGGCGCCAGACGGAAGATCCCTTTTCCCTGCTCCAATGCCTTCTCAACCAATGCTTTACGTTCCATACGCATACCCTCTCTTTCTGATTTAAAAGTTTGCCGTGTCCTGCCGGTACACCGCTGTTCTTATAGTTTAGCAGAATGCCTGCTGCGTTCCGCCGAAAAACGTTTTTCCGCAGAACGACTTTATAGCATTTTACCATTTTTTCGGATGCTTGTAAACGAAAAAAGCACATTTTTGACAAGTATTTTTCGGCGTGATATGATACAACAAAATTAAAATTTGCAGAGAGGAAGGAATAAAACTTCCATTATTTTTCTCACAATTGTGCAGAATTGTTGCAGAATTTCTTGTCAAATACCGTTAAAATCTGCTATAATTGTAATATTATTTCATAATAGGGGAGTATTCGATATTTTAGAAAGCGGAACATTGCGGAAAGGATTGGAACTGAATGAAGAAATGGGACAAAATGATTGAGCACGACGTAAAAGAGGGAATTCTTCAGGGTCAGGGCGTCCGAAAACTGGGGGACGATATTTGCTTTACAGTCGCAGTACCGGATCAGAAAGCCTGCAGTTTATTGCTTTACAAAAAGGGAAGGAAGGAAGCAGAGGCCCGTATACCCATGGAGGGCTTCGCACAGTATGGAGACTTGCGTTCTGTGCTGGTAAAGGGATTGCCGGCAGAGAAATACGAGTATAATTATGAGATTGACGGCCAGGTGGTGATTGACCCTTATGCCTGCCGGGTAACAGGCCGGGAGAGCTTTGGAAAGCCGGTGGCCGAGGAGGAGCTTCGGGGCAGAATTGTAGCGGACACCTTTGACTGGCAGGGGGACAAGCCCCTGATGCTGCCCTACGAGGAGGTGGTGGCCTATGCCGCCCATGTGCGGGGATTTACCAAGCACGCCACATCCAGAGTGAAGGCAAAAGGAACCTTTGCAGGGCTTAAGGAGAAGATTCCCTATCTTAAGGAGCTTGGAATCAATCAGCTGGAGCTCATGCCCGTCTACGAGTTTTTTGAGCTTACCTCCATGAACAGCCCGGAGCTTATGAAATATGCGCCCTTGGAGGCGGGAGAGCCCTCTGTCAATTACTGGGGCTATTCGCCAAAGGCTTACTACTTTGCGCCTAAGGCTGCCTACGCGGCCACCTGCGATCCCGTGGGAGAGCTAAAAGATTTGATTCGGGAGCTTCATGGAAACGGAATAGAGATTGTGCTGGAATTCTATTTTCCAAAGGGAACCAAGGCCTCCCTGGTTCTTGACTGTATCAAATACTGGGTGGTGGAATATCATATAGACGGGGTACATATCAACCGGGACAGTGCGCCCGTGGAGGCCCTGGCCCAGACCCCTCTTTTGAGTCATACAAAGCTTTACAGCGAGGGCTTTGCCCTGGATGAAATATACGAGGAAAAAAAGGCGCCGGCTTTCCGCAACCTGGCAGAGTACAACGACGGCTTTATGCTGGATGCCCGACGCTTTTTGAAGGGAGACGAGGGGCAGCTTCCCGGCTTTACCTGGCGGGCAAGGCGCAATCCGGACCGGCAGGGCGTCATTAATTATATGGCCAATCACAATGGCTTTACCCTGATGGATCTGGTGTCCTACGATGAGAAGCACAATGAAGCCAACGGGGAGGACAACCGGGACGGCACAAATCTGAACTATAGCTGGAACTGCGGGGAGGAGGGACCAAGCCGCAAAAAGAGGCTCTTAAAGCTTCGGAACCGCCAGATCCGCAATGCCTTTGCCCTCTTGCTCTTAAGCCAGGGCACGCCCCTTATCTATGCCGGCGACGAGCGGGGCAATTCCCAGCAGGGCAACAACAATGCCTGGTGCCAGGACAATGAGCTTTCCTGGATTTCCTGGAAGGCCGGAAAGCTGGAGACGGGGATTTTAAGCTATGTGAAGGAGCTGATTGCCTTTCGAAAGGCTCATCCCATTTTCCGGCAGGGGAAGGAGCTTCGGATGATGGACTACCTCTCCTGCGGATTTCCGGATGTGTCCTACCACGGCAAGCGGGCCTGGTTCGGAGATCTGGAGAACTACAGCAGAAGCGTGGGAGTTCTCTATGCGGGAGAATATCTTAAGGACGAAGCATCCTTTTATGTAGCCTACAATATGCACTGGATGTCTCATGAGTTCGCCCTGCCGGGACTTTCCGGAGGCCGAAAGTGGCGGATTGCCCTGGATACGGGCCGGGAGGAGTCTGCTGTTTATCCGGAGGGACAGGAGCCTCTTCTTGAGGAGCAGCGGATGATTACCCTGCCGGAGCGGACCATTATGGTATTGATAGGGAAGTAGAGAAATGAAAGCTTTTCAGCATTTTTGTACCATCACCCGACACAGGCTGCTGGTGATGAAGTATTGTTTTAAAATCGGCCTTTACTGGCAGGGACTTACCCATGATCTGTCCAAATATTCCCCTGCGGAATTTTTGCCCGGCTGCCGCTATTACCAGGGCTTTCGAAGCCCCAACAATGCAGAGCGGGAGGAGAAGGGCTATTCCTCGGCCTGGCTGCATCACAAGGGAAGAAATAAGCACCATTATGAATACTGGATTGATTACAGCCTGCGTACGGGAAGGGCTCTGGCGGGTATGAAGATGCCCGTAAGGTATGTGGCAGAGATGATGATGGATCGGATAGCGGCCTCCCGCATCTACAAGGGAGACGCCTACGATGAGCGTCAGCCTCTGTGCTATTATGAACAGGGAAAGGAAGCCTACGTGATCCATGAGGAGACCAGGGAGCTTCTGGAATATCTGCTTCGCATGCTGGCTGTTCAGGGGGAGGAGAAAACCCTGGCTTATATCCGCAGAAATCTGGTGGGAAAAAAAGAATATCCAAATTTGCCAAAAAAAAGAGGAAATTGAGAACGGACGCAGAATTAATATAATAGAGGCAGTTATGACGGGAGGGGATTGGCTTACGATGTGAGGAACTGCCCGCGAAAAAGGGGAGCAGCCTATGACGATTCGTGAGAGCACAGAGCAGTGGGAGAGTGCGTATTTAAGTCCTTATGCAGCTTTTAGCAAGAACTCAAGAGGGCGGGATGTGGAGGAAGCGCCCTGTGACATCCGGCCCGTTTATCAAAGAGATCGGGATCGGATTTTACACTGCAAGTCCTTTCGCCGCCTCAAGCACAAGACCCAGGTGTTTTTAACCCCAAGGGGAGATCATTACCGGACGCGTTTGACCCACACCCTGGAGGTGTCCCAGACGGCCCGGACCGTGGCAAAGGCCCTGCGGCTCAACGAAGATTTGACAGAAGCCATTGCCCTGGGACATGATCTGGGCCATACGCCCTTTGGACATGCAGGGGAGCGGGCGCTGAATAACCTTTGCTCCAGGGGCTTTGCCCACTATGAGCAGAGTGTGCGGGTGGTGGAGCGCCTGGAGAAGCAGGGCAGGGGCCTAAACCTGACCTGGGAGGTGCGGGACGGCATCCGCAATCACAGGACCAGCGGCAGTCCGGCCACCCTGGAGGGGCAGATTGTGCGCTATGCGGACAAGATCGCCTACATCAACCACGACATCGATGATGCCATCCGGGGAGGAATTCTGGAGGAAGAGGATATCCCAAGGGAATACCGGGGGATTCTGGGAGGCTCCACCCGGGAGCGGCTCAACACCCTGATTCACGATATTGTCCGCTACAGCATGGATAAGCCCAAGATTCAGATGTCGGAGGAGGTGGGAGGGGCCATGCAGGACCTTCGTACCTTTATGTTTCAAAATCTCTACACCAACCCCAAGGCCAAGGGGGAGGAGATCAAGGCTCAGGAGCTTCTGGAGGCGCTCTTTTCCCACTATATGGAGCATCCGGAGGAGATGTCGGAGGAGTTTTTGGACATGCTTAAAAAGGATCAGGAGGAAAAGGAGATCGTGGTCTGCGATTATATTTCCGGCATGACGGATCAGTATGCCATTTACAAGTTTAATGAGTATTTTATTCCTAAGGCGTGGAGTATATAAGCTATATGTATTATTCGGAGGATTTGGTAGAGGAGATACGTTTAAAAAGTGACATTGTGGATGTGATATCCGGCTATGTGCGCTTAAGGCGTCAGGGAAGCAGGTATTTCGGGCTCTGTCCCTTTCACAATGAAAAGTCCCCCTCCTTTTCCGTGTCGGCAGACCGGCAGATGTACTACTGCTTCGGCTGTCATGCAGGGGGAAATGTATTTACTTTTTTGATGGAATACGAGAGCTTCACCTTTCCGGAGGCTGTGAAGCATTTAGCGGATCGCTGCGGTGTGGATTTGCCGGAAATGGAATATTCGGAGGAAGCAAGACAGCAGGCGGACTTAAAAAGCCGTCTTTTGGAGATCCACAAGAAGGCCGCCCGGTTTTATTACTATCAGCTAAAGCAGGAAGGCGGACGGGACGCCTATGCCTATCTTAAGAACCGGGCCTTAAGCGAGGATACCATCCGGCGCTTTGGCCTTGGCTATTCCAGCAGGTACAACGGGCAGCTCTATAAGTATCTCAAGCAGGAAGGCTATTCGGACGCTCTTTTGAAGGAGTCGGGTCTTATCACCATGGACGAGAAGCGGGGAGCCTTTGACAAGTTCTGGAACCGGGTGATGTTCCCTATTATGGACAGTAACAACCGGGTCATCGGCTTCGGAGGGCGGGTCATGGGAGAGGGGAAGCCCAAGTATTTAAATTCCCCGGAGACGAAGATCTTTGACAAGAGCCGGAACCTCTATGGCCTGAATTTTGCCAGAAGCGCAAGGAAGCCCAACATGATAATCTGCGAGGGCTATATGGATGTGATTGCCCTTCACCAGGCGGGCTTTTCCCAGGCGGTGGCCTCTCTGGGAACGGCTCTTACCATGCAGCAGTCTCTGCTTTTAAAACGGTACACCCAGGAGGTGCTTCTCACCTATGACAGCGATGAGGCGGGAACCAAGGCGGCTCTTCGGGCCATTCCCATTTTAAAGGAGGCAGGGCTTTCGGTGCGGGTGATCAATATGAAGCCCTACAAGGATCCGGATGAGTTTATTAAGGCTCTGGGGGCGGAGCGCTTTCAGGAGCGGATCGAGGAGGCAAAGAGCAGCTTTCTCTTTGAGATTGAGGTGCTGGAGCGGGGTTATAACCTGCGGGATCCGGCGGGAAAGACGGCCTTTTTTGACGAGGCCGCCAAAAAGCTCCTGCAGTTTTCCGATGAGCTGGAGCGGAATAATTACATAGAGGCCCTCTCGGAACGCTATCACATTGGCTATGAGGCTCTTCGAAAGAAGGTGAATCAGATGGGACTGACCCTTGGAGGGGCGACCCCGGTAAAGCGGCCCCGGGATGTGTCTGGGCGCAAGAAGGAGCGGGAGGAGGGGGGAGACACCTCTCAGAAGCTTCTTCTCACCTGGATGATCTCGGATCCTGCCTGTTTTCGGGAAATCCGCCGCTTTGTGGAGCCGGAGGACTTTACGACGCCTTTGTATGGGCGGATTGCAGGAATGCTTTACGAGCAGCAGGAGAAGGGAGAGCTAAACCCGGCCCGTATTATCGGAGCCTTTGAGGAGGCAGAGGAGCAGAGCCGGGCGGCGGCGGTCTTTAACGCGGAGCTTAAGGTGGATACAAAGGAAGAGATGGAGAAGGCCCTTGCAGAGACCATTTACAAGGTATGCAAAAACAGTCTGGATAAAAGGGCAAAGGAATTGGAGTCTACGGATATGACGGGCCTGCAGCGGCTGGTGCAGCGCAGGCGTCAATTGGAGAAACTGCATATTTCTTTGGATTAAGGATAAAATACTAACAAGTTATG
Source organism: Lachnospiraceae bacterium (assembly GCA_022791635.1). Classification (GTDB taxonomy): domain Bacteria; phylum Bacillota; class Clostridia; order Lachnospirales; family Lachnospiraceae; genus Laedolimicola. The sequence continues at coordinate 110,092 of JAAVZL010000029.1, forward strand.
GAAGGATGGAACAACATGGAAGAAAACATGGTAAAGTTTGAGGAGAAGTTAAAAGAGCTTCTGGTGATGGCAAAGAAAAAGAAAAATATCCTGGAATATCAGGAGATCAGTGACTTTTTCGGCGACATGGAGCTGGATGCGGAGCATTTCGAGAAGATCCTGGAATACCTGGAAGC
>JAAVZL010000030.1 GCA_022791635.1 Lachnospiraceae bacterium
GTTTCGCAAAGTGTTTGAAAGCCACGGACAATTCACCCGGTTCCTTCATCTGGAACCGGGTTTTCCAGCCACTTGGGGCGAACATAAGGAATTGTTCCAAAAACATACACAAATCCGGTTTTTAAGCATTTATGGACAAAGGGGAAAAGTCTGACAGAGAACGAAGCATCCGGCTCTTCAGCGCCATGCGGGTATACAGCCAGCAACACATGTATAATTGTATGGACAATTTTTAGGAATAATCTGATGGGATGGAGGAAAACGCAGGAATAATTTGCGGGAATAAGGTAAAAAAGCTTAGATTTAATTTGATGTTTGGATTAGCCACAATTTGACGTTCTACAACTTTGAGAATGTCTTTAATGTAGAATATATACCTGCAAGACTTCTGAAAGCTATTACATAGGCTCTTTGCACATCCTCATCTATAATATTTCCTGAGTCATCCGGAGTATTACATATTTCTCTTAGTGCTTCTGCTTTCTTTCGATACTCTGAAAGATAATATTCATAGGACTGCAGAAGAAATTCATTCGGATTTCCATCTCCCGAAAACAGTTTAAGGGCATTATCCTGGGCAGCTTTGATATTCCGATAGGTCACAATCTGTCCATATCGCTTTGTAACCTTACCTACACGATTCGTCCTTGAATACGCCTGTAACAGATTATGCCATTCCAGATTCTTGTCCAATATTAAAAGATTCGTTGGTTTGGAATCAAACCCGGTCAGCATCATATCTACTACCAGAAGTAAGTCTACTTGTGGAAGATCTTTCTGTTTCATTCTACTTATTATATCTTTTCTGTACCCATCAAAAGTGCCCAACTCAAAAGAAGTCTGAAACATATCATTATATTCATCCATGCACCTCTTCAATCTATCTTTTGATGTTTTATCACATCCATCCTCCATATCCTCATTATTCTGACAATGATAGATCGCTGCAATCCGATAACCTTTATTATTATGCTTTTTTAAAAAATCATAATATTTCAAAAGTGTGTCTACTCTGTCTATTGCGAATATAGCGGTATAAACATCTTTTCCCTCCGGATGCACATGCTGCTCCAAATGCTCTAATATATCGATTGCAATATTTTCAAGTCTTTTCTCATCATGATAGATTTTTGAGATATCAATTCCATTCTGCTTGCAATATATCGGATCATCAATTTTGTCTGCATCAATGTTTTTTCCCTTTGGCGCTTTGGAAATATTGATGTTTCTCATATACTCAACAGAAAAACGAAGTACATTTCCATCTGCAATTGCTTCTTTAATCATATAACTGTGAATACAGGGGCTTAAGGTGCCCGCCTTGAAAATATCAGCTGTCGTTTTCTTATTTGGGCCTTTATTTTTTTCAAAAATAGGTGTCCCCGTAAACCCAATGTAATCTGCATTCTGAAAATGTTTTTCTATCTCTCCATGCATCTTTCCAAACTGCGAACGATGGCATTCATCTATGATAAAAACGCATCGGCGCTCTTTCAGTGTATTCATTATGGACGCATATTTCGACTTCTTAATAGCAATCGCCATTTTCTGAATAGTCGTAATAACCATTGTTTTTGATGAATCTGAAAGGGCAGTTACTAATTTTTTTGTATTCTCAGTGTTATCAACACATCCATCTTCAAAAGAATTGTATTCATCAACTGTCTGGTCATCCAGATCTTTTCTGTCAATCAGAAAAAATACCTTTTCTATAGCAGCGTCTTCTCGAAGCAGTGTGGCCAGCTTAAAACTCGTTAACGTCTTCCCCGAACCTGTAGTGTGAAAAACATATCCGGAAAGATGACTTCTTTTTACTCTCTCAAATGCTTTCTTAACAGCATAAATCTGATAAGGTCTCATAGCAATTAAGATGGGTTCTGTTTCCTTTATAACAACAAATTTATTGAGCATTTCTGTTATGGCAAATCGATCAAGAAAATTATTTGAAAAGGGAATAAGCTTATTGATTCTTATATTTTCATCATTCGTCCAGAAAAACACAAGAGATTTCAAAATATTATTCCTTGTACCATCGGGCTTCATTTCATTCGCATTTGCAAAATATTTTGTCTGTGCAGAATTGGAAACTACAAATATCTGGATATACCGGAATAAACCTTTAAAAGAATCTTTCCTATATCTGTTTATCTGGTTAATTGCTTCGTTAATCTCAACTCCCGGTCTTTTTAGTTCTACTTGAATAAGCGGAAGTCCATTTATAAGAAGCGTCACATCATAGCGGTTCTTATTTAGCACAGAAGCTTCGTGTTCTTTATCCATTGTTACCTGATGCGTAACCTGATATCTGTTCTTTGTAATATCGTTTGTGAGAAAATCAAGATATACGGGTTCCCCATTATCCAATTCAAGTATCCATTTGGTTCTTAATATCTTAGCAGACTCGTAAACCGTGTGGTTATTAAGGCGAAGCATGACTCTGTGAAACTCACTGTCTGAAAGCTCTGCGGCCCCTTTTTTGGCAATAAGAATCTCCTTATTTACCTCACAAAGCTGCTTTCGGAAGTTCTCAACCACATCATCATAATTCCTTAGTTCAACATATGTATACCCCATTTCCTGCAGCCTATCAAGAAAAAGGGATTCCACTTCGTACTCAGACTTTACTCTTGCCATAGGGTGATGCTCCTTTCGCATATCTTCTTAAGTAATAATTTTAATTTATAAGTAAAAAACCATGAATCACGGCTATTTCCTGCCCTATAATTCATGGAATTTTTACATCCTCACCCACTCTATTTCCGCAAATATATCCAGTTTAATCAGTCCGGTTCAGCAGCTTAAGCAACTTTTTATCAAAGGTCTTTATCTCATACCCTTTCACTCTATGATAGGCATATAAAATACAATCAGGAAAATCAAGAGTATGTTTGGCATAGGTCTCTATACCAATTTTTAATACATCTTCCTCCACTGCAACAACTTCCTTAAGAAAAGCAAGCAGACTTTCTTTTATCTCTTCCCTTTCAACAGAATACACGCCTTTAAGAACATATACCACCTCTGCAATAATCTCAATTGTCACATATACCTGCTCTTTTTTTATAACATTTTCTGCCTTAAGAGCCATCTCCTCATTATCATTCAACAGATAACGCAAAATCATATTGGTATCAAGCATTACCATATCTTGTTACCACCGCCTTTTCCCATGCCGATTTTTCTAGCTTTTGCAATTCCAGATTGGCATATTTCCCCAATATTCCTCTGGCAGTTTTTTCTACTTCTTTTGTAAGTGTTTCATCAATAAATTCATCTAATATGGTAACGATCAGCTTCTGGTTCTTTTGCGCATGAATCTCTTCTAATAGCTGTACCGCATTTCCATCATAATAAGCCTGTAAAGCAATCATAGAAACACCCTCTTTCCTTTTCTTATATGTTTATTATACTTTATCAAAACATGATACGCAAATAGAACTTTTCCCAAAAGACAAATCCTTTGACTGTTGAATTTACTCTATTCAGATATTTACTTTGCATCAAACATTCCCAGGAGCCACCCTGCAACTGCCTGACACTGCCCTCTCCGTCTTTTCGCTTTGCCATAATCTATACTCCTTTTCATAATATTTTTTGTTTTCAAATAATTTCTTTTTCGGTATTTAGATATAAATACAATATAGTACTGGCATTTCCATCTTGGACACACTATGTGATAAACTCCTCTGTCCGTTCAGACCGCCTCCTATTCTTGAGATTGGCTTGCGATACCTTTCACATATTAGCATAGGAGGCTTTTTAAGGTATCCTTTTTGCTACAGCTTACTCTATTCTCCCCAGCATAGCTGGGGGATTAGTGTTTTCATTTAGTCTATGATGTGCAAAAGTCGTCTTCCCACCGGAAGGCCCCCAGAGAAAATCATAGACGAGATCTGATCCGCCTCCATCAGCCTCCGCAGAATCTTCCCCTCACCAACGAGATGTCTCTGCCCCACATATTCCTCACCGCGCGGGGCACATACCGCACCGACAGCCAACTTCCTTACACGCCCCTGTGCATAAAAAGAGCTGCCACAAAACGCAAGAAAGCTTTGGAGGCTTTTCCGATATCCGGTGTCCGGCTGTTCGCGTACAGTTTGTCTGATATTGGCGGACAAAACGTCCGACAAGAGCAGACAAAGTGTACGAGAACCGTCCGAACACGGATATGGAAAAACCTTCAAAGCTCTCTTGTGTTTTGTGGCAGCTCTTTCCTTACTCCTTAATCCATTACATAAGGCATCAAGCTAATATGACGAGCTCTCTTGATAGCAACCGTAAGCGCTCTCTGATGCTTTGCACAGTTCCCTGTGATTCTTCTGGGAAGGATTTTTCCTCTCTCAGATACGTATCTCTTTAACTTATTTACATCCTTATAATTGATCTCGTTATTTTCTTTTCCGCAGAATACGCAGACTTTCTTCCTTCTGCGTCCCATGCCTCTTCTTCTCATGGGAGCATCGCCTTTATCGGATTTTGTGTAAGCCATGGCTTTTACCTCCTTATATGATCTCTGTTTTCATTCCACGATTGTTAGTTGAAGGGCAGCTCCTCATCAATGCCGTCCGGAATATTCATAAAACCGTCCCCTGCCGCCCCGGAAGGCTCCGGCATACTCTGCTGGAAGGATCCGGTCTGGAAGGAATTCTGCTGCTGATAACCGCCGCCATGCTCACTGGCTACCGCCTTACTCTCCGCAAACTCCTGCTCCTCCACCACAACATCGGTGGTGTACACCTTCTGTCCTTCACGATTGGTATAGCTTCCCGTCTGAATCCGGCCGGTAATGGCAATCTTGGTGCCCTGGCGCAGATACTTCTCCGCAAACTCCGCCTGCCTTCCAAAGGCCACACAGCCGATGAAATCTGCGGTCTGATCTCCGTCTCTGCGGAATCTCCGATCCACTGCCAGTGTATATCTTGCTACCGCTGTGGCATTCTCCCCCTGGGAGTAGCGCACATCCGGGTCACGTGTCAAACGCCCCATTAAAATCACTTTATTCATACTAACAATCCTCTACTTTCCGGTTAAACCTAACCTCTATGCGTCTTTGCGAACACACAGATAGCGGACAACATTTTCCATGATGCGAACATGTCTCTCCACCTCAGCCGGGCAGGTTGTATCTGCGTCAAACTGAATAAAGTAGTAGTATGCTTCTCTCATGTGCTGAATCTCGTAAGCAAGTCTCTTCTTGCCCCAATCCTCAACCTCAGTCACAGTTCCGCCGTAGCGGGCAATGTACTCTTTTGCCTTCTCTACAGTGGCTGTTCTTACGTCATCTTCTACCTTTGCATTCACAACCAATGCTAATTCATACTTGTTCATGCGTTACCTCCTTTTGGTCTCTGGCTTCCTCTCGATGGGGGAAACAAGGAAATTAATAATCTATCACGAATTCAAACTATAACATACTTTTTCTGGGAATTCAAGAGCTTTTCCCAAAAATAAGTTTGAAATCTCCAAAGCAAAAGAGGCCAAAGGTGGCTCGCCCTCAACCTCTTTCAACCCCCGTTTCTTAATTTATTCAAAGCGCTTCCAGCGCGGCAGAGAATTTCTCCTCCAGCACCCCAAGAATCCTTTCACTGACAACCAGAGGCAGCTTCAGAAGCACTGCCGGAGGACAATCCGCTTTATAAAGCTGGGTACTTACATCAATGCACATATGATTCACCGTCTTGGCAAAGCTTCCCGCCTCCTCCACATCAGAAAAATGAAGAGCCGCCAGGTGTCCCTGCCCCTCCACCCGGGTAAGCTTCCCGGGGAATTTCGCCGCCAGTCCCGAAAGAATCTCCTCTGTCCTTTGACCCATCCGGGCTATCTCCTCCCCGTTCCCACGCACAAATTCCATGGTAATGAGATACGCAAGGCTTGCCAGCTCCTCCTGACCGTTGGTTACCAGAGCCCCGAACTGATTCAGACTGTCCATTTCATAGGTGGTAATCACTTTAGACGCCGGATATTCTCCTCCGGGAAATCCCTTCCCGATAATCACAAAGTCCGGCTTTAACCGATACTCTTTAAACAAGAACATCCCCTTATACCACATACAAGACTGAATCTCATCTGCCACGGTAGGCGTATCGTATTGGGCACAGAGCTCATAAGCCCTCTGAAGATATTCCGGAAGAAGCCGAATCCCCCCATAATTCATCAGAATGATCTCGTGGAGGAAGCCCGCCGTCCGATAAACTCCTTCATTATACTCCTTTATCTTTGCCTCGAAATCTCCGATATCATTGCGCTTCACACTGACGATCCGGCAAATGCCTGCCTTCTCCATACGCTCCCGAAGCTCCGGCCACATTCCCCGCAGCATCTGGGCCAGCACGGTAGTGCCGTGATAATTGGCCTCCAATCCCCCCTCATTGTCCTCCACCACCAGAAATACCGGCGTCTTTCCCTGATATTTCGGCTCCCCAAAGGTCTTGTCCAGGCGGTAAAAGCGTGTAAGAAGCATTTTCATGGCCGCCTCCACTGCCAGGGAACCCGTTTCCAGATTAATCAGACGGTTCAGCACCTTTGGTTCCTTTGAGGCCAATATCTCCTCAAGCTCCTCTCCCGGCTCCCGTATCCCATGGATATCCATAACAATCTGCCGCTCCATCCGGCGTGTGATATACCCCCTGGTGTTATTGTGAGTGGCATTGGGAATGCCAAGCTTACGCGCCCGCGTAATCAGCTCATAGCCGGGGAAATGATGCCCCAGAGGAATATGGTAATGCTCGCTCTTGGCCGCCAGATAGATCCGGCCGTCCTGGCCGATCCGCACACAGCCCAGCCCCCCTACCGGCGCCGCATGCACATTTGTGGCCCTGCGGAAGGATTCCGTGGGCGCTCCCTCAAGCTCCGACTTCATAGGTGCAATCAAAGCCTCCCCGACTTTGACGGCCAAATCATCACAGCGGCCTGCAAACTCCGACGGATAAAAATCAACCCCCTCATCCGCAAGTCTCTTGGCTCTCTCCCGGTCCATCCCCAGAGTCTCCACCGCCGCATTTTTTACGGCCTCCATATAATCCCTGCCCAGCAAATCACTCAGGGAACGGGTCATATTATGCAACATCGTCATCATCTCCTTCTATTATACTTGTCTTGTTATAGGCAATCAGCTCACTGAGCCGCATTCCGTCCCTGGGAATAAAGCGCCGCAGATAGTCCGTGCTCCATGAAAGCCGGTGCAGTCCCTGGTATCCAATCTCCTTCGTGCTCAGATACAGCTCCTGAATGAGATAAATATGCTCACATCGGGGCGGAAGCGTCGGATCCTCGGGCCTGTCATAGCACTCCTTCAAAGCCCGGAGCAGCTTCACCGGATGCACAATCCCCTCCTTGTTGGTCTCCGGCGAAAATGCCTCATGGGAGGAATGGCATCCGTTTGTCTGCTGCAGATGAATCACCGGAGAATACGCCCCCAGCTTCCGGATCCATTCATAGCAGTCCGTATCCCGAAGATCCGAAAACAAATGCCCGTTCTCCTCCACATCCTCCAGAATTTCCCGGACAGCCTCCTGCCTGAGAAAACCGCAGCCGGCCGCCCTCTCCCTTTCATACAGCTCCTGCGCCCGTTTGCTTCCAAGCCATACGGACAAATAACCGTCCCTGCAATAACGGGGAAACGCTTTCTGCAGCCTCTCCTCCGTAGGACGCAGATAATAGGGACAGTGGTGTCCCACATCCTCCGTCAAATAAAGGGGAACCTGATTCTTCCGATTCATACTCCCAAGAAGCTCCTTCATCCCCGCAATGGTAAAGGGCGGCTGGTGAGGCGTATACATCTGCTCCAGCGCAACCGTATCCACACCGTGAAGCCCTGCAAGGGCGCTTACCCGCTCCATACATTCCGTATAGTGCCTCACCGCCTGTCCATAACGACTCTTATCATACAAAATCTCCTCCGGAAGCCCCTGGACATAATAGCCCACCGCCGCCCCCAAAGCTCCGGCAATGCGCAAAAACTCTCCAAACCACTGCTCCACATAGCGTCTGCGGACCCGCTCATCCGGATGCGCAAAGCCCACCGTGTCATAGGTGGAATTGTTGGAATACATCATCACCACCTCAACCCCGTGCTTTGCCCCCTGCTCCCGCACCTGATCCACCCACTCATCATGGCATTCCTTCGGCGTCAAAAGGGGCTCAATCTCCAAATTCGCAACACACTCCACATACTTAAGCCCCATCTCCCGGATCACACGGCACCACTCCGCCGGCGTTACCCAACGCTTTATTGCAAAGCAATTATCAATTCCAATCGATATCCTCGGATCCATTCCCAGAACCTCCTCACCCTGTAGTCAAAGGACTGCGACCGTCCCCTCTCTCTGAGAGCGCAGCGCCGCCGTATGCAGAGCATGAGAAATAGCTGTCTCCTCCGGAAGAAAACATCCGAATTCCACGCTCTGACCATCTATCTCCTTTAAAAAGGATGCCCACATCTGCAAAATAGAATCTGCAAAGCCAAACTCAAAGATCCCCGCCGTCACCGTTGCATACTGGGGCTTATTGCCCACCACAACCCGGCACCATGCCTGCTCCGCTCCCATCTGCTGTGTAAAATAAAATGCATTTGGATCATCTGTAGTAAACCGGACCGAGGCCTCCATCCCGTAAACCTCCAGATACCATTCATTCGTCGCCCCCGGCTTCATGCGCTTCATTTCCAGAGTCATAGGAAACTCCCGCCCATCCCCATCCGCAGCCGAGCACACAAGAGTGGCATTATCCCAGGTCTCACAGGCCGCCATACCACCCTTTCCGTCCGGACGCTCCGTCACATAATTGCAGAGCTTTGCACAGACATTCTTCGGAATCCACCCCATGCGAAAAGGAACATGCTCCGTATGAATTCCCAAATCCCCCATGCACCCGTATTCCCCATTCACAGCAATAACCCGCTTCCAATTAATAGGCTTATTAGGATCCATATCACTAGAATGATTTAACCCTGCCCGCACCTCCAGAATCTTCCCCGTACGCCCCTCCCGTATCCAGGAGATCAGCTTCTGACAGGCCGGATAAAAAGGAAACTCACTGGCACAGCGCACAACAGACTTCGGGTGGCGGGCACAAGCCTCCAAAATTCTCTGATTGGCCTCCTGATCCATACCAAAAGGCTTTTCCCCCATAAAATGCTTCCCCGATTCAATAATATCCACATAGATCTGCCGGTGCAGCACATGAGGCACCGCACAGTAGACCGCCTCAATCTCCGCATTCTCCAAAAGCTCATGATAATCCGTATACACAAAGCGAACCGTAGGCACCTTAGCCCGAAACCACTCCAGAGCCCCCGGGGTAGCATCACACACAGCAACAATCTCCGGAGCTGGACATTCCTCATTCAAATGAGACCATCTTCCGGCCGCGCCTGCAAACTCTTTGCCCATTAAGCCACAGCCAATAATTCCAAATTTGATCGTTTTCATGCTTCCTCCTTTATTTTCTTTTGTTTTTATTTGTTTTAATTTTATATTATTATTTTATTAATATATATTATAAATAACTTTTTATTTATTTTATAATATAACACAAAATATGTCAATTATAAATATTAAAAAAGTCAAATTAAAATATCATTGGAACTTTCCACTAATATTTTCCATTTATGTGGAAAACTTTCCTTATTATTGTCCCAAACTGCTGTTGACTTTCTATTTAAAATAAGGCATACTTTATTGTGAGTTAAGGAAGAAAATGAAACTAAAATTTAACATTACAAAAAGGCAGGTAGAAGATGGATATTTCACAGAGAAGAGATGCATTAAAGCAAATCATCACAGAGCGGCAGGAGGTTCCCATCAACGAGCTCAATAAGCAATTCGACGTATCCAGTGTCACACTGCGCAATGACCTAATTTACCTGGAGCGCATCGGCGTCTGCAAAAGACTATTCGGAAAAGTAATCGACTGCACCAACCCACTACCCGTGCAGTTAAACTATGGATACATCAAGAACCAAGAAGAAAAAGAACGCATCGGCAAATACGCCGCCTCCCTCATAGAGCCCGGAGACTCCGTTCTCATCTACACCGGATCCACCACCCGGCAGATAGCCCGTTTTGTCAACCCAGAGATCGACTTCATCGCAGTAACCAACTGCCTGTACACAGCCTTGGAGCTTCAAAGCTACGAAAACGTCCAGGTAGTCGTACTCGGCGGCGCCATGAACCGCAAGATCTGCGCCACCTTCGGCGTCCAGACCATCCAGCAGATCCGTGAATTCAACCTAGACAAGCTCTTCATCTCCGTAGACGGAATCGATGCCAGAATGGGAATCACCAACGCCATGCCCTTCGAAAGCGAGATCAACCAGGTCGTCCTGGAAAGCGCAAAAGAATGCATCGTCGTAGCCGATCACACCAAAATCGGCAACGTAAGCTTTGTTCAAATGGGAGCCATCGAACAAGTAAACATGCTAATCACAGATACGGGCGCTGATCCGAAGGCCGTAGAAGAGCTTAAACAAACCGGCGTAGACATCCGACTTGTCTAAAAGCCCAGAGCAGCCAAGGGCCGGAGCAGCATAAGGCAGCAGTCATTTCCGATATCCGGTGTCCGGCTGTTCGCGCACAAGCTGTATGATATGAGCGTACATTCACAAAAGCTTGCCATCCAAGAAGTCTAAAACAATGTACGTTCAGGGCAGACAGCTTGTACGCGAACCGTCCGGACACCGGATATGGAAATGGCTGCTGCCTTATACTGCTCCGGCCCTCCCCCGGATCACCTCAGAATTCCTTTCCACAAGCAAGCGTACACTCCCTCAAAACCCGAATCAACGCCGGCACATTCTGCTCCTCCTGATACCGATGAATCCGCTCCTTCGGCAGCTCCTTCGCGATACGCATAATCGTATTCGCCTGCGCAATAAACTCCCGCGTCGCCTCATAGCCATCCATGCGCGCCGGCCAGTTATCCATAATATACCACCCATCATACCCAATCTCATCAAGCCTCCAGAAAAACTCCAGACTCTGCCACAAACTCACCGTTCCAAAAATCAAATCATCATCCGCTCTCCCATAATTATCATTGAGATGAATCATATCCAGCCGCCCGTAATCATTGGCCAGACAAACCGACTCCGCCGGATTCTCCATCCCAAAAAGGGCATGTCCATAATCCACAATCACCCCCACATTATCCAGCCCAATCTTCTCACATAGCAGCAAAACCTTCGACACATCCCCCGCATACTGATAAGTTAAAGGCTCATACTTTTTATACTCCAAAGTCAGCTTCACATCCGGACGGTAGGAGGCAATCTCATAAATACATTCCGCCATATACCCCCATTGAAGAGAATAATCCGCCTGAAAAGGATAATCATAGCCGTCATGAGCCATCCAGAACATAATATCCAGGGCATGAGAAGCCGCCGCATAATCCATAGCCTCCTTCCCCAGCTTTACAATTTCCCGCCGCGTCTTGGGATCCCGGGCAGAAAAAGTCCCGAACCGCCATTTACGGTTCATCCAGTTATCCGGAGCAATGGTCCCCACCCGCATCCCATAACCACTCACCAACTCATGAAGCTTTACAGGATCCATAGACCCCTCATCAAGCACATAGCTCATAGCCCCCACACCGCCCATTCCGGCAAACAGCTCACACTGCTTCTCATAAGGAAGAGCAGCCTCCTCCCCCTTATACCCCTTATCCACAAACCGATCGCACATATTGGAGAACGCCGCTCCGGAGCATTGCATCTTCAACAGATATTTCTTTTCCATCTTACTTAAAACCTCCTCCCCGAACCGTGTCAATCAAAACAGCCAATAAAAGCACCAGTCCGCGGACCAGCTGCTGATAATAAGACTGAATGGACAGCAGGGTCATACCATTGTTGATCACCATGAGAATCATCATTCCTAAGAATACGCCCCCGATATTTCCTTTTCCGCCTGTAAGTCCCAGACCTCCCACCAGCACAGAGGTAGTAATATCAATCTCAGATCCCACTCCTGAGGCCGGAATTGCCGTCATATTCTGCCCAACGCCCAGGATCCCCGCTATGCCTGAGGCAAAAGCCGCGCACAACATACCGATAAACCGGGTGCGATCTACATTGATACCGGACAGATGAGCCGCCCGGGGATTGGCTCCCACCGCATAAACCTGACGTCCAAAGGTGGTGTATTTCAGCACAAACCAGGCAATGAAAAATGCCAGCAGCATGACCACCAACGAGGTAGGGATTCCCAAGATTTTGCCCTGTCCGATAAAACGTAAAACCGGATCCGTCAAAGGCAGATTTCTGGCCTCCGTAAGGATATAAGCGCAGGCCCGATATACATTCATGGTTCCCAGCGTTACGATAATGGGCGGGATACGCCCTACGGTCAGCAAAACCGCATTGACCGATCCACACAGTAGGCTCATGACAAGGGCGGCCAAAATCGCAACCCAGACATTTAAGCCAAGCTGTGCCATGCAGACCCCAAGAAAAGTGCCGCAAAGGGCCGATGTTGCATACTGGGACAGCTCCAGGGCGCCCATAAGCATATAAATGGTCAGGCCTGCCGCCATAGTACCTGTTACCGATGCTGCCAAACCGATGTTCATAAAATTATTCATGGTCAAAAAATAAGGCGACAGGAAAGCCATAATTGCGCACAGAACAATAAGCGCAATGAGAAGGCTGCAATTATAGCTTTTCAGAAAGCTCAGCAAGCTCTTCTTCAGACCTGTCCTCTTCACAGTCGTATCACTCATCTTCTTTTCCTCCATTCCAGTTCCGCAATATTCCTCTCGACACATCTTATCCGAGAAGAATTTCCGGTCACAAGTCCATGTGACCGTAAATCCTTCTATGCGTCTCGGGTATATTGCTGATTCCAGTTTTGCAATATCCCAACATTACTGCTTGCCCCCGATGGCGGTAGACAGCAGGCGTTCCTGAGAAAAATCTTCCCGCATGAGCTCGCCCTTTTGTCTCCCCTCGTGGAGCACCACAATGCGATCCGACATGGCCATCACCTCCGGAAGCTCCGACGAGACCATAATAAAGGAAATCCCCTGCTCGGAAAGCTCATTCATCAGGTTATAAATCTCCAGCTTCGCCCCTACGTCAATCCCGCGGGTGGGCTCGTTGAGAATCAGAACCTTAGGCTCGGCCGCCAGCCATTTTGCCACCACGATTTTTTGCTGGTTCCCCCCGGACAGGCTCTCCGCCGGCGTCTGCGGCGTGGGCGTCTTTATTTTTAACTTTTGTATCCAGGTCTGTGTGAGCCGTTCCTCTTTTCCAAAGCTTAACAAGCGGCCCCGTCCCAGGATCTGGGACAGTACATTCACCGAAATGTTCGTCGCCACACTATGATGCAAAAACAATCCCTCGGCCTTTCGATCCGACGGAATGTAGCCGATTCCAAGCTCCTTGGCCTGCTTGGGAGACGTAATCCGAACCGGTTTTCCCTCGATTCGTACCTCCCCGCCGGTCATCTTCCGATCACCGATAATGGTCTCTACGGTCTCCGTCCGACCGGCTCCCATAAGACCAAAGAGCCCCAGGATCTCCCCCTTTCGGACACAAAAGCTGATATCCTTCACATACGTGGAGGAAAGCCCCTCCACCTCCATTACAACCTCTCCTACATGATCCCCGTTTCGGGGCGGATAAATATTTTTGATCTCCCGGCCGACCATCAAAGTGATCAGCTCGTTTTTGTTGGTATCACGGGTCAGCAGGGTTTTCACCAGGCAGCCATCCCGCATAATCATAACCTTATTGGATATTTCAAATACCTCGTCCAGACGATGAGAAATATAGATAATCGCAGTCCCCTCCGAAGCCAGCTTACGGATCAATCCAAACAGAATGAGGATCTCCTCATCATTCAGAGCCGCAGTCGGCTCATCCAAAACCAGGACCTTTGTATTCTTCGCCAGGGCCTTTGCAATTTCCACCATCTGCTTTTCCGCGATGGAGAGATTCTCCACAAGCGTAAAGGGCTCGTAGTGCCCTAAGCCCACCCGCTCCAAAAGAGCCTTCGTATCTGCTTCAATCGCCTGGTAATCAATGAGGCCTCCCGCCTTTGTTTTCAGATTGCCCATATAAATGTTTTCCGCTATGGACAGCACATCCGAATTGTTCAGCTCCTGATAGATCACATTGATCCCCATATCAATGGCTGCCTTTGGCTCCCCAATCTTTACCGGCTTTCCCTCAAAGAAGATCTCTCCCTCCTCTGCCTGGTACGCTCCGGAGAGCACCTTCATGAGGGTGGATTTTCCGGCGCCGTTTTCTCCCAAAAGAGCCAGAACGTCTCCCTTATCAAGCTCCAGATCAATATCGGTCAGGGCTTTGACTCCGGGAAATAATTTATGTATCCCCTTCATATATAAAATCTGCGTATTCGACATAGATGCCACATTCCTTCCTCTCTATCTTTGCCCTAAAGCAGCTTAAGGACACGGGCTGATAGAAAAACCGGCTGCTACAAGAGCCTGCTCTGCCGCAGCCGGTTGCCTGATCGTTTCACAGCAAATCCTGTTCTTAAGAGATTAATTTGTATAGTAATCTCCTACATTATCACGATCAATCACAAAGGAAACCGTATTCAATTCATGGTCAATGTTGTCTTCCCCCGTTTCCAGAATCTCAAGCAGAGCGGGAATTGCCAGATCGCCGTAACCGCCCAGATTAAAGTTCACGGTACCCTTCCAGCAGCTCTCCTCCACGGTATCCAAATGCTCCAGCGCAAAGGAATCTCCGTTGTAGGAGGTAATCATGCAGTCCTCCTCCCGCCCCATGGTCAGAACCGCATTATAGGCTCCCAGAGCTCCGGCATCGTTGTTGGTGATAATATAGATCTTGGATGCATCCGGATGTGCCGTCAAAAAGTCGGTAGTGATAGTCTTGGATTTCTCTGTGGTGCCGCCGTTATCCTGCCAGATCACGTGATCCTCTGCCGGCATCAGACCTTTATCGGTGAGAGTGTCAAAGCAGCCGTCCAGACGGGCCTTTACGCCTTCTCCGCCTGCATAGTAATACATAGCCAGAACATACTCAACCTTTCCGTCCCAGTTGGTCTCAATCCAGTTGGCCACATACTCGCCGTTTACCTCACCGGAGCCGTAGTTATTGGCGCCTACCAGATGAGCATAGTCGTCATACTCCACATCGCAGGTAACAAGCGGAATCCCCTTCTCCTTGCATTGCTGAGAGGTAGTGATTCCCACAGAGGCATCCCAGGTGGCGTCAATAATAGCGTCCACATCCTGAGAGAACATGGTCTGCAGTAAGGCGGCCGTCTTGGTGGGATCCCCGCCGTTTTCTCCCATCACCAGCTCCACACCGGCCTCCTCCGCCGCACGCTTTACGCCGTTCATAATCGTAATGGTTGCCTCATCAGAGCTGGAATAGAGCATTAAGCCAATTTTGTAGGATCCTGTGCTTGCCTTGTCCTCTCCGGCGCTTTCGGGCGCCTCTGCTTCCTCCGAAGCCTCACTCTCGGCAGCGGGCGCCTGTGTATCCTCACTTTCTTTTGTCCCTCCTCCTTGGGAACATGCAGCCAGGTTCCATACCATGGCAATTACCAGCAGCATTGTTAACATCTTTTTCATTGTAAAACCTCCTTTTTTGTTTCGCAATTTCCTGCTTTTTGCTTATTTGTATTTTCAAAAGAAAATTCAAATCATTCTTTAAGCCCTTTCCCCCATAAGCTTTCTTGGACTTTGGCATTCCAATCCGAAGCTGTCCGCCACATTTTTGCAGGTAATCCTCCCCTGATAAGTATTCACTGCCGAATAAAGCACCTCATTTCTTCGGCAGGCCTCCTCAAGTCCTGCAGCCGCAATCTGCAGGCCATAGCGCATGGTGGCATTTGTCAGGGCAATGGTGGATGTCCTTGGCACCGCCCCCGGCATATTTCCCACACAGTAATGTACGACATTGTCCACCACAAAGGTGGGAGCGTCATGGTAGGTCACTCTGGTGGTCTCACAGCAGCCTCCCTGGTCTACCGCCACATCCACGATTACGCTGCCTGGCTTCATGTGTTTCAGATAAGCTCGCTTCATGAGCTTAGGAGCTGCCTTTCCGGGAATCAGCACAGAGCCGATGACCAAATCCGCCTCGGCCACGGCCGCCTCTATCGCAGCATCGCTGCTCATAAGAGTCTGAATTTTGGATCCGAAAATATCATCCAGATAGGCCAGGCGGGAAAGATTCACGTCAATGATCGTCACATTTGCTCCCATACCCACTGCTATCTTGCAGGCATTCGTTCCTACAGTTCCCGCTCCGATGATAACTACCTTCGCTCTGGGCGTTCCCGGCACGCCTCCCAGGAGAACTCCCCGCCCTCCAAAGGGCTTCTCCAGATACTTTGCTCCCTCCTGGATACTCAAACGCCCGGCAATCTGGCTCATGGGCGCCAGAAGCGGAATGCTTCCGTCCCGCTCAATCAGCGTCTCGTAGGCCGCTCCCTTTACGCCTGAGGCCAGCATGGCATCCAAAAGCTCCCGCTCTGCCGCCAAATGAAGATAGGTATAAAGGATCAGTCCCTCATGAAAACAGGCGTACTCCTCTTTTAAAGGCTCCTTCACCTTTACCATCATCTCGGCCCGATCCCAGATCTCTCTTGCCTCGTCCACAATCACGGCCCCCGCCTTTTCATATTCCTCTGTCAAAAACCCGGAGCCCCTACCTGCGTCCCGCTCTATCAGCACCTCATGGCCTGCATTTACATAGTTCTTCACATTGTCCGGGGTTAAGCCAATGCGGAATTCATTGTTCTTAATTTCCTTTACACAGCCGATTCTCATAGCTCTTGCTCCTCACATTCTTTATTTTGATTCCAAACCTTCACAGAATTCCTCCTTCTCCTTTACAGCCCAAAGAGCTCCTTTGCATTGCGGTACAGGATGCACTCCTTCTCTGCCGGAGTAAGCCTCGCTCCCAGCACCACCCCCAGCATCACGGACGGATCCATCATCGTATAATCGCTTCCATAAAGAATCCGCTCTGAGCCTACATGTTCCGAAATATATTCCAGGGCCCCATTGCACCAGATATCGCCGGCAATATCAAACCATACATTCTGATATTTTTCTCCCAGAGCCACCGCTGCCCGAATTCCTCCCGGCCGTCCGCCGGAGTGAGCCATAATAAACGTTACCCCCGGGTATTCCCGGATATACTTTTCGAAGCGGGTCGGAAATGCGTAAATCTGTTTGGGATTGGAGGTAATATCCCACGTGTGAGAAATCAGCGGCAGTTTGTGGGCATCCGCAAACTCCCAGGCCGGCCGGAAAGCCTCGTCCTCTGCCGGAGTGAGCGCAAAGGCAGGATGAATCTTGATTCCCACGTATGCGGGTTCCTTGGCATATTCCTCCATCAGTCTTAAGGACTCCTCCTGATACTCTGGCGTATAATAATGATAGCTCAGAATCCGTTTGCCGCTCTCCTCGTACAGACGGCTTGCATACCGGGCTCCGAATTCCAAATCCAGCTCACAGAGGGCATAGGTATTGCAGCTGATTGCATGAGAAATATCGAGTCTGTCCATGTGTCTTAACAGTCCGTCCAGAGAATAATCTCTCACATACTGCCTTGCCATAGGTCCTACATGGATATGCGAATCAATGATCATAGGAGCCCCTCCTTCCATTCCGGAAACAGCCGTTGTGCATTGTTGCAGAAAATTGCCTCCTTAGCCTCCTTGGGGATATCTGCTCCCCATACCCGAAAGGCCGCAAAATGGGGAGTCGCATAGGGGAAATAGCTTCCGAATACCACATGCATCTTTCCGGACAGCTCCCACAAATCCTCCAGCTCCCGAAAGAGCACCAGATTGTGGCTTTCCAGATAAAAATTGTCATGCTTTCGCATCAGTGCAAAATATTCTCTTGCATGGTACAAAAGCTTCACATCATGCCCCTCCACAATCAGATTCAGCTTCGGATGGCGGCTTAAGATAGCGTCCATCTCACGAAAGCTTACCTGATCCTGCCACACCATCAGGGGAAGTCCCAGCTCCTCCAGCTCCTCCAGGATTTTGCCAATGGCATATTCCTCCATGGAATGCTCAAAATTCCTCGGGAACATCCGCACAGCCCGAAAGCCCTCCGCCATCAAGTCCCTTATGTAGGCCCGCCCTCCGCCGTCAAAACAGACATCCGTCGTGAGCACCATTGCCCCATACCAGCCGGGACAGTCCTTTAACAGTCTCCGAAGCCGTTCATTTCCCGCATAATTGTCCAGGGTGGCCGCCTGCACATCCGTCACAATTCCTCCGCGGATTCCTTCTGCCTCACAGGCCGACAGCATCTCCCGAAAATCCGTAAACTGCCGCAGATTACCTCTGGATAACGGCGCCCACCAGACATTGCAGTCAAATACCTCTGCCCGGTTCAGCCCCTGCCTGTATGCTTCCTCTCTTTCCCTAATTCCTTCCACAATAAGTCCCTCCATTCCGGTTCCGCAGTTCTCACGAAAGCTCTGTGGGGAAAAAGGTACGCCTGCTCACCAGCCGCGCCTCCTTAAAATCACGCAATTCCCCGGCTGCAACCATCTGGGCCAACAGGTTTCCCGCCACGGCCGCCTCGTCAAGTCCGGTGCAAACCCGCTTCCCGCTGCCCTCCTCAATTCTCTCATTTACCGCCTGGGCCCGGGCGCCTCCTCCCACCAGGTAAATCCGGTCAAAGTGCTCTCCCACCGCCGCCTCCGCCTCCGTAAGCTCCTTTACCGTCAGCCGTGCCAGAGAATTTGCAAACACCTCATACAGGGCAAAGGGATCCTGCGGCGGTTCAAAGCCTGCCTTCTCCACAGCCCGTATTACCTCCGTCTCCATATCCACCGTAGCATCCGAAACATCCGTAAAGGAAAAATAAGAATCCGTCCTGTGGACCCGGGCGTAATCCGTAAGCTGCTGATAAGTAATCTCTCTCCCTAACGCCTTCCATTTGCGCATACACTGCTGAATCACAAACATCCCCGCCGTCCCTGCCATCAGGGCAATCCGTCCGTCCCCCATGGGACTGTTGCAGAGCCTGGCGTCATAAACCCGGTCATTTAACCGCATTTCGTTCACCACCGCCCCGTACATGGACCAGGTTCCGCTGCTCACATACAGAAAGCTCTTTTCCCCGCCAATGGCCAAAACTGCGCTGCCGGTATCATGGCTGTCTATGCAAGCGACAGGAATCTTATCATAACCCGTCTCCTCCAAAATCGTCCGATTGGTATGACCCAAAATTGTACCGCTCTCAAAACGGGTTGGGATGAATCCGGGAACACCTAAAAGTTCTGCCGTTTCCTTCCGAAAGCCCCAGGTTCTTGTGTCCCCCAGCTCCCCGATGGCCGGCAGGGTACCGTCATAGGCAGCCTGTCCTGTAAGCAAATACACAAACAAGTAAGGAATAAACAAAAGCCTCGAAGCGCTCTCAATCACCTCCGGCTGTCTGGTGCAGTCATAGTAAAGCTGCCGCAGACTGGAAATCCGGTATTTCACCTGTCCGCATTGGCGAAAGAATTCCTTTGGATCTCCAAGCACCCCGTCGATATCATCCGCATGAAGCTCAAGCTTTGGTTCCCGATAGCAGCGGGGAAGACCCACCACCTGCCCTCTCTTATTGAGAAGGGCGTAATCCTGAGACCAGGCGTCAATTCCAATACACGCCACCTCAAGCTCCCGGCGTCGGCATTTCCTAAGCGCCTTTAAAAGCTCCCGGTAAATATGAACATAATCCCAATAAAGGCCGCCGCTCATTCTCAAAAACCCATTGGAGAAGCGATAAATCTCTTCCTGAAAAAGTGTTCCGTCTTCCTTTAACCCTCCAATGACAGCCCTTCCGTTGCTTGCCCCGATATCAAATGCCAGGAAAACCCGTCTGCTCATGGCCTCCTCCCTTCTCTTCACACTGCGCCCCGCCCCTGTGACGCTCCGGTTTTTCTATAATTTTTAATTTTATATTTTTTAATACTTTCTAATTTATTATTATTTATTAATATTAGATTAAAATTAACTTTTAATTTATTTTATAATAAAATAATAAATATGTCAATTAAAAATATTTGAAAAGGTAAATTTAACCTTTTATCTTATCAGAGGAAAAAAATACGCCCTGAATTCTTCACTAATCATGAGAATTCAGGGCGCATGCTCCTGTTTTTTTATTCCTCCCGGCTTCGAAGTCCTCTGGTATTCTTCTCCACCAGCTTCCTTGCAATCATAATCTGATGTCCGCAGCCCAGGCATTTCAGACGAAAGTCTGCACCTACCCGCAGAATCTCCCACTCGAAGCTTCCGCAGGGGTGCTGTTTTTTCAGCTTAACAATATCTCCGACCTTATATTCCACTTAGCACCTCTCCTATATTCGCCTGTATGAGCAGATCTGCGTGCTTATCCCTGGGGGTGGCAGCCCGGTTGATCACCACCAGATGCTTCCCCTGGAAATAGTCAATCAGTCCGGCGGCCGGATACACTGCCAGGGAGGTCCCGCCAATAATCAGCAGATCCGCCTGGGCGATAGCTTCCACCGCCCCCTGGATGGTGCGGTTGTCAAGTCCCTCCTCATAAAGGACCACATCAGGTTTTATCAGGCCGCCGCACTCACAGCGGGGAACCCCTTCTGCCTTGAGCATATACTCGGCGTCATAAAATTTACCGCAGCTCTGGCAATAATTTCGATGCACGGATCCGTGAAGCTCATAGACCTGCTTACTTCCGGCCAGTTGATGCAGGCCGTCTATATTCTGGGTCACAACCGCCGTAAGCTTCCCCTGCTCCTCAAGAAGGGCAAGCTTTTTGTGAGCGGCGTTGGGCTTTGCATCCAGGCAGAGCATCTTTTTCTTATAGAAGCGGTAGAATTCCTCCGTATTCCGCACAAAAAAGCTGTGGCTCAAAATCGTCTCCGGTGGATACTTCCACTCCTGATGATACAGTCCGTCCGTACTCCGAAAATCCGGAATCCCGCTCTCCGTAGAAACACCGGCTCCGCCAAAGAACACAATCCGGCTGCTCTCCTCCACATACTCCTTCAAACGTCCGATTCGCTCCTCTGTCGTCGTAGAAATCCCCTCTTTCTAATAAACCCTTTTTCCGTGGACCACAAAACGCTTTTCCCCGCTCTTGGTACAGGTGGAAAGGGTAATCACCCGATCATTCTTCGATACCTCAATCCCCGTATCATAAGCAGAGCGTCCCTTGATGGTCTGCAGGAACCGCTCATACTGTCCGTCCGGCTGAGAGGCAAAGCCTATGGTATAGGTATCGCTGTTGGCCGCCGTCTCATAGCAGGAAAAAATCGCATAGGCATGGGTTCCGTCCTCCAAGTCTATGTAAATGGTGGGATGATCCACCAGATAAGAGGCATTGCGGTACTCCTTAAGCCCCCCGAACATAGAACCGTTCTTCATATTGTGGCCGTAAATGATCGTGTGCCGCTCGGAAAAATCCGCCTTGTTGAGAGCCTCCACAAAAATACTGCCGGCGCTGTTCTTATTTCCGCTGAAGGTATGCTTCAAATAATACTGATCATCGTCTCCCTGCATCAGAGGGTAGCTGATCTCCGTATCCGGAATCTCGATCCAGCCAATCACATCCTCATTCTGGGCCTTCAGCTCCTCAAAGGCAATTCGCTGCTCCCGCACCTCGGCCTCCTCCCCCTCCCCGGGGGAGTCTCCCTCATTGTAGGATACGTCGGGAACCTCCTGCTCCACATACTTACGGAGCTCATCGTACTCGTCGGTTCCTTCCTTATATTCCAGAAAAATGCCGGCCAGCTGACTTCCGCAGAAAATCACCATACCCAGGCACAGAAAAAGCGCCACAATCAGTATTATGGGAACGCGTCTTTTTTTCTTTCGTCTCATTCTTCCATCACCCTTATTCCAGTTTTCCGGCACCTACGCAGGAATCACGCCCAGGTACCGCTCTTTTTATTCTACCAAACTGCCCGTAAAAAAGCCAGACTTAATTACTGGAATTATGTGGATTCCTCCATAAGCTTTAGAAAAACAGGCTCCTGCGCAAAGCACGCCTCCTCCGAGCAGACCGCAAGGCTCACCGCCCGCCCCTCTATTCGATACAGCCTGTAATAGAAATCCTTTTCGTTTTCCTTCTGTATCACCCGGCCCCGTTCCCTTAAGATCCCTTCCATATAAAAGGAATTCAAGGGAAGCAAAAGCCCTCTCCCGTCTGCCTTTAAAAAGCTCTCCTTCAGCACCCAAAGCTCATGGAACAGCCGCTCCCGCTCATGCTCCCCCGCAGCCCGGTAAGCCTCCTGCTCCAGAGGATGGAACTTTTTCACTATCCGATCCCGCCCCCGGCGGCTCCTCCAGCGCTCCACATCCACACCCACCGGCCGGTCCCCCACAGCGCAGGCCACATAGCCGCCGCTGTGAGAAAGATTGATCTGAAGCTTAGGACACTCCGGCAAAAAAGGCTTTCCGTACTCATCCCGCTCAAGGGAAATCGGATCACTCACCTTCACATCCTCCCCCTCCAGAGCCTGCCTTAAAAGCCTGCGGGCCCATTTTGACTGCTCTTTTGGCTTCCCCTTTTCAAAGGGAAATTCCGCTATATATACACGCACCATAATGCTACCGCTTCATCTGCCTGTCCAAAAGCTCCTTAAGAGCTTCGTCACTGTCGGAGATCCACACGTCCTCCTCCTGGGCATTTAACCCCAGATACTCCCGCAGCGTGCAGTCCTCGTCGCTGTTCCCCCACTCCTCAATATAACGGTCAACCTCCTCAAAGGGAATCTCCCCCGCCAGATATCGCTCTTTAAACTTCATAGACCCTCCTCTGTATATTCGTAACATACTCACCTTCCCTCTACTATAACCCAAACAAAAGGCCTCCGCAAGAGTCAAATCCCTTGCAGCAGCCCTGTCCTTACGCTCATATACGACGGCCCCCATTACTGAAAAATGAAGATATTTTACAAGACTTTTGAAAATTTTTGATTTACAATGGTTTTGGGTAAGGAGAGAATTTGAATGAAGAAAGAAATCAGAACCGTTGTTTACGACGAATCATTGCGGATTGAAGCCTACCGCTTTGAAGGAATTGTCCAGCCGTTTCCAAACCATTTCCACGAGCATTATGTGATTGGTTTTGTAGAGAACGGTGAACGCCGTCTGTCGTGCAGGAACACAAACTACACGATTGGACAGGGAAGTATTGTTTTGTTTAATCCGGGCGATAACCATGCTTGCGTACAGTCCGATGACGGCACATTGGACTACCGTGGTTTTAATATCAGCAAAAAAATTATGCTTGATTTGGCAGAAGAAGTGACCGGGAAACGGGAACTTCCGGTATTTTCCGAGAATGTGATTTGTGATGATGAAGTAATCTGCTATCTACGCCCACTGCATGAAATGGTGATGAATGGAAACAGTAACTTCGGAAAAGAAGAAAATCTGTTGCTCCTGTTGTCCGGCCTAATCGAGAATTACAGCCAACCTTCCCTCAGCTACATTCCAGAGTGCAGACAGGAAATTGAAAAAGTCTGTATGTTTATGGAGCAGCATTTTGCAGAGCGCATTTATTTAGACCAGCTTTGCCGCCAGGAAGGACTAAGCAAATCAACGCTTCTTAGAGCATTTACAAAATCAAAGGGAATTACCCCATACCGTTATTTAGAAACAATCCGTATCAATGAAGCAAAGAAACTATTGTCAAACGGCGTATCTTTGCCTGACGCAGCAATGAGGACAGGCTTTTTTGACCAAAGCCATTTTACAAACTATTTTACCAGCTTTATCGGGCTTGCGCCGGGAATGTACCGTGAAATCTTTTTTGAAAAAGATAAGGGCGGTGAATAGAATGGTGGCAGAAAAGCGTACAGGGCATTTGGCAGCTCTGCTCACAATCCTTATATGGGGAACTACCTTTATTTCCACAAAAATCCTGCTTGCAGATTTTCAGCCCGTGGAAATCTTATTTTTCCGTTTTATTATGGGCTATTTGATTTTACTGATA
>JAAVZL010000031.1 GCA_022791635.1 Lachnospiraceae bacterium
CCGGTAGATGATGAATTGAGAAAGGATGTGAGCGCTATGTGTAATCTTTCACAGGGAATCAGGGATGCAGAAAATGTAAAAATAATTATGAATATGCACAGAGATGGCTATTCATCAGAGCAGATAGCAAGGATTGTTGAAAAGACTATAGAGGAAGTGGAGGCTGTCATTAGAAAAAGAGAGCCTGTACTGACATAATCACAGTAACTAAATAACACAGACAGTAAAGCAGCGAATTTGTTTTTATTAGAGTAAACAAATTCGCTGCTTTTTCTATTGTATAGAACAATTGTTCGTAAAGAAAAAATACTTGACACCCTCCTCCTTTTCGTGTATGATAATCCAGGCAGGTGATAATCATGGAAAAGCTTCTGGAGCAGACACTGCTGTACGACTTTTACGGAGAGCTCTTGACAGAGCACCAAAAGCAGATATATGAGGAGGTCATCCTCAACGATTATTCCTTCAGTGAGGTAGCCCAGGAGCAGGGCATCAGCCGTCAGGGAGTTCACGATCTCATCAAGCGGTGCAACCGAATCCTTAAGGAGTATGAGGCCAAGCTTCATCTGGTAGAGCGATTTTTGACCATCAAGGGCCGGATCGAAGAGATGGATCGATCCTTAAGAGAGGCAGAGACGCCGGACAAGGAGCAGCTTACAGGACAGCTGCGGGACATATTGGAGAATTTGTAAATGGCATTTGAAAGCTTATCCGATAAATTGCAAAATGTATTCCGAAGCTTAAGAGGCAAGGGACGTCTCACGGAGGCCGATGTAAAGGCAGCCTTAAAGGAAGTAAAGATGGCTCTTCTGGAGGCTGACGTAAGCTTCAAGGTGGTGAAGCAGTTCATCAAGTCCGTGGAGGCCCGGGCCGTAGGGGCCGACGTCATGAACAGTTTGACTCCCGGCCAGATGGTGATCAAGATTGTCCATGAGGAGATGATAAACCTCATGGGAAGCGAGACCACGGAGCTGAAGCTTAAGGGAGGCAATGAGATAACCGTCCTGATGATGATGGGCCTCCAGGGCGCAGGTAAAACCACCACAGCGGCCAAGATTGCCGGCAAGCTGAAAAGCAAGGGAAGAAAGCCCTTGCTCGCAGCTTGTGACGTATACCGTCCGGCAGCCATCAAGCAGCTTCAGGTAAACGGAGAAAAGCAAGGTGTGGAAGTGTTCACCATGGGGGAACATCAGAAACCGGTGAATATTGCCAAGGGCGCCTATGAGCATGCCAAAAAGAACGGCTTCAATGTGCTGATTCTGGATACGGCAGGACGTCTTCATGTAGATGAGGATATGATGGCAGAGCTTCAGGAGATCAGAGCCAATTTGGAGATCGATCAGGCACTCCTCACCGTAGATGCCATGACCGGCCAGGATGCGGTGAATGTGGCCGGTACCTTTGACGAAAAGATTGGAATCGACGGCGTGATTCTCACGAAGCTGGACGGCGACACCAGAGGCGGAGCCGCACTGTCCATCAAGGCAGTGACCGGAAAGCCCATTCTTTTTGTAGGTATGGGAGAGAAGCTCTCGGATCTGGAGCAGTTCTATCCGGACCGCATGGCTTCCAGAATCTTAGGTATGGGTGATGTGCTGACGCTGATTGAGAAGGCCCAGGAGTCTGTGGATGAGGAAAAGGCCAAGGCCATGACCCAGAAGCTTAAGAAGGCTCAGTTTGGCTTTGACGATTACCTGGAGAGCATGAATCAGATGCGCAAAATGGGAGGGTTAACAAGCATTCTCTCCATGATGCCGGGAGTGGGGAATCAGTTAAAGGGCCTTGAGGATGCCATTGACGAGAAGAAGATGGCACAGATAGAAGCGATTATCCTGTCCATGACGCCCAAGGAGCGCTCTAATCCGGAGGTTTTGAATCCATCCAGAAAGCACCGTATCGCAAAGGGAGCAGGGGTGGATATTGCAGAGGTAAACCGCCTGGTCAAGCAGTTTGGCGAGATGCGCAAGATGATGAAGCAGATGCCCGGCATGATGGGCGGCAAAGGCTTTGGTAAAAGGGGACGTTTCCGAATGCCCTTTTAACATAAAAAGAAGAAATCATATTTTGGAGGTGAAAGAGATGGCAGTAAAAATTCGGTTGAGAAGAATGGGTCAGAAGAAAGCTCCTTTCTATAGAATTATCGTAGCAGATTCCAGATCCCCGAGAGACGGCAGATTCATCGAGGAGATTGGTACCTACGATCCGAGCACAGACCCCAGTACCTTTAACGTAGACGTTGAGGCAGCTAAGAAATGGCTGAACAACGGCGCACAGCCCACAGAGGTTGTAGGCAAGATACTGAAAGCCGCCGGCGTGGAGAAATAAGTCACGAAGCTTTTAAAAAAGGCAACAGCGTTGCTGCTGTTCATGTGCGGAATGGCAGCATTGCATTCGGAGGAAAGATATGAAAGAATTAGTAGAGGTGATTGCAAAATCACTGGTAGAGCATCCGGAGGAAGTTGCTGTGACAGAGACGGAGAATGAAAAAACCATTCTCGTTGAGCTTCGCGTGGCACCATCCGATATGGGAAAGGTGATCGGCAAGCAGGGCCGCATCGCAAAAGCAATCCGCTGTGTGGTAAAAGCAGCAGCATCAAAGGAAGAAAAGAAGGTTGTGGTGGAAATTCTTCAGTAAGTTCCAACACAGGACAGGCGGGTGGAGACACCCGCTGTTTTTTGCACAGGGGCGCATGGGGCTGTCGCAAAATAGGACAGCAGTCACTTCCATATCCGGTGTTCGGACGGTTCGCGTACATTCTGTCTGCTCTGGGCGGACATTGTTCTTTTAACGTTTGAAAGAGATATAATTTTTGCTCAATGTCCGTCCATATCAGACAGCCTGTGCGCGAACAGCCGTACACTGGATATTGGAAAAGCCTGCTGTCCTATTTTGCGACAGCCTCAAGGAAATTTTATAAAGAGGAGAACAGCATGGAGTCATATTTGCGTGTAGGGGTGATCGCGTCCACACATGGCTTAAAAGGGGAGGTCAAGGTATTTCCCACCACAGACGATCCCAAGCGTTTTCAGAAGCTTCAGGAGGTGCTTCTGGATACCGGAAATGAATACAAACCCCTTAAGGTGGCCGGGGTGAAATTTTTCAAAAACCAGGTCATCCTGAAGTTTCAGGAGTTTCAGGATATCAATGAGGTGCAGCAGTACAAAGGAAGGGATCTGCTGGTCACAAGAGATCAGGCAGTTCCTCTGGCAGAAAATGAGAATTTTATCACGGATCTCATAGATCTGGAGGTATATACGGATGAGGGGCAGCGCCTTGGAGTTCTGACGGATGTGCTTCAGACAGGGGCCAACGATGTCTATGTGGTAGAGACGGAAGAAGGAAAAGAGATTCTGCTGCCGGCCATCCCGTCTTGCATCCTTTCGGTGGATGTGGAGGAGGGCAGGATGACGGTGCACATTTTGGAGGGCTTGCTTTCGTGATGAATTACCATGTGTTAACTCTGTTTCCGGAAATGATGGAACAGGGGCTTCATACAAGCATTCTGGGGCGGGCCATGGATAAGGGTCTGATCCACTTAAACGCTGTGGATATCCGGGATTATACGGAGGATAAGCACCGGAAGGTGGACGACTATCCCTATGGAGGAGGAGCGGGAATGGTGATGCAGGCAGAGCCTGTGTACCGGGCCTGGGAGGCCGTTAAGAGCCGTATGGGGGGGAAGAGCGCCCGGGTGATTTACGTGACTCCTCAGGGAAGAGTTTTTGATCAGAGCCTGGCAGAGGAGCTGGCAAGGGAGGAGGAGCTTATCCTGCTTTGCGGCCACTATGAGGGCGTAGACGAGCGGGTTTTGGAGGAGATCGTTACCGATTATGTGTCTATTGGAGATTATGTGCTTACTGGCGGAGAGCTTGCGGCTATGGTAATGATCGATGCCATTTCCCGGCTGGTTCCCGGGGTTTTGAGCAATGAGGTGTCCGCAGAATTTGAGACCTTTCATGAGCATCTGCTGGAATATCCTCAGTACAGCCGGCCGGAGGTGTGGAGGGAGAAGACTGTTCCGCCGGTGCTTCTTAGCGGAAATCACGATCGAATCGAGGATTGGCGGAGAGAGCAGTCCTTTTTGCGCACCAGAAACAGACGTCCGGATCTTTATACAAAATATCTGGAGCAGGAAGATCTGGTATCAGCAGGAAATAAATTGTCTAAAAAACGATTAAAAATGATAATAGCCGAAGAAATGCTGCTGGGAGATTCTCATACAGAGAGAGATTGGGCGGAGGAATTCCGAGAGCTGGCAGAGGAGCTGGGGGTAAAGCTGGTTCTCGCGTCCGGCTCGGATCCGGAACGCTTTCACAGGATTTTTCAGGCAGAGGGGATCGAGAGAAGAGAGCTTCTTGTATTTGCCGCCTCGGCAGAGGGAGTGCTTGCGGCCCGGGCGGACAAGCTTCGGACGGTCTATTTCCCGGCCGATCCCGGGGAGCAGGAGCCGAAGGGATTGGTTTATTATCAGAAGATTTCGGATCTTTTGGAGGGAATGGCTGTGATTCGGAGGCTTTGCAGGGGGTAGGTAACAGTTCAGATGGGCTGCGGTGAAATCCGCTCTCTGCCATTTCCATATCCTGTGTTCGGACGGTTCACGTACATTCTGTCTGCTCTGTGCGGACATTGCATGTTATGTTTTTAATATCTCATAACTTTTGAGCAATATCCGCCCATATCAGACAGCCTGTACGTGAACAGCCGGACACTGGATATCGGAAAAGTCAGAGAGCGGCTTTCACCGCAGCCCATCTGAACTGTTGCAGGCGAGGGGTTGAGGATTAGAATTAAGAAAAACTTTCTTGCATTTTCCGTTCTCTTGTGGTAAAATGACTTACGTTGTGATAAAAAGAGATGGTCCGCTGCTGTACACATGACTAAAGTGTTTGCCAGACTTCCTTCGGGGAGGAAGCAGGGAAGAAGATACGCTTTTTATGGAAAGCAGATACGTGCCGGCCTCCGGTGCGGCTTCTATGACTTTGGACTTTATGGTAAGAACATCCGGAATAAGAAGGAGGAAGCAACGAAATGAACGAGATTATTAAGAATATCGAAGCCGCGCAGCTCAAGGCAGAGCCGCCCCAGTTTCGTGTGGGCGATACCGTAAAGGTGTACGGTAAGATCAAGGAGGGTAACCGCGAGAGGATCCAGGTTTTTGAGGGCGTTGTTCTGAAGAAGCAGGGAGGCGGAGCCAGAGAGACCTTTACCGTGAGAAAGAACTCCAACGGCGTAGGCGTTGAGAAGACATGGCCCTTACATTCCCCCAATGTGGAGAAGGTGGAGGTAGTGCGCCGCGGAAAGGTAAGACGTGCAAAGCTGACCTACTTAAGAGGACGTGTGGGCAAGCGTGCGAAGGTAAAAGAATTAGTAAAATAATCGAAGCAGGGGGCTGCCGCAAAACAAGGCATTATGATTTTGCGTCAGTCCTCTTTTTATAAGGAGAACGCCATGGCGGGTTTGAATTTTCGGCGGCGGAAAAAGCGGATTAATATGAAGGTGCTTCAGGAAGCACTGATGTGGGCAGGCGAGGTGGTGCTGGCCTTTGGCTTTGCCTGCGTTCTGGTCTATTTTTTCGGTGCGGCCTTAAGCAATGTGGGCCAGTCTATGGAACCTGCCATCTACAGTGGAGATCGCGTTCTCATCAACCGCCTGATTTATCGGGTGAAGGCTCCGACTTATGGAGATTTGATCGTATTTAAGCCGAATGGAAACGAGAATGCTCATTACCATATCAAGCGGGTGGTGGGGTTGCCGGGAGATACGGTGACCATAGAGAGCGGCCGGGTCTTTATTGACGGGGAGCTTCTGAGTGAGGAGATTCTCACGGAGAGCATGAACGATCCGGGGGTGGCGGAGGCGCCGGTGAAGCTTGGAGAGGACGAATACTTTGTTTTGGGGGATAACCGGAACAACAGTGAGGACAGCAGAAGCGCGGATATTGGAAATGTCCGCCGGGAGGACATCATGGGAATGGCTTGGTTTAACGTTACGCCGGGAGAGCGTTTCGGATGGCTTCCCTGACAGAAGGAGAGAGAAGTTATGAATGTGCAGTGGTATCCGGGTCATATGACCAAGGCAAAACGAATGATGCAGGAGCATATCAAGCTGGTGGATCTCATTCTGGAGCTTTTGGATGCCAGGGTGCCTTTTAGCAGCCGCAATCCGGATATTGACGAGATGGGCCGGCAGAAGGCCCGGATTATTTTGCTGAATAAGTGTGATCTGGCAGATGAGAAAAGGACGGTTCTCTGGAGTGAGTATTTCCGGAATCAGGGATTTTCCGTGGTTTTGGTAAATTCCAGAAGCGGCTTTGGGCTTAAAGCCATTTACGGAGCCGTTCAGGAGGCCTGTAAGGAGAAGCTGGAGCGGGATCGGAAGAGGGGGATCTTAAACAGGCCTGTCCGGGCCATGGTGGCGGGGATTCCCAATGTGGGGAAATCTACCTTTATCAATAGCTTTGCGGGAAAGGCCTGTACTAAGACCGGTAATAAGCCGGGAGTTACCAGGGGGGCTCAGTGGGTGCGGTTGAATAAGCAGGTGGAGCTTTTGGATACGCCGGGGATATTATGGCCCAGATTTGAGGATCCGAAGGTGGGTCTTCGTTTGGCCATGATTGGCTCTGTCCGGGACGAGGTGCTGGATACCCAGGAGCTGGCTCTTAGGCTGCTTACGTTTCTTAGGGAGGAGTATCCGGGCGTGATTTTGGGGCGTTATGGAATCATGGAGTGTGAGGATGCCTTTGTTATGCTGTCGGAGATAGCAAGGAGTCGGGGCTGTCTTTTAAAGGGCGGGGAGCTGGATTTCCAGAAGGCTGTGGGGATTCTTTTGGAGGAGTTTCGCAGCGGAAAGCTGGGGAGATTTACTTTGGAGGTTCCCGTGGAAGGCAATGGGAATGGGTGCGTATAAGGTGTAGAAACGGGAAATAGAGACAGAAAAGTAATTGTGAGGGATGGATATGGGCAGAAAAGGGAAAAACACGGAAGCGGATTTTATCGGAGAGGGCGATGAGGAGCGGGAGAAAAGTCCTTTGCGGGAGCTTGTGGGGATGATCCTCTACATAGGAGTGGTATTGGTTATCACTTTTTTGATTATCACGTTTGTGGGGCAGCGGACGCATGTGAGCGGGGATTCCATGAAGAATACGCTGAATCATGGGGATCAGTTGATTGTGGATAAGATTACTTATCGGTTCCGGGATCCGGTGCGGTATGATATTATTGTGTTTCCTTATCAGTATGAGGAGAATACGTATTATATTAAGCGGATTATCGGACTTCCCGGGGAGACGGTGCAGATTGTGGATGGGGAGATTTTCATTGACGGCGAGGTTCTTACGGAGTCCTATGGGCGGGAGGTGATCCGGGATCCGGGGATGGCGGCGGAGCCGATTGCTCTTGGGGAGGATGAATATTTTGTGTTGGGGGATAATCGGAATGCAAGCTCGGACAGTCGGGAGCCCAGTGTGGGGGTGATCCACCGGGATGATATTGTGGGAAGGGCTTGGATTCGGATTTGGCCGCTGAATAAGGCGGGGATTTTGAAGCATCAGTAGGGGAGACGGACGGAAGGACGGAGCTGTCACAAAACAGGACAGCAGACGTTTCCATATCCGGTGTTCGGACGGTTCTCGTACATTCTGTCTGCTCTGGGCGGACATTGTTCTTTTAACGTTTGAAAGAGATATAATTTTTGACCAATGTCCGTCCATATCAGACAGCCTGCACGCGAACAGCCGGACACTGGATATCGGAAAAGCCTGCTGTCCTGTTTTGTGACAGCTCCTGGTTGGTGAGGGTGCTTAGATGGGGGATGGATTATGACGAAGGCGGAGATTCTTAGGGAGCGGAAACGACAGGAAAGATTAATGGCGGAGCGGGAGCGGTTGGAGGGGATGAAGGTGTATGAATATCGCTTTCGTGAACGGGGGTTGCTCTGTGGGATTGATGAGGTGGGGCGGGGACCGCTGGCCGGGCCGGTGGTGGCTGGGGCGGTGATTTTACCTAAGGATTGTGAGATTCTTTATCTTAATGATTCGAAAAAGCTTTCGGAGAAGAAGCGGGAGCTTCTCTATGATGAGATTATGGAGAAGGCGGTGGCTGTGGGGCTTGGTGTGGTGGATCAGAGGCGGATTGATGAGATCAATATTCTGCAGGCTACCTATGAGGCGATGCGGCTTGCTATTGGGGCTCTTAAGGTGCGGCCGGATTTGCTTTTGAATGATGCGGTGACGATTCCGGGGGTGGAGATTCCTCAGGTGCCTATTATAAAGGGGGATGCGAAGAGTGTTTCCATAGCGGCGGCAAGTATTGTAGCTAAGGTGACACGGGATCGGATGATGGTGGAGTATGATGCGATTTATCCGGGATATGGCTTTGCTTCCAATAAGGGGTATGGAGCGGCGAAGCACATTGCCGCATTGAAGGAGATTGGGCCTTGTGCCATTCATCGGAGGAGTTTTATTAAAAATTTTGTTTGCGAAGACTGAGGTGGACTGAAAGGAAGCATTTTGTCATAGATGGCGGGATGGGGCGCTTCTTACGAAAAGGATGGAAAATGGAAAACCGGCGGGGCATTGGGACGGCGTATGAGGAAAGGGCGGCAAGGTATTTGTCTTCCAAGGGATATCGGATTCTGGAGAGGAGCTTTCGCTGCAGGATCGGAGAGATCGATCTGATTGGGGAGGAGGGAGGCGTTCTGGTTTTTGTGGAGGTGAAGTACCGAAGAAGTAGCCAGTGTGGTATGCCTTCTGAGGCAGTGACGCCTTCTAAGCAGAGAACCATCTGCCGGGTAGCGGATTTTTATCGGATGCTTAAGGGGATACCGGAGAGTAAAGGATGTCGTTTTGATGTGGTGGCTATTTTAGGAGATCGGGTGCGTCTGTATCGGAATGCTTTTTCTTACCGATAGAGGGAGGCGTGTGCTTTAAACAGGAACAGAAAGTTCGGGTAGGAGTGGATATGGAGTTTATTAGAAAAAAGGGAAGGGAAGCCATGGAGGTTGTGGAGCGATCGGGCGTTCCTTTTCTTGTGTTTCCGAGATTGAGGGAGACTGGGGTTGTGGTTCACGGCTTTTCTACTCGCCTTGGTGGTGTGAGCCGGGGAATTTTTTCCTCTATGAATCTAAGCTTTGCCAGGGGGGATGAGGAGGACTGTGTGCGGGAAAATTTTGCGCGCTTGGGGAGGGCCATGGGCTTTGATTGTCAGAGGCTTGTGCTCTCGGATCAGACTCATACCACAAATGTCCGCGTGGTGACGGAAGAGGATGTGGGAAAGGGTTTTGTGCGTCCCAGGGATTATACGGATGTGGATGCCATGGTGACCAATGCGCCCGGACTTGTCCTGGCAACCTTTTATGCAGACTGTGTGCCTTTGTTTCTTGTGGACCCTGTTCACAGAGCCATTGGGCTTGCCCATTCGGGATGGAAGGGAACGGTGGGGAAGATTGGGAAGCGCACGGTGGAGGTGATGGAAGAGCAGTACAATACCAGGCCGGAGGATTTGGTTGTGGCTATTGGTCCTTCCATTTGCCAGGACTGCTATGAGGTAAGTGAGGATGTGATCCGGCAGTTTCAGGCGGCCTTTTCGCCTTCTTGGTGGAAGGAACTTTTTTATGAAAAGGAAAATGGAAAATATCAGCTGAATCTCTGGCGTGCCAATGAGCTGATTTTCCGGGAGGCGGGGCTAAGGCCGGAGCAGATTGTGACCACGGATCTCTGTACGTGCTGCAACCATGAGCTTTTGTTCAGCCACCGGGCCTCTTTGGGGAAACGGGGTAATCTGGGGGCATTTTTGATGCTCAGAGAAGAAGACTGACAGCTTTTCCGAAAATAGATCGGAAGCAGGCAGGAGCAGTGACATTAAGTTAAGCCTGCAAAGACTACCGGCGCAGGGGAGGAGGGCCGCCCCGATTAGGAGTTATCCTAAGGGGTACCAAGCAAGGCTTGGTGGATTCCTTAGGATCTAGGTGGCGGTTCTTGCCCGGAGCCTTTATAAGCCTTTCAGGGCTTAACATCATGATATTGCCAGGTGGGAGGCGTCTATTCATGAAAAATCAATATAACAAAACCATGACTGCCTGCTTTACGGCATACATAGTTCAGGCGGTGGTGAATAATTTTGCTCCGCTTTTATTTTTAACCTTTCAGCGGACCTATGGGATTCCTCTGTCCCGGATTACCATGCTGGTGACCATCAATTTTGCCATACAGCTCTTGGTGGATATCCTGTCTGTGAGCTTTGTGGATAAAATCGGATATCGGGCTTCTATGGTTCTGGCCCATTTATTTGGAGCAGTGGGGCTTTTGGCGCTGGCGGTGCTTCCGGAGCTGTTTCGAGATCCCTTTTTGGGGATTCTTGCAGCCGTATTCCTTTATGCCATAGGGGGCGGTCTTCTGGAGGTCCTGGCAAGTCCGGTGGTGGAAGCGTGCCCTTCCGATCACAAGGAGAAGGCCATGAGTATGCTCCACTCTTTTTATTGCTGGGGTCATGTAGGGGTGGTGGCTCTTTCTACCCTGTTTTTCCGGCTTTTTGGAATTGAGAACTGGAGGATTTTGGTGGTTTTGTGGGCGCTGTTGCCTTTGTGTAATGGAATGGTATTTACAAGGGTGCCTTTTGCCCCCTTGATGAAGGAGGGGGAGAAGGGATTAAGCCTTGGGGAGCTTTTTTCTTCCAGGCTTTTTTTGGCCCTCTTTCTTATGATGGTCTGTGCGGGAGCCAGTGAGCAGTCGGTGAGTCAGTGGGCATCTACCTTTGCAGAGAAGGGGCTTGGCATTTCAAAGACGGCGGGAGATCTGGCGGGACCTATGACCTTTGCGGCTTTGATGGGAGCCTCCCGGGCTTTTTACGGGAAGTATGGGGAGAAGCTTCAGCTGGAGCGGTTTATGATTTACAGCAGTGTTCTTTGTATCCTTTCCTATCTGTGCATTTCCCTTGTGCCAAATCCGGCGCTCAGTCTGCTCTCTTGTGGGCTTTGCGGCCTGTCTGTGGGAATTATGTGGCCGGGAACCTTTAGTAAGTCTTCCGCAGCTCTTCCAAGGGGCGGCACGGCGATGTTTGCGCTGCTGGCTCTGGGAGGAGATTTGGGATGCTCCGGGGGACCTACGCTGGTTGGGATGGTATCCAGCTTTTTTGGAGATGATTTACGGCTTGGCATTCTGGCCGGTGTGATATTCCCTGTGGTTCTTCTGATGGGAATCCTGTTTCTTCGGAAAAGCCAGCGCTCATAGCTTTCGGAATGCTTTCTTTTTAGGGTAAATGAAATGGGGAAATAGTTTCAGAGTATTTCCGCAAGAATCATGAAAAGAAATAGCGGAGACTCTGGTATAATAGCGTCTGTGGATGAGGGAAATCCCGATTCACAGGCGTTATTTTTGGCAGGATGCCGCGATATGGCGGATATGGAAAGGGAGGTGTAAGGGACATGAGGAATCAGAATGCGGAGCGAATCCAGGAGGTGATTGCCTATATTGAGGCGCATTTGCATGAGAAGACGGATTTGAATGGGATTGCTAAGGGAGTACACTATTCCAAGTACCATCTGCATCGGATGTTTACCGATACGGTGGGGATCACCCTTCACGATTATGTTCAGCGCCGGCAGCTTACGGAGGCGGCAAGGCTTTTGGTGTGCTCGGATAAGCCTGTTTTGGAGATTGCTCTCACGGCAGGCTTTGAGAGCCAGCAAGCGTTTACGGATCGCTTTAAGGCCATGTACAAGCAGCCTCCTGCAAAATACAGAGAGGGGAAGCGCTTTTATCCCCTACAGCTGCCCTGTTCTTTGAATCGGAATATGTCTCATAGCGGAGGCCTTCAGAAGGGGATCTCTTATGTGAGGGCGGAGGACATTCCGGACTGGATGCGCTTTGCCGCCCTTGTGATAGATGGTTTCCCCGGCTTCGAGGAGAAGGAGCATTTGGAACAGCTTTTGGAACACACTGCAAATAGCGAAGCGCTGCTTTTGCGGGATGCGGGGGTGGTCGTGGGAGCGGCTGCCTGCAGCAAAGCGGCAGGCAGCATTGATTTTCTGGGAATTCATCCCCAATACCGCCGCCTGGAGGCGGCAGGGCTTCTTCTTGATTTTATGCTGCGCAATCTGCTGTTCCAGGATGCGATCACCATCACAACCTTTCGGGAGGGCGATCGGGCCGATACCGGTCAGCGCCGGCTGTATCAGGAGCTTGGCTTTTCGGGGGCCGAGCTTTTGACGGAGTTTGGCTACCCTGTCCAGAGGCTGACACTGGAGGTGCGATAGAATGAAAAATGCTTTGGACCGGAATTGGAGCGCGGCCTCTCTGTTGCGCTTTGCCCTGCCCACCATGCTTATGATGCTGTTTATGGGCCTTTATACCATGGTGGATACCATCTTTGCGGCCCGGCTCGTGAATACGGATGCCCTTTCCGCTATCAATATTGTGTGTCCGGTGATCAACCTGACCGTGGGCCTGGGAACGATGCTGGCAGCAGGGGGAAACGCCATCATTTCCCGGAAGCTGGGAGAGGGGGCCTGTGGGGAGGCCAGAGAGGATTTTACCCTGCTTGTGGCAGCGGGCTTGGCGGTGGGCTTTTTACTTCTTGCCATGGGTATCCTTTGGATGAATCCCATCCTTTTGCTTCTGGGAGCCAGTCCGCGGCTTTTCCCTTACTGCCGGGAGTATCTTACCACCCTTCTTCTGTTCCTTCCGGCCAGTATTCTTCAGACCTTATTTTCCAATCTTTTTGCAACCGCCGGAAAGCCGGGGCTGGGACTGCTGCTTTCGCTTCTGGCGGGATTTTCCAATATTGCTCTTGATTATATTTTTATGGCGCTCTGTCCCCTTGGCATCCGGGGTGCGGCCCTGGGTACAGGCTTTGGCTATCTGATACCCGGGCTTTTTGGCCTTTGGTATTTTGCAAAGGACAGGGGCGCCCTTTTCTTTACCGGTCTTCGGTGGAACTGGGAGGTGGTGAGGGAGAGCTGCCTGAATGGTTCTTCCGAGATGGTCAGCCAGTTGGCCGCGGCGGTAACCACCTTTCTTTTCAACCGCGCCATGCTGCGGCTTGCGGGAGAGGACGGGGTTGCCGCCATTACCATCGTGATTTACGCCCAATTTCTTCTGAATACCCTGTTTATTGGCTTTTCCATCGGAATCGCTCCGGTGGTGGGCTTTCTTTACGGAAATCGAAATGGCGAGATGCAAAAGCAGGTATTTAAAATCAGTGTCAGGCTTCTCGGAGCAGCCTCCCTTGTGATATTCCTGGCAGCGAGACTGGGGGGAGCCTGGCTGGTTGGACTCTTTGCGGACGCCTCTTCGGCCGTCTATGAGCTTGGGGCCTCCGGATTTGCCTTGTTCTCCTACAGCTTTTTGTTCTGCGGCTTCAACAGCTATACCTCCGCCCTGTTTACGGCCCTGTCCAACGGGAGGCTCTCGGCTTTCTTATCCTTTTTCAGAACCTTCGGGCTTTTGGCGGGAGGGATTTTGATTTTGCCGCGTTTCCTTGGAATCACGGGGGTGTGGCTTTCGGTTCCTCTGGCAGAGCTTGTGATGCTTTTGGTGTCTGTGGGGTGTATACGGAGAGAAGGAAATCGGTATAAAAAGAGCGGCTTTCCCAAAGAATGAGATCAGATGAGGTTTAGTAGATCTGCCCAAATTTAAAATTTTAAATTTGTGAATTGTGCAAAAACTTTAAATTTGGCATATGAAACCGGTTGACATACAGGAGAGGCTGCGCTACAATGAACTTGTTTTTAAAATATGAAACCGGTTGACATATAAAAATCGAGGACTGAGAACAGAAAAAACGTATGGATAAGGAGGATTCCTATGAAAAAAAGAAGTATGGCGTTCCTTTTGGCGCTGGCAATGATCGTGGTTTTTGCGGGGTGTGGTGGCAAAAGCGCAGCATCCGATGAGGCGGAGGCAGGGGGTGAGGCAGCCTCTGGTGAGGATATCGTAACTCTGACGTGGCAGAGCTATGACAGCTATGATAAATATGAGAAGGTGGTGGAGGCCTTTGAGGCCGACAACCCGGATATTAAAATTGAATATGAGGAGGTATCTGATTTTGCCACAAAGATTCTCACAGAGGCAACGGCAGATGCGCTCCCGGATCTGCTCAACAGCAATACGGGTACGACTCAGATTTTGGCAGATGCAGGTGTCCTTGAGAAGTTTGATATAGGGGAGCTTGAGGCTGACGAGGATTATAAGTTTGCGGATTTCTGGGATGCGGCGGCCGCTTACTGTACTTATGAGGGAGAATGGTATTCTCTTCCCTTAGACGGCGGAAATTATGGCTGGGTGTACAACGTAGACATGTTTGAGACGGCAGGAATTACCGTGCCGGAGGAGGGTTTTACCTGGGAGGAGTTTGAGGCGGCCTGTGGGAAGCTCCTTGCCGTGAAGGATGAAATAGGGATTGAATATCCGACCATTTTTAATGATCTTTCCTCCTCTATTGATATGATGTATCCCTTGATTGTACAGGCAGGCGGCTCTTATCTTGAGGCAGACGGAGGCTGTGCATGGAACAGTGAGGCGGCTGTTGCGGCGTTTGAGTGGGTGCAGGGGCTCGTTGGCAAGGGATACATTCCCCCCATTGAGAAGCTGGGCGACGGTTACGATGCTTTGATTACGAAGTTTAATGCAGGACAGATTGCCATGGCCCGGGTTGCACTTTGGAATTCTACCTATCTTGAGGACAGCGTTAACTGGAAGGTGATGAATGCTCCCAGAGGAAATGGTGGGGAGCAGGGTGAGGTGCTGTTCCTGAACGGCATCGGGATCTCCAGTACCTGTAAAAATTATGAGGCGGCTTTACGGTTTGTCAAATATGTTACCAGTGAAAAGGGGCTGGCTCTTTATCTTGAGGACAATACTTCTCCTCAGATTGCGGTAAGGCGTTCCCAGGCGGAGCTTTCCGTATCCATGTTTGAGGAGTCCAGAAATATGCAGCTTTTTAATACAGGTCTTGCTTATGCAGGGTATGTGGATCTGACGCCCACTTTTGCAGATCAGCAGACTATAATTGGTCAGTACTTTGACGAAATCTGGCACAATGACGCGGATATTCAGACCACCTTGGATCGCATGGTGGAACAGCTGAACGGATTGCTGACGCAGTAAGGGGGGAAGGTCCATGGAATATGTGAGACCTAAGAGAAAGAAAAAAGGAGATATGGGCGTTGCATTCCTGTTTCTTTTGCCGTCCTTTCTGCTATTGGCCCTCTTTGTATTCTGGCCTATGCTTGATTCCGTGAAAATGTCCTTTTATGACTGGCATCCTTTGAAGGGGCAGAGCTTTATCGGACTGGAAAATTATAAGAATCTTTTGAAGGACGATTTATGGTGGACCAGCTTAAAGAATACGGTTTTCTATATTTTAATAAATGTATTTCCTATTGCCGTATTTGCAATTATCATGGCGGAGCTTGTGCTGTTTGCAAATAAGAGAAGCAAAACCGTATCAAAGCTTGTGCGTGGGATTTTTTTCCTTCCTTGTGCGCTATCCCTGGTGGCAACCGGTGTGGCTTGGCGGTTTTTGATGGGGACGAATTATGGCATCATCAATCATTTTTTGAACAAGCTGGGAATCCCGTCTGTGGGCTGGCTCACAGACGGCAGGGTTGCCCTTATTTCCATGGCGATTGTTACTATCTGGCGTTGGGCCGGGTATTATATGGTGATGGTGGTTGCAGGGAGGCTTGAGATCTCGAAGGAGCTGTATGAGGCGGCGGAGCTTGACGGCGCCAATGCATGGGAACGGTTTTTTTCGATTACCCTGCCTCAGCTGAAGCCGGTGCTTACGTACATTATTCTTATGTGTGTGATTGGGACCTTCCAGGAGTTTGATCTGGTATATACAATGACAAACGGAGGACCGGGAACGAGCACCTATCTGACGGGACTGACCTTGTATAAGACGGCATTTTCTTCTATGAAGATGGGCTATTCCTGTACCATGGCAGTATTTATTTTCCTGCTATCTATTGTTATATCGGTGCTGCAGCTGAAATTGACCAGTGATAAGGATGCATAGTGGGGTGGCTTTCGCAAAATAAGCCAACAGCCGGACACCGGATATCGGAAAAGTCTGTTGCCTTATTTTGCGAAAGCTCTATGACGGGAGGTATACAATGAATCAGAGAATTATAAAAACGAATCTTGCGGGAAAAGGCGCGGCCTGGCTTACCATTTTTATGCTGGTATTTGGCGTGTTGTTTCCGTTTCTGTATATTTTGGCAACGGCATTGAAATCAGATTCTGATCTGGCCACCAGTGTGGGGCGCATTTTGCCTAAGGAGGTGCAGTGGAGTAATTTTGCCAAGGCCTGGAAGCTGCTGGATTTTCCTACCTGCTTTCTGAATTCCTTTGTGGTTGCGATTGTGGTTACTCTGTTGACCATACTGTTCTGTAGTATGGCGGCCTATGTGTTTACCAGGTTGGAGTTTAAGGGGAGGAATGTGGTATTTATTCTTTATCTTTCCACTATGATGATTCCCATTACCGTGCGGCTGATCCCTTCTTATGCATTATGTAAACAGCTGAGACTTTTGGATACGTACGCAGGCATGATTTTGCCTCAGGTTGCCTGGTCTATTCCTTTTGGGACCTTTTTAATGAGGCAGTTTTATTTTGGGATACCGAAGGAGCTTGACGAGGCGGCTAAAATTGACGGGGCAAGCCATTTTCAGATATTTACCAGAATTTTGATGCCTCTTACAAAATCCAGTATGGCTACACTGGGGACCTATACCTTTATTTCCGTTTGGAATAATCTGATTTGGATGCTTCTGGTTGTGACAAGCACCTCGAAATGGACGATCACCCTTGGAATCAGCTCTATCTGTGGCGCGTCGGTTGTAAAGCAGCCTACCTGGAATCTGATTATGGGCGTGATTGTGATTGGAATGCTGCCGGTGCTTATCCTGTTTTTTGCATTCCAGAAGTATTTTATGCAGTCGGTGGCGGCTACCGGAATTAAATAAGGGGGAGAGAACCAGTGAAGGCTTTGATTGTGACAAAAGAACATCAGGTAGTGCTGTCGGATGAGCTTCCGATTCCTCGGATAGGCGATTATGAGGCATTGGTGAAAAATGATTGCTGTATGATATGCAACGGAACGGACTTGGGAGTCATAGAGGGGGCTGTCCGGGAGGTGGAACGATATCCGGCGGTCCTGGGGCATGAGGTTGCAGGGAGAGTCGTTGCGGTGGGAGAGAAGGTAACCTCCTACAAAATCGGGGATCTGGTGGTACGGGCCGGGCATCCTGGTACGGATGCAATTGGAAGTGCTTGGGGCGGCTTTGCGGAATATGGCGTTGTAAAGGATTATCCGGCAATCACAAGGGACGGCGCCGGGGTAAAGGATGCTTCTCTGGGGATCACGCAGCAGGTTTGCCCTGGGGATATGAGGCCGGAGGATGCGTCCATGCTGATTACCTTAAAGGAGACCTATAGCGCTATCACGAGAATCGGGGCCGGAGGGTGCAGGAGGATGGTCATCCTTGGGGACGGGCCGGTTGCTTTGGCCTTTGTGTCCTGCGCCAGGCTTCAGGGAGTGGAGGAGATCTATCTTTTTGGCAACCATAGGGAAAAGCTCAAGACGGGTCTGAAGCTTGGCGCAGTCTCCGCTGTTTTTAATAAGGATTCCGGGGAAGTGAAGGCTGCCAGACAGAGGCTGGAAAAAAGGGTTGATTTCTGTATTGATACCATCGGATGCAATGCTACCATTGCCCAATGCATCGATTATATTCATGAGGACGGAACGGTTGCAGTGTACGGTCTTAAAAATGATTCCAGGCTGGAGGTTCCTTTTCCGGAATTCCGCAATTTCACCATTCAATATGTGCAGTGGCCCCTTCCCATGCAGGAAGCTCTTGCACATGAGCCGGTTGTGGAGGCAATCATGTCCGGAAAGGTAAGCGCCCAGGAGTTTATCACCCACCGTTTTTCCCTGGAGGAATTTCAGAAGGGATTTCAGGCGGTTCGTAGCCGGGAAGCCCTGAAGGTCGTGTTGTATTTTCATTGACAGAGAGGAAGGCTTTCTATGACAGAGTATAAGTTTGATAAGGAGCAATTTTTCAGAGAAGCCAGGGCGGTATATGAAACTTATCCTTCCGACGTGTCCTATCTGGAATATTTGCTGGAGCAGAGGGCAAAGGAGCATCCGAAGGCGTCCTCTTTTCAGAAAAAGGCGTGGATTTATGAGACAGCGGCAAAGCATGCAAGGGTGCGGATCTTTCCTTCCTGTCCTTTTTATGGGGAGATCGATACGGGGCGGGATCGGAACAGCGTAACGTCTACCTTTCCGCCCCAGAACGGCATTGGCTGCTGGCTGATGAAGCAGTATCCGGATTTTATAGAGGAATACGGAGCTTGGAGTAATTATTACAGGGAGCATGGGGTGATGAACGGTCCCCAGTTTATGGATGCGTCTCATCATTATGCAGATTGTGAAAGGGTTCTGAAGCTGGGACTTTTTGGCATTCAGAGCAGTATTCGGCATCGTCTTACGGATTCTTCTCTTTCCGCTGAGAGACAAGATTTTCTGAACAGCATGTGGGAGGTATGTGAAAGCCTGATTGCCATTTCCCATAGATTTTCCGAGGAAGCAGAGAGGCTGTTGGAATCAGAGAGAGATCCTATGCGCCGCCGAGTGCTTACAAGGATTTCTAAGACTGCGGCAGAGGTGCCGGGAAGGCCGGCAAAGACTTTTTATGAGGCCCTTTGTGCAATCTGGTTTACAAGAGAAATGTGTAATGCCCTGGACGGTCTGGGATTTGCGGTGATCGCTCATCTGGATCGGATCCTTGGGCCTTACTATGAGGCGGATCGGAGGGCCGGGAGGCTTACAAAGGAAGAGGCCCGGGAGCTTGTTGCCTGCTTCCTCTCCATGACAGACGCCAGATGGGATCTGGAGGCAGATCTTCCAGGGGGCACCAATGCGGATATTGTTATCGGCGGCTGTGATGAAAATGGCTCCGTGGTTTACAACGAGATATCCGAGATGGTGCTGGAGAGCTTTCTCAAATATCGCTTTGCAAATCCAAAGCTTCAGGCAAGAATTGCCAAGGATTCCCCGGAGGAGTTTCTTCGGAAGCTGGGGGAGGTGGCAGGCGCGGGACTGAATGTCCTGTCTGTTTTTCATGATGATACGATTATCGAAGCAAATCGAAGGCAGGGGAAAAGGCTTTCTGACTGCCGCCTGTATGTTGCAGGGGGCTGCCAGGAAATTTGTCTTTCCAATGAAGTGAACTGCCGCGCCTATACGTATCTGAATCTTGTACAGATGCTGAACGGCTCTCTGTTTCCGGAAAAGTGGAACCGGATCTTTGCGGCCGAGGGCTTTACCTTTTATCCTGCGTGGAAGGAGGAAAGCTTTGAGGGCTTTTACCGGACAGTGCTTGCGAATTATGAGAATGAGCTCCGGATGTTTGTGGAGCGTTATAACCGGTTTGGTTCTATGTGGAGGGTAATCAATCCGTCCCTCTTTTTCTCAGCCACCATGGAATCCTGCACGGAAAAGGCTATGGACGTATCGGAGGGAGGAGCCGTCTATAATACGGACAATTTTGCGGCAACGGGAGTGGGCACGGTCATTGATTCCCTCTATGCAATTAAGACCGTTGTGTATGAAGAGAAAAGGGTCACCATGGAGCGGTTGCGAAGGGCTTTGGAGACGAACTTTGCGGGGGAGGAGCTGCTGCGGCAATATCTTCTTCACAGAGTGCCGAAATTCTGCCGGGATAAGGAGGCAACCGAATTCGGAAAGAGATTTCTGCGGGATCTTTCCTCCTGCCTTGGCGGACAGAGCAATTACCGGGGAGGAAGGTTCGAGCCGTCTCTGTTTGCGTTCTACTCTTATGACTGGTTTAAGGATACCACCATAGCCACGCCGGACGGAAGAAAAGCCGGGACAGCCTTGTCAAGGGGCGTAAATCCAAGCGAGAGCACGGAGGATATCAATATTTCCACGCTGTTAGGGGCGTTAGAGGAGCTGGATTTTACAGATTATCCCGGCGGGGCAGTTACTTATATGGATATTCCTGTGATGAAGGGGACGATGGAGCCCTCCCTGTTTGCGGCTGTCATTCGCGCATTTTGTGAAAACGGCGGGAGTATTATGGATTTTAATGTGGTAAGCGTAAACGAGCTTTTGGATGCTCAGAAAAATCCGGAAGCCCATCGAAACATCGTTGTGCGGGTGTGCGGATACAGCGCCTATTTCCACACGCTTACAAGGGAGATGCAGGATGAGGTTATCGGGCGCACACAGAGGTAAGGCAGGTATGGGATGCTTGAGCTAAAGGTAAATCA
The DNA here is from genome assembly GCA_022791635.1 of Lachnospiraceae bacterium. Classification (GTDB taxonomy): domain Bacteria; phylum Bacillota; class Clostridia; order Lachnospirales; family Lachnospiraceae; genus Laedolimicola. The sequence goes on from JAAVZL010000031.1 coordinate 20,295, forward strand.
GATTCAGTTTTTCTCTCTCCATGACGGTCCCGGCGTTCGCACAGCCGTGTTTCTTAAGGGATGTAATTTAAGCTGCGCGTGGTGCCATAATCCGGAGACCTGGAAGACCGCCCACACCGTCATGTTTGATGCGGCGCGCTGTATGGGATGTCACGCCTGTGAAGAGATTTGTCCCGGGAAAGCCCATCGGCTTAAAGGAGGCGTTCATGTGTATGAGCGTGAGGCATGTATGGAGTGCGGCAAATGTGTTGAGGTGTGTATTCCTGGGGCCTTGAAGAAAAACGAAAGGCTTTATACAACGGAAGAACTATATAGCGTTTTGATGGAGGATGCCAGGTTATATGAGCTCTCCGGAGGCGGGGTCACCTTCTCAGGCGGGGAGCCGCTGCTCCAGAAGGATGGAGTCATCGAGATAAGCCGGATGCTGCGGCGAGAACGGGTGCATGTGGCAGTAGAGACCGCCCTTGACGCACCGTGGGAGACCGTAGAGCGCCTTGCCCAGGTCATCGATCTGTTCCTGGTGGACTGTAAAATGATGGATGAAAAAAAGCATATGCGATATACCGGAGTCAGCAATCAAAGGATCCTAGAAAATATGAAAAGGCTCTCTCAGATAAAGGAGATTGAAATCCGGATTCCTGTGATTAGGGGCGTGAATGACGATATTGAAAATGCCATTCACACGGCAGAGTTTTTGCGATCCCTGGGAGCGCATATGCGAAAGATCGAGCTGCTGCCCTATCATGATTACGGTCTGGCAAAGGCAGTCCAGGCAGGGGTGGAGCAAAAGGCTTTCGAGCCGCCCTCCAAGGAGCAGCTTAAGCTTTTGCAGGGAATCTATCGGAATTATGGCATTACAGTAGTTTAAAGGAGATTTGTAAATGGAAGTATTCTTACAATATACGGAGGAAAAAAAGTGGCTCCGTCTCCCCTTTGAGTATCTTGCGGATGAGATCGGTGTGACGGTAACGGATGAGAAAGGGAGAGCACAGACGCTGTTGGTCAGATTGTCCGTAAGCCGCATTGATTTGTGGATGTGCTATCCCCTTACGGCCTTTGCATCCGGGACCATCCGGCTAAGCACGGAGAAAGAGGCGTGGCTGGGGGCGGCCTGTGTTACAGCTCATCCGGAGGAGCAAAAGCGAAGGGAGCTGTCGCGGCCTGTGGTGCACTACATGCCGCCTACCGGCGGGATTGGGCGAATCAGGGATGTCTATTCGGACGAAGAGGAGTGGCGAATGGTCTACGATGCCGTTCCCTTAAGCCTTTCTAATAGCGGAAGCAGTGTGGTCCGGGCCGTCCGAAGCAGGGATTTTTTGCATTGGTCTGAGGACGCGGAGGATATTCCGGAAATCCCGGGTGTAAGGCTTCAGAAAGCATCCTGTTGGCTGGGAGATGTGGAGGAGCAGTATCAGGTGAGCCAAAAGGGGGAAGTCTGTCTGTTTGCCAAATCTACAGGGCAAAGGATAGAGGCCCTTGCAGGGGCCTGTGTATTAAGTCTTCCGGCTGAAGTGAAGGACAAAAAGGTTTCTCCAAAGGAGTGTGTGAAAAATCTTCGGGTGTGGGAACGCTCCTGGAAGAACGAAGCCCTTGACGGAAGCTTTGATTTTTCCATGCGATTTCGGCTGGAGCCGGATGTGTGGCCGGAGATTAAGCTGAAGGAAGCCTCCGGCACGGTGGATGATATCCGGACAAAGGCCTGTGAGGTCAAGATAGAGCTGTTTGTGGGACAGGAGAGGGAGATTGTATTTGATCTCTGCCATGTGAAATGGACCTGGAGAGCGCTTGATCAGACCATAAGCTGTAAGCAGGTAAGGCTTCAGGTTCCGGTAAGAGACGGACGTATCCGGCTGCATTTTTTCAGTGATCTGGTGGTGCAGGAGCTGTTTGCAGATACGGATCATGCGGTTCTGATTTTAAAGGAGGACGGTCCACAAAAATACGACTATCAGATCAAAAGCGATCTGGTGGAAAATATTAATAATTCTTCTTTTTACATTCAGTACAATGGGGATCCCTATCTGCGTATTCAGACGCCTGGTTCTACGGCATCTATCGTATCTTTAAAGATTTGGGGGCTGAGACCGACTCGTTACGGAGCCGAAAACCGCAGGCTGCTGGAGCAGGTGAAAAAGGGCAGGCCTCTCTACGCTTGCGCCCATTATACTGTTTTTGAGAACTGTGTGGAGGATCGCATCTACGGCGATCCGGCGGCATGGGTGTTGAACGAGGGTCGAACCGTGCTGTCGCCGGTGCGGGCCGTGGAGGAATTTTGCTGGAGAGATACGCCCTGGGGAGATATGACGCGGATGGTAAACAGGACGGAGCGGTGGGACGCACAGGAAGAACATGTGTATCCAAAGCTTATAACAAGGTATCCCGTATTGAATGCTGCCTTTCGCCTGTCTACGGAGATCCTTAAGGAGAACAGAGCCGAGCGATATGCTCTTCCCGGCCAGGAGGGCATTATGAATGCAGCCCTTTTTCAGGGCGTGGGAGAGGGCTTCGGAAGCTGGGTCCGGGATACCTGCCACGCGGCCTTCCGCGCACAGAATTTGCTGGCTCCTGGGGAGGCCAGGGAGTCCTTGGCTTATATTTCCGAGCATGGCTTTTGCAATGGGGAGGACTGTGCCGCTATGCCTGCGATTGCGGCCTGGGATTACTATGTGGCCACAGGGGAGGTGCAGCTTCTTTATGAAATGCTTCCCGGAATCCTTAAGTACGCCCGGGAAGCGGAGGAGCGCTATGATTCCCGCATGAATCTGGTGCAAGCCAACATGTGTCTTGCCCAGGATGCCTTTGAGGAGCCGGAAAACGGAGGGTATTGCCTCGGCACGGAGATCGCGTTTGCACTGATGTATGAGGCAGCCGCAAATATCTGCAGAGTGACGAAACAAAATGAGAAGGACAGGGATCTCTTCAAGAGGCGCTCAGAAGAAATGACGGCAAGTATCCGGGAAAAATTCTGGAATGAGGAGAAGGGATGCTTTACCAGCGGTCCCAGAGGAAGCGAGGCCTACGAAAAAGGCATGTGGGAGGCCACCGGAGCGGAGATGGCTCTTTGGCCGAGATTTGGGATTGCTACGAGGGAGCAAAGGATTCGTTTTCTGGAGGTGATCAAGAGGACCCCCGATGCATGCTCTGATTTTGGCATCAACTGGTATCCCTTCCGAAAGGAAAAGAATCATTTCTGGAGAGCCTGCTGGGTTTCCTGGACCCTCGGAATTGCGGTCGCTTCCGGAGAGCTTGGGGACAGAGAATTTCTTCGGGATCTGATTTTTCAGCAGGTGCGCAATGTGATTTTGAACAAGTCCTTCCATGAGGTTATGGATTACGATACCGGGCGGGCTTGGCGCTGGCCGCATCTGCCCTGGCACGCAGCAGGCTTCATCGGCTTTCTTGTAAACGGAGTGTTTGGAATTAGCTACGGGGAAGAGGGCCTTAAGCTACGGCCTTGTGTTCCCGCAGAATTTGACGGCGCGGTCTTAAGGGGACTGAGCTACCGCAAAGCGCAGTTTCTTCTGAAGATCGAAGGCCATGGGACAGACTGCACCGTATTCCTTGACGGTAAGCCTGTGGAAGGAGCATTTGGAAAGGAGCTTTCGGGCTTCCATGAGATTGTAATTCTTGCAAAATAAGATGATAGTTCTCCTTACCCTGCCGGGCAGTCAAGCCTGGCAGGGTAAGCCGTATGTAAAGGTCTGTTTGCTTTTAAGCAGGAGGAGTGGTGTCTCCGTGTACCAGAAATACGTCATCAAGGATGGTATTTCCCTTTATTTCCTGTCCTTCAATCTTTTTGAGAAGCACCTCAACCAGCTGATCCGCAAGCTTTCGAATCGGCTGGGCAACGTAGGTCATGGACGGATATGAGATCTTGGACATGAGGGTTCCGTCGTAACCCACTGCTTTAAACGCTTCCGGAATCTTAAGCCCCCGTTCGTTGGCGCATTTGATGGCATACATGACAATAATGTCCTCTGAAAAAATGGCGTCAATCCCGGGGTATTGATCAAAAAGATGCTCTATTCGTCCATAGTATTCGGCCATTCCCGCATTGGTATCCCACATGTGCTCGATACATTCGATGCCGTGAGCCCGAAGCTCCTGGGTGACAATGGTGTGACGCTGGATCGAGGGGGATTTGTCGGCCACAACGGCGATGACATTCAGGACACGCTTACAGCCGCTTCGGATGAGCTCCTGGGCAGCCAGATGGCCTCCCTTTGCGTGGTTGGAATACACAACCGGAATCTCATCGGAAATGGTTAAATCCAGAGACACAATGGGCAGCATGAGATTCTGATATTCCTCCGGATGAAGCATATGGGTGGCAAGGATGATGCCGTCCACCATGTTTTGGCGCATCATCCGGAGATTTTCGCGCTCACGGTTTGCATCATCGTTTGTGTTGCACAGGAATAATTTATATCCGTGGGTATAAAGGTTAAATTCGATATACTTGGTAATTTCAGCCCAGAAGGGGTTCGAGCTGTCCGGAACAATCAAACTGATATAATAGGTACGCTGCTTATAAAGATTGCGGGCAAGCTGATTGGGAATATAGTTTAGCTGCTTGATGGCATCATACACCAGCTCATACGTTTCCTTTGATATATATCCACGCTTATTTAATACCCGGGATACCGTTGTCACGGATACACCGGCCAACTGGGCGACATCTTTTATGGTAGCCATAATACTCCTCATTTCTGGATTTGGAAGTTTTTATTCTATCATTACCCCCAGGGCCGGACAGGCTTTGTCCGGTGAGGGATACAAATTAAGTAGACAACAGGAATTATGAGATTGTCAAGAGGAATTTTAAATTTGCGGTGAAAATGAGGCTATTTTACGGTTGTACATTTCAAAGTTGGTGCAGAATGTTTGGCGCAAGGTGTGGGTGTATCAAATGGTTTTTCGTAAATTTGCATTTTGTTTCTGATTAAGATACAAATAAGTTTTAAAAATAAGTATAGAATTTAATTTGTTTCTATAATATTGACAAAAATGGAAAAACTACATATAATTAAGACGATAAAGAAAGGGAAGGAGGAATAGGAAGATGATAGATATGAATGCAGTGATTGCCAATAATATTAGCTTGTCACTTGAAAAGCAGAATAGAAAACAGGTAGAGCTGGCAGAATATCTGGAGATTTCCAGACAAACTGTAAATAAAATGCTGAGCGGCATAAGGACAATCAGCGCAGGAGAACTGCGAAGAATTGCAGATTTTCTGTGTACCAGTATGGAAGACCTGACAACGATTCCTCAGAATTATGAAGAAACAGATGTATTTCGTGCATTTATGGGAAAGGCTGGAACGGAAGAAGCACGGCAGGCTGTAAGGGACATAGATAAGATAATAGAATTGATTCTTTTTCATGATAAGGTCAGAGAAAATGGTATTGCAATGAGAGAGGAGTGGACAGACTTTTAATGGGAAATGTACTTGATAACAGCCTATTTATGCAGAAGCCAGACAAATTTCGGCAATTGTCCGGAGCTGTTGAGCAGTTTAATATCCGGTATAATGGAAGTAATATTATTCAGGATGACATTTTTTTTGTATTGAAAAACTATGCCCGTACAAAAGGAATTATGCTGGAATTGTTACGTTTTCCTACAAAAGATGATGATTTTTGTGCGCTTACCTGTGTTCAGAAAGGCAAAATTTTTGTTTATGTTAATTCATGGCTTCCGTTATCAAATCAGATTTTTGCCGCAGCTCATGAATTATATCATATATGGCGTTTCATTGAAGAAAAGGATGAGAGTATCTTGCGGAAAGGTTCTTTCCTGAATGCCGCTGCTATGGATGAGGATGTAAAGAACAATGAGGATCTGGAAGCAAATGCATTTGCAGGAATGCTACTCGTTCCATCTGGCGCTTTGTTTGAGCAGATGAAGATTTATGGGATTTCCAGGGAAAACCAAAGTCTGGAGGACATTATCCGGTTAATGGCGGTATTTTCAGTACCATATAAAGCAATCCTTCTGCGTCTTTATGAAGAAAAATATATGGAGATGGACAGGGCAAGAGAGTTTTTAGCAGTAAAAAAGGAAGCTCTCGAAAAAGAAATTTGTTATAGTGCTGATGCTGATAGATGGCAGAAACGTACACCAGAGATTATCCAACTGGGAACCCTGAAGCAAATGATGGATCAAAACCAGGAGAATGAATTACTTGCTGCTTCCAGGGCTGCTTCCGATGGGGAAATATATGTCCGGCTTTTGCGGCGATATGGAAGTGACAGAGAATGAGGCCTATGGGAAAGACAAAATGCGCATTACTGGATACGGACTTTATTTCAAAGCTGCATATTATCCGAAAAGATGATGAGAATAGGCTTATCGATCGTGTCTTGGAATTACCAGGTTATCAATTTGTCTGCCATGAGCAGATAGCCATAGAGTTAGGAAGGCAAGAGCTGGTTTGATTTATGCTGGCGGCATTCCTGGTGTGAGTGCTCTTTCTGCATTTTATGTATTGAAAGAGAGGCTGGGAATAGATAAAAGCATTTCCAGGAAGTCCAGCTGCTCTGAATGGCACAATTATAGCCGTCCGCACCCAGATAAAGAAGGACAATCCCCGTATAGAGAAGAGGGACGACAATATACACCCCTGTCACCAGAAGAAATCCCGCCTTTATCTTGGCGGCAACTGCTCGATCCCGCCCATAGAAAGAGCTGAACCCATCCGGCCATATAATCGTAGACAAGAGGTGTTTTCAGGCTTTCGTATTGGATACCTTATAGTTGTGCAGGTAGGAATTGGCAGCCTCCCTTGGAACCGTAAGCGTCTACACCTGTTCCGGCATGGCCGACAGCAGCTCCTCTGAGGTGCCCTGGGCCCTGATGGAACCGTTTTTCATGAGAAGTATCTCATTTGCGATGTATGCAATGTCCGATACGATATGGGTAGAGAGAAGCACCAGACGCTCCTCGGCAAGGGTGCTGATGAGATTTCGGAAGCGGATGCGCTTGTTGTGATCAAGGCCGGCCGTAGGCTCATCCAGGATGAGAATTTTCGGATTTCCAAGCATCGCCTGAGCGATTCCCACCCGGCGCTTCATGCCGCCGGAAAGCTTTTTCATTTTTTTGCGGGCATGTTCTTCCATTCCCACTTGCTCTAAGAGGATTTTGGCGCGATACTTAGCGGTCACAGGGCGCAGGCCCTTGATGGATGCCATGTACATGAGGTAATCGTAAACCGTGAAGTCCGGATAATAGCCGAAGTCCTGGGGGAGATAGCCAAGGAGCTTCCGGTAGTCCCGATCCAATGGCAGTCAGAGAAAAGATACTTAAGAGGGTGATATCCACCAGAGCAAAGAGGAAAATTCTTGCTCCGTAGATTTGGCGCAGGGAATAGCAGGTGGTACACTCGATCTCCAGTGTATGGGAGCTTTGGTTCTTCCACAGCTCCGGCAAAATCAGCAGGGCAAAAAGAGGAGCGGCGGCGCCCATGAATCTCTGGAGATGGAAGGGGCTCTTAGTTACCTCTATTGTCAGCCACAGAAGGAGCAGAACGCATGCCTGGAGCGCCCACCAGCGTTTGCGGATGTAGTGGCTTTGCTGGTAGAGAAATTCCAGAGAGGAGAGAGAAGCTTCGGATTCGCTCTCACAGAAGGCCCATTTTGCGGTGCGGATCGTCTCCAGAAGCTTTTCCTCCTCCCGGGAAATAGGGACGTTAGCGCCTAAGTGTGTTTGAATTTGTTTTTTTGTAAGTTAGTGTTGATAGCGGTGGAAGTTCTGGAAAAAACGGGCAAAGGTATCCTGGGTCAGATCTTCTGCATAACCTTGATCGCTTACATGAGTCTGACAATATTTCAGGATTTCCTGATCCACTGCGATATCCATGGGAACCTCCTCTCAAGAGTGCTTTCTATTTACTATAACGATGGGGAAAGAGAAAAAGATAGTGGAAGATAAGAAAATACAAAAATAGGGACTGTTTTTTAAGTATCAAGCTCACAGTAGTACAGGGTATCTGTATCCGTATCATATAGACCCAGAGTAAAATGAAAAGAACTGCGGGTCAAAATATCCGTGCTTTTGTCCGTGTGCCGGTCAATCAGCAGGTAATAACCGTTTTTGATTTCCGGCACCAGCGAATTTCCGTTTCCGTCATTTAAGAATGGTCCGATGCGGCTTGTTTTATCTGATATTCCATACACCAATGTCTTTACCGTTTCATTTAAAGGAAAGGATTTCCATGGAGTGCTTGTTTCGATTTGATCCAAAACGGTATGATCCGCAAAGCTCAAAGCAATATAAGCCGTTCCGTCACCGTGAAATCCTCCGTGATTGTCAAAATAGGATATTTTACTGCCGTCTGATGCATCAATTCCAAGCTCTTCGGAAACGATATCCTGAGGCTTCTGTGAGCCGCAGGCAGTCAGGAAAAAGGTAAGAATAAGCAGTGTACAAGCTGCAAGAATGATTCGTTTCATAAAGTAAATGACACTCCTTTACAGAATGATGGGAAAAAGGATTTAGGCATTCAAAATAAAGTCTTCAATTGCATGGGCTACGCCGCATTCGTCGTTGGTAAAGGGGGAGACATAGTCAGCCCTTTCCTGTGTTTCCGGGTAGGCATTTTTCATGGCAATCCCAAGACCTGCATATTCCAGCATGGGGATGTCGTTGAAGCCGTCGCCGCAGGCCATGATTTCTTCCCGGGAGATGTTAAGGAAGCTTCCGATACCGGCCAGGGCTTTATCCTTTGCCACTCCCTTTGGAGCCAGCTCCAGAAAATACGATTCTGCGAAAAAGCTGTCGCAGATGTGGGAGTAGGTCTCGAGAAATTCTCTGCGCACCTCTACCAGCCGCTCATGCTCACCGGCGGCCAAAAGCTTCGGAATGGGATAGTCCAGAAAATCCGGAAGCCAGGGAACCTTTTTGACGGTTGTGGAGTTGCATTTGCATTCGGCCAGAACGTAAGGGTCCGAATCTGTCTCTGCAACTACGTGGGTGTCTGTATAGGACAGGGGCTGTGCGCCGTGCTTTCTCACAATGGCGCAGGTGCCGGCGATGGCTTCAGGCGGAAACAGAAGCTGTTGGATGATGGTGCCGGTTTTGCAGTCAAAGGTTTTGCCGCCGTTGAAGGCGGCAATGATTCCGCCACGTTTTTCAAACTCCAGCTCCTTGGCAAGACTGGTGATGCCCATGACAGAGCGGCCGGAGATTAAGATCACCTTTACGCCCAGATCCATGGCTTTTAAAATAGCTTCTTTGTTTGCGGGCGGAAGCTTTTTATCGCTGTCCGTTAAGGTTCCGTCCAAATCCAGTGCCAATGCTTTGTATTTTAAGTTCTGCATACCGGTCTCCTCTGTGTTATTTTTTTATTATTATAGCTTGGGATAAGGGAAAGGGCAATATGTAAAATTGCTTTTGGGGGTGAAGTCTGGTACAATGGCTCCATGACTTGATTGGCTCGGGACTGTTGCAAAATAAGGCAGCAGCCATTTCCATATCCGGTGTTCGGACGGTTCTCGTACATTCCGTCTGCTCTGTACGGACATTGCCAGAGCAATATCCGTCCATATCAGACGGCCTGTACGCGAACAGCCGGACACTGGATATCGGAAAAGTCTGCTGCCTTATTTTGCAACAGTCCCGGTGTGAAAAGTAGCTACTACGGTACATATAAAAACAGGAAGAAGAGGAGAAGCTTATGAATGAAATAGAAATCAGGATGGCCAATGTAAATGATGGGGAGGCTCTTTTACGTATCTACGGGTATTATGTGAGAAATACGGCCATTTCTTTTGAATATGAAGTACCTACCATCGTGGAATTCAGAGGGCGGATTGCCAATACTCTGAAAAAATATCCTTATCTTGTGGCAGTCCGAGGTGGTGAGATTCTGGGCTATGCGTATGCCGGTCCTTTTGTGGGACGGGCTGCCTATGACTGGTCGGCGGAGGTGACGATCTATCTGGCACCGGAGAGCAGAGGGCAGGGACTTGGCAGAAGGCTTTACGAGGCGTTGGAGCAGGCTCTTTCCAAGATGGGAATCAAGAACCTTTATGCCTGTATCGGCTATCCGGAGGCTCCGGACGAGTATCTAACGAAAAACAGCGCTCAGTTCCATGAGCACCTGGGGTATGTGAGGGCAGGAGTGTTTCACAAGTGCGGCTGCAAATTTGGCCGGTGGTACGATATGATCTGGATGGAGAAGATTATCGGAAGCCATGGAGAGAATCCGGTGGACTGTTAAGCGCTTGACAATGGAGGTGTTGTCTTGTAGAATTTATCTTTAACTGGAATTTGTACTGCAGGTTTGAGTTAGGAGTTGATACGCAGTCGGCTCTGGACCTGGCGATGACTGTGAAGTATGAGACAGGTGCACAGAGAATTGCCATTGATAAGGATGTGATATGCGGGGATTATTCGCATTATACCAGTAAGCCGCTGAAGGATTTTATTTATGAGTCGAACCATGGGAAAGACTTTTTCTTTGTGTCAACGAAGGAAGAGGCAGTGCAAAGGTTGACAGGAACACAATAACAGACAGGTGCAGATTCCAGTTTTTCTATCTTTTAATATATTTTTGATATGGCTTATCATTAAGGGAGCCTTTACAGCCTAATTTTTTGGCAAATATTATAAAGAACAATTTATTTAAGGGACTTAATACATTGTAGAGAAAGATTTCTTTTTTAGAAAAATATTCTGGTTTCGCAAAGTCATTTACCACTTCTTTATGAAAGTAATTGTTTTGAGCATAGTATTTTCCCATGTTATAAAAAGGTTCTATCATTTGTTTTCTGATTTTGCCATCCATAAAGCTAACTGCAAACATATTTCCTTTTAATAAAGTTCCATTATACTTACATCCTAATAAAGATGGTAATGTTTCTAAATAGGATTCGCAACACCTTAATTGGGATGCCTCTGCAAATCCGCCTTGTAATAAAAATCCTATTTTGGTATTACTATTTTGCTTTGGTTCTAATGTTTCTAAAAATTCTGCCATAATTCCGGGAATACATTCTACGTATAATGGTAACGCAAACAAAATATTATCATTTTCATAGAATTTTTTTCTGATAATTTCCCATTCATTTCTTTTATATAAATAGAATGTCTCGGTTGTATTTCCGTCTGATTCATATCCTTTTTTAAATTCATCTAATATTTTATCTGTATTGCTTTTTTCTTTCCTTCTCGGAGTACAGCTAACAATGAATAAGTTCATTTAAAATTTCCTCCTCATTCTCAATAGGATAGGTGCCCATCGATGTTCCTTCCAGATTTATCATTACTCTTTCAAACCATTTTTCTAAAAATGCTTGATTCCCATTTCCTTTGTATAGTAACCCCATTTTATAATGCTTTTTATATCTGGGGTAATGCCTCATTTGTCCATTTTTAAATCGTAAATTCATTGTCGCAAGAGGTAATATTCTATCTAACATATTTTTTAACTTATAAGATACAAAGCCTAATTTTAAATCTGTTATAAAAATAACTTGTTGTGATTGTAAAAATTTTATAAGTAATTTTTCATAATCATCTTTTATCGTGCATACTCCTGGTGTTACAAGCCAACAGCGATTACAGCCTGTGCAGCCTTTTATATTCATATCCTCTGCATAAATAATTTCAACATGGTTTGTGCTTTTTTGTATTTTTTCCATTATTTTTTTATGATATAAATCGTCCTTTTTAAGTGTTGAAATAATTAAATTCATAAACGTATCTCCTGTTTAAATTTTAGTTTATAATAAGCCTCTTTCTTTTATCAGATACAGGATTCCAAAATAGGCATTAGACAATGTGTTTATACAATATGCTTCATCATAAACCATTGCATTATTAGCAAGTATACTGGCTATTCCGTGTGTTACTAAAAGAATTTGAGAAAATATGCTATATGCCTGTCTCTCGTCTACCTTTGCTTGTCTTTCTAAAATAGGAAATAGAGAATCAAAGATTTCCCCTGTAAACCATTCGGAAAGGGGAACGTCTGTATAATAGTTTGAATGAAATAAAAAGCAAAAAAGATTTTTTTCTTCTACGGCAAACTGAATATGTCTCATACCCACTTCCAGCATAGGGCGTTCGTATTTGCCGTTTAAATTTGTTACATAGTTCATATGAAATTCGCTTGCTTTTTTATGTGCAGCCATTCGGACATCTTCAATCGTTTTAAAATGATATAAAACGGGCTGCGTGGAACAGCCCAGCTTTTGCGAAACCGTCCGGGCGGTTATGTTTTCTGCGCCCATTTCTTTTGCAATTTCAAAAGCAGCATCTATGATCATTTCTTTTGTGACCTTTGCGATTGCCGGCATATTTGCACCTCTATTTATAATATGGATTATATATAATATAGATTATACATAACATAAATTATAAATCAAGGTAATCTTTCTGTCAATCCCTCTCTTTTTTGTGCAAAGATAGAGAGGAAAAGTTTAAGAATATGGTTTATAATAATAAAAACAAAGTTATGTCCACAAAGCACAATATGTGCGGATAAGGAGGTGTTTCATGGAATGGGCCCACAGACTAAACCAAAGCATGAATTATATTGAAGAACACTTGTGATGAAGAACAATGGAAATATTTCATTGCCGTTTCCAGTACAAAAGCAGGCGGTGAGTTTGAAGAGTATACTGTGCCTGCGTCTACCTGGGCCATTTTTTCTGGAACGGGTACAAATCAGTCTATACAGGAATTGGAGCAGCGGATTATCACCGAGTGGCTTCCGGCCTCCGGATATGAGTATGTCAATGCCCCCGATATTGAGGTTTACTTAAATCCGGACCCACAGAATGCACAATATGAGGTATGGATACCCGTATCAAAGAAAAAGGAATAACAGAGGGACTCTATAGAAACAGTTTATGAGCATTTTTGTAGCTTTGCATATGGAGCCGTCACAAAATAGAACAGCAGCCATTTCCATATCCGGTGTTCTGCTGTTCTGTTTTGCGGCGGCTCCTGTCTCATTTGATGATTTTGCGATGCTCCTTTTATACAGGAAGCTTTTAGGATAAATTTTTTGTAAAGAGGTAATAGTTGATATTACAGCATAGCAGGTGTACACTTAGGGTACGATTACAAGTTGTATAGTAGTATGTGCGGAGAGTTTTTTGAGAAAGATATTTCAGATTTGAGGTGTAAAAAATGTGGTTATTATTTGCCGTTCTGTCTTCCGTATTTGCAGCGCTGACCTCTATACTTGCCAAAACCGGGATTGAGGGAGTAAACTCCAATCTGGCTACGGCAATCCGTACCTTTGTGGTGTTGATCATGGCATGGGGAATGGTATTTCTCACCCATGCACAGACAGGACTTTCGGAAATCGGGCGCAAAAGCTGGCTGTTTCTCATTCTGTCGGGACTGGCTACGGGAGCTTCCTGGCTTTGCTATTACAAGGCGCTTCAGATGGGAGAGGTGTCAAAGGTAGTACCCATTGACAAGCTGAGCGTGGTTCTTACACTGGTGCTGGCCTTTGTATTTTTGGGAGAAAAATTCACAGGTAAATCCATTATGGGCTGTATTCTCATAGGGGCAGGGACGTTATTGATGGCTTTGTAAAAAATTTATAAGAAATAACATAATCAGGAGGAATGGCATGCACAAGAAGAACTATCAGACAGAAATGGGAACCATCTGCTATTGGTGCAATGATTGGAAGCCGGGAAGGAGTACATTGGTTTTCCTGCCGGGCCTCACGGCTGACCATCACCTTTTTGACAGACAAATCCGCTTTTTTGAATCAGAGTATAACATCCTTGTCTGGGATGCGCCGGGACACGGAAGCTCCCGGCCTTTTCGCCTTCACTTTTCTCTGATGGACAAGGCCTGCTGGCTTCACGAGATACTGGAAAAGGAGGGAGTGAACCGCTCCGTCCTCATTGGTCAGTCCATGGGTGGTTATGTGGCACAATGCTATCTGGAGCAGTTCCCCGGAACTGTGAGTGGGTTTCTCTCCATTGATTCCGCGCCTTTAAAGAGACCGTATATTACAAAAGCCGAGCTTTGGCTTCTAAAGAAGGCCGGTTTTATGTATCGCTGTTACCCCTGGAAGCGTCTTAGGATAGACGGGCCAAGAGGCTGTTCCGAGACCAGATACGGTCAAAGGCTGATGAGGTACTTTATGGCTTCCTATACCAAAGAAGAATACTGCCGGCTGGCAGGATGGGGCTTTCGCATTTTGGCAGAAGCCATAGAAGCAGATCTTCCCTATCAGATAGACTGCCCTGTGTGTCTGGTTTGCGGAGAAAAAGATAAGGCCGGTTCGGCAAAGAGATACAATAAAAAATGGGCAGAGACAGAAGGCATAAGGATTATATGGATAAAACATGCCGGACACAATTCCAATACTGATAACCCGGATAGGGTAAATAAAATCATTCAGCGATGTGTCCGGAATTGGACAAAATAGATGTTATAAATAAGTTCGCACACAGAGGGAGGGAGTGTTAAAATGCCCGCAATTCTCACAGAGGATCTGATTTACGAAATACTTTCCGTGGTGGAGGAGATACCAAAGGGAAAGGTTGCCTCCTACGGACAGATAGCCAGGCTCATCGGCAGGGAGAAAAATGCCAGGCTGGTGGGAAAGGTGCTGAGTATGTCCGAGTATTACGGCAGCTTTCCCTGCCATCGCGTGGTAAACCATGCAGGCAGGCTTGCTCCCCATTTTTACCGGCAAAAGGAGCTGCTGCTTGAGGAGCGGGTAGGATTTCGGGATTCTGCTCATGTAGATATGAAAAAATATCAGTGGGACTGCTAAAAGCTTGGATGTATGATATAATAGTTTTGCAGGAATGCCTGCTATAACAAAATAAAATAGAAAATGAGGAGGAACATAAAAATGAGTGACGTATTAGAGAACATGAAAACAAGAAGGAGCATCCGCAAATATAAGCCGGACATGATTCCCCAGGAAATCCTTGACCAAATCATTGAGGCCGGAATCTATGCGGCAAGCGGAATGAATCGCCAGACCACCATCATCATTCAGGTGACGGATAAGAAGCTCCGGGATGAGATTGTGAAAAGAAACTGTGAAATCGGCGGTTGGGAGGAGGGCTTTGATCCCTTCTACGGTGCGCCGGCTATGTTGATTGTGCTGGCGAAAAAGGATGAGCCCAATCGGGTATATGACGGAAGTCTTGTGATGGGAAATCTCATGCTGGCAGCCCATGAGCTTGGTGTGGGAAGCTGCTGGATTCACAGGGCAAAGCAGGAATTTGAGACGGAGTGGGGGAAAGAGCTTTTGAAGTCCCTTGGAATTCAGGAGGAGTACGAGGGAATCGGACATTGTGCTCTTGGGTTTGTGGAAGGCGAATATCCCGCGGCTCCGGAGCGGAAAGAAAATAGGGTGTTTTATCTATGATAGATTTACAAGATCGCACTGTCTGTCCCACCCTGGAGGACATCGCAGAGGCTGTACACAATCCCCTCTTTGAGAAATTTTGTTCCAAAATAAAAGAGACCTATGGCGTAAGCGAAAAAATAGAATTCAGCTCCTGCAGCATGGAGCCCGGATGGAATGTGAAATTTAAGAAATCATCAAGAGCACTGTGCACCGTCTATCCCAGGGAAGCTTATTTTACCGTCATGGTTGTGGTAGGGCAAAAGGAAAAAGAGGCCACAGAGGCTATGCTTTCCCACTGCAGCGTGAAGCTGCAGGAGATTTACCGTCAAACAAAGGAGGGAAACGGCCAGAGATGGCTGATGATTGACCTGGAGGATCCTGACGACAGCTACGAGGACGTGCTAGAGCTTATTAAAATCTGAAGCGGGAAAGGAAGCTGATGTAGGCTTATGGAAGAACGCCTGAAAAAGCAATTAGATTTCGCCCTGGAAATCGACAAGGAAAAAAACATATTCCGTCAAACCCATCTGTCCGGCCATGGCAGAAATGAAAATGATGCGGAGCATGCATGGCACATGGCAATCATGGCCTATCTTTTAAGAGAATATGCCAACGAAGAGGTTGACATTACAAAAGTGATGCTCATGTGCTTAATCCATGACATTGTTGAAATCGAAGCCGGAGACACCTACGCCTATGATGCGGAAAATCTGAAAACCCAGAAGGCGCGGGAGAATGCGGCAAAGGAAAAGCTGTATTCTCTTCTGCCGGAGGATCAGAAGCAGGAGCTCATTGCTCTCTTTGATGAATTCGAGGCGTACGAGACGCCGGAAGCCAAGTATGCCCATGCCATGGACAACCTCCAGCCCCTGATTCTAAACGACAGCAACGACGGTGGCGACTGGAAAGAGCATGGAGTGAGTGCGGAGCAGGTCTATGGGCGGCAGTCGAGAACAAAAATGGGGTCAGAAAAATTGTATGAAGTAACGGACAGCATCATTCAAAAGCATATAAGGAAAGGAAACCTGAAAGAATCGTGACAGAATAAAAAAGCACATAAAAGTACATGGGATGTTGCAAAATAAGCGGGCAGACTTTTCCGATATCCAGTGTCCGGCTGTTTACGAACGCTCTGTATGCTCTAAACGGACACTACTCAAAAGTCTTCCTTTATTTGGATATTTTAAAGTAGTGTACGTTTAGAGCATACAGAGTGTACGTAAACCGTCCGAACACGGATATGGAAAAGTCTGCCCGCTTATTTTGCAACATCCGGCATAACCTGCCGCAAAAGCCACACATAACATACCCGTATTTTTAGCTTTTACGCCTCTTTCGCCGGCTGATACAGCCGGTTCTCCCTCCGCCACTGTGTCGGTGGAATTCCAAACACATTTTTAAAAGCCCTGGAAAAATGAAGCTGATTGGGATAGCCTACCAGCTTTCCTACCTCCCCAACGGTGGTCTCAGAAAATTTGAGAAGCTCCGCCGCCCGGTTCATCCGGTAGTAGATGAGGAACTGCTGGGGCGTCTTATTGAGCTCGTCCCGGAAGATCTTGCCCAAATAGCTCCGGTTTAAGTTGCAGAACAGGGAAATATCCTCCACTGTAATGGGATGGCTGTAATTCTGTTCGATAAAGCTGATAGCCTCCCGGATATAGAAATCCTTCAGCCTTCCGGCAGAAAATTCTTTTCTGTTAAAGGAAGACTGAATGAGCAGATCGAGAAAGAGATACAAATGGCCGATTTGAAAGAGGGAAGAGCGCTCCTTATTGTGGACAATGGTGAGAAGCTCCTCCTTCATGCCGCCCCGAAGCTCCCGGTTGGTGCTCCGGTAGATGGGAGAGTGGTCCGCAAGGCCGGCAGTTTCCAGAAATTCCTTTACCCGCAGTCCGTCGAATTCCACCCAGGCGTACTCCCAGGGGTCCTCCTTGTCCGCTATGTAGGTATTCACCTGCTCCGGCAGGATCAGAAAGCCCTGATGGGGTTTTAAATTGTAGATGTGGGTTTGGCCGTGATCGTCCGTGTGATGCAGGACGCCTTTGCCTTTGATAATGTAGTGAAACAGATAGTGATTCCGTGAAACGGGGCCATAGGAATGGGCCGGTTCGCATTGCTCCCAGCCGTACTGGTAGAGCGTCAAATCCATGTAGCGTTCGTTGGGAAAGATGTTAAACAAGTGATTACTCATGGTGCCTCCTTATGCTTGTAAAGTGACTTCCTTTGGTAAAACATCAATTGTGAAACAATTCTAACTTAATAAACTTACTTATGGGATGAATACCCTTGTACACTGAGGGTATCAGTATTTTATCATAAAATGCTCCATTTGTATATATCTGGAATCACAAGATTTTTAAATTTGGAGAACCAATTTTTGGAAGACGGGAAGAGACTCCCAAAATAAAAATTTTTGGCTTATACCAAAATTTTAATGCATTATACATTATTTGTATAGATCTAGCATTTTGGTATATAAATGTAAAATCTATGCTATTTACCCTAATTCCGTTGAAATGTTATAATTTCTACGATATTTAGGGTGTAATTCTATCATATACCCAATTTTATTCCAGCACCTGGCCAGGGTGGAATTGTTTTATTCACTATTTCTAAGCCGGACGGAGGCAAAAATTGATGAAAAAAGCCGAAAATCCGGTGGAATATGTCCATATTAAGGAGGGAAACTTGTGAAGAACATGAAGAAATTACTTGCAGCTCTTCTGGTCGTGGTATTTGCTTTTTGATTAGCTGCGTGCGGGATGGCTTCGGACGGCAAGACCCATCTGACATTCCAGATCTGGGTTGTGAATCAGAGAGATGGAATGCAGGCTGTCTGTGACGCTTACACCGCGAAGAAC
>JAAVZL010000032.1 GCA_022791635.1 Lachnospiraceae bacterium
CCAATTCCTTTTAGAGCAGCCCGCCGGGAAGAATACCCAGCGGCAGCTTGACGCTCTGCTGGACGATATGAGCGATACGGGAATACGGATAGTCACCGCCACGGCGCGGGAGATTGCAGAGGTTGAGAGTGAGGGATAATAGCCCTTGTCCGGCTAAAATTGAATAGGGACTAAGAAGCGTTGCAATTATTTTCAGCTGCAGCGTTTTTCTTTTGCAGAAATCCGCCAAATCGGACATTCCCGGTGTTGTAGGTAGTAGGAAGAACTTTCGTAGCAAGCATAGGAAAAGAGTACCCTTTTCCGTATTTCTGCCCGCCCGGTCGGTCAGAAATTGCTTGTTGGGAAGTGTCCCAAATGCTTTCCGGCGGGAATATGCAGAAAGTTGTGGTGGCCAGGGAATGCGAGCACAATCCCGATATTTTAATTGCCGAGCAGCCCACAAGAGGTGTTGACGTGGGGGCGGCCCATATCATCCATAAAAAAATCGTGCAGCTCTGCGAACAGGGCAGCTCCGTGCTTCTGGTATCCGCAGATTTGGCGGAGATCCTAAAGCTGTCCGATGTACTTGCCGTTATGTACGAGGGAGAGATTGTTGCGTTCTTTGAAAGCGCCGAGGGCTTGAATGAGGAAAAGCTGGGGCTTTATATGCTTGGAATCGAGAAGCATACACCGGAACAGATACGAAAGGCGGTGAATTGATGTGAATAGAGAGAAATCCTTTAATATCCTGCGGACAGCAGTTGCAATGCTGGCGACAATTCTTGTGGCATTTGTCATTATTATCCTGATCAGCGATCAGCCTGTGCAGTCCATTCTGATTTTCCTGCTGCAGCCATTTTCTTCCGGGCGTTATCTGGGAAATATTGTGGAGACGGCGATTCCCCTGATTTTTTCAGGGCTTTCTATGGCAATCCTGTTCCAGACCAGTCTGTTCAATCTGGGAGGAGAGGGAGTTTACTTCATGGCGGGAATTGTTGGCTCCATTGTGGCAATCTGGCTAAAGCTTCCGATTGTCATATTTCCCCTCTTATGCCTGGCGTCAGGTGCCGGAACCGGAATCCTGGTTATGCTGGTTCCGGGAGTTTTGAGGGCGAAATTCAGTGCGAATGAGATGGTAACCTCCCTGATGATGAATAACATCTGCTACGGCGTGGGTTGCTATGTGCTGAATAATATGATGCGTGATCCCGCCGTATCCACCCTGGTTTCCTACAAATACCGTTCGGCGGCCATGCTTCCGACCATCATTAAGGGAACGAGAGTGCATGCCGGCATTTTGATCGCCATCCTCTGTGCAATATTGGTTTACCTTTTTCTGTACAAGACAAAATGGGGACTGCAGGTGCGGGCAACGGGTGCAAATGCAAAATTTGCGAAATATTCCGGAATGAACGTGACAAAGGTGATTATTCTGGTTCATGTTATCGCCGGAGCAGTAGCCGGATGCGGCGGCATTGTGGAATGTCTGGGATTACATAAAAGATTTGAGTGGACTGCCCTGCCTGGATATGGCTTTGACGGGGCCATGATTGCCATGCTGGCCAATAACAATCCTCTGGGCGTGATTCCGCAGATGAGCCGGAATATGGCGGCGTTTTTGATTTATCTCTTTGGAATGTCGCTGATTGCTTTTGGAAAGGCCCTGTCCATTGAGGCGGGAATCGGGAAATCGCCCTATGACGCTTTTATTTTTGGAATTATGAATTGTACAGGAAAGGGCTATGCTCAGATCCGCTGGGGCGTGGACGGGTTCTGTCTCCTGGCCGGAATGGTGATAGGTGGTTCCTGGGGGCCGGGAACCCTGGTATCGCTGCTTGCGGTGGGAAAGTTTATGGAAGCGTTTCAGCGAGTGATCCGGAAGACAAGAGGAAAAAGAGAAAGGAGATTGATGTAATGGCAACACCGCATAATGGAGCAAAAACAGGAGATTTTGCAAAAAAGGTTTTGATGCCGGGCGATCCGCTCCGGGCAAAGTATATTGCGGAAACGTATCTGGAGCAGGCAAGGCAGGTGACGGCCGTTCGGAATATGTTCGGATATACCGGAATCTATAAGGGGAGAGAAGTATCTGTCATGAGTGCCGGAATGGGCATGCCGTCTATGGGCATCTATTCCTATGAATTGTATCATGAGTATGGTGTGGACAGTATCATCCGAATTGGTTCGGCAGGGGCGTTGCAGGAACAGATGAAGCTGATGGACGTGGTTGTGGCTGCGGCGGCCTGCACGGATTCGAATTATGGACGGCAGTTTAAGCTTCCGGGAGCCTTTGCCCCTATTGCGGATTTTCAACTGCTGGAACGGGCGGTTCATGCGGCGGAGGAACAGGGAACCAATGTGGTAGTGGGGAATGTGCTCTCCACAGATGTGTTTTACAATCCCGATGAATCGGTGAATCAGAGTTGGAAACGGATGGGCGTGCTGGCATCGGAGATGGAGTGTGCGGCCCTGTATATGAATGCCGCTTATGCGGGAAAGAAAGCCCTTGGGCTGTTGACGATTTCCGATCATTTATGTACGGGAGAAGCATTGAGTGCCGGGGAACGCCAGCTTGGATTCCAAAAAATGATCGAAATTGCATTGGAGGTATAGAGGGATACAGGATGAGCAGGTTTAATCGAGTATTTGTAATTGTAATAGATTCTCTTGGAGTGGGAGCCATGGCGGATGCGGATAGATTTGGGGACCAGGGTGCCAATACCCTTTCACATATTTCGGAATCGGTGGATACATTTGCGATTCCGAATCTGCAAAAGCTTGGTATGGCAAATATAATCCCCTTAAAGCAGGTGGCGGCAAAGGAGCATCCCATAGAGTATTACGGGAAACTGAATGAAGCCAGCAGCGGAAAGGATACCATGACCGGCCATTGGGAGATGATGGGTCTGCATGTGGCGGTTCCGTTTCAGACATTTAGCGAGACCTTATGTGGGAAGAAAGCGTGGAGAATTTAAGCGAACCAGCAATCGGCATGATTATGCCTTAAAGCCCATTGGAAAAACAGCTCTTGACGCTCTTTGGGGACATAGAAGAGACCCGATCGGATATGCCCGTGAAATTGAGATGTTCGACAAAGGCTTAGGAGAGCTTCTCAATGTACTGAGGGAGGATGATTTGCTGCTTATTACGGCGGCTCATGGAAATTTCAGGTAAATATGCCGGAGGGGACGATTGGTACTTCGATTTTAAACACATTTATTTAATTCTTATTTTGCAGAAAGGACAGCCAGTACACTAGGACTGTCCTTTTTGCATTTTCGGAATATGTGGGGAAAGAATAGGGCTGTATTTAATAATATTTTTAGCCTGTCTTAAGGAAGATGTGGTAAACTATACCTGAATGGACGAAGTCCGCCCACCCCGCAGGGCAGACCTTAAACGAGGTGAAGACATGAGACTTTTGATAGCAGAGGACGATCCAAGACTGCTGAAAACCTTGATTCATATTTTTGAGAGCAATAAATACATCGTAGACGGGGTATCAAACGGAAGCGACGCCCTTGCCTATGCCGAAACAGAAGAATACGACGGCCTGATACTGGACATTATGATGCCTGGTTATGACGGCATAGAGGTGCTTAAGAGACTGCGAAAGAAAGAGATCACAACCCCGGCCCTCTTTCTGACGGCTCGCACAGAGGTGGAGCAGCGGGTGGAGGGATTGGACGCAGGGGCGGACGATTATCTTCCAAAGCCCTTTGCGTCCTCGGAGCTTCTGGCGAGAACAAGGGCCATGCTGCGTCGGAAAGACAACTACTGTCCCGATTTGCTCACTCTCGGGGACGTTTTTCTGAATCGCTCCACATACGACCTGGGCTACAAGGAGTATACACAGCCGTTAAGCGGCAAGGAATTTCAGATAATGGAAATGCTGATGCAAAAGCCCCGTATGATTATTCCGACGGATCAGTTTATATCCCATATCTGGGGCTGGGACAGCAACGTGGATACCAGTGTGGTGTGGGTGCACATTTCCAACCTGAGAAAGAAGATTACCAGGCTTCATGCACCTCTGGAGATCCGCTTTGTCCGTAGTGCCGGATACATGTTGGAGGAAACCCTTAACTAGAAAAGAGGATCTTATGATTTACAGCCTACGCAGAAAATTTATTCTGGTCTCCACCGTCTCCGTATTCTCCGTACTAATCGTCATTTTTATGATCATGTACGTGATGAACCACATGGAGCTGAACCGTACAATGGATACCCTGGCCGACGCCATCGTCTCAAACAACGGCGTATTTCCAAGACCCGATGAGCCGGGACGGCCCTTTCCCGGGGAGCGTGTCCCCCGCAGGGACATTATTACAAAGGAAACCCCATTCAGCACCCGTTTTTTTACCGCATGGCTCGGGGCGGACCGCCAGATTGTAAGGGTAAATGTGGAATCCGTTTTTTCCATCACAGAGGAAGAAGTCCAGAATTATGTAGACCATGCACTGGAAGGGGATTGCGAGAGAGGCTGGGTATCCGATTACCGTTTCTGCGTTTTCCGGTCAGGAGATGAAACGGCAGTCGTCTTTGTGAACGGTGAAATGAACCGCATGATGTCCAACCGTTTTCTGCTGACCGCATTTCTGGCTCTGGTGGGAAGCGGAATGGCCGTTCTGGTACTGATCATTCTCATATCAAAGAGGGTCGTTTATCCGGTTGCGGAAAGCTATGAAAAGCAGAGACAGTTTATCACGGACGCCAATCACGAATTAAAAACACCCCTTACGCTGATCCTGTCGGATTTGGATATCGTGGAAGCGGAAATGGGAAAAAATGAATGGCTTGACGATATGCGAAGCGAGGGCGAGAGAATGCGTACCCTGATCAATCAGTTGGTCACCTTATCCAGAATGGACGAGGATCAGGCAAATCTAAGCATCGCACCCTTTGACTTGAGTGGGGCGGTACTGGACACGGTGTCCGAATTTCAGTCCCTGGCGGCAGAACGGAAAAAACATTTGTCGGTCCAGGCAGAGCCGGCGGTGGAATACTGCGGCGACGAGGGGCTGATCCGCCGGCTCCTTGCCATTCTTCTGGACAACGGAGTGAAATACTGCGATGACGGCGGCAGCATAAGGGTTACGGCCTACCGGAAACGCCACCCAGTCATTCAGGTGGAAAACACCTGTAAAAATGTGGACGCCCTAAAGCTTGACAGGCTGTTCGACCGCTTTTACCGGGGAGATAAATCACGGACCTTTGACGGGAGCTTCGGGGTAGGACTGTCCATAGCCAGGGCAATCGCCAAAAATCATCATGGAGAAATTTTGGCATACAAAAAGGAGCAGATTATTGGATTTAAGGTGGAGCTTAAGTAGGTAGTGGTCCGTATCGGAAATTCTTATGTATATTTCCAATATGGATCACCAGGCCGAAAGTATGAACAATGCACAGGGAGGAGACAGATCATGGACCAATACCAGGAACACAATACGCCGTCCCCAGGTACAAGAATAACATTAAGCGGCTTAAAGGAGCAGCTCTATACCCTCAACATGCAGATGCTGCTGGCAATCCAGTGCCATGATGAGAAAACACAGGAAGAGATCCGAAAGAAAATGGACGAGCTGCAGAAGCAGATGGATCGTTTGAGTCTGGGGGAAAGATGATTCACATAAAAGACAACTGCAAACTTATAAGGACATTGTACCTGACCAGTTCTTCTCCATCACTATAGACAAGTAGTACAAAATTGTATCATATTTGTTCCAAAATCCCCTCCGCAATCCGCCGGGCCAGTTTTTCCTGATAATCGTCACTGGACAGCTTGCGAAGCTCAGCGGCATTGGAGAGAAATCCCATTTCCACCAAAACGGCAGGCATCCCCGTATTTCGCAGAACATAATATCCTGCTGCTTTCGCATCCCTCACCGGGATATCGTCACTTAACGAAGCCGCATGGAGGATGCTTTCTGCAAACGCTTGGCTTTTCTTAGCACCCTGCCGGTGGTAATAACACTCCATGCCTGCGATCCCGGCATCATCCTCATAGTAATTGCAGTGAAGACTGATAAAAAGATCCCCGTTGGAGCCGTTTGCAACGGAGGTCCGCTGTGCAAGGCTCATATAATCATCGGAGCTTCGGGTCAGAATCACCTCAATATGGTTCAGTTCCAGAATGGCTTTCAGCTTCCTTGCAACGGAAAGATTCACGTCCTTCTCCGCAACCTTTCCGCTGACCGTCCCTCCGTCATTTCCACCGTGTCCCGGATCAATGACCACGCAAAACTCCGGGTCCTGGTGCTCGGCGGAAACAGTCGGCACAATGGGGCTGTTCCCGGCTGCGTCTGCGGCGATCCCCCTGTGGAAGCCCGAATACCGGGCCGCCCCCGCAGCTTTCCCGGCAAATCGGTCATGTATGTAAAGGCAGCCGCAGGCCATAAGCACCACCATGATTAGGGGGATCAGGATAAGAATCGCCCACAGAAGATAAGCAATCAGAAGCCGCTTAAGCTTTCTTCTTCTCCTGCGTTTTTTCTTCCTGTGTAGTTTCCGATTCATCCCCGTTACTCCCTAGTGTACTGGCCCGTTTATATTTAGTAAAAACAAGTAAGTTTGGCTGAATATTTCGACAGCACAATCTGCTTGCCGCTTTCTTTTGCCAGTACATAAATATTCTTCGCATCGCAAGTCACCGACATGGCGGGAATATCGCTGATCAACTCCTTGCCGCCGCCGTCCTTGCCGCAGGCATACACACAGCCGCCGTCGGTTCTGGACACGTAATAAATAAACTGCTCATCCATGCAGAAATCAGAAGCCGCTATGGTTTCATAGACATAAGTCTCACCGACTGCAACATCATACCGTGTCAAAAGTGATCGTTCATTTTGATAGAAAATACATTCCCCGTCAAAGGAAATCGTTCCGTTCGTGGGAATATTCAGCTTCTCAATGCCTTTGTCCCGGCGGCTTACCTGGGTGATGCCGTCATTTCCGATGAAAAAAATACTGTCGCTGTTCAGGAAAAAAGCGTAGTGGAGGTCCAGAAATTGCCACTGATCCCCCGTCTCATAATCAATGCCAAAGAGCGACCGCCCGGAATTTGTAACCTGCTCAAAGACGATTTTTTCCTCAAAGGTTTCCAAATTCAGCTCCACTACCGACACTTTCGTGATGTCGCTGTTATAGTTCCCTACACGGTTGACATAACTTTCCGTAACCGAGGTGGTATAATATAGATACGGCGGACACATGCAATAGCACAGCACCTTTTCTTCCTCCGAAAATGCCCCGAATATGGGGGAGCGTGGGATGGAAAATGCTTTGCCCGTGGAAGTATTTTTCAGATAATAGTCAAAGGTCTCCGTATCCTGCATGATTTCATATCCCATACCGTCATAGTCAGCCGACGAATTATAGACAAAGCCTTTGCTTTCCCTGCCGTCAAAGCAGCCGGTCAAAGTCAGGGTCAGGATCAGCGTGGCGGCCAGGACAAAAGCATGCTTGCCTTTCCGCGATTTCATCTGCCATTTGTTCCGATTGCACCGGAAAATCCCGGCAATGGCAAGGGTGCATAAGAGTGCGGACACCAGGAGCAGAATCAACAGCGTAGTCATATCAACCTCCGCAAAAATAATTTTCTCATCCCCTGTGAGAGCATCCCTGGAAACCATGTCTCCCGTAAAAAAGCCGGTTCCCAGGAGAAAGGGCAGGGGCAGCGGCAGACGGTAAATGATCGTCTCGGACAAACCTATATAGGGGAGAAGCACCGAAGCCGCCCCTGTAAGCAGGGTAATGGCGTATCTTTTGGCCAAAACAGACACGAACATCAGAAATACCGCAAGAAATACGCCGCCAAAGAGACGGAGCAGCCCGACGCAGACATAAGCGTGGAAGAGGGAGATGTCCTTATGGCTTTCCCCAAAGCAGGGGATGCTTTGTATGGGATAATCCCCGTTGGGCAGACCATACCGGATGCTGTAAAATGCGTATTCCAGAAGCGAGATGCTTACGCACAGGAACAGGACGGTCCCAATGGTAAGGAGCAGCTTGGAACGGACGCTTTTTTGCCCCTCCCTTGCGGTCAGAATCAGAGCGTCCATCTGACAGCTGTATTCGGAACAGAAGACGGGCGTAGTTAAGAGCAAAATCCCCAGGAAGAGAACAAGGTGAAGCGTACCGCCGCCGAGAAGCCCCATCCATCCGTTTGTCCGGAGAAAACAGCGGTTTTCTGTATTTTCGCAGATATAGAGATATTGCTGATAAATGACCTCGAAGCCCCTTTCATGCTCCAGAAGCATTTCCGTTTCCTGCATTTCCTGTTTGTAGGTGCTCTCGCTGATTTGGCCGTCATAGAAGCGTTCCAAAAGGTCCGCCTGCTTTTCCCTGGCTTCGGCCAGGCTCTTGGCCTCCTCTTCCAGATAGAGAGAAGACTCCTCGGTGCAGTATCCCCTTACCTTATTAAGATACCATTCATATTCCGTTTTCCACTGTTCCATTTGACTGTTGTAGGGGCTGTCCGACAGGGCGAGCCAGAGAGTGCTGAGCAGTAGCACAAGGGCAATGTAGAGCAGACCCCTTTGGTGGAGCATAATCTTCTTTACTTCAAACATAGTTTTTATTCCAGTTCCGTAATATCCCTACCAGTACACCTTGGTCTAAATCAATTTCCAGCCACAGATCCATGTGTCTGTAAATTGATTTGTGCACTGTACGGGATATTACTGATTCCAGTTTCTAATAGTAATTTTTTTTCGAGAGTCCCATCATCGCCCCGATGGAAGCCGCCCCCAGGATCAAGGCAAGAATAACCGCCGCCCGGAAGCTTGGCATGGGATACCCCAAAAAGTCGATAAACTCGGTCCTGCCAAAGAGAATCCGGTTGGCAAGCAGCGAATAGGGGTTCCCGATCTTGAGCCAGACATTGCTTGAACAGCTCTGGGATGCACCGGCAATCATCAGGCAGAGGGCAGTTCCAAGACCGGTCACAAAAGGGATGAGGGCATTGTGCCAGAACATGGAGATCAGAAGAAATGCCATGCTCAAAGCCCATACGCCCAGAGCCCTTGTGACTGCGGAGAGAACGGCGTATTGCCACAGACAGCAGTTAATCCCGGCCGTGCTGAAGCTGCTGACGGCGTACAGAGGAAGATTTCCCCCCTTGGCCGTTCCGAACGAAAATACAAAGCCCGCATAATCCAGAACCGAAAACCACAGGGCCACGCCTACGGCGAATAAGGCCGCCGCCGCAATCTTGGCAAGGGTGGTCTCTTTGCCGCCCTTTAAATTGGTCAGCAGAAGCATATCCATCTGTGTCTCCTTTTCACAGACAAAGGTGCCCACAATCCCGTACAGGCATAAGAACAGGACCAGTATGCCGGAAAAATCATAGTTCAAATAGTAGTTATACATTTCCCGGTAGGCAAAGGCCTGTATGCTCCGGTCGGAATAAAGATGATAAATCAGGACATTTTTCCGCATTTCATAAGTCAGCCCCTGTTCCCCATAAATAGCGGCATTTTCCTTTGCCCTCTCTGCCGCCCGGTACGCACAGGCCCGGTAATGATAGAAATATTCCATAGGCTGAACATAGTATTTGTCTAAAAGATTTCGATCGCTGTATAGATTTCCCGTCATGGTATCCGGATTGTCCAGGGCCGTGCTTGCCGTCATATCGGCAGTGGCGGTGGCCAGGGGCTGATACAGGTCAAGAAGCTCCCTTATTTTTTCCGCAGTGATCTCCCCGCTGAAATCCTCATAGAGCCGCCAGTACACGCTGCTCCAGCTTCGGCTGTTATTTCCGTCCGCCAGGTAGGAGTAGGAACGGAACTCATTTTGTATTTTCAGCAGGTTCAGGACGCTGAACAGCAGAAGCACAGCCAGGATCGACCCCTTGCAGAACAATTTATAAAACTCATATTTGATTAGGCGAGTCATGTTTCACTCCAAAGTAATATAGAAATACATCCTCCAGGTTCGGGGAGACGGCTGCAGCCTCCGGGGCAGGGGGCCTGCCGCTTACGATTCTTACCAGAAAGCGTTCCCCCTGCTGCTTCATATTGCTGACATCGTACTGGCTGCCAAGGCGGAGGGTAGCCGCCCTGTCTGCCGTTACCTCCCACACCTTGCCGTAGATATTCTGCTCCAGGGTGTCGGTGGTCCCCTGCGTAATTAGGACCCCCTCCTTTAAAATGATAATCTCCTTTGCAATACACTCCACGTCAGAGACAATATGGGTAGCCAGTAAAATCGTCCGTCCCTGTGCAAACTGGGAGATCAGATTCCGGAAACGGATACGCTCGCTTGGGTCCAGCCCTGCCGTAGGCTCATCCAGAATAAGGATTTCCGGGTCCCCCAGCATGGCCTGGACAATGCCCACCCTCTGCCGCATGCCGCCGGAGAGGGCACCGATCCGTTTCTCTTTCGCATCGAGAAGATTGACGATCCCAAGAAGCTCCAGGGCCCGTTTTTTTCCCTCTATGGCCGGGATTCCTTTCAATGCACACATATACAGCAGGAAATCCATAACCGTAAAATCCCGGTAGAAGACAGGGTATTGGGGCATATATCCGATTTTGGACAGAAAATCCCTGCCCAGTGCCCTCGCATCCTGGCCGTCAATCCGAACCGTTCCGCCGCTGCTGCCCAAAATACCCACAAATATGTTGATGAGCGTCGTCTTTCCGGCACCGTTGGCCCCCAAAAGTCCGTAGACACCCTCCGTAAGCTCCGTGGTGAAATCCTTTAGGACATACTTGCCCTTATACTGCTTTGAAATATGTTCCAATACGATTTTCATAGCTCATTACCCCGCAAAGCCAAAGGTTGTAATGAGGGTGCTTACCTCGTCGATGCCGCTTCCAAGTACGACAATGCAGGTGCCGGACTCCTCGAGAATCAAAATCTGAGGGATACGCCCAAAATAGGTATTGTCGCTGTTTTCAACCGTTTCCGTATGGATGACCTGGCCGGATGCCGTATCATAAAGGCTGATGGTCACAGAGCTTTCTCCCAAAACGGAGACAGCCACATATTTTCCCTGGTCGGAGCAGTAAACGCCGTCCTTTCCCTCGCTGCCGCCTGCGAATGACAGCATTTTTTCCTTATTGGATGCAGTATCAAGGGTGAGAAGTGTTCCGTTATTTTTGTCAAAGGTCTGGGGCATCACAAGGAGGTCTCCACCCTTTTGCACCTCAGTCTCGTCCACCTGGTAGTCTGCTTTTTTTGTGAGGGTGAGAGCTCCTGTGTCTGTGGATACGGTGCCGTAAACAGTGAACCCGTCTCCGCCGCTTTGACTGTCCGCCCCCTGGCCCACATAGGCTAAGGTGTTGTCTCCCGTAAAGGTAAGACTTCCCACAGCTAAAATCTGCGTGGAACCGGTGCTGCCATTTTCGGAATAGTTCAGAATGGTGCTAACACTCTGGGAAACGATATCGTAGAGGTAAAATCCCTCAAGCCCGGCCAACGCAATCTTGGTTCCGTCCGGTGAAATGGCCGCCGCTGTTGTTTGCATGATAAAATCATTCCCTGCCAATTTATCTAAGGAAATCTGATTTTCCAGTTGAAAGTCCTGATTCAGCAGATAACCGTTGATGCCGCCGCCCCCCTGGGATGTCATAAGGGAACCGCCGCTGCCGCCGCCGTTTTCCCGGCCTACAATAAAATAGCCCCCCTGGCAGGTCTGCACGCATGTGTCTTCCAGGGAAATATCCGCACTTGCCAGACTTTCGCCCTTTTGTGTGTCGTAAAGATAGAGCTTATCCGCCTGAACGATAATCCGATTGCCGTCGGCATAATAGCAGCCTTTGACCTTGCCGGAAAAAGCGGAGTCATTCACTGTGCCGACCTTTGGGGCGTTTTTAACGGCATCCGTATCCTGCGGATTGGCTGCATCGGGAGCGTCATCGCTTTCATCATCTGCGGGATTTGGTGCGTTGTCCTTGTCGGTCCCAAGGGCATTCGGAGCGGCTTGGGTTTCCGGGCCGTCCCCGGGATCCGGGCGGCCGCAGGCTGTGAGGCTCAGAGTAAAGGCAAGTAATAGTATCAGAGTGCATATCCATTTCGTTTTCATGTGTTGTCCTCCTATTCCGGTTCCGTAATATTCTGTCAGTATTGATTTAAAGTGTATAATAAAATCGACTCCGTTTTATGGGAGGTGCAATCCCCCTCTGCGGCGACGGCTGTGACATAAAAGGTATGAAAGCCCTGGAATTTCCGGGCGTCCAGGACCGCTTCCAGGGTCCACACGTTTCCCTTACTTAATGTTACATTCCAGGAAGTCACGCCGTCAAAGGGTACGGGCTTGTGATCGAGAAAAAATGATACGCCGTACCTTGCACCGGCCGTTCCGCAGATGGTGTAACGCACCGTAAGCGTGTCCCTGCCGGTGAGATTGATATTGTCATAGACCAGTTCGCCGTCAAAGGAAATCGTGGAATAAACGCTGTCGTCCAGGTTATCCAAGGTAACGCCGTCCCAACCGTTTTTCACAAGCTCGTGTTCAATATAAGAAGTGGTGACCTTTTCCTCCCGAACGCTCACGTCACGAAAAACAGAGTCCCTTTCTTCATACATGCCGCCGTCAGGAGCGTCCTCGTTAAAATGAAGCTTCAGCACCCGTTCAAGGTGCTTCTGATACCAGCCGTAGCTTGAGGTTTCTTTCATATCCGGCCGGAAATCGGGATTGGTAATGCTGATGACGGTCAGATTCAGGGTGTCGCCCTTTTTCCCCGTGTTCGGCGTGAACACAAAGGAAAAATTCTCTTTGTGCTTTTCGGATGTTCGAAAAACGTGGAGATACTCAGATTTTGCATCCGTATCATGAATCTTGTATGCCTGGGGCTTTCCGTCCAAAAAGAGCAGGAAGCCGATGTTATCCAATTTCCCCTCGGAAGAAAACTGATAGTCCAGTGTAAATTCGCCGCCCTGATATTCATAGGGCAGAACGATTCCGTCCTCCGCCCTGGCGGGATTCGCTTCTCCGTGGCCGATAGCTCCCAGGGCAATGTCTTCCTCTGATTGAGCAAAGGGGTCCTCGGCTGCATTCTGGGGGAGAATGCTTTCGTTCTGAATATTCTCGTCCGGGATGCTCTCGGTTTGAATATTCCCATCCGGAATGCTATAATTGTTGCAGGCCGCACCTGTGCACAGGAAGCCGCAGATCATGGCCAATGACAGTAGCCGTTTTCCCATTGTTACGCATCATCTCCTTTCTGTCTAACCCTATTATAAAGACCAAAAGTCAAAATGTGGTCAAGAAATTAAAAAAATAATTATTCCAATCGCACATTCCTATGGTGTAAAGAGATTATATCTCTTTGGCTCCTATGCAAAAGGCACAGCAAACGAGAAAAGCGATATAGATTTACTTGTGGAAAAGGGTAAGCCGATTTCCTTGCTTAAATTTTCCGGGATGCGTCAGATGGTTCAAGAGGCACTGAATCTCTCGATTGATTTGGTCACCACGGCTGGCATTGAGGATGACTTTAGAAAAGAAATAGCAGGAACGGAGATTATAACGGGCAGGGTTCATCACAGTGAGTAGCGGACCCCGCCTTTTTCCTTTACTGAATGAAAAAGGTCTGACAAAAACAGCACTGGCTAAGGAGCTTGGTATTTTCTCACGTACAGTGGCAAAAATCGGGCGGGGAGAGAAAATAGCTGTTTTTTTGGTTGCTATGCAGATGAATTATGCCAGACCATTTCGGATAACCGTTTTCTTCAAACACTTAGAGATGAAAAAAGCATCCGTATGTCCGGAGGTCTGTACCATGAACTTCAAGTACGGATGACCTATCATTCCATTCACATAGAGGGCAGCAGGCTCAGCGAAGATCAGACACGGCTGATTTTTGAAACAAACACAATCGATATCGGAAAAGGTATCCCTTTTGATGATATTATTGAAACGGTCAATCATTTTCGGGCCATTGACTTTTGTATCGACATGGTGGAAGAACCGCTTAGTTTGAAATCCAGTTGTAAAACCCTCTTTGGAGAATTTTTTGATGCCGCTGATAGAGGGGGATTGGGGAGAAAATTATTCGAAAATGAGTATAATACTAAGTAAGAAGTTCGGATGAACCTCTTATTATTCTGCCGGAACTGCATATCGGCATTGATAGAAAAGGTGCAGAGATAAATGGTATTGTGAGAAAGGTGATCAGATTAAATAAAAAGGGCATTCGGATTGTTTTGACGGACATAAATCATATCTTGAATGGATTAGATGAGGAAAGATAAAAATCATTTTGATTTTAAGGGCATAATGACCTTTGGTCTGTTCCTTTTGGCATTGCTTACATTCGTTTTTACGTTTTGTAAGTAAGCCTATATAGAAAAACCACCCCAAAACTTTGACCGAGTACGGGGTGGGCTTTTCTATCTCATCACGGAAATACGCACCGCAAGCTTTATTGTCACACATGCACCTCCGGAGGTCCCGTTGGAGAGCTTAAGACTTCCGCCATGCTTCTGACTGAGAATACGGCTTGTAGCCAGTCCCAGGCCCATATGTTCCCCGGTTTTATCCTCAGAGTATAGAAACGTATTCTTTTTGCGGAGCATTTTCCCTGAAAAGCCTTTGCCATCGTCGGATATGGTGATCGTAAGCATATCACCGGAAAGGGAGCACCCAAGGCTCACCTGGCTTCTGGCATACCGCAGGGCATTGGAGAAGAGATTTTCAACAATGCGGTAAAAGATCTGCTCATCCAACTGCACCTGGCATTCGGGAACGTCAAAATGGCATGCAAGCGTAAGCCCCTGTTGTTCGGTAAGAAGCGAAAGGCTTTCCCCGGCCCTCTTAAGAAATTCCGGCAGGAGGACAGCCGAATACGTTACCTCTGTCTCTTCCAGAGCGTTCAGGTCACGGATATAATCCGTATAATGCTCCAGACGCTTTGCGGTGATCCCAAGGTTGGACAGGGTATGCAGCAATTCCTCCTCGCTAAGATTTTCATTTGCAAGGCCCTGCTGTATATATTCCACGTAGCCCTCCACAATCGCTATGGGATTTCTGAGGTCATGGGCCACGGATGCCTGCAGAAGCTTTCGCTGCTCAAGCATGCTCCAAAGCTGCCGGTTGTTGTCATAGAGAGCCTGCCGCATTTCCTCAAATGCCACGCAGAGCCTGCCCAGCTCGTCATCCCCCGTATAATCAACGGTAAAATCAAGATCCTGCTCCCGGATATGTCTTGTGGCATCCGCAAGGACCTGAATGGGCGGCCACAGCTTTTTACGGTAAAACCACAAGGCACACAGGGCAATGGCGATGACCGAATAGAGAAAGGGAAGTCCGACCATGAAAATGCCTGCAGTCCGGTACAGAAGCTGCTGCTTTGGGCGGAGTGTGGAAAAGCCGGACTCGATTCTCTCGATGGTAAATTCCGTATCCTCCAGGCTCGCTTTTTCATGCTCATCGGGAGAGATCAGCATCCCCAGCTCCGAGGGTGCATCCAGGGTAAATCGCTGCTGTGCCTCGGATACGGTTCCGTTCGCCATAACCGTCCGGGTATGCAGCCAGACCTCCTGGGAGTCGGGAAGTATCGCCTTTCGTATATGGTAGCACCCATAAATCGTCAGGGCGGAGATTGCAAAAACACTTAGCATGGTAATGGCAACCGTGCAGATAAAAGCATTTTTAATTGATTTTTGTTTCCTTATTTTTTCCATCGGTATCCCATCCCCCAGACAGTTTCGATATATTCCTGGCCCGCAGCGTCGGCCAGCTTGTTTCTGATTTTTCGGATGTGCTCTTTTATGACATTGCTGTCCCCCTCGGCATCAAATCCCCAGACGGCTTCGTAGATCCGTTCCTTGTCAAATATCTGGTTGGCGTTGCTCATCAGAAACTCCACAATATCAAATTCTCGGTTTGACAGGTTCAACGGCTGTTCCCCATAAAAAATTCTCCGTTCCGCAAGATTTACGATGAAGCCCTGGGAAGAGACGATCTTAGGTGTACACTTGCTTCTTGCGTCTCTTCGCAGATGGGCTTCTATCCTTGCGGTCAATTCCAGCAGACTAAAGGGCTTAGTGATGTAGTCATCGCCCCCGGCCTGTAAGCCGTTTACCTTGTCCTGCTCGGTAATCCGGGCCGTCAGAAACAAAATCGGGCAGGCCACGTTGCTGCGGATCGTTTTACACAGCTTAAGGCCGTCCATTTCAGGCATGTTGATATCAAGCAGGATCAAATCCGGATAGGTGTTCAGCATGGATAACGCCTGTCCGGCATTTTCCGCTACAAAGGTTGTGTATCCGCATTTTTGCAGGTGGCTTGAAAGCAGCTCTGTCAGCATTTTTTCATCATCTACGATGAGTATTTTGTATGCCATCGTAAATCCCTCCTCTTTTTAATAGGATAAGATGGAAAAGTCAAAAAGTGGTCAATTTTGTTCGGGCAATTGGTCCGATTTGCGACACCCACGTTATATACCGTATATAGTGTAGCTCTTTGCATGAATAGTATCAAGTGGGTGGACGTGAATATTTTTGACAAGATTATTTCACAATCTGTTCACAGGCTTCTTTAGGTGGGCTTTAGGCTCTGCTGGTATTTTAGATGGGAAATCAATTGGTACAGCTTTGCAGATAATTCATTGTTATCGACGCAATGCTGTACGATAAAAGAGAAACAAGGAGGCTTTAAGATGATTTCATTTCATCATGATTTCAGCCCGGATTCTTCGAAAGGAGTAAATTTGCGTTGAATAACAAGAATGAGACATTCCGTCATGAACTGAAATATCAGATCGGCATTGGGGATTACCATGCCATCCGTCAAAGGCTGCGTCCGGTTATGAAGCCTGACGAACATGCGAAAGCGGACGGGCGGTATCTGATTCGGAGTATTTATTTCGACAATATGTATGACAAGGCCCTGCGTGAAAAAATCAGCGGTGTGCAGAAGCGGGAGAAATTCCGCATCCGCTATTATAATGATAATTTTTCGTTCCTTATACTGGAGAAAAAGATGAAATGGAACAGTCTGTGCATGAAAATGGATGCGAGGCTTACGGAAGAGGAATGCAGGGCCATACTGACCGGGGATACGGGGGGATGATAAATCATTCTTCCGGCCTGGTACGGGAGCTGTACTGCAAGATGAAGAGTCAGCAGCTTCGGCCGAGGGTTCTGGTTTCCTATGTGCGGGAGCCCTATGTGTATGCGGCCGGGAATGTCCGTGTCACCTTTGATTCAAATATTCGAAGCACATTGTTTCACAGGGGATTTTTAGAAGAAGCCGTGACGGATATCGGCGTGGCCGACAATCCGGGGGAGATGATTTTGGAAGTGAAATTCGACGCTTTTCTGCCGGAGGTGATTCAGATGCTTCTGCAGACACCGGGAATCCGGCAGCAGGCGTATTCCAAATATGGGGCATGTCGTAGATTTGGATAGAGAAAGAACTTAAAACAGCAATATTGCGGAACTGGAAAACAGCAACACCATGTACAGTGCACAGAACAATTTGCAGACACATTTTTAAGTGGCTGAAAATTGTTCTATTACGGGTGTACTGTACAAGGTGTTGCGGGACTGGAATAGGAGAAAGAGATGAATTTTAATGATATTTTTAAATCCGGCTTTTTAGAGAGCGTTACGGAATTTTCAATGATTGATACTTTAATAGGATTGGCGGCCGCCCTGGTGATCGGCCTGTTTATTTTCGTTATTTACAAAAAGACCCTGATTGGCGTTATGTATTCCGAGGGCTTTGCCTTAACGCTTGTGGGACTGTCGCTTGTAACAACACTTGTAATTATGGCGGTTACATCCAATGTGGTTCTGTCTCTTGGCATGGTGGGTGCCCTGTCCATTGTCCGTTTTCGAACGGCAATCAAAGAGCCGGTGGAGATAGTATTTTTATTCTGGGCACTGGCCGCAGGCATTGTGATTGGAGCCGGCATGATCCCTCTGGCCATGATTGGCTCGGCGGTCATTGGTATCATTTTATTGCTGTTTGCCAATCGAAAGATCCACAACTGCCCTTATATCCTTGTGCTGAATTTACAGAATGAGAAAGCAGAGGATGCCGTTTTACAGATTCTGAAGCAGAGCGTGGAACATTACATCGTAAAATCCAAGACAGTAAATGCGGCCGGTATGGAAATGACGGCAGAGCTTCGCACAAAAGACGCCGCCACCGCATTCGTCAACCGGATTCACGACGTTTCGGGAGTGGAGAACGCAACCCTGGTGAGTTACAACGGCGAATATATGTCTTAACGGAGGGCCAGTTTATGATTGCACAGAAACATATGCCCAAGATTGCCGCCCTGCTCATGGTTGCCGCCCTCTGCCTGTGCCTGGCTGGGATGGTTTTTGCAGGAGAGATGACGGAGGTTTTTGGTAGTTCAGGCATTGGGATGGAATATGAGTCCAAGCTCTTTAATACAAAGGAAATCCTCCGCATCAATCTTGTGATGGACGAAGAAGAGTGGGAGGATATGCTTGCCAATGCCACGGCGGAAACCTACTACGCCTGTGACGTGGAAATCAATGGGGAAATGTTTTACCATGTGGGTATCCGCCCGAAAGGGAACACAAGCCTTACATCCATTGCAGGCGACCCGGATACGGACCGGTACAGTCTGAAGCTGGAGTTTGATCAGTATGAGTCCGGTCGGACCTGCTACGGGTTAGACAAATTGATCCTGAACAATCATTATGCCGATGCAACCAGTATGAAAGAGGCGTTGGTTTACGATATGTATCAATATCTGGGTGCGGATGCTTCCCTTTATAGTTATGTGGAAATATCGGTCAACGGCGAATACTGGGGCTTGTATCTGGCACTGGAAGCAGTTGAGGACAGCTTTCTTCTGCGTAATTACGGGACCAAAAACGGTGTACTCTATAAGCCGGACAGTATGAATATGGGAGAGAAGGGAGGCAGCCCCGGCGGTTTTTCTATGGGCGGCAATGGCGCAAACCTGAATTACACAGATGAGAGCCCGGACAGTTATTCCACGATCTGGGAAGGAGAGGTGACGGATACTTCGGAAGCGGATCATAAACGTGTAGTAGAAGCGCTGAAACATATTTCGGAAGGGACGGATCTTGAAACCTATATGGATGTAGATAATCTCCTGAAATATATGGCTGTTCACGTTTTTTCCGTCAATGAGGACAGTCTCTCGGGAATGATGGCACACAATTATTACCTGTATGAATCCGACGGCCGGCTTAATATTCTTCCCTGGGATTACAACCTTGCTTTTGGCGGCATGGGCGGTATGGGAGGCATGAGAGAGAGGGACGGCGGAAACGGCAGCGACAGTGGGACGCAAATGGTCAACGACGCCATCGATCATGCCTTTTCCGGAACGGAATTTTTTGATACGCTGATGGAGAACGAGGAGTATCACGCAAGGTATTACGAGTATCTCAAGCAGCTTGTGGAGGAATACATTGAAGGAGGCGGGTTCGAGGCGTTTTACCAAGGCACGCGCAGTCAGATTGACTCCTTGGTGGAACAGGATCCCACGGCTTTTTATACTTATGAGGAATATGAGGAAGCATTGGATACCTTTTACGAGGCTGTACAGCTTCGCGGCCAGTCCATAAGCGGGCAGATAGAGGGGACGATTCCCTCCACCGAGGAAGAGCAGAGAGCTTCGGATGCGCTGATTGACGCCTCCCACCTGGATTTGAGCGTGATGGGCAGTATGGGTATGGGAGATCGGATGCAGGACTGGAATGGGGAGGAAAAGAAGGTGGAGGCTATAGCCCAGCCGCCGGAGCAGGGTAGGGGAAGGATGCCGAATGAAAGGCCCGGTGATATGCCGGATGTCATGCCCGATGAGATGCCTGGCGGTATGCAGAATATGAATTTTGACAGGAGTGATGCGGGCAGAAGGATCACGGATAATTTGATTTTGTATGGTGTGTGCACAGGCATTTTGGTGATTGCTCTTGTGTCTGCAAAGGGGTATCGAAGGCGAAAGCATTGAATGGGGATGCCGCAAAATAGGACAATTCGTATTTCGTCTTATTTTGCGGCATCCCCATTCAAACTATATCACAACATAGATACAGCAATCCGATTCCCCGGCCTGTAAAATCTTTTTTCCCCTCACTCCACATGGACTTCCTTAGCGATAACGGCTCTGTCGGCAACGCTGCTGTTCATTCCCTCACGCTCCATCTGCTCCCAGTCATCCAGGTTGTCAAAAATGAAGATATGCAGGGTTTTGATCTCCTTGCCCTGAACCGCGAATCCGGCCCGGCCTGCCATTTCACTATCGGAGTAAAGCATTTCCCCATCCTGATTGAAGCAAATGGTCTGGCAGGGCTCGTAGGACCATCCCAGCAGCTCCTGCATCTTCTCATCCGTCATATCCGGGTCCTTTGAGAGCAGCTTTTCCCGTCTGTCGTCTGTCAGCTCTCTTGGCTCACCCGGCGTTGTGGCGTGGACGATCACCTGATACGGAGAGATCACCACGTCATCTAAGGTAATGTTTCCGTTTTTCTCCCCCACCGCAATGGTCTTTACGTCTGTCTCGTTTACCTCAAACGGGAGGGCAAGATTCCAGCTTCCCTCCATCTGGTGGGATGCGGATATTTCTTCGCTGTCAAGCATCCGGTCGTCGTCATAGCCAAGACCGCTTATATTTAAGCTGAGGCGGCCGTTGCCTGCTGCTTTCTCTGTAAGATCCACTTTCAGCATACCGGCAAATGTATGGCTGTCCATGACCTGGCCCTCAAAGGTGTTTTCGAGCCGCTCCCCTGAGCTTTCGTCAACACTCCATGTTCCGTCGATATAAAATCCGGCGGCTGTCCGGCTGTCTGTCGCATTTGTACCTGTATAATGCTCCGGAATGTGTGTAAAATCTTCGTCCTCCGCCTGGATATTTACCGTAAGGAAGATGGAATACCCGTCGCAGTAGACTTCGGATGCGGTCAGGGTGACGCCCTGATCCGATACGGAATAATCCGAGGTGTCCAGGTTGCCTGCAGGGTCCTCATTGGTCAGGACCGTTTTCTTGTCCGCGTAATCACCGGAATAGGTGGCGTCCTCTGCAACCTGCTCGAAGATTTTTCCGATCAGCGGAAGCTTTGCCGCAAGCACCGGATTCAGTTGCCCCAGTCCGCCCACGCCGATAACGGCCGCCGCCGCTGCTGCAGCTGCTATTTTCCCTGTTTTCACAAATTTTTTCATGTTACCCGTCCTCCTTGTACGCACTCGAATTTCACTGTCACTTATTTCAGGAGCAAGGGCCTGCTTTAAGATTTGATCCAATTTTTCATCTGTCATATCCTATCTCCTCCAATTTTTCCTTTAACTGCTTTTTTGCTTCCCGCATACGGCTTTTTACGGTTCCCTCCGGCAGTCCGAGAATCTCGGATATTTCTTTGATCCGCATGTCCGCCGAATAATACAGATAGATTGGCAGCCGGTACTTCTCAGGCAGGGAGGCTATGAATCCCTGAACCATCGAGATTTCATTTTGCTGCAATACAATCTGTTCCGGTGATTCTTCCCTGGCCGGATCGGAGATTTCATATCCCTCATCGGTCATCTCGTCGATGCTGCCC
Organism: Lachnospiraceae bacterium; assembly: GCA_022791635.1. Lineage (GTDB taxonomy): Bacteria > Bacillota > Clostridia > Lachnospirales > Lachnospiraceae > Laedolimicola. The sequence continues at coordinate 21,478 of JAAVZL010000032.1, forward strand.
ATGGGAACCAGCCGCATTCTGTTTGCGTATTTTTTCTTTTTGTTCTTCCAGAGATAAATGGAAGCGGATAGGGCGTAGCTCTTTGTGTTCTCCGAGGAGCCGAGCCGTTTCCTTTTCTCCAGCAGCTTGAGCATGGTGTCCTGATACAGTTCATCCCCATTTTCCGCATCCTGGGCCGTCATCCGGCAGAAACGCAGAATATCCTTTCCAAACTCCAGGACAAACTGATCGAATTCATCCTTATTCATAGCAGCCATCCCCTCTCTTCTTTTCAAGCCGGCCTGCAAAGATTTACCCTTGCATGGATATATTGTCGTGACGCTGGGAAAAGTTTTGAAACTCTATAAAAATTTTATTATTTTTGGGGGAGATGCGTTAGATAATAGCTTTTTTGAGAGAAACAAGGCAGATTTCAAGAAACGGGTTTTATTGTAACTTCTTTTGCCTTTGCTTTACAATGATTTGCAAGACCTATCCATTTAGAGTATGGATCGCCGCATTCGCAATAGATACCCAAACCCCACAATATCCGCCAGAATCCACCCAATGGGCACAGACCACCAGATGCCCACGACTCCGATAGCCGGAATGCCGGACAGAATGTGGGCTAAAAGTACTCGGGTGCCCAAAGAGATCCCGGTCAGCACCACCGACATGCCGGGGCGGTCCACGGCCCGGTAGAAGCCGTAGAGAAGAAACAGGCAGCCGATTCCAAAGTAAAAGGCTCCCTCAATATGCAGATAGCGGATGCCGATGGAGAGAATTTCTGTCTCTGTGGGCTTTACAAAAAGCAGCATCAAGGGCCGGGCAAAGGCAAAGACGCAGAAGCTTATGACCAGACAGAACAGGATGGAGCAGCAGACGGCGCTTTTCATGCCTGAGCGGATGCGCTTTGATTCTTTGGCTCCGAAGTTCTGAGCGGTAAAGGTGGAAAAGGCATTGCCGAAATCCTGCACGGGCATATAGGCGAAGGAATCAATTTTCACTCCGGCGGCAAAGGCAGCCATGACTGCCGGGCCAAAGCTGTTGACCAGACCCTGGACCATGAGAATTCCCAGGTTCATCACCGACTGCTGCAGACAGGTGAGGGAGGAAAAGCGTGCAATCTCGGAAAAAACCTCCTTTTTCAGGCGAATGCCTTTCAGAGAAAAGCGAAATTCCGGAAAGAACAGGAGGGTGTAGGCAAAAAGCCCCAGGCCGGATACGTACTGGGCAATCACCGTGGCGGCCGCAGCGCCGGCGACGCCCCAGTGAAATTGAATTACAAACAGGAGATCCAGACCGATATTTAACAGGGCGCAGACGCCGAGAAAGATAAGCGGGGTAACGGAATTTCCTACGGCCCGCAGAAGAGAGGCGAAAAAATTGTAGAAAAAGGTGGCGGTAATTCCGTAAAAAATAATCCACAGGTAGGAGCGCATCATGTGGTAGATGCTCTCGGGTACCTTAAGGAAATGCAGGATGGGATCGAGAAAGAGAAAGACAGCAATATTCAGAATCAGAGATAAGACTGCAATCATCACAAAGGAGTGAACGATGCTGTTCTTTAGGCCTTCCTGATTCTGCTCTCCGCAGCGGATGGAAAAGACGGCGCCGCTGCCCATGCATAAGCCCAGGAGAATGGAGGTTAAAAAGGTCATAAGGGTGTAGGAGGAGCCTACGGCCGCCAGGGCGTCCGGTCCCAGGAATTGTCCCACAATCAGGGTATCCGCTACATTATAAAGCTGCTGCAGAAGATTTCCAAGAATCATGGGAACCGCAAACAGCAGCATGGTTTTTGTAATGGGACCGCGGGTCAAATCCTTTGTCATGGCGAAACACTCCTTTGTAAAATGAAAAGCTCAAGAAATATGGTAATATGAAATTCGTTGAATGTCAATGATAAGGGCCGGTGTACAAAAGGGAAAAATTTTGTTATAATGCTGTAGTATCCCCTTGGGTATTGAGGGTACATAAGGAACTGCAGGAATGGGTCTCTGGCATAGAGGAGACTCGGACACACAAAAAGAAAGGACGAGCGATGTTCCAATTTGGAAAAAATTTTCGGGAGGTAGATCCCGAGAGCGGAAAGGCCCAGGGAAGGCCTAAGGCAAATCTAAAGAAAATAAGACACATTTCCACAGCTGTGGTGCTGGCGGCGCTGGCGCTGGTACTGGCGAATTCCTGCTGGTTTACCATTCAGGAGGAGCAGCAGGCAGTGGTCTGCACCTTTGGCCAGCCAAGGGCTGTGACGGAGCCGGGGCTTCATTTTAAAATTCCCTTTATTCAGACGGTAACCAAGGTAAATACGACTATTCAGGGATTGACTGTGGGCTATGATGAGGAGGAGAATTATACGGATGATGCTATGATGATCACCTCGGATTACAATTTTATCCGGGTGGATTTTTATGCGGAGTATCGGATTTCGGATCCGGTGAAGGCTCTCTATGCTTCCGAGGATCCTGTGGCGATTCTTGATAACATTGCTCAGAATTGTATCCGTACTACTATTGGATCTTACGGGGTGGATTCGGTGCTGACTACGGGAAAGAATGAGATTCAGGCCAATATAAAGCAGATGATTATGGATAAGCTGGAGGTCTATGATATTGGGATTCAGCTGGTAAATATCAGCATTCAGGATGCACAGCCTCCTACTACGGAGGTGATCACGGCCTTTAAGGAGGTGGAGACGGCTAAGCAGGGGAAGGAGACTGCCCTTAATAATGCCAATAAATATCGGAATGAGCAGATTCCGGAGGCTAAGGCGGAGGCGGATAGGATTGTGCAGGATGCCCAGGCTCAGAAGGAGAGCCGCATTAATGAGGCGGAGGGGCAGGTGGCGCGTTTTAATTCTATGTATGAGGAGTATATTAAGTATCCGACCATTACCAAGCAGAGGATGTTCTATGAGACTATGGAGGATGTGATGCCGGATATGAAGATTATTATTCAGGGCGGAGAGGGCGGACAGATTCAGCAGCTTTTGCCGTTGGAGCCCTTTAGTACGAATATGGGTACGGGAACAGAGGCGCAGAGCAGTCAGGCAGGCGCTTTGGGAGAGGAGGGTACCGGTGATGAGTAAGATGAAAAAAGCGGGAAGGGTAGGGAAGTATTTGTTGGCTCTTGTGCTTCTTCTGCTTTTGGGAAATAGTATTGTGATTTGTCGGGAGAATGAGTATAAGTTAATCCGGCAGTTTGGAAAGGTGCAGCGGGTGGTTTCTGCCTCTGGGCTGACCTTTAAGGTGCCTTTTATTCAGTCTGTGGATACGGTTCCTAAGGAGATTCTCATTTATGACCTGCCGGCTTCGGATGTGATTACCTCGGATAAAAAGTCTATGATTGTGGACAGCTATGTGCTGTGGAGGGTGGAGGATCCGTTGAAGTTTACTCAGACGCTGGCAAACTCTATTTATAATGCGGAGAATCGGATTAATGCGATTGTTTATAATGCTACTAAGAATACGGTTTCTAATATGACGCAGGATGAGATCATTAAGAGCCGCGACGGGAAGATGACGGTTACGGCTGCTGATGCAGGGGAGGATATTGAGTCGAATGATCTGATTTTGGAGGAGAAGACCGAGGTGGTGGAGATTAAGTCTCTTACTGAGGAGATTATGGATAGTATTGGGGATAATTATCAGCAGTATGGTATTACGATTTTGGCGGTGGAGGTTAAGAAGCTGGATTTGCCGGATGACAATAAGCAGGCTGTTTATACCCGTATGATTTCGGAGCGGGAGAATATTGCGGCGCAGTATACGGCGGAGGGCGCTTCTCAGGCGCAGATGATTCAGAATACCACGGATAAGGAGGTTTCTATTATGCTCTCTGAGGCGAATGCTCAGGCGGAGCAGCTGATTGCAGAGGGGGAGGCGGAGTATATGCGGATTCTCTCGGATGCTTATGCGGATGAGACTAGGAGTGATTTTTATGCTTTTGTGCGGAGTTTGGATGCGGCTAAGGAGAGCTTGAAGGGGAGTAATGAGAAGACGTTGATTCTTCCTGCGGATTCGCCGATTGCGCGGATTTTTGCGGGGGAGTAGGGCGGCTATAGGGTTGCCGCAAAATAAGCCATCAGCCATTTCCATATCCCCAGTAATAAGGAATCCTCCCGCCTTGCGGGTCCCTCCTTATCACAACGGTTCGGACGGTTCGCGTACATTCTGTCTGCTAGTAACGTACATTGCCCTTTTTTGGATTTTTTAGGGTTTAGATTTTCTTGGTCAATGTTCGTTCCTATCAGACAGAATGTACGTGAACAGCCGGACACTGGATATCGGAAATGTCTGATGGCTTATTTTGCTACGGCTTGAAGGTGATATAGTTGGAGATGGCGTTGGAGTAATCTCCGGGGATGGTTCCTTCTGGGTTGATGATGTAAGTGCCTTGTTCATTCAGAGCCCTTACCTGGATGGTGCTTAGGGAGCCGTGGGCGTTTTGCAGATCCTGGTTGGGGAGGAGGAGGACGGCGGTTTCGTTCGTTACTTTTGCTGTGTAAAAGTGGGTTCCATTTACTTGGAAGGAGATGTAGGTGTAGTCGGGGCAGGAGGTGTGAACGGTTATTCGGGTGATTCCTCTTTGAAAATCGGTTTCTGCAGGCTCGATAAGGAGGGTATCGGAGGGGACATAGTAGCCTAGGGATTGGCAGAGGGTATCTATGGAGGTGAATTGCTCGTCTAGCCAGGTAAGGCGCAGACGGATGAATTCTTTTAGTGTGGCAATGCCTTCGTCAAAGCGCTGGCCTTCAAAATTTCCCAGGCAGCCGTTCCAGCGGTTGTCGTTGGCGTCGGCGGCAGGCTTGAGTGTTTTTGCATACTGGTCGATGGTTCCTTCGTCGCGGATAAGTTCCTCAAAGGGTCCTTTTCTTGCCTCCCAGTAGGCTTCGTAGAGGCAGGTCAGGAAATAGGGATCGCGAATGAGATATCGGTTCCATTGGACGGTTTGGTAGTATTCTTCGTTGGAGAAGTATTCGTCGGTGGTCTGCCAGATTTCCGGATTCCAGGTGTTGGTGTCGCAGCAGCCGTTTCCAAAGGCCCAGTCGTAATCCCAGGCGGGACTTAGGTAAAAGGGGCCTTCAATATCCTTATAGAGATAGACGCTGTTTTTCATGCCGTCCCAGTTGACGGTAAATTCGCAGAGCAGAAAGTTGTTGAGGAGGGAGTCGAAATCAATCAGCTCGGAGTAGTGAGCGCCATCCAGTCGGGCGGAGTCAAAATCTGCAGGGGCGTAGGTTACACCTGTCCGTGTAAAGGTTTCCCAGTCAAAGACTCCGATACGTTTGGTTCGATAATGGCGGGAGGCATTGTGGTAGGTAAAATCGGTGTCGTGGAAAGCATATTCCAGGGCCTGGAGGGTCTCCTGGATGGAGGAGGAAAGCGCTTCATAGGAGGCTCCGCCTATGGGTTTATTAAAATAGAAAGGGAGCAGGTAGTTTGTCTTTAGGGAGGCTTCTTCCTGACTGAAGCAGTCCATTTCTAGGAGAACGCCGCCGGTGGCTTCTGGAAGACAGTCAAAATCAAGGAAGTCTTCCAGGTTGTAGGTGGTGGGAAGGTTCCGCCCGTCTCGCTCGTTGATGGAGGCCAGGGAGGAGAAGGTGAAGGTGTGAGTTTCCAGCCAGGATAGATCTGCTTTTAAGTCCAGTTCCATGATGTATTGAAAGGCGGGCTGTTCGTTTCGGAAGATTTGATTTTGGGCCGCCAGGTGAGAGGCGAGAAGCTCTGACGCTTCCTTTGCTGTATCTTCCCAGTTATAGACGTTTATGCTGCTTTTTTCGATGCGCACTTGCTGGCAGAGCTGATAGACGCCCTGGTATTCTCCGTTGTAGATGAGGGTGACCTGTTTGGAGTGCATTTGGCAGGAGGCCCCGAGCGCTCCGGAAAGATCGTACACGAGCTGGTTTCGGATGAGGGTGGGATCGATGGCGTTGGCCAGAAGGACCCAGTGTTTGGACTCGCCAAGGCCCAGAAGAGAGGCCTTTTCTTCGAGTTTCAGCTTAAAGGGACGCTTGGGGAAGGTGCGGGTGGAATGGCCCCGCAGGTGGATTTGGCCAAAGCCGGTATATTGCTGTGTGGGAGGGTATTCGCTGTCTGCGGCAAGCTTTAAGGATACAGGGGCGTCCTCTTCCTGTGTGACGTTTTGGTAGGCGGTATCGCTTTCCAGATAGAGGACAGGAAGAATGCTGAAATAGAGGGAGTCTTCGTAGACGGCTTTGTTTTTCAGAGTGATACGTACTCGGATCATATGCTCTTGATCTTCTGGGGAAGGGGTGTAGGAGATTAGTTTTTGAGAGCGCAGGACTTCCTTATCTCCCACATACCATACACAGGACGTTACCTGGGAGGGGTAGATGCGGGAGGATGTAAGGGGAATGGGGCTTCCTTCTGTGATGTAATCGATATCCATATGGATGCCTTTGGGCCCTCCCATGGGGCAGTGAAAAATCATAAAAAGGAAGAAAAAAAGAAGCAATCCGCTTCGGACTGCTTTCTTGGAGAGGAGGGAAGGTTTCATGGCTGTGGATGCTCCTTTGTAAGTGTTTTGGGGAATTGGCGGGCTGAAGCTTAAGGCCGATTATAAGAAGCCGGAGGGAAAATGAAAATGGGCAATGGGGACGGATTGTAGAAAAATCACACATTTGTGAGTGTTTGAGGGAGAACTTTGTTTTGGTCGCAACATTGACAAGCATTCAAAAGTTCTTTATAATTTATAGTTATCGGGCCAAAGAGGCCCAGCAAGATTTGGAAAATGATATGGCCCAAGGATTTCCTATAAGGCGGGCCCAGGAGGGAACAAATGAAACCATATGGAGTAAACGAGCTTCGTAAGATGTTTTTGGAGTTTTTTGAGAGTAAGGGCCATTTGGCCATGAAGAGCTTTTCTTTGATTCCGCACAATGATAAGAGTCTGCTGCTGATTAATTCCGGTATGGCGCCTTTAAAGCCTTATTTTACCGGAGCGGAGATTCCGCCCAGAAGACGGGTGACGACCTGCCAGAAGTGTATCCGCACGGGCGACATTGAGAACGTAGGAAAGACGGCCCGCCATGGCACCTTTTTTGAGATGCTGGGAAATTTTTCCTTTGGGGATTATTTTAAGCGGGAGGCTATTACCTGGACCTGGGAATTTCTTACGGAGGTGGTGGGTCTGGATCCCAGCCGCCTGTATCCTTCCGTTTATCTGGAGGATGACGAGGCTTTTGATATCTGGAATAAGGAGATTGGGATTCCGGCGGAGCGGATTTTCCGCTTTGGCAAGGAGGACAATTTCTGGGAGCACGGCGCAGGTCCCTGCGGTCCCTGTTCGGAGGTTTACTATGATCGGGGAGAGAAGTATGGCTGTGGCAAGCCGGATTGTACGGTAGGCTGTGACTGTGATCGGTATATGGAGATCTGGAACGACGTATTTACGCAGTTTGACAATGACGGCAATAATCACTATACGGAGCTGGAGCAGAAAAACATTGATACGGGCATGGGGCTTGAGAGGCTGGCTTCTGTGGTCCAGGATGTGGATTCCATTTTTGATGTGGATACGGTCCGGGCGCTGCGGGATAAAGTGTGTGAGCTTGCCCGGGTGGAATATAAAAAGAATGAGGATCAGGATGTGTCTATTCGCCTGATTACGGATCATATTCGTTCGGCTACTTTTATGATTTCCGACGGCATTATGCCGACCAATGAGGGCCGGGGTTATGTGCTTCGCCGTCTCATACGCCGGGCGGCCCGTCACGGACGTCTTTTGGGTATAGAAGGAAAGTTTCTGGCCCGCTTAAGTGAGACGGTGATTGAGGGCTCTAAGGACGGGTATCCGGAGCTGGAGGAGAAGAAGAGTTTTATCTTTAAGGTTCTCACCCAGGAGGAAGAGAAGTTTAATAAGACGATTGACCAGGGCTTGAGTATTCTGGCGGATCTGGAGGCTCAGATGGAGAAGGAGGGGACGAAGGTTCTTTCCGGGGAGAATACTTTTAAGCTTTATGATACTTATGGATTTCCGGTGGATCTGACCAGGGAGATTCTGGAGGAAAAAGGGTTTTCGATTGATGAGGAGGGCTTTAAGGCTTCCATGGAGGAGCAGAGGGTGAAGGCCAGGGAGGCCCGGGCCGTGACCAACTATATGGGCGCCGATGCTACGGTTTATGATGAGATTGATGCAAGTGTAACTACGGAATTCGTGGGGTATGATAGGCTGTCCGGGGAGTCGGACATTACGGTTCTCACCACAAAGAGTGAGCTTGTGGAGGCTCTGACTGAGGGAGAGAGCGGGACGATTTTTGTGGAGAAGACGCCTTTCTATGCCACTATGGGTGGTCAGCAGGGTGATACGGGAGTGATTCGCACGGCAGAGGGCGAGTTTGAGGTGCAGGATACGATTAAGCTCTTAGGCGGCAAGGTTGGCCATGTGGGGCGCATGACGAAGGGGATGCTTAAAGTAGGGGATAAGACGGTTCTTGAGGTGTGTGACAGGGGACGTGTTGCTACCTGTAAGAATCACAGCGCTACGCATTTGCTTCAGAAGGCGTTAAAGACGGTGCTGGGCAGTCATGTGGAGCAGAAGGGTTCTCTGGTGACGCCGGAGCGTCTGCGGTTTGACTTTTCTCATTTTGAGGCTATGACGGCGGAGGAGATTCAGAAGACAGAGGATTTGGTAAATCAGGAGATTCAGGCGGCGCTTCCGGTGGTGACTGAGGTGATGAATCTTGAGGAGGCCAAGAAGACGGGGGCTATGGCTCTCTTTGGGGAGAAATATGAGGAGGACGTGCGGGTGGTATCCATGGGTGACTTCTCTAAGGAGCTCTGTGGGGGTACTCATGTGGCAAATACGGGCGTGATTACGGCCTTCAAGATTGTGTCTGAGGCTGGTATTGCAGCAGGGGTGCGCCGGATTGAGGCGCTTACCGGGGACGGTGTGTTTGTTTATTACCGGGAGCTTGAGGAGAGGCTTTTGGAGGCTGCCCATGCGGCAAAGACTATACCGGCGAAGCTTACGGAGCGGATTGAGCATTTACAGGCTGAGATTAAGGAGCTTCGGGGTGAGAATGATGCTTTGAAGAGCAGGCTTGCGAAGGATGCCCTTGGAGATGTGATGGGGAAGGTGAAGGAGATCGGAGGCGTGAAGCTTCTTGCGGCCAAGCTGGAGAATGTGGATATGAATGGTTTGAGGGAGCTTGGCGATCAGCTGAAGGAGAAGCTGGGAGAGGGAATTGTGGTTCTGGCTTCTGCTAAGGAGGGTAAGGTGAGCTTGATGGCTACGGCTACGGATGGGGCTCGGAAGAAGGGGGCTCATGCCGGTAATTTGATTAAGGCCATTGCGGGTCTTGTAGGCGGAGGCGGAGGCGGAAGGCCGGGGATGGCTCAGGCCGGCGGTAAGAATCCGGAAGGGATGGATGCGGCGATTGAAATGGTGGCGGAGGTGTTGGAACAGCAGGTGAAATAAAAATTGAATTGAGGGGGAAGGGGGGGCGGAGTCGCCCCAAAGCAGGACTGCAGCCATTTCCATATCCGGTGTTCGGACGGTTCGTGTACATTCTGTCTGCTCTGGACGTACATTACCTTTTATAAGTTTTAGTGAAACGGAAGGTGTTTCGAGGTAATGTTCGCCCATATCAGACAGCCTGTACGCGAACAGCCGGACACTGGATATCGGAAATGGCTGCAGTCCTGCTTTGGGGCGACTCCGCTGTTGGACGGGAGGAAGTAGAATGCGGTAAAGATTTTTCTTGACATAGTGGTCTACATACTATAAACCAAAAAGAAGGTTTACAATATGTAGACTTATGGAGCTGTAGGAATATACATAAGCAAGAATCATATGTGCTGATTAAGGAGGGTATCATGGAGACTTATGGACTGGGGCCTATGGAGCTTAGGTTTGCGGAGCTGATTTGGGAGAGGGAGCCGATTCCTTCTGGCGAGTTGGTGAAGCTTTGCAGGGAGGGGATGACGGTGTTGTTTCAAAGGGTATTGGAAATGAGTCTTGAGGCTTCCTGGGTGATTCTGGTGGTTTTGGTGGTGCGCCTGGGTCTTAAGGGGATACCGCGTAAATATATGGGGATCATCCTCTGGGTGGCTGTGTTGTTGCGGCTGGTTTGTCCTTTGTCTTTGCCGGCGGAGTTTGGCTTGCTTCCGGAAGGTTATGCTGTATAGATAGAGGATTTTGTTTTTGGGGAAGCAGGTGCGGACGGATGGGGGAGTGCAGGGGAAGCGGCTGTTTCCTATGAGGAGATGGAGGGCTTTTCAGAAGCGGACATCTGGAGGAGCCTGGGGTTTGGAGTGTGGAGGGATTGAAAACTCCCTTTGTATGGGTGGCTTTTTATCTGATGTCCTATGATATGGAGACGGCCTGTGATGAGGCTGTTTTGGAGAATATGGGTGGAGAAATTCGGGAGGATTACTCTACGGCTTTATAGAGGCTGTCGGTAGGGCGTCCTGTGTTTACCGGGATTTCCTCGGCTTTTGGAGCTTGTAAGGGTTAAGAATGGGTCTCCTGCCTATACGTTGTATTTTCAGAAAATTGAGGAACGTACAGGGGAAGCCCTTCCTTTTGAACTTAGGGAGGATTTTGGGGAGGTTCCCTGGACAGGAGGTGTCAAGTTTGGATGGCATAGGGAAGTCTGGGGTTGCTTCTTGGTTCGATGGAGAGGAGGGACAGAGGGAGACGGTTGTGATTTCCTTTACCTATGAGGAAGAGGAATATCCGCTTTTGATAGAGATAGACGGGCTTTCCTATACATTTACACCCTCTCCTTTAGAAGGAAAAGAGCTTGTATGGAATCTGAAGCTTGAGGAGATAAGTTCCAGAGCCATGATTGAAAGCGCTGTTCTTTTTCCCGATGCCTTGCGGCTTCGGCTTACCGGAATTGATAAAGAGCACTGGGATATTTTGACCGTAATGACAGATGCAGAGGGCGCAGCCCGGTTTGGGCCCACTGGTCACAGCTATCAGGAGGATGCGGAGGAGATGACCCTTGTGTATGAGTTTGGAGAGGGGTTCCAAAGGAAGGATTGGTCTTTCTGGTAGGAATCCATGAGCCGGGAAAGAGGAAAACCGTCTTTTACGAGCATTCTCTGCCGGACTTTTAGGCAGAATCACGGGATTATGACAAAATATGGTTATATTTTTCCAAGAAAACGAGAAAAGGTGTTGACAGAATCTTCACAAACACCTATAATCTTATTTGTGCAGTAAGAAGAACCCAGACAGTTGTGTCTCATGCACAATATACAACTGGAGGGAGGTTAGGTGTGATACTATGTCGAATGTAATCGTAAAAGAGAATGAGACTTTAGATAGCGCTTTACGCC
>JAAVZL010000033.1 GCA_022791635.1 Lachnospiraceae bacterium
CATTCGATTTATCCTGAATTAACCTATAATAAGCACTTTATTCGACACCATACATCACAAAATAAAGCGCATATTATCCCCAAAAACTACTCCATTCTACCCCGGCAGACTATTTTCGACACAAATCGACCCATACCCCACAACCGGATTCGGATACTCCTCAAACGCCGGCAAAGCCCGGGCTCCCTTCTGCAGATAAGCCTTCACCTTCTCCCCATACAAATACGCATCATTCCCATCCACAATCCCCCACTCCATCAAAAGTGCCGCCGCTCCCGTCACAAAGGGCGTGGCAAAGGAAGTCCCCGTCGCCTCCGCGTACCCTCCACCGGGCGCCGTCGTCATAATATCCACCCCCGGCGCCACCAAATCCGGCTTATTCCTGCTTTCCCCTTCATCCGTCCCCCGCCCGGAAAAATCCGCATACGTCAGCGTCCGACTGTTATAAGCCCCCACCGCAATAATCTTCCTTGCCGTGGAGGGAATGGTAAGAGTCCCCACCGGCGTAGGATACAGGAATCGGGTCGCCCCATTCACCGCCGCGCTGCTGGGCAGCCAAAGCTGATACCTTCCATCCCGTATCTGCCCCGGAATCAGGGTAAAGGTCCAAATCCCGGAATCAATATAATCTCCCTTCGGCAGAAATTCCACGTAAATCTCCTGGGAAGAGCTGTAGGGAGTAGGCTCTCCATAATACAAAAGAATCTCCGTATTCTCTATCGTAAACCGCTGCGGCCCCAGAATACTTTGAATAGGTCCTACGCGCCTGCCTCCCGGACTCGTCAGCATAATATCCGCCTCATCCAGATAAGATTTCCAAATCTGCACATTCAAAGCCGCCTCATACTCTCCCACAGCCAGTGGGATCTCTGTCTGTCTTCCCTCCTCCATCCGCCCCGCCGTATGTCCGGCCGCATACCCCTCATTTCCCGTTCCGATGCAAATCACAGACTTCCAGATATTCGCCATATCCGAGATATAAGTCTCCAGAAGAGAGGTGCCGTTGTGGGCTCCATAGGTATTGCCAAAGCTGATATTCACCGCCACCGGAAGCGCAAATTCCATAGCCTTTCGAAGACAAAAGTCAAGTCCTTGCATGAGCTCCGTTGTCCTGGGAAAGCTTTCTGCCTTCGGAATGCCAAGCTTCACTACCAGAATCGGGCTGCGGCTGGCCACACCCCTGTATCGTCCGTTGCTGGCTCTTCCGTTTCCCGCCGCAATCCCCAGAACTCTGGTACCGTGACCACTGGTATCCACACTTGGCACAAGTCCTCTTCCCCTGCCGGCATCGTATTCCTTCAGCGCCTCATCAATCTGGGCCTTTGTATATTCCGTACCAATCAAATAGCCCGCAGGAGGATTTCCGGGAATCGTCTGATCCCACAGAGCCAAAATCCGGCTGCTTCCGTCCTCATTTCGGAAATCCGGATGGGCAAAGTCCACGCCGCTGTCCAGGACAGCGATCAAAACCCCGTCCCCGAACAAATCATACCTTGCATTCTGCACCCCCGTAATACAGGAGGCCGCCTTTCCCTGATTCACAGAGAAAAACAGCCTCTTTGGTTTTTCAATATATTCAATTTCCACCACGTCTGCCAGACGCTCAATCAGGGACTCGGGAACCGTTAAAATCGCATATTCATTCATCAGCTCCACCACCCCTATCCCCTCTGCTGCAAGAGGGCTTAAGTCTCCGTGGTACTTCACAATCAGCTCCCAGGTCTGCTCCTCCCGATCATAGCCCACATCCAGATTCAAAGATTTTTCCCGCTCCCGCTGTGTAGCGCTTAGGGCCAGGTTCAGCATATTTTCAAGCTTGGCATTTTCCATAAGACTCCCCGCATTTTCCATAAAAAATATCATTATTATAATTTATGCGGCTTAATCTTTAAGTTGTATTTGTCTCACAGATTCTCATGCAGCAGCCCCAGCACTTCCCGAAGCTGTTCCACCTCCACCTGCCCCGGCGCGGAGGCCCTCCCCACAGACCCAAAGGTCAGGGCCGAGCCGAATATCTCCCCGGCCAGCCGGCTGATGACCCCCTTTCCTCCCATAGCCATGGCAATCACCGGCTGGGTGGCATAGCACTCCCTCATCTGCCAAGTTGCCGCCAGAAGGGTCAGCACATCCCCCGGGTCCCGGGGCATCACCGCAATCTTCAGAAGATCCGCCCCCACCTTCTGCATGATGCGGAGCCGATCAACCATCTCCCCCACATTGGGCGTTTTCTCAAAATCATGGCTGGACGCTACAACCTTCACCCCTCGCTCATGAGCCCTCTCTGCCATCCGCTCCAGAAGCTCCGTTCCCATGAACAGCTCCACATCCACCAAATCCGCCTGTCCCGAGGCAAGAACCTCTCCAAGGAACTCTTCATAATCCTCCGCAGAGATCTCCTGCTCACCGCCCTCCTGCTTCGTACGGAAGGTCACAAGCAAAGGCAGATCCCCAAGCTCCTTACGCAAAAGCCCCAGCATTTCCCGAAGCTGCTCCTTGTCCCCCGCTCCTTCGAACCAGTCAGCCCGCCACTCCGCCAGATCCGGACCTGCTTTACAAAGCTCCCTCACCTGAAGCAAAATCTCCTCCTTGTCACGCCCCACAACAGGCGCACAAATCTTAGGCATCCCCTCGCCAATCACTACATTTCTAACCTCAACCTTGTTCATCTTTTCACTCCTATTCCAGTTCTGCACCCTTCACACACAAACCGCACCTTCTCCGGCCGAAAGCCCCTGGAGACATGTCCGGTCAGCTGCCGGTACAAAAGCTCCCTCACAATATAAGCCGTCTTACACACATACTCCCATCGACCTGTCTCCCGGAAGAAATCATCCTCCAGCCCTTCCTTCCCCTGGTTGTCCAGGGTTCCCTCAAAAATCGCATACCTCCCAAGAAGTCGGTTAAAATCCCTGGGCATGTACTTATAATAAGGCATATCAAGCCGAATCCCGGCCTGCGAAAGAGCCTTCGCAATAAATTCCCCGCAATTATAAGCCTTGTAAACAGGATGTCCGCCAAACCAGGGCAACAGCAGCATATTGATGAGATTGTACATAATCTCCGGATCCCGGCGGACCTTTGCCAGCCACCGCTTCATCCGCCGGTATCCCTCCTCTGTGACGGACACCTTAAAAATCTTCGTATAAATGGGGACATTTTCCCCCAGAGTATAATAAATCCGTTTTTCTTCAATATACCCGGAGATAGGCGGCGTCTTGGCCCTCAGTCTGGAAAATGCATAAAAATGCTCATAGCGATCGTCCAGCGACAGGGCCACATGGGTATATTTGTAATGGGTCATCCGCTGAGTCAGCCTCCCAAAGCCGGAGGGAAGGTATAAAAGCAGGATATATAAATATTTCATTTGATTTTCCACTCCTATAGTCATTGCTTTCTGATTCATTTTACCATATAATAGAGATACAAACGAACTTTTTTTCAAATGACTGCAAAAATGATGATACTACTTGTTAAACCGGAAGCTGTGGACAATGGCTTTTCCCTGGATATGGCCCTCCGTACGGAGCCCCTGGAGCTGGAGTATATCTCGGCCATGCTCCGGGAGGCCGGGATCCCCTGCTACCTCTATGAGGCCGCTGTGGATCCTCACACCTTTGAAGAGCTGCTTTTGGAATACCGCCCCAGTGCCGTAGCCATAACCGGATATATCACACAGGAAAACAAAATCAAGGACTATGCAAAGCGGGCCAAGGCATTTGACGCCGGCATCCTCACCCTGGTGGGAGGCTCTCATGCCCAGCAAAATGCAGAGCGCTTTTTTGAGCCCTATATAGATTTCATCTGCCGTTCTGACAATATCTATGCAATTTTGGACCTATTAAAGCAAAAACCCTTTGAAAATATTGACGGTCTCTGCTATGATACCTGTGAGGGATGGAAACTAAATCCCATAGAGGCCTTTGACATCAATCGGCTGCCCATTCCCGATCGGAGTCATCTGGAGCGCAATCTGTCCCAATACCGTTACTTGGACGTTCATCCGTTGGCCCTGTTAAAGACCAGCTCCTCCTGCCCGCACCACTGTTCCTTCTGCTACGGAAGGACCCTGAATCAGGGCAGGTATTATCAGAGGGATCTCTCTCTGGTCATAAAGGAGATTTTAGGAATCACAAGCCCCAACATCCAGATTGTGGACGACGATTTCCTCTATGATACGGACCGGCTTTGGGAATTTGTTTCTCTCATCCGCAGCCACAACATCCACAAAACCTTTATCTGCTACGGAAGAGCCGATTTTATCACGGAAAACAGAGCTCTTATGGAAGCTTTAGCCGATATCGGCCTTAAATATGTGATGGTCGGACTGGAGGCCGTCAGCAACCGGCAGCTCAGTAGCTATGCCAAGGGAACCTCCCTGAACGTCAACTGCGCCTGCATCCGCCTCCTAAGGGAGCTGTCCATCCATCCGGTGGGCCTGTTTATTGTGGATATCCGTTTTCGCCGGAAGGATTTCCGGAATCTGCGCCGGTTTATTCACAGTATGGACCTTGCCTATACGGGAATCTCCATCTTCACCCCCATTCCCGGCACCGGCCTCTACCGGCAGTACGAAAAGCGGCTGCTCACAAAGGATCCGGAAAAATGGGACTTTATGCACCTGGTAGTGCCTCCGGTGCATCTGAGCCTGTTCCGTTTCTATCTGGAATACGTTTTACTGGTCATGGACCTGTTCCGTCTGGCGCAGAAAAAGGGAATTTACCGCTTCCTGCGTCTTAAGGACTACAAGCATATCTTCCGAAGGCTCCTGTTTCAGGAGGGACTTCGCAAAATTTGAATCCTCCACGAACGGACATCCCTGTCGGTTTTCTGACATCGGATACCGGACACGTGTGATAATCATATTTAAGTAAAGAGAGGTAAACGATTATGGAAGAAAAACTGACTATGGATGACTACGCAACCGAGCTGGAGGCCTCCTTCCGGAAGGTTCAGGAAGGAGATGTTCTGACGGGAACCGTCATCGGCGTATCCGAGACAGAGGTAACTCTGGATCTGAAATATTACACCGAGGGCATTATCCGCCTGGAGGATTATTCCGAAGACCCGGCTTTTTCCATCAAAAACGACGTGCAGCTTGGAGAAGAGGTGACAGCCACCGTGCTGCGCCCCGATGACGGCCAGGGACACATTCTCCTGTCCAGAAAGGCTGCCGCAGCAGAGCTGGCCTGGAAAAAAGTTGCCGAATATCTGGAAAATGAAACCGTTCTCAATGTAAAGGTAGGCGGCGTGGTAAATGCCGGCGTTATCGCCTATGTGGAAGGACTTCGGGGCTTCATTCCGGCCTCCAAGCTTTCCTTAAGCTATGTGGAAAATCTGGAGGACTTCTTAAATAAAGAAATTCAGGTCCACGTTATCACCGTAGATCCGGACAAGAAAAAGCTCGTCCTGTCCGCAAGAGAAATTCTTCGGGAAAAGGCTGCCGAAGAGCGCCGGAACAAGATCTCCAATGTAGAAATCGGCCTGGTAACCGAGGGCAAGGTGGAAAGCATTCAGCCCTACGGCGCCTTCGTTGACCTGGGAGACGGCCTCTCCGGCCTTGTACATGTGTCCCAGATTTCCGAAAAGCGCATCAAGAGCCCCGATGTAGTGCTGAAGGTGGGAGACACCGTAAAGGTAAAGGTCATCGCAGTGAAAGACGGCAAGCTCTCCTTAAGCATGAAGGCTCTGAACAACGTCGCCGCAGAAGAAATCCGCGAAGAGCGGGTCGTTCTGCCCAAGACAGAAGAGCTCACCACCAGTCTCGGCGAGCTGTTTAAAAATATCAAGCTGTAGACGCACGCTTTCTGCTTGTATGCAGCTGCGCATACTTTATGTAAGTGCCTGCTATCCTGCACTTACAATCAATGGGGGTTGTCCGCAAGAGACTTTGCGGCGCCCCCTATCTCTTTGAGTGTTACTGCTCACTCCGTGAACAGTAGTCTCTGAGCCTCTGTCTAATTACACCCTCTGCCCACCGGAATTGTGGTGTAGCATACCGGAAAGGAAACACAGCATGAACCGCATCTTACTCCTGGAGGACGATGAAAGCCTCATTGACGGCCTCCAATATACCCTGGAAAAGAACGGCTTTTCCCCGGATATCGCCCGGACCACAGCCCAGGCCCGGTCCCTTTTTGCAGGAGAAAACCACTACGATCTTCTCCTTCTGGATGTAACCCTCCCCGACGGCACCGGCTTCGATCTGTGCACCTGGGTACGGGCAAGAGACCGTCAGGTTCCCATCATCTTTCTCACCGCCTCCGATGAAGAGCTGAACATCATCCGGGGCCTGGACAGCGGCGGAGACGACTACATCACCAAGCCCTTTAAGCTGGGAGAACTCCTCTCCCGCATCCGCGCCCTTCTGCGCCGGACAAAGCTTACCGAACCCACCGAAGGCCTGCAATCCGGCCAGCTGTTCCTCGACTTCACCAAAAGCCAGGCGAGGTTAAACAACCGCCCCCTGGATCTGACTGCCGCAGAATACCGCCTCTTAAGCCTTCTGGCCCGAAACGCCGGCCAGGTTCTCCCCCGCAGCCGGATTCTCGACGAGCTCTGGGACAAAAGCGGAAACTTCGTAGACGACAACACCCTCTCCGTATACATCCGCCGCCTGCGGGAAAAGATCGAAGAAGATCCCTCCCACCCTCTCCATTTGATTACCGTGAGAGGCTTCGGATATCAATGGAAGCCCTGAAAATCTTGCGAAGACTCCGGGCAAAAACAACCGTCCCCCAAAAACATCAGAAAAATCACCCCAAACGTAAAGGCAAATTTATGGATATATTACAGGAAAAAACCACACGCCGGCTCCTTAAAGCCATCCTTTTTCTCTTTCTCTTAAATCTTTTACTCAATCTGGGAAGCACCTGGCAGCAAACCCGCCAAACCAGAGAGCTTCTCCTTACACAAAGCCGCGCAATCGCCTCCTCCCTGCTGGGCTCAGGCATACCGGAAGAAGACATCGCCAAAGCCCTCACCAGCACCACCGCCACTCCTGAAGGCATACGGCTCCTTGCCAAATTGGGCCTTCACGAAGATACCATTCTGCAATTTTTCCCAGCCTTTCCCACCTGCAAAGCCTCCTTTCTCCCTTCCATCCTAACTCCCTTCCTTATCTTCACCCTCCTGTTTGCCACCCTCCTCCACTACCTGTCCCTCCAAAACAAGCTCTACCTGCAGGCAGCCGAAACCATATCCGCCTACACCGCCGGCACCTTCGACACCCTTCTCCCCCAGACCGAGACCGGCACCGTCTACCGCCTCTTCGGCACCATCAACCACATGGCCGCAGCCTTAAAAGCCGGCCAGGAAGCCGAACGCCAGACAAAAGAATTCCTGAAAACCACCATCTCCGACATCTCCCACCAGCTCAAGACGCCCCTCGCCGCCCTCTCCATGTACAACGAAATCCTCCTGGAAGAGCCCGACCACCCCGACACCGTTCGCATCTTCGCCCAAAAATCCGAAGCCTCGATCCAGCGAATGAAGTCCCTCATCCTCTCCCTCCTAAAAATAGCCCGCCTGGACACAGGCAGTATCACCTTCCAAAAAACCCTCTCCCCACTCCCAGAGCTGCTACAAGCTGCCCTAGAGCCCCTATCCTTTCGCCTCATCCCCGAAAAAAAGCAAATCCTCCTCCCCGAAGACCCCATGGGAGACATCTACTGCGATCCCGACTGGACTAAAGAAGCCCTGGGAAACCTCCTGAAAAACGCTCTGGATCACACCAAAGAAGGAGCCCTCATCACCCTTAAAACAGAACAAAGCCCCCTGGAAACCCGCATCCACATCTCCGACAACGGCCCCGGCATCCCCCCATCCCACCTCCACCACATCTTCAAACGCTTCTACCGAAGCCCCGATTCCCAATCCTCCGGAACCGGCCTGGGCCTCCCCCTGGCCAAAGCCATAGCCGAAGGCCAGCAAGGAACCCTCACCGTCCAAAGCCCCCCAGGATCCGGCGCCACCTTCACCCTAACCCTCCCAAAGCCTAATATACACTCAACAGCCACTTACCTTACAAAACCGTAAGCCCCCATTCACGCAATTGTAAGCTCCCCATGCTACACTACCAATACACAGGGGATGCGGCAAACAAAGACAGCAGACTTTTCCAATATCCAGTGTCCGGCTGTTCACGTACAGTCTGTCTGATCTGGACGAACATTCCCTACAAAAACGAAAACATCACAAAAGGAATCCCGGGAATGTATGCCCAGAGCAGACAGACTGTACGTGAACCGTCCGAACAACGGATATGGAAAAGTCTGCTGTCTTTGTTTGTTGCATCCCCGTCCATCACAAAACAAACCAGGAGGCACAAACCCCATGGAACTACTAAGCGTAACCAACCTAACCAAAACCTACGGCACCGGCCCCTCCCAAGTCCAGGCCCTAAAAGGCGCCACCTTCACCATGCAAAAAAGCGAATTCGCCGCCATCGTAGGCGAATCCGGCAGCGGTAAAACCACCCTTCTAAACCTGATAGGAGCCCTCGACACCCCCACCTCCGGCCAAATCCGCCTAAACGGCCAGGACCTATTCTCCATGCCCGAACAAGCCCGCACCATCTTCCGCCGCCGGAACATCGGCTTTATCTTCCAGTCCTTCCAGCTCATCCCCGAGCTCACCGTAGAGCAAAATATCCTCTTCCCCCTGCTCCTGGACTACCAAAAGCCAGACCCCCAAAAGCTAAACGAGCTCCTGGAAATCCTGGGCCTCACAAACCGCCGCACCCACCTCCCCAGCCAGCTCTCCGGCGGCCAGCAGCAGCGCACCGCCATCGGCCGGGCCCTCATCCACAACCCCATGCTGATCCTGGCCGACGAGCCCACCGGCAATCTGGACTCCAAGAGCAGCCAAGAAGTCATGGATCTTCTAACCCGCGCCGCCCACCACTACCGGCAAACCGTTCTCATGATCACCCACAACCTGGGACTCACCGCCTACGCAGACCGGGTCCTAAGGGTATCCGACGGAAATTTAACAGATCTGGGAGGAAGCCACGATGAAAAGCTATCTTAGCCTTATACCCGCCTACAGCCGCATCCACAAAAAGCAAAACCGCATGACCCTTCTGTGCATCACACTTGCCGTCTTCCTGGTCACCGCCATCTTCGGCATGGCCGATATGGAAATCCGAAGCCAAAAGCTCCAGGCCATTAACCGCTACGGCAACTGGCACATCCAAATCCACGGCCTTACGGAAGCAGATGCCGCCATCCTGGCAAACCGCCCGGATGTATCCGCCTCCTCCTGGTACAACGTACTCAACTATCGCTTAAAGGAAGCCTACTCCATCGGCGGAAAACGGGCGGCCGTCTGCGGAATCGAGCCCTCCATGCTCACCATGATGGAGTACGAATTAACCGAAGGCGCTTTTCCCTCCACCGACAACGAGGTCATTCTAACCAATTCCTCCCGGGAAATATTGAACGTCCGTCTTGGCGATACCATTACCCTCCTCACTCCGGAGGGCAGCTCTCTAAGCCTGATTGTCTCCGGCTTTGGAATGGACAATGAAATAGCCTTAAAATCCGATGCCATCATTGCCTTCCTCCCCCTCTCCGGCTTCCAGTCCCTGTATCATCTGGTCCATCAGACCACAGAGGATGCGGATATGGTCTACTATGTCCAGTTTTCCGAGCACTGCAATATTCGAAAGGCCATCCAGGACGTCCGGGAGCAATTTGGCCTTACAGAGGAACAAATCGGCCAGAACACCGCCCTCCTTGCCCTTCTGGGCTTCAGCAACGATTCCTTTATCCTGGGTCTGTACCTGGTTGCCGGCATCCTCTTCCTTCTGGTTCTCACGGCCGGAGTTCTGATGGTTACCAGCAGTATGAACAGCAACATTACCCAGAGGACGGAATTCTTCGGACTCCTCCGCTGTCTTGGGGCTTCCCCCAGGCAAATCCGGCGCTTTGTGTGTCTGGAGGCCCTGAACTGGTGTAAAACCGCCATTCCCACAGGCATCCTTCTGGCTCTCATCACTGTCTGGGGTCTGTGTGGCGCTCTTCGATATCTAAGCTCCATGTATTTTGCGGAAATGCCCGTCTTTGGCGTCAGCCTGCCCGGAATTCTGGCCGGAATCCTGATGGGACTTATCACCGTCCTTCTTGCCGCCCGCTCTCCGGCAAAAAGGGCCTCCCGCGTGTCTCCCGTCACCGCAGTGAGCGGCAACACAGAGGCGCTTAAGGGAATTCAAAGAGCTGCCAATACCGATGTCCTTCCCGTGGAAGCCGCCCTGGGAATTCACCATGCCCTCCGCCGGAAAAAGAATTTTCTTCTCATGGCCTGCTCCTTTGCCTTGAGCATCCTTCTTTTTCTGTCCTTTTATGCCACAATTGCCTTTATGAACCACGCCATCACGCCTTTGCGGCCTTACACGCCGGATCTGTCCGTTGTGAGCCCGGATTCCTCCTGCTCTCTGGATGCCGGCCTTGCGGAAAGGCTTGCACAGTGCCCCGGTGTCAAACGCGTCTACGGAAGAGCCTTTGCCTACGACGTGCCTGCACGGATTGGGGAAAAGGAGCAGACTGTGATGCTCTTTTCCTACGATCTGCAGCAGCTAAACTGGGCAGAGGAACATCATTACCTTCTGGAAGGCGATTTGTCAAAGCTGACAGAGAAAGGCAGCTATGCATTGGCGGTCCATGATGCAGAAGAAGAAACCCCTAAGGTAGGGGAAGTAGTTCACACAGATCTGGGAGACTTGACCATTGCCGGAATCCTGTCCCATTGTCCCATTGACGGAGCCCAAAGCACAGAGCGGCTTATCTGCTCAGAGGATACCTTCCGGCAGCTGACCGGGGAGCAGGGATACACCGTCCTGGATATGCAGCTTTCACGTCATGCCACGGATGAAGAGGTAGGGCATATCCGGGCTTTGGCGGGCAGTGACATCCTGTTCTCGGATCAGCGTCTCTCCAATCAGGACAACCGCGGCGCCTTCTGGGCCTTCTCCCTGTTTTTATACGGCTTTCTCACGGTGATTGTGCTGATTACCTGCTTTCATATTGTGAACAGCATTTCCATGAGCGCTGCCGCCCGGATGCAGCAATACGGGGCTATGCGGGCCATGGGTATGAGCTGCGGACAGTTCACCAGAATGCTTGGAGCAGAGGCCGGCGCTTACGCCTGCTTTGGCTGTATCATTGGCTGTGTACTGGGACTTCCCCTTCACCGTCTGTTATATCAGCACCTGGTCACCGCCCGCTGGGGAACCCCCTGGAAGATACCCTTTGGAGCTCTGGGACTCATTGTTCTGGTTATCCTCCTTGCCTCCGCCGCAGCCATCCTCCGTCCCAGAAAACAGATCCGCAAAATGTCCGTTACAGAGGTGCTTCATTCTCAGTAAAAGCAGTAAAAATGACTTGATATTTAAATGGACTTTGTATTTGGGATATGCTATAATGGACTCTACCAGCAGCCAGGCAACCTACCAGTCATAAGGAGTGTGATACGATGGCATTGACAAATGAAGATTTGCTGGCAATCTCCCAATTACTGGATACAACATTAAAAACTGAGCTTCGACCTATCAAAGAAGATGTTCAGTCTATCAAAGGGGATGTCCAAACCCTACAGGAAGATGTTCAGTCTATCAAAGGGGATGTCCAGTCACTTCAAGGGGAGGTTCAGTCTATCAAGAGAGAGCAGACAAGACTCAATTTAATCATTGAAAATAAAATCTCTCCCGACATCCAGCTGCTCGCTGAGAACTATGTTCCAGCCGCCAAGCGGTATGAAAAAGCCACCACACAGATAGAAGCCATGCAGGCTGATATTGAAATTATCAAAAAGGTAGTGGCGGAACACAGCGAAAAATTACAAAAGATATCATAAACAAATAAAAAATACTTAGTCAAAGAAAAAGTGTAAGGTCTTTGGAATGGAAAAGACTTTACACTTTTTCTTTCATACAATCCTATACAATCCGTCCAATGACATCCTTCATCCGCCCACGCTCCTCCTCTGTGAGAAAAGCAGCGTCCACAGCATGATACAGAAGCTGTCTATGCTCCTCCTTTGTCATCCCCAGCTCCCGCGCCAGCCGGCTGTACTCCCGCTCTATGGTCGTATCAGAGACTGTCATGTTATCCGTATTCAAGGTCACTCTTAAGCCGGAACGCAGATAGTCCAAAATCGGATGCTTCCGGATGCTTCCCACGGCCTTTGTCTGCACATTGCTGGTGGGACACATTTCCAGCGGAATTCCTCGTTCCCGTAAAAGCGCAAGCACCTCTTCATCCTCCCTGGCCCTAACGCCGTGTCCAATCCGGGCCGCGCCAAAGCTCAGAGCCGCCCGGATACTCTCGGGGCCGCCCGCCTCACCTGCATGAATGGTAAAGGGAACACTCAGACTCCTGGCATACACAAAGAGCTCCTCATAATCTGCCGTTGGAAACAGAGCCTCCGCCCCTGCCAGATCAATGGCCGCCACTCCCCGCCCCAGATAGGAACCTGCAATCTGAATCGTCTTTTTATTCGCCTCCGGATTATCTCCGCCCCGCATACAGCAGAGAATCAGCTTCGCCTGAAAGAAGGAGCCTGCCAAAGCCTCCTGCATTCCAAGGACAGCCGCCTTTACCACCTCCTCCTGGGTCAGCCCCTTTCTGAGGTGGGACTGAGGGGCAAAGCGCACCTCCGCATACAGCATCCCCTGCTCCTTTAAGGAGCACAGCAGCGTGTACATCCCCTTACGGATGGCCTCCTTCGTCTGAAGCACCAGCAAAGGCAGATCAAACTTTTCCAGATATTCATTGAGACTTCCGCAATCCTCCGGCGCCGCCAGAAAGAGCTTTAACTCATCCGGCTCCTCTGCCGGAAGCTCAATCTGCTGCTCCCTCGCCAGTTCCAGAATCGTTCTCGGAAGCAGAGAGCCGTCAAAATGTAAATGTAAATCAATCATCCGTTTCTCCTATTCCAGTTCCGTAATATCCTATCGGTACACCTTTGCCTAAATCAATTTACAGCCACTTTAACCAGTGTCTGTAAATTGATTTGTGCATCTTCAGGATATTACTGATTCCAGTTCCGTAATATCCTATCGGTACACCTTTGCCTAAATCAATTTCCAGCCACAAAATCACCGCCAGAACCTCAAAGGCCGCCATCACCGGATAAGCTCCCGACAGATACCAGTACAAAATAGCATTCCACCCGGAAATCTCCGAGTAAGAAATCCCTCCAAGAAGCACCAGATAGCTAAAGAGCAGAGAGGTCAGCACCAGCCACCGGGACACCGTCTGCTCCCCCGGCATGCTCCGCTTCCGAACCGCGCCAAGCCAGACGCCTCTCAAAAGCAGCACGCTTTGAAGAAGCCAGATCCCAAATCCGAGCGCCGCAAGCACTCCCCCGCTGTAACGGTAAATCTGACGGATTCCGTTTAAAATAACACCCTTATAGTTGATGTCCGCAAGCAGTCCATGGCGCTCCGGCACATCCCAGTACCAGTCCAGATTCAGCCGGGCGCTCTCCGACTCAAAGCCCTCCGTATTCGTTCCCAGCTCATAAGTATCCAGAAGCTTTCCGCCCCGGTAGGATTTCAGATATACCGGCTCTGACTTATCCTCCACATACAGCTTTAAATGAAAACGGCATTTCTGCGCCCCGGACACGGTCCTTCCCTGCCCTGCAAGGTAAGCCGCAATGTCCGCACTGTCCAGAAACTCTGCTGTCTCAAGGACTTCTCCATCTGCCGTCTCCGCCCGGAGGGTCACGTCCTCCATACCCTCATAAACCGCATACCAGCCGGCCAGCTCAATGAGATCGGACTCATACCACACCGTCTTATCCCCGGTCATCCGTTCAAAGAGCAGATTTCCCCCGTTCTCGTCCGGCTCACTGTAGAGATATACCAGCGTCTCCATCTCCTTATAGGTGGTTGTATACGCAACGGCTCTTCCTAAAGCCCCGAACAAATCTACCAGATATCCCTCCCGCCAGGGCGACATATAGGTGGAGGGCATCGTGGCCTGACGCTCTAAAATCCCTGCATCCATAGCCGCCTCCAGCTCGTCCCGAATCTGTAGGCAGATCTCATTGGCCATCGCCCCGTTTTCATAATAGCCCGCCTGGGCCAGGGCTGTCCGCACAATCCAGAACACCCAGCCGTCCCTGACCTCCCAGGTATCTGCGTCTCCCTCCGGCCCGGCCCAGTATTCCCGGCTGCTCTGAAAATAGGGCTCCAGCTCCTTAAGAGTCGGACAGGCGTCACACATACGGGCAATCTTTTCCCTGGTCAGGGTCACCCCGGGAATCTCCTCCTCGGGCTTCACAGCCATCATACTCTGATACATTTTTGCAAAGCCGCTGTCCTGGAGCTCGTTGGTGGTGCGGATTCCGTAATGCCTTTCATTTTGAGCCGCTATCAGCTGTCCCGTAAGCCACAGACATAGAAAGGGCACCAAAACCAGAAGCCCCTTTCCGAGATACTGCCTCTCCTTCGTCTTTTTCCAGAGGCAGAGCATATTTCCCAGATAAACTGCCAGAAACACAAGCAGGAAGGGCACCACCCAAATGGCATCCTCCCGGGTATAAAAAAAGCTTACCATTCCAAAAGCAGCTGTCACTACCCAAAGCACCTGCTTCTTAAGGGGCTCCTTTCTTCGAAGATAGAGGGCCAGAAAGCCGCCGAAGATGAGAAGCACCTGAATATAGGAAATGCTGTTCCGATACACCCGCTGAAAGGCCTGCACCGAGTAGGAAATGGGATTCCAAAGCAGTACCAGATAAAGGACTCCCATGGCCCAGGCTTTCTTAAGGAGAGGCCGCAGACCATAGACAAAAAGCATGCAGCTTACGGTGTAGCACAGAGCCGTCACATTCAGATAGGACAGATGCAGAAAATTGCACACAGCCAGATACAAAGGAAAAAACATGCCCTTGGTTAAGGTGAGATCGTTGTATTCCCCAAGCCACTGCCCGTTCCGCAGCGTCTCGGCCAGATGCACCATAATCCAGTCGTCGTGGATCCCTTTTGGCACCGCCATAATGGGCAGGTTATATACCAGAAACTGCTTCAAGAGTCCAAAGCCTGCCAGAAAGAGAAACAGGTACAGCTCTCCCTTAGGTATCCTTTTCTTATACCTGCCGGTCATACGTTCTCCCGCTTTTCCAGGTTCTCCGGCCCAAAGCTTAAGGGGAGAAGCTGGGAGAGGGTATACACCTGAATATCCTCCGGGCCTGTCCCCAGAACAATCTCAAAAGTCTCCGGATCGCAGAATTCCCGCATCACCTGACGGCAGATCCCACAGGGCGGCGCAAGCTCCAGAGGTCCGTTGGCTGCTCCTCCGATCACGGCAATGGCCTGAAATTCCCGCTCTCCCTCACTGACCGCCTTTACAAAGGCCGTGCGCTCTCCGCAGATTCCCGGGGAATAGGCGGCATTTTCCACATTGCAGCCCAGGTACACCCTTCCGGACTTGCCAAGCAGGGCCGCTCCCACCTGATAGCCGGAATATGGAGTATAAGCACGCTTCCGGATTTCTACGGCCTGCCTCATTAATTCTTTATAATCCATGGCAGATTCCTCCTTATATCCACTTTCTGTTGCTACCAGTTTACGATAGTTCCTGGCATTTTACAATCCCCTATTTGACGTCCTTCCCCCGAATCAGCCCTACCGCAACATCATTCACATTGGTTCCCGTCGGCCCCGTAAAAATCAGTCCTCCTGTCTGCTCCAAGGCATGATAGGCATCGTTTTCCTCCAAAATCCGGGAGATCTTAAATCCTTTTTCTCGAAGCAGCTTTGCCGTCTCCCCGTCCACATATCCGCCGGCCACAAAGGCCAAATCTTTTCCCGCGTCCTGATGAGTTTTCAGCACAGAGGCTAGAAAGCTTCCTGCCTCTCTCGCCTCACAGCAAAGACTGTCTGTGCGCAAAAAAGGCGTATACCCCCGCTCTTTGCAGGCCTCCATGACCGCCTTGCAGAGCTCTTTCACACTTCCTGACACAATCAGCGTCCCCTCCGGCAGATTCTTGACCGTCTCTCTTCTTAAACATTCCTGTGCTTTTAAGCTTAATTTCAATCCATATTTCTGCACAATGTCTTCTGCCTCCTGGCATGTGGAAGGATCCGCGCAGGTAGGTCCGGAGGCAATCATATCCACGGAATCTCCCAGTACATCCGACAGAATCACGGACAGCACCCGGCCCGCAAACATCATTCTCCTTTTCCTCTTTGTTATCCTCTCCTTTTTGTCCAGTATACCGGTAAGAGATTATGGGACAGCACGAAGCGCTAAATTCAACTGCTTATCGCCACATCAAGAACATGATTTTGAACAATGATTTGGAATTTAATGTTATCTACAGTGAGACGAAAATCGCTGCAGAGCTCAAGATCTCCAGAACTCCCATTCGAGATGCTCTGGTAAGGCTGAGTCAGGAGCATTATATTGACGTGATTCCCAGCAAAGGCTTCATGCTTCACAAGCCTAACGCCGAGGATCTTGTCCAGGCCCGGCATTTTCGTCTGGCCATTGAATGCTACTGCGCTTCGCAGATTGCCTCTGCTCCCCATACGCCGGAAAGCCTGCATACCATCGCAGAGATGGAGCGTATGCTGAAGCTTCAATATTCCGTTGCCGATTCCGAACATTTAAAGGATTTCTGGCAGCTGGATGTTCAGTTCCATCTGCTTCTTGTCTCCCAGCTTCACAATACATATTTTGATTCTTTGTATGCAAATTGCAATTACTTGTTTTCCTCCCTCTCCGTTACCAGCTTTTTTACGGAAAACCGTCATTTATCCACGTTGGAGGAGCACAGGGAGGTTATCCGCACATTAAAAAAAGGCTCTCCCCAGGAGGCCGCCCGCGCCGTGGCTTCCCATATTGAAGAGAGCACCAATATTATTCTTCAGGATATGGAAAAGTCTGCTGTTCTATTTGGCGCTGTCCTCTACACCTCGGTCTAATACCATCTGATCATACTCCAAAAAGGTAAAGCCCAGACGCTCATACAGCCGTACCGCCGCCTCATTGCTTCTGGTGACCTCCAGGCGGAAACGCAGCACATCCGGGTGCTGTTCCATGATCTCCCGGAAATAGCGGCTTCCATATCCCTTTCCTCTCGTTTCTTCCTTCAGAAAAAGCTCCTCAAACATCATGCATTTTCCGCCCACCTCACAGGCATAGTAGACTGTGGTATAACCAAAGCCCACGATCCGGTCCCCTTCCATCAGCACATGGCCCTCAAGGACAGGATCCTCACTGACCGCAGCCTCAAAAGTCCGCTCCAGCACGGCCGTCTCTACCGGATGACAGACCGCATCACTGTGATAAAATTCCTGCACCATGGAAAGCACGTCCGCGCGCATGCTTTCCTTCATTTGCTCTATATGAAACATTGGTTGTACTATCTCCTTTTCTATTCTCTATTTTCTTTGCACTCTACATCTTTCTCTCCAACCGTCCCTGAATCATGGTAGAGGTAAGGAGAATCACAATCGTCCCCACAATCATCAGAGTTGACAGGGCATTCACATCCGGGGACACGCCCTTGCGGACCATGCCGAGAATTTTGAGGGGCAGGGTGGTGCTCTCCGGACCTGCGGTAAAAAAGCTGACCACCACATCATCCAGGGACATGGTAAGAGCCAGCATTCCTCCGGAGAGGACCCCGGGAGAGATCATGGGCAGCGTCACCCGCAGAAAGGTACGGAATTCATTGGCTCCCAAATCCCGGGCAGCCTCCTCAATGGAGCGGTCAAAGCCCGCCAGCCTTGCCCGGACCGTAATCACCACAAAGGGCATAGAAAAGGTCACATGGGAAATAATCAGCGTCGCCATACTCATGCTGATGTTCAGAGAGGTGAAAAAGATCAGCAGGGCAATGGCAAATACCAGCTCCGGAATCACAATGGGAATGTAAAGAGAGCTACTCAACGCATTTTTCAGCTTAAATTCAAATTTGTAAAGGCCGAGAGCGCATAAGGTCCCGATGATCACCGAGAGTACCGTGCTCACACCGGCTACAATGATCGTATTAAAAAAGGACTGCATCAGCTGCCGGTTCTCAAACATCCTCCCATACCATTCCAGGGTAAAGCCCTCGAAGGTAATATTCATCTTGGAGGTATTGAAGGAAAATGCGATCACCACAAAAATAGGCAAATATAGAAATAAGTAAATCAGACAGGCATAGAATACGCTGCCTGGCTTGAATTCACGCACTCTTCTCTGCTTCTTCATGTGCGCCCTCCTCTCTTTCTAATAGAAATCTAATCTGCCGTATGCCAGGGGAATACCGCCAAGCGGCATTCCCTGGACGGGCTTCGCCCTATGGAAAAAGCCAAATCCGCTCATGCCTATGCCATGTCTTCCAAGCTCCCCACTCTGGTATAAAGCCGCATCAATATCAATGTAACTACAATCAGTACAATGGAAAGCACGGCTCCCAGGGGCCAGTTCCGGGCCGACAGGAACTGGTTCTTGATCAAATTTCCGATGTACATGGTCTTTGCGCCGCCCATCATGTCCGAGATAAAGAAAAATCCCAGGGACGGAATAAAGGTCTGAATGGATCCGGCAAAGATTCCAGGCATCGTCAGCGGAAGAATCACCCTGGTAAACACATGAATCCTTCCTGCCCCCAAGTCTCCCGCCGCCTCCAAGAGGGAAGGATCCAGCTTCTCAATGGAGGTATGTATGGGCAGCACCGTAAAGGGCAGAAGGGCATACACCATGCCGAGAAGCACCGCCCCGTCCGTATAAAGCATCTCTAAGGGACGCTCTATCACGCCAATCCACTGCAAAAAGTGATTGATAATTCCCTCTGTCCGAAGGAGAGTATTCCACCCATAGGTCCGAATCAGAGAATTGGTCCAGAAGGGAAGCATCAAAAGCAGCACCAGAAAGGGCTTCCATTTCTTCGGCGCATTGGCAATGATATAGGCAAAGGGATAGCCCACCAGAAGGCAAATCACCGTAGTCTCCAGGGACAGCCACAGGGAATCTGCAAATACCTTCCCGTACTCGCTCTGAAACAGGCTCACATAATTGGCCAGCGTCACGGTAAAATCCACGCCCCCGTAAGCATTCTTTGTCAGAAAGCTGATTCCTATGACATAGATCAAGGGGATCAGCAGGAATAAGGCCAGCCAAAGAACCGTGGGCCCCACGGTTCCCAAAATCCCCAGATGTTTTTTAAAAGATTTGATCATTGGTCATACCCTCTATCTCCACGGACTGCTCAATCACATTGTAGATCTGCTCCTCAGTGGTCCGCATCACCACTACCTTGCCCGGGGTCCAGTAGACGTTCACCACCGTTCCCACGGGAATCAGATCATCCTCCGCCGGCGTTTCGGCCTTGAGCATCTGGCCGTTGGGAAGCTCAATCAGCGTCTTATTGATGGAGCCCACAAAAATATGCTCCCGCACCTGCCCCCGGAAGCGAAAGCCCTCCACTGCCTCCATAGAAAGCTTCAGATTCTCCGGACGCACACAGAGATACACCATTTCCTCCAGCCGGTAGCCCGTCTCGCCGATGCGTGCCTTTCCCGACTCCATAGTCACCTGGATGGTATCCTCGTCCATTTCCTCAATGTAGCCCTCAATAATATTGGACTCTCCGATAAAATCTGCCACAAACTTGGTCTTTGGATGATTATAAATCTCCTCCGGTGTCCCCACCTGCTCCAGATTGCCCCGGTTCATCACCGCAATCCGATCGCTCATGGTGAGGGCCTCCTCCTGATCGTGGGTCACATAGATAAAGGTAATGCCAAGCTGCTTCTGGAGATGCTTAAGCTCCACCTGCATCTGCTTGCGCAGCTTTAAATCCAGGGCTCCCAGAGGCTCATCCAGCAGCAGCACCCGGGGCTTGTTCACCAGAGCCCTTGCAATGGCAACTCTCTGCTTCTGTCCGCCGGACATCTGGGAGGGCATCCGCTTTTCCAGGCCGTCCAGACGCACCAGCTTGATCATTTCCTCCACCCTGCGGCGGATCTCGTCCTTTTTCACCTTCTTCTCCACCAGTCCAAAGGCAATGTTGTCAAACACATTCATATGGGGAAAGAGGGCATAATTCTGAAATACCGTATTTACATCCCGTTCATTGGGCTTTTTGCCCTCCACATCCGTGCCCTCCAGAAAGATCTGTCCGGAGGTGGGATATTCAAAGCCCGCTATCATCCGCAGGGTTGTGGTTTTACCGCAGCCGGAGGGACCCAGCATAGTGAGAAATTCTCCCTCCTCCACCTCAAGGCTCAGCCGCTTTACCACCCGCTCGTCCTCAAAGCTTTTATCCACATCCTTAAGACTGATAATCACCTTATCTCTCGTCTGTCCCATCCCTTTCTCCTATTTTAATCGCTGCACGATAGCACGAAAGAGTAAAGTCACTTCTCGTGCGCCTCCTCGACTTTACCGTCCATCAGAAAATATTTATATTTCTATAAACACTTGACATTTCTTAGCCGGACTGTTCTGGTTCCGCAATCTGTTACAGGGTCTTGTATCCCCGCTCTCCTGTCCGGATCCGCATTACGTCATCGATGGTGGAAATAAAGATCTTACCGTCTCCGACGCTTCCTGTAGTTAACTTCTGCTGCAGCTCGCAGAGAATCTCCTCCAGATCCTCATCCCAGACCACCGTCATCACGTGAATCTTAGGGAGCAGGTTCATGTCCAGGTTCAGCTCCTCAAAATCCTTCGCATCCGCCTTCTGCCGTCCGCAGCCCATGGCCGCAGTTACCGTCATTCCGGAGTATTCATTTCTCGCCAGGATTTTCTTGATGGTATCCAGCTTATCCGGTCTTGTGATAATCTCAATTTTTTTCATAACAGCCACCGCCCTTTAATTTGTTTTCATCTTTGTGAATACTTCATCGTACCAGACCACCGCGTCGCCCACTTCTCCAATCATATCGGCCCGCTCAATCTCGGAAGCGTCCACATTGCTTCCCGGATTGTTCAGATATTCCTCGTCCAGAAGCGAAAGCGCCGCATCGTTTAAGCATACGCTTGGGAACTCATCCAGAATCATTTTATAGATCTCGGGCCTGTGGATAAAATCAATAAACTTTTCCGCGTTTTCTATATTCTGGGCATTGGAGGTAATCACAAAATTGTCCATGGAAATCTGGCAGGGCTCCTCCGTAAATACCACGTCAATGTCGGGATTCTCCTTGATTGCCATGCCGGCATCCGTGTTGTAGACAATACCCACTGCCACATCGTTGGCCGCCAGCAAAGTTTTGGGACTGTCGCTGTCATAGGCCTTGATGTTGGGCTGCAGCTTGAGAAGCCAGGGCAGTGTAGCCTCAATGGTTGCCTGGTCCCGGCTGTTGGAATCCTGTCCCTGGGCCTTCAGGGCAATTCCCACAATCTCTCTCACATCATCCACGGCCACGATATTATTTTCCAGAGCCGGATTCAGAAGATCGTCAAAGGTATGAATCTCCACACCGAGCTCCTTACATTTCTCCCGGTTCACCGCAATCACGGTGATGGTGCTCATAAAGGGGATGGTATACTGATTGTCCGGATCAAAATCCTGGTTCAGGGCCGAGGGACTGATATTCCCCAGGTTCTCAAGGTTCTCCTTGTGAATGGGCTGAATCAAATCTTGTTCTGCCATGGCCTCCACCACATAGCAGCTTGCCATCACCATGTCATACTGATCCGAGCCTCCTGCCGTCAGCTTGGCAAGCATCTCCTCATTGGAGGAAAATGTGGACTCAATGACCTTGATGCCGGTCTCTTCCTCAAAGGCGTCGTAGACGTTCTGGGGGATGTACTCCGTCCAGTTATACAGATACAGCTTTTCTCCGCTTTCCTTCTTCCCGCACCCGGAAAGCAACGTCATGCAGAGTACTGCCGCCACAAACAGTGCCATTATTTTTCTTTTCATCGCATATTCCCTCATTCCAGTTCTTATTCCAGTTCCGCAATATCCCTCTCGACACATCTTTGCCGAGAAGGATTTCCGGCCGTAAAAGCATACGTCCGGAAATCCTTCTATGCGTCTCGG
Source organism: Lachnospiraceae bacterium (assembly GCA_022791635.1). Classification (GTDB taxonomy): domain Bacteria; phylum Bacillota; class Clostridia; order Lachnospirales; family Lachnospiraceae; genus Laedolimicola. The sequence continues at coordinate 21,991 of JAAVZL010000033.1, forward strand.
GGATATTGCTGTTTCCAGTTCCGCATAAAAAAATAGGACTGGAGAAAGCTTTACTGACTTTCCCGTCCTATGTGCTTCTAACCAATGAACTCCATCCTTTTGCGGATGAAACCACCATATTAGGCGAGGCTCTTTTTTCTTAACGCTCCCTCGCACTTTGCATTATATAGAAAAGTGCGGGGGGCGTCAATGGTTTTATGAATTATTTTTAAAATTTTTACCTGTGCTCATACGCTTCTGCAATTTCACCGGCAGAATCTCCTGGGCGATATAATCCCGCTCTCCCGAAAGGAGCTTTCTGGCAATGCGGGCCGCCTCATACCCAATCTTGAAAAAGGGCTGCTCAATGGTTGAGATGGGAACGGAAGCGCTCTGTGTAATGCTTAAGTTATCAAAGCCCATAATAAGGATATCTTCGGGAACCTCCCTGTGAATGGACTGCAGATAATTGAGTGCGTCCACTGCCGTGATATCATTGGCACAGAACAGGGCGTCCGGCGGCTCCGGCAGTCCAAGAAGGCGATCGATCAGCTCCTTTATCTCCTCCCCCTCATTTGCAAATTGAATATATTCCTCCCGGTAGGGAAGCCGCTCCTCCTGCAGTGCAAGCTGGTATCCTGCCTTTCTTTGCTCCAGGGAATAGGCCGACGCAATCGGGTCTAAGCTTACCAGGCCGATTCTTTTGGCCCCGCATTTTGCCAGATGCTTCGCGGCCAGATAGCCTCCCGTGATATTGTCGCACATCACCCAGTTGGCCACCAGGTTTTTGGGCATCCGATCAACAAACACAAAGTCCACGCCCTTTTGCATCATCTGAAAATACAGGAAATAGTTTTCCGAGGACGCAAAGGGCTGTACAATAATGCATTTTGCCCCATCCTCCACCAGGCGCCTTATTACCTCGCATTCCTCCTCTGCATTTTTATGGCTGGAATGTACCGTCAGGTAGTAGGAATGATTGGACAGATAAGAATCCGCACCCTGGATATAATCCAGAGCTCCCGTATAATCATTGTCATTGGTGAGAACAAAGGGAATGAACTGAAGCTCCTTATCCTCCGCCTGCTCTCCGGCATCTCCTGCCACATAGGTTCCGCCCCCCTGTACCCGGCGCACAACCCCCTGCTGCTGCAGATTCCGGATCGCCCTCTGAATCGTAATTCTGCTGATCCCAAGCTCCTCTACCAGCTGCATCTCTGTGGGCAGCTTGTCGCCGGCCACTAGGTGATATTCCTTTATGTAATTCAGCAGATATGCCATCACCATGGCATATTTGGTTTCACCTCTATTCTGCATTTGTGCGCTCCTTCTATTTCTTGTCTGTTCTTCTAAATTATAAAGGTGTTTTCCTAGAAGTGCAACCAATATTATCAATTCCGTCAGTAGCCATAGATGAGCCGGATTACTGTTCACACGCCACTATTCCGCGAGATGTTTCCGCACATTTTGTGCGGAAATCCCGAGTTATTCAGCGCGAAATCGCATCTTTTCGCGATTTCTGTGCCTCGCGAAGCGTGTTGCTGGTCACGGAGTGAACAGTAACTGAACCTGACTGCATCCAGAGAGCCCGGCGCCTGACAAATCGAGAGCGTTTCTTCGCTTTCGCAGATCTGCTCCAGCTCTTCCTCCAGACCGTTGGATACGGCAGCCACCTCCCAGGGCTTACAAACCTTTATGGTCACTTCCTCCTTCGTCTCACTGCAGTTATAATACCGAACCAGCAGCCCCCTTTCATCCTCTGTCTGCTTAAATGCGGCAGCCTTTACCCTTCCGTCTATTTGCAGAAAGCTTTGAGACTGACCAAGGCACCCTCCATGTATACTGTTGGAATATGCATAGATGGGATGGGAAAAGCACATGGCCCGCTCCATCCATTCCGTCCAGTCCGCCTTCTCGCACACCCCAAGGCCCAGCTCCCAGTGATGAATTCCCTGATCCGGATAGGGATCCGGCATATGGGAGGTGCGAACCAGATTCACAAGAAGGGCATTTTCCTCCGTCCGATAGCCGTATTTGCAATTTGTAGTCAGCATCAGGCCGCTTTTCCCATCCTCTGGCACCGGCGCCGCAAAATAGATAGCCGGAACATCATGGCCCGCGGCCTTCCGGTTCACAACACCCCCCGCCACATCATAGCCGGTGACCGAAGAGGCATACCCAAAGGGTACATAAAACTGCAGCTGAGGCGCCGTACCGTCCTTTCCTGCTAGCTCATGCCAGTCTGCCCGGATGCTGTAGCGGAGCATATCTGCCTCCCCGTCAAGGATGATCCGCACCTCCAAAGAGGAGCTATGAAAGCTCATCCGGTAGGCAATCCATTTTCGAAGCCCCCAAAACTTCTGTCCAGTCACCTGAATCACGCACTCATCATTTAAATCCTCCAGCCTTCGGTAAGCCCCCACGATCCACGCAGAATAATCCCCCGTATCCTCCTCCTGAACAAAACGGAAATATCCCGAGGCCCTTCCCCCCAGAAGCTCCTGACCGGAACGCTTATCCACCAGGGACAAAAGCTTCATACTGTCAGTGGCAAAGACCGCCCGCACCGTCCCGTTCTCCAACACAAGGCCCCCGTCCTCCATCCGGTGAACCCGGGGCTCCTCCCGCCGTTTCTTTTCAAGCGGAGCCTCCCGCTCCCGCACATAATAATTCCCATAACCAAAGGGAGGAACCTCTGCCTCCAGCAGAATCTTATGGAAGGTATGCTGCCAGTAGCTCTCATCCTCCGTAAGGATCTCAAAAGGAACCGCCTTTCCCGTAAAATCTAAAATCTCCGTTCTTTCAAGCTCTGCCGGCCAATCCCACAGGGTAAGCTCAACAGGTTCCTTCCTCTCATATTGCGTGGTGTTAAAGAGCGTATAAGCCCGAATAGTTCCTTTTCCCCTGCAGGTCTCTGTAATTTTAAAGCCGCCGGCCTCCGCCTGGCCCGATCTCCTGGGCGTAATGGTAATATTGTAGCCCGCGCCTGCTCCCTCAGAGGTGGATTCTCCCCCGTCAGGCTCTCCAAACAGAGAGGTATCAATCTCATTTCCGATTGCCCACATAGAACGGTTTGCACAGGCCATGGCATAAGACATGGCCTCCTGGTTCCTTCCCAGAGAATAGGATACCGCATCCTCCACACAAGAGCCCGGCAGAATATCGTGAAACTGATTAAACAAGACAGATTTCCAGCCCTTTTTCAACCCCTCCCGGTTACTCTCCGATTTCCCACAGAGATATTCCATGGCCCCCAGGGCCTCCACATCATAAAACTTATCCTCCGCCATCCGGTTCGCCGCCTTCAGACGGGCCTGACTGGTGTAACAGCCGGTAAACACAAAATTCAGCTCCCGCTCCACAACCGGATACCGATCCTGCGTCTTCTCAAGCTCCCGGAAAAAATCCAGAAAGCTTCCGAAACGAAGGCTTGGTAAAAGAGGCCAGCCCTGCATATCCAGAATCCGGTCAAGATCCCTGCGGGTGGGACCCCCGCCATGATCCCCCACTCCATAAACACAGAGGGCCGTCCGAGTATGATTTCGCCTGCAAAAACCCGGCACAAAGCTCATCATCTCATAGGTCACCGGCCCCAAATACCAATTGGGCTCCCGGTACACCAAAAGCTCCTTCCCCGAAGGTGCCCTAAAACGGTAAACCTCCTCCCTGTCATTTCCCCTGCAGTGAAAATAATATTTAAGCTTGCCATGACAAAGAAGCTCCGGAACAAACCTCCCGTGTCCAAAGGTATCCGGCTCAAAATCAAGCTCCATAAAATCCGAGGGAAGCCCCAAAAGCTCCTGAAGATACGTATTCGTATAAAGCATCTGCCGGACCATGGATTCCGTTCCCGTCATATTCTTATCCGCCTCCACCCAGGAAGAAGCCGTCACCTCCCACCGTCCTTCCTGAACCCGTTTCCGGATCTCAGGAAGCATAGAAGGCGCATACGTTTCGATAATCTCATAAGTAGACGCCTGAGATTGCGAAAAAATAAAAGAAGGATACTCTTCCAAAAGCTTCAGCATCGTCTGAAACGTATCAATCACAATGGCAACCGTCTCCGGCATCCCCCACATCCAGTTCATATCAATGTGAGCATGAGCCGCAAAAATCACCTGATACTCCTTCACCCTGTCCCCAAAAGCCGCCAAAAGCTCCTCCGCGGCCCGCACATTCTTTTCCGCCAATCCCCCCTGTTCCTTAAACTCCCCATACAGCGTTTCCACAGCCAAAAAGAACTGCTCCGGAAGCTCCTCCTCATGCTCCCCATACATCTGATACAAAAAATCCAGCTCCGCAAGAATTCTCTGCTCCCAGTAACTCCTTCCACTTTCTTTTCTTAACCTCCAATAGCTTCTCAATCGTTCCATAACCATTACCCCTTCCCCGCACCTGACATCCGAAAGCCCTTAGACATAAAATTCTGCCCAATCACATACAAAACCAGCACCGGAACCCCATAAAGAATAGAAAATGCCGTAAGCTCCCCATAAGAAATATCCCATTGCCCCGTATACTGATACATGGTAACCGCCGCCGGATACTTCTCCGTACTGGTCAAAAGAATAAACGGCACCATAAAATTCCCCCAGGCGCCGATAAACGCCTGAATCACCACACAAAACACGCCGGGAACCATCAAAGGCGCCACAATATGAATCAGACACTGCCAGGAGCCGGCTCCGTCCACCCGCGCCGCCTCCTCCAGCCACAGCGGAATCCCGTCAATAAAATTCTTCATCATCCACAGCGAGTAAGGAAGAGTAGAAGCCGCCATAAAAAGAATAATCCCAAACAAGCTGTCATTCAGCTTAATTGCCACCAGCATCCGATAAGCCGGCACAATCAGCACCGTCCCCGGAAGCGTGGACAAAAACAGAATCGACATCAAAAAAGAGCGCTTATACTTCATCTCATACCTAGACAAGGCATAACCCGCCACCCCCGCACATATCACCACCAGAACCGCCACCCCCGCCGCAAGAAGCAGACTATTAAAAAAAGACATCTGATTCCTGTGACTACTTAAAACCTTCACATAATTCTCCATGGTGATTCCCTCCGGCAGCTTCGTAAACACATTTGCCTTGGAATCTACAGAAGCCAAAAACAGCCAGACCATAGGAAGCATCCACAGACACGCCATGAGAAGCAAGCCCCCATCCAACACCCTCCTTATCACTCTCCTCTTTCTCACCTGCGTCACTCCTCTCTCCCTGCCGCCTTCACATAGATAACGCCAAACACCACTCCAATCACCAGCGAAAGGATCGAAATCGCAACGCCATACCCCAGCTGCGAATTCTTAAACGCCTTAATATACATAAGAATCGGCAGCGTCTGCGTCTTCCCGCCGGGTCCCCCGCCGGTCATAATCCAGATCAACCCAAACGACCCCAAAGTCATCAGCGTAATCAGCATCGTATTCGTCATAATGGTCCCCTTGATCGTCGGCAAAATAATATAATAAATTCTGCGAAACACCCCTGCCCCGTCAAGCTGAGAAGACTCCTCAATCTCCGCCGGCACATCGTCCAAAGCAGCCTGATAAGCCACCATAGAAAAAGCCGTCCCCCTCCAAATATTCGCAACAATCACAGCCCCCATAGGCCAAGCATACAGCCAAGAAACCTTCTCAATCCCTAAAGCCTCAAGAATCAAATTCAACGTCCCACTATCATGAAACAGCGAACTCATACAATAGGCCGCCACCATCTCCGGCATCACCCAGCCAAGCATAATCACGCCCCCCACCAGCTTTCGAACCCATCTCGTACAGCTCCGCATCAAATAAGCAAAAGAAAACCCAAGCAGCGTCTGCCCCACAATAGATCCCACCACAAAAACCAGCGTATTAATCACCGCCGATTTAATCACAAGATCCGAAAACATCCGCCGATAATTCTCCAGCCCCCGAAAAGCCAGACTCCCCGCATCACTCCCCGTCAGCGCCATATTCGTAAAAGAAAAATAAACACTCAAAACCACCGGCACCGCAAAAAAAACCAACAGCAACAAAACAGAAGGCGCCAAATAACTCATCTTTTTCCACAAAGGAACCCGACCAGGCATAAATCTCCTCCTCCCTCTTATCGAACGCTCAATATCCAGGGACTGGCGGAAAATAAGCCATCAGCCTTTTCCGATATCCAGTGTCCGGCTGTTCGCGCACAGGCTGTCTGATCTGGACGGACATTGGCCCAAAAATTATATTTCTGAAAATTTTTATAAGGACAATGTACGCCCAGAGCAGACAGAATGTACGCGAACCGTCCGAACACCGGATATGGAAAAGGCTAATGGCTTATTTTCCGCCAGTCCCGTCCGTCCATCCTATTCCGACAAATCCACCGTCTGCTCCTCCCCCACAATCGAGATCACCGCCTGCGAATAAACCTCCAAAGCCTCCTCCGGCTCCGTCCCGCAAATCACCGAATTCGCCATCTGCGACAGATAAGTAGAAATCTCCGAATACTTCTCATCATGAGGCCGATACTGGGCATTCTCCAAAAGCTCCATCGACTGCTCCGCAAAAGGCCGCCCCGCAATCTCCTGATAATTCGCCGCCCCCGACACATCCACAGTAGGAAGCTGTCCGCACCTGAGCATATAGGTAACAACCTCCTCCCGGTTATCCATCATAGCCGCAACAAACTCAAAAGCCAGCTCCTTCTCCTCACAGCTCTGCGCCACAGACCAGGTATATCCCCCAGACATAGTCACGCTTCCGCCCAAATCCCCTTTCTGCGTAGGCATAGGAATCAAAGCAAGAGTCTCCTCCCACCCCTCCCACTCAAAGGACGCTCCCGGCTGAAAGAAGGCATTGGGCACCGCCGTGGAAGTAAGCACCATGGCCAGCTTCCCACTCCGCAGATACTCCCCTGCATAATTGAGCGCATTAGGCGTATTCGTAATCTCCGACACACTCCCCGTAAGCCCCTCCTTCACGGTTGTCTGAAAAAACTTAAGGCTGTCCAGCATAGCCTGACTCCGGATATTCCATTTCCCGCTCTCCTCGTCAAGCAGATGATCCGTGGTACCATAAAGCACCATCTCAAAGGTATTCATACTGGTCCCTTCCGAATTCTCCTCACAGGTATACCAAAAAGGAATCACCTCCGGACAATTCGCCTTAATCCGGCGACACCCCTCCAAAAGCTCCTCCCAGGTAGCCGGCTTCCAGTCCGCCGAAAGTCCCGCCTGCTCTAAAATAGTCTTATTCGCCCAGATCCCCCTGGAATCCGTGGCAAGAGGAACGCCGTAAACACTGCCGTCCATACCTGCGGCCGCTTCCTTACACGCTTCAATCATAGAGCCATCAGACCAGGTATCCCATCCGGAAAGATACTCATCCAAAGGCGCCAGATAGCCGGCCGCAGAATCCACCGTAATACGGAAGGAATCCTCATAAAAAATATCCGGAGCCGTGCTCTTGTCCGACAGATCCAAAGCCATCTTAGTAAAATAGTCACTCTCCGTCCCAATATAGGGAATCAGCTCCAATTCCACTTCGTCCTTCTTGTCCCACTTCTCATAAGTATTCATAGCCATCTGATAAATCCAGCCATCCTCCACCTTCTCCTCGCCGCTTCCGTCTATGTATGCAAGGGTAAGCTTCTTCTTTCCACTCTGATCTTCAGAAGGGGCAGACGCCTCCTCAGACTTGCCCGTCTCTTCCTTAGACTCCTCCTCTGCCTTCGTCCCACACCCCATGAGTCCACAAATGGCAAAACAAATTGCCAACAGCATGCAAATTCTTTTTTTCATAAATCCTTCATCCTTTCTTTGTGATAAATTTGTAAAACCTTTCCTTGTCCTCAGTGTACCGTATCCTTCTCCTAAACCTCCCTTGTTTTTCTGTAATGATATATCATTTTTTACAATTTGTCAACAATTAATTATATCATTTTTCAAAATTTATCCTATCAATAAATCAAATTTGTATTGTCATATTTTTAATTTTATGATATATTATTGGAAAAAGAAGAGAGGAGCAAGGAGAATGATACAGACAACCATCCAAAATTTTTCCCTGAAGGCTTACGATCCCTACACGCCGCTTTTAGGAAGCTCCATGGAAACGAAGGAAGAGCTCCTGGGACTGACGCCAGAGCTTCATGCATCGGTACCGGAGAGCATTTACAAGACTCTTCAAAGGGCCGGCTACATCAGCGACCCCTTTTGGGAGCAGAACAGCTTAAGCTGCGAATGGGTTCCCAACCGCTGGTGGGGCTATCGGGCCCGCTTTTCCTTTCTTCCCGAGGAAGGCCGGCATTACCGGCTGCGGATTGAGCACCTGGATTACAGGGCTCACCTCTGGCTCAACCACCGCCCTCTGGGAGACAGTGAAAATGTATCCGTGCCTTTCTGCACGGACATTACCTCCTGCCTCAAAAGCGAGAATGTACTAGACATCCTGGTAGAGCACGCGCCGGCAGAGCACGGGCAAATCGGATATACCTCCAGAACTCATACCCAAAAACCCCGCTTCAATTACAAATGGGACTGGTGCATGCGGATGGTCAGCCTCGGGATTGAAAGCCCCGTCTATGTGGAAGAATTCGGCGCCACCGCCATCGAGGCCCTGCGCACCAGGCAAAGCTTCCGCGGCTCCTCCTGTCATTTATCCGCAGAGCTCACCGTATTTGGGTTTGAGGAGGCCCTGCAGGAACTCACCGTTGCCCTGACCCTCCGGGAAGAAACTGTGGCCAACTGGAACACCTCCGTCTCTGTTGTCCGTGGAAGACAGAAGATTTCATTTTCCCTGGAGATTCCGGATGTGAAGCTCTGGCATCCCAGAGGCCACGGCGAACAGCCTCTCTATGAGCTTAAAGCCGCTTTTATGGACAGGAATCGCCGGTGCTCTGATGAACGGACCTTTCTCCTTGGCTTTCGCTCTGTAGAATTACTTCCCTGCACCGGTTCCCGGGACGCCCTTCCCTATCAGGTGCAGATCAATGGAAAAAGTATTTACTTAAAGGGAGTCAATTACCTTCCCCCCGAGATGTCCCAGGCAGATATCACCCGGGAAAGGCTGGAGACGCTCCTTGAAAATATTGCCAAGGCCAACTGTAATCTTATCCGCATATGGGGAGGCGCCTACATAGGCTCAGAGGATCTCTACGAGATTTGTGATCGACTGGGAATCCTGGTATGGCAGGAATTTCTCCAAAGCAGCTCCGGCATTGACAACGTTCCCTCCAAGGATCCACATTTTCTACGCCAGCTTGAGGAGACGGCCAGAGCAGTGATCCCGAGACTCCGGACCCACCCCTCCCTCTTGCTTTACAGCGGCGGAAATGAGCTGACGGATACCGAGGGCACACCGGCCGATTTTCACGACGAAAACATTGCGCTTCTTTCCCGGCTTGTCAAGGAGCTTGACGGCCGGCCCATGCTTCCCACCTCCGCCTCCGGCCCCAATGAATTCCTCGATCCGAATACTCCCGGGAAAAATCACGATGTACACGGTCCCTGGAAATACGGAGGTGTAGAGGGCCACTATACCCTGTACAATCATTCGGACAGTCTCCTCCACAGCGAATTCGGGGTGGACGGCATGGCAAACCTCTCCGCTCTGGAGCGCATTCTGTCGCCAAAGCATCTTGTGGTTACCAATATGCGGGAAAATATGGTCTGGAGACATCGGGGAGAATGGTGGGATACTTACGATCGCACCTGCGAGATCTTCGGAGCCTTTCCGCCGGAAGCCCTGGCAGATTTTATAAAATGCAGTCAGTACATTCAGGCCGAGGGACTCCGCTATGCCCTGGAGGCCAACCGAAGGCGGGCTTTTCAAAACTGCGGCAGCATTATCTGGCAGTACAACGAGCCCTGCCCCAATGTATCCGGAACAAATCTGGAGGATTATTACGGGGAACCAAAGCTGGCCTACTATTTTGTCCGGGACGCATTTCGCCCCCTGACCCCTTCTCTTCGCTATGAAAAATTACTTTGGAATCCGGGAGAATCTGCGGACTTTGAGGCAACGATTCTGAACGATTCAGAAGCCTTCCCGGGCAGCCTTCTCATGGAAGCCCGAAGCTATGATGGAACATTGCTGTTTTCCGAAAGGCGTACCTGCCTGGTGCCGGAGAATCAAAATCTTTTTGTCCTGTCCTTTTCCCTGCGTATTCCCAGGTCCAAGGCTTTACTGATCTCCTTAAGCCTTACAGGACAAGCCACAGATGTTTTGCAAGCCGCCTCCGAATATGCCTTCTTTATAAAAGATCCCAACGGGACTGCCGACAGAGCTGTGGCCATGGCGCTTTATGAAAAGTATAAGAAATAATGTCACCGTTCTTCAATTTGGTATGGAAGCCCTGCCTCCCTCATGAGATCCATAAAAGGCCCGGAGGGAAAATATTCCGGTGAAAATACGCCGGCGTCCTTCCAGACGCCTTTTGCCAGAAGCTCGATTCCAAGAGCCGCACCAAAGCCAGTCTGGGCCACCACCGCCTGCATATTCCAGGTCTTCATGGAAGCCTCATTATCAAAGGGCTGGTAGATAAAGCACTCCCTTCGCTTTCCGTCCTTTTTGCCGATACAGTGAACACCCACGCACATGCCGCCTGTCATTTCGGCTCCGATGTCCTTGGGCTGAGGGGCGCAGGCTGCCACCACGTCTCTGGGAATAACCCGGACGCCGTCCACCTCCACCGGGTGGGTGCTGCGAAGACCCAGAGCGTTGATGACCTTCAGGGCATTCAGCAGGTTATCACTAAGGGCAATTTTAAAGCTTGCTCTTTTGAGACCATATTTTCGCAGATAGCGGGGCATGGTCACCACCTCCTCATGCTCCACCTTGACCAGGCGGTTGACACCGAAGGGCTCCGGCATCCGGAACTCCTCCTCTCCTGCAAAGGCATCCTCCATGCGAAAGCCTTCCTCCTCGCTCCATTCTGCATTTGGGTTCATGACCTCATCTAAGACCGTCCACACGTTGAAGCCGAACTGCACCGCATCCTTATGATCCTTAGGCTCCTTGAGATTCCCTCCGTCCTTTACGTGCACCTCCAGGAGCTCATCAAAGAGATATTCCGCCGCGTATTTGGCAAACACATTGACCACGCCCGGATCGATCCCCAGGCAAATGCAGGCAGTGAGTCCTTTTTCCCTCCACGCTTCATGACGGTCAAAATTGTATTTTGTCATAGGCTCCAGATAGCAGCCCTCAAAGCCGACGCCAAAATCCGGATGGTCCTTGGGCACGGACCAGGTTCCCAGATTTCCATAGGAGGCCCCTGCCTCATAGGTGGCGTCGAAAATGTAGTTGCTGACAAAAGGGGAGGCCGCGTCCATCACAAAGCTGATGTGATGTTCTCTTATCAGCTCTGCCAGGGCAGCCGTACGGTGGGCGTCCACGCAGGCTGTCTCATAGGCTGTTCCTGCCTGCTGCTCCTCACCTGTCCAGTCTTCCAAGCGGGACAGAACCTCCTCTGCCCGCTCCTTACTGCAATCCGTAATAAGCACGTATTCCAGCCAGCTTCCTTTGGGATCCCGTTTTTTCAGCACCTTCAGAATGCACTCCCCTACTGCGCCCGCTCCTACCAGCATCATTCTCATGAAATATCCTTCCTTTCCGATTCCGCGAGAAAGCCTGCCGCCGTCTCTTGCCGTTTGAGGAAAGAAAAAAGAGACAAACGCTCACAAGCGTCTGTCTCTCTGTCCTTTTACCAGTTGGTTATAGCCACGTAGGCGGCGGTCTCCCGCTCTCTCCAGAGCTCCGTCGGACAACCTTCCTTTTGCCTGTCAGTTTCCACCAGGGAGCCGACCCGCCCCGCGGTTTGCTTCTTCGGCGCTTCCCTCTACACAGCCCGGGAAGTCTCTAGGATTGTCCTCTGCCGGTTTTATAATTGTATTTATTATAGCTGTTTTGTGTTCGGATTGCAAAGGTTTTTCTTATGCATGCGCATTCGCTTCCTGGGCAATCCGGCGGATATCCGGAATGGCGATCAGAACCGGGTACAAAATTGCGCCGATTACCAGGCCGCCGATCCCCTGAATGAGGTTGGCCGGAACGCTCGCCGCTGCGGCAGCCACGCCGTATAGAGGGCATTCACAGAGAAAGTAGCCGCCTGCCACCAGTATCATATCTGCAGCTCCGCCTAAGATCACGGCAATATAGCGACTCCTGGGTGATTTGCCTATCCTCCGGTAAATCATGCCGGCTGCAAAGGCGACCGCTCCTTTGATCACAAATGTAATCGGAACATAGATAAAATAACCGCCTACCAGGTCTGCCATGGCTGAACCGATTCCGGCTGCCAGAAGGCCCCAAGCCGGCCCGAGAATCACGCCGGAGAGAATCACAATGGCATCCCCCGGATGAATGTAGCCGCTGGTTCCGGGTGTGGGGATACGAATGGACATGGTTGCCACACAGGCAAAGGCCGCCAGCAATGCCGCCATAACAATTTTCTTTAGATTTGAATTCATAATGTAAGCCTCCTATTCCAGTACCGCACTGTCGTGACGCTGCTGTTTGATTTCTCACATTATATTTCAAATCTGGACTTATAAAAATAGCCAGTAATTCATTTTTTAACCAGGCCAGTTATCCACCCGCAGGCTCCTCTTACGGCTGAATCACATCAAACAATTCCTTTACTGCCGGATAAATCTGGCGGAACTTCTGATACTGCTTCTCGTAGCGGGCCGCATTTTCCGGAATAGGCTCTACCGTGTCTACGATCTTCACAATCTTCGCAGCCGCCTCTTCCACGCTTGCATACTCGCCGCAGGCCACAGCCGCCAGCATGGCGCCGCCCATGGCAGGACCCTCCTCGCTCTCGGGAATGTCCACCTTGATATTGAAGATATCCGCAATCATCTGCCGCCACAGAGGACTCTTGGCCCCGCCGCCGCAGATCTTGGTGCGGTCAATCTGAATTCCCAGAGATTTTGCCACCTCAAAGGAATCCCTGAGGGCAAAGGCGACGCCCTCCAGAACTGCCTGGGTCATGTCCTCTCTTGTGGTATCCATGGTCATTCCCATAAAAGTGCCCCTTGCGTTGGGATTGTTGTGAGGGCTGCGCTCTCCCATCAGATAGGGCAGGAAAAATACGTTGTTCCTGCCAAGCTCCTTGATACCCGTCTGCTCTCCCGCGTAATCCTTGGTCTTCAGGATCTCGTCCATCCACCATTTGTTGCAGGAGGCGGCACTCAGCATACAGCCCATCAGATGGAAATGTCCGTCCGCATGGGCAAAGGAGTGGAGGGCATTGTTCTCGTCCACGCCGAATTTTTCACTGGAAATGAAGATGGTTCCGGAGGTTCCGAGGGAAATATTGCAGCTTCCGTCTCCCACAGTTCCCGTTCCCACTGCTGCGGCCGCATTGTCTCCGGCTCCTGCGGCAATCTTTACATTCTCCGACAGGCCAAGCTTAGCCGCAAGCTCCGGCTTTAAGGTTCCCACAGCCTCGTAGCTCTCAAAAATCCTGGGAAGCTGGCTTTCCTTCACGCCGCAGATCTCCATCATTTCCTTAGACCAGCATTTGTTCTTCACGTCAAAGAGCAGCATGCCGGAGGCATCGGACACATCGGTGCAGAAGGTTCCGGACAGCCGGTAGGCCAGATAATCCTTGGGCAGCATCAGCTTTTCAATCCGGGCAAAGTTCTCCGGCTCCTGATTTTTCACCCACAGCACCTTAGGGGCGGTGAAGCCTGCAAAGGCAATGTTGGCCGTGTACTGGGAAAGCTTGTCCTTTCCGATTTCCTGATTGAGGTAATCCGTCTCCTTGGCGGTTCTTCCGTCGTTCCAGAGAATGGCCGGGCGAATCACCTGATCATCCTTGTCCAGGATTACCAGGCCGTGCATCTGGCCCCCAAAGCTGATTCCGGCCACCTGGGATTTGTCACAGTCTTCCAGCAGCTCCTCCAGGCCGGCCATTGACTGGTCGTACCAATCCTCCGGGTTCTGCTCGGACCATCCGGGATTCGGAAAATATAAGGGGTATTCCTTTGATACGATTTTCTGAATCCTTCCCGCTCCATCCATCAGCAGCAGCTTCACTGCCGAGGTTCCTAAATCAATTCCTACATACAACATCTCTCTTCCTCCATTCCAGTTCCGTAAGCTCCTTTCAGTACACCTGTATGGAGATCAATTTCCAGCCACTTTGAACAGTGTCTGTAAATTGATCTGTGCACTGATAGGAGCTTACTGATTCCAGTTCCGCAACATTTAAATAGCACACAGCTTCACTCCGGGCACCAAAAAAAGCGTCTGCCCGCAAGTGTCTCTGTGTGCTATTATAATCTATTTTCTTTAATTATTCAAAGGGATTCTCCGTTTTGTAGCGCATTCCCTTGGGCTGATTGAAGCCCAGCTCCTCGGGCTCTACGCCCAGATATTTAAATACCTCGAACAGGGCTTTTCCGTAGTGTCCGAAGGCTACGGCGCCGTGATGCGGATAGTTCCCCTCGATCAGCACGTGGCGGTAGAAGCGTCCCATCTCCGGAATGGCAAAGATGCCGATAGCTCCAAAGGAGCGGGTTGCAACGGGAAGCACCTCACCCTGTGCCACATAGGCGCGAAGCTTGCAGTCGGCCGTGCTCTGAAGACGGAAGAAGGTAATATCGCCGGGTGCAATATCGCCCTCCAGGGTTCCCTGGGTTACCTCCTCGGGCAGACTTCTGGCCATAATCAGCTGGTACTTCATAGAGCAGAAGGACAGCTTCTTGGAGCAGGTATTGCCGCAGTGGAAGCCCATAAAGGTATCCTTATGGGTATAGTCATACTTGGGCGCTATCTCCTCTTTATAGATGTCGGCCGGAACCGTATTGTTGATATCAAGCAGAGTCACTGCATCCTGGCTTACGCAGGTTCCGATGAACTCACTTAAAGCTCCATAGATATCTACCTCGCAGGATACGGGAATGCCCCGGCCTGTGAGACGGCTGTTCACATAGCAGGGAACAAAGCCGAACTGGGTCTGGAAGGCAGGCCAGCATTTTCCGGCAATGGCAACATACTTCCGGTATCCCTTGTGCTCCTCCACCCAGTCTAAGAGGGTTAGCTCATATTGAGCCAGCTTGGAGAGAATCTGAGGCTTCTGATTACCTTCGCCCAGCTCCTCCTCCATATCCTTTACCACATCGGGAATCCGGGGATCGTCTGCATGCTTATTGAAGGCCTCGAAGAGATCCAGCTCGGAATTCTCCTCAATCTCCACGCCCAGATTGTAGAGCTGCTTGATGGGGGCGTTGCAGGCCAGGAAGTTTAAGGGTCTCGGGCCGAAGCTGATGATCTTAAGGCTGCCAAGGCCTACGATGGCCCGGGCAATGGGAAGGAATTCGTGAATCATGTCCGCGCACTCCTCTGGGGTTCCCACCGGGTACTCCGGGATGTACGCCCGCACATTGCGAAGCTTTAAATTATAGCTGGCGTTCAGCATGCCGCAGTAGGCGTCGCCCCGGCCCTGAATCAGGGAATCTCCTGACTCCTCGGCTGCCGCCACAAACATCACTGGTCCGTCAAAATGCTTTGCCAGAAGGGTTTCGGAAATCTCCGGTCCGAAGTTGCCCAGGTAAACCACCAGAGCGTCACAACCGGCCTTCTTTACATCCTCAAGAGCCTGGACCATATGAATCTCGCTCTCCACGATGCAGACGGGACATTCATAAATATCTGCTGCCGTGTATTTCTCCTCATAAGCCTTAACCAGAGCTTTTCTTCTGTTTACGGACAGAGACTCCGGAAAGCAGTCTCTGCTCACTGCTACAATTCCTACCTTTACAGAGGGAATATTCGTCATTTTATGTACCTCCTAATTTCAATCGTAATAATTTTATCCATGCACCCACAAAAATCAATCTCCAGCCTCTTAAAGCTGTGTCTGCGTTATAATTTCAGGTTCTCGCCCTTCAGACCCACAAAGGCCCCTTCTGCACCCAAGCCAGACTCCCCATGGGCAATCAGCCATTTATTCCTGGCAGTCATCAGTTTATCCTCCGCAAACTTCCCTGCAAGAATTGGCGGCTCTGTGTTGGTTCCCTTTGGCAGAATAACTACCACCCGGAAGCCTTCCTCCTGAAGATTACAAGGAGCATAATGAAGGGTCGTGGCGTAAAACTCCACCACACAGCCTGCAGGGGCCTCAAAGGCCTCCATTTTGGAGGTATCATAGGTAAAATCCTCCTCCACATCCTGCTGCATGCCTACCATAAAAACAGCTCCCGTAAGCGGAATATTAATCTCCGAATTGCGGTGATACTCCACTGCATTGAGGGTGTGATTATTTCCGTTGCAATAGCCAACCTGAATGGGCATACCGCCGAAAATACTGTCCCGAAGCATAGGCAGCTCCGCGCATGCCTCAAGCTCCGGAGCCGATGCCACATAGATTACATCCTGAGGCATAGGCGTCTGCTGCAAACGCTTCAGCAAATCCGGAACCTCTGCCTTAAGCACTCTTCCGTATTTTTGAAATTCTTTGTCAGTTACTTTTTTCAACTCCACTGGCGCTCTCCTTTCTGTCCAATTCCATCCCCGTTTTTGCTTCCTGCTGCATTCTCTTCTGTGGAATCCGACCATATAGTTTATTTACTAAACTATATGCTTTTATAGTAGCATTTCAAAGAGTGAAGTGCAAGTGTTTTGTAAAGAATTCCAAATTATTTTGGGACAGCTTGGAAACATTTTTTTCCTAGCGCTTTTTTATTGCTTTTTACCTGCCCCCATGTTATGCTGTTCCTGAAAATAAAGGTAAAAATATTATTGAATCTTGATTTGAAAAACAGTTGTTGCAGCAGAATCTTCGATGAACAATAAGCCTTTATTCTTACAATAATATAAGAACAAAGACAGGAGAGAAAACATGAACAAATGGAAGAAGCGCAGTAAAGGAATTTTGGTATTTCTTCTTATTCTTGGGTTCATCGGCGGTATGGCGGATCATTTGCAGATTACGGCTGCTGCTGCCCAACCAGTATGCATCTGCGAACTTTTATGTACAGAAGCGTCAAAAGCTGCGGATTGCCCTGTTTGCGGAGAAGATTTGTCTTCTTGTACCGGTACTCTTTCTGCAGAGCAGCCGGATGAGAAAGAGGATACCGATGCAACGGATTCCCCGCAGATTTCCGCAGATTCAGCATCCGATTCCCAATGGGAGTCCGGAAAGGATCTTCCCGCGGATTCAAAAGCTCCTTCTGAGGAAGAATCCACTCCCCAGCCTTCGACGGATTTAAATGCGGATATTGAGGAGGCTGACAAAGATCCTACGGCGGATTCAAATGCCGACGGCGAAAAAGAGCCTGACAAGGACCTTCCCATGGATGCGGAGGTGACAGCCGTAGAAGAGCTTATTAAAAAGCTTCCTTCATTGGACGAGCTAAAGGAATTTACTCAGGAGGAAAAAACTGCAGTTTATGAGCAAGTCCAAAAAGCCTTTGACGCTTATGAGAGCTTAAAGGAAGACCAGAAAGCGCTGCTCACAGGAGCAGAAGATCTGCTGAAGGAATTATTGGAATATTTCACGGAATTGGCTGTGCCGATACCTGCTACAGAGGAGCAGATAAAAAATGCATGGCAGGCAATGACGAATGCTATGGAACACTGGGAGGCAGAAGTAGACTTATCCGGTTACCAGCTGACTGAGGCGGATATGGCGCTTATCTGGCCAGATGTAGCCCAGGATAATCCGGATCTCTTTTATGTATTCGATTATGCTTACTTTACAGACAAATCCACAAAGCTTGTTACAAAATGTACCTTTTCCTATAATACACAATACACCCAAAACAGCGTTGCCGAATACAAGGCTGCCATAGACAAGGTGTTTGCCGAGGTTATTGATAATAATATGACCGATGAACAGAAAGCCCTGGCGCTGCATGATTATCTGGTACAGCACATGGTTTATGACCAAAGTGCAAACGATAATCCTGGGTTTAAAAAGAGGAATGCATACGAAGCGCTGGTAAATGGAATCGGTGTCTGCCAGGGGTATACCCTTGCCTATGCCGCCTTGCTGGAAAAAGCAGGTATTGAAGTTGATTACTGTAAAAGCGCTTCCATGAATCATATCTGGAATTATGTGAAGCTGAATGGAAATTGGTATCACGCAGATTTGACGTTTGATGATATAGCCGCCAATAACCAGACCGGAGAGACCGGTTATGTAAAACATGAATATTTTCTGCTCAGTGACGCTGCAATGGCGCAGGCACAATTGCCACATCAGTGGGATACCAATCCTATCACATGCAACGATACAACCTATGACAATTCCTGGCATAAGACTGCTTCCATAAAAGAATCTGCTATTTATCCCGTTAACGGTAGTTTCTATTATCTCAAAGGCGAAACTGTTGAGGGCGCGCCAAATACCATATATCGCGGTGCAACACTGATCAAAAGAGAGATCAACGGAGCGGAAACAACTGTGGGAAGCTTTGAGATAGAGAATCTGGGAATCAGCGGCGGATGGCCTATGTATGGAATGAGCTTTTCCAGACTTTCCTGCTCAAAAGGTGTTTTATATTTTAATGTGGGAAATTCGGTTTATGCCTTCCGTCCCTCCACCGATGCAAAGCCGGTAAAATTTTACCAATATGAAGAGCAAAACAACTGCATTATAACCGGTATGCTGGTAAACGGAAATGAAACGACTCTGGAAATTTTCAATCCCACCACTGCCAAAATGGAAGAAAAAATAAAGCTTCCCATATCTTCCGTAACAGGAAGCGAAGAGCAGAAAAATTTTGCTTTCTCCCAAAAATCTAAGACCGTAACTTATGGAAATCCTGACTTTACAATGATCGCCAAAGGAGCAGAGACAGGATCTTCTGTCAGCTACAAGAGTTCCGATTCTTCCATAGCATCGGTGGATCCGGCGACCGGCTTAATTAAGATTCAAAAAGCGGGTACTGTGGTAATTACAGCTACTGCATCGGAAACCCCAGATTATCTGGAAGCAAAGAGTACCTGTACCCTGACCATCGCTCCCAAAGCTCTTACATGGGATACAAGCGCTTTGGAAGCAACAGATCGGCTGGCTCTTATCAAAGACGGAAAGGCAACTCTTTATGGAGAGCTGAAGCTTGCAGGTATTTTGGAAAAGGATAAAGCCTCCCTTTCATTCCATTGTCCCGGGGACAAGCTGACCGGTATCTACGAAACCATAGCGGAAGGCCGTCAAAAAGTAAAGTTGTCCTGGAAAAGCCCGGACGATGCGGCAACGCTTCAGGGAAATGGAAAAGAAAACTATACCATGCCTGCAGCTTTACCGGAAATTTCAGGCCGAATCAGCGTTTTGAATGAGTCTTATCAGGAATCTGCCAACGGAACTGCATTAAAACTTCAGATAGAAAACACCATCTCTCAAGTGCCTGATTCCTTTAAGGATAAGGAAGACTTAAATACACCAGGCAAGATTATAAAAGAACTGAAGCTGAAGCTGCGGGAAAAATTCAGTGATATTGCAGAAGCAAATATTGCTGTTTACGATGTAGAGCTTTTGATCAATGTCAACGGACTGGGATGGCAGAAAGTGACCAAGGACAATTTCCCGTCAGAGGGCTTGACCATAACTTTGCCCTACCCTTCTGGCACTGGAAGAAATACCCACGACTATGTGGTATCCCATATGTTTACAGCAGATATGAATGGTTTCTATGCAGGTGATATAGAATATCCCACAGTAACCAAAACGGAAAAAGGCCTTACCTTCAAGGTATATGGTCTGTCCCCCGTCTCCATAGGCTGGAAGGAAATAAGCAGCAGCGCCTCCCAAAGCACAGGCTCTCTTTCTTCCGTCAATAAGGTAACCTCCCCTTCTACCGGGGATACTTCCTCTGTGATTTTATATCTGCTCCTTGCCGCAGCTGCATTTACTGGGGTGCTCAGGCTTTATACAGCAGCAAGAAAGAGCAAATAGGACAAACTATAAGATACGAAGGGCTTATCGCAAAATAGGGCTGCTGCTATTTCCGATATTCGGTGTCCGCTGTCTGCGTACATGCTGTCTGATATGGACGGATATTGTCTGAACAATGTTCATTCAAAACAGACAACATATACGAGAATCGTCCGAACACAGGATATGGAAATAGCAGCAGCCGTCCTATTTTACGGCAGGCCCTTCGTATCTTCTACGCTTTCATTCTGGTATTCCTTTATCAACCCATTTAGGCTTCTGCTGCTTTGGTTTCACGCTTTTTTATTTACTTAGAATAAGTCTTGTATTATACTGAGAATGGAAATTTTATGGAAAAAGAAAGTGACAAAACTCTTATGATTACCGGAAGCAAGGAATTAATACGTGATATGAACAGCCACCTGATTCTGGAGATGATTCTTCAGGAGGGAACTGTCTCCAGAGCTGCTCTGGCCAAACGCTCTGGCCTCACCAAGGCCACGGTCTCCGCCATTGTGCAAAAGCTTATGGAGCAGAATCTGGTGATTGAGGTGGGAAATGACAATACCTCCCTGGGCCGCAAGCCCATCCTCCTGACCTTCCATGCCGCCTGCGGATATGCCCTGTCCATCGATGTAAATGCCAATACCATCTCCGCTATGATCTGCGATCTAAAAGGAGAAAACTGCCGCTTAAAGCTGTACCCCAACCATGCTGGACGGGAGGAGATACTCCCTCTCTTGATTTCCGTTATCCGGGATATGACCTTGGCTCTTTCGGATACCCCCTACGGCGTCGTAGGCATCGGTCTTGGCATTCACGGAACTGTTTGCGAAAATCAGGTTACCTTTACCCCCTACTCTCCCTATGAGCACCTTCCCTTTCAGGAGACTTTGGAGCAGGAATTCAAAATTCCCGTTTATCTGGAAAATGAAGCCAATCTCTCTGTCATGGGGGAGCATACCTTTTATTATCATACTCCCAATCTCATTGGGATCAGCGTTCACACGGGAATCGGCGTGGGGATTATCATCGACAACCAGCTTTATACGGGAGCCAGCGGAAATGCAGGGGAATTCGGTCACTCCATTATTGAGCCCGACGGACGGCCCTGTCCCTGCGGCAATTCGGGCTGCCTGGAGCAGTATGCCTCGGAGCGGTCTATTCTGCGGCAGTTTACGGTCAAAAAAGGACTGGCATGGGCAAATATTGATACCTTTGTGGCAGCCTGCCACCGACAGGATGAGGATGCCCTCTTACTTTTGACGGATTTTATCCGGTATATGTCCTATGGAATCAACAATCTTCTCAATACCTTTAATCCGGATATGATTGTGATCAACAGCTCCTTTACCACTTATTTCCCGGAGGTGCTGCGGCAGATTCAGGGCCGGCTTCAGAACCGGATGCGTATGCACTGCATCCTGGTTCCCTCAGGCCTCCAGGATACTTCCATTCTTCTGGGAGCCGCCTGCCTCTGTATCCGCAGTTTTCTGGGCATCCGGCATCTGAAGCTTCGAAAACCGGAAGAAAAGCCCTTTTAACCTATGTGCCATGTCATTTCTGCTATTGAAGGAAGTTTTCTATAATCACTCCCTCCGCCTCCTCCTCGGTCAGCCCAAGGCTTCGAAGCTTTAGCAGCTGCTCGTCGTTGATGCGTCCAATGGCTGCCTCATGGATAATCTGGGCATCAATATGGCGGGCATTGATCTCGGGAATGGAGCAGACCTCTGCCTCATCCATAAGAATGGAATCACACTGAATATGGGCGTGGCAGCCTGCATTTCCAACGGCCTTGGGATGGAAGGTCTGCACGGAGCTTCCCTTTGCCACGGAGCGGGAAATAATCTGGGCTGAGCCTTTGTCTCCGTTCATCCGTACCTCCATATTGGAGACAGCCGTCTGCTTATCGTGAGTCATCAGACGTTCCGTCACCTGGAGCCTGGCCCCTGCTCCCATTATCACTTCCGTCTCCCGGACGGTAGAATCCACACCGCGAATCTGGGCCGTATCCAGAGTAAATACAGAATCCTCCTCCATGTAAATCTTTGTCACCGGATTTAAAATACGCTCACCGCTTCCCTCACCCTCCCCGTAATGCTTTTCCTCATAACGGACAATGGCGCCCTTTCCGATATGAAAGGCGTGAATTCCGTCGTGGCGGGCAGAATCACAGCCGGAATTGTGGATCCCGCAGCCGGCTACAATCACCACCTCTGCTCCCGGCTCCACATAAAAATCGTTGTATACAATGTCCGTCATACCGGATAGGGATACCACTACAGGAATGTGTACCTGCTCGCCTTTGGTATCCTTGTCAATGTACACATCGATTCCCTGCTTATCCTCTTTTCTTCGGATTTTAATATGTTCGCTGTCTCCGTGGCACAAAGACTGTCCGTTGTAGCGGACATTGTAGGCGCCTTTTTGTTCGGCCACAGATTTGTCAATCACCTTTAATACCTTATCTGCCTCCCCGTAAAGCTTCACACTCACAGCTTCCTTCCTCCCTTCCTGTACTTTCATTTCCACAGGCACAGCCCCTCTCCTCCGGAAAGAGTCTGGGCAGCATTTCCTCTCTGCTTCCGCCCTCCTGAATCCGCCCGTCGCTAACCACCAAAATCCGATCTGCCATGCGGATGATCCGCTCCTGGTGGGAAATCAAAAGGAGGCTTTCCTTCTTTTTCTCGTGGATTCGCTCAAATTGATCCACCAGCATGGAAAAGCTCCAGAGATCAATACCAGCCTCCGGCTCATCAAAAATACAGATTTTATGGACCTTTGCCAAAACCGTGGCAATCTCAATTCGCTTTCGCTCTCCTCCGGAAAGGGTGGCGTCTGCCTCCCGCTTTAAATATTCCCTGGCGCACATGCCTACACTGCTCAAAAGCTCACAGCAGACAGACTCCGGAAGAGTCCGACCTGCCGCCAAATTTAAGAGGCGCTCTACGGTCATACCCTTGAAAGCCGGGGGCTGCTGGAAGGCGTAGCCCATGCCGGCATTGGCTCTTTCATTCACATTCATGGAGGAAAGGTCCTGGCCGTTCAGCCGGATCTCTCCTCGGTCTGCTTTCTCAATTCCCATCAAAAGCTTGGCAATGGTAGATTTTCCGCCGCCGTTTGGCCCGGTGATGACCAGCATCTCTCCGTCCTGTACGGCAAAGCTCACATTGTCCACCAGCTTGCGCTTTACTCCGTTTTCCATGACCTCATAAGTCAGGTGCTTTACTTCAAGCATTTTTCTCATCTTCTTTCTATAATTGATTCCTGGGGCAACAAACCAAAGGGACACAGCCCAGCGCCCAAAAGGGGCTCGTCTTATACCGGCATGTTCGGTTGGCGAGAGCCTGTCCCTCTTTATCGGGTACTGCCGCTCTTCTGATATAATTCCGAGTATTATACTGGGATTTGTTTATTATATCACAGACAGAAAATTATGCAAGAAAAATCTCCAAATGTATTTCTACACCTGGAGATTTCTTAATCAGCCTCTTGCTCTGATTCTTTCATTAGGCTATCATATACCGAAGCTGAACGAACAAAGGCGCTAAAATCACAGTCAGAAGGCCGGCTGTCACAATCGCCAAACTGCTCACAGCTCCTTCTACCTCTCCCAGCTCCATGGCCTTCGCCGTTCCAATAGCATGAGAGGAATTACCCAGGGCCAGTCCCCGGGCAACGGGCTCTTCAATACAAAAGAAATTCAGCAGAAATTCCCCTGCAATGTTCCCCAGCACACCCGTAATCACAATCACGGAAACCGTTATGGTAACAATTCCGCCCAGCTCCTCTGAAACGCCCATCCCTATGGCCGTTGTGATGGATTTTGGAAGTAGGGAAACAAACAGTTCATGGTTCATATGAAAAATTTCTGCCAGTGCCAGGACGCCGAAAAGGCTTGCCAGCACCCCCGATACAATTCCGGCTGCAATCGCCGCAAAATTCCTTTTCAGTAGTTCCAGCTGCTCATACAGAGGAATTGCCAGGCAGACTGTAGCCGGAGTCAGAAAATAGCTGATGTAAGACGCTCCCATAGAATAAACCTGATAATCAATCCGGAACAGCTTTAACAGGGCAATCACGCTGATTATTCCAATCAAAAGCGGATTTAAAATTGCCGACTGAAACCGTTTCTTTAACAGCATACCAGCCTCATAGCAAACAATACTGATAATGGCGCCGAAAAACAGCGATCCCTCTAAGAATTCCTGCACAGTTCCTTGCTCCTCTCTTTGCCCATATGCCTCTCCTTTCGGATTACCAGCTGCGCCATTCTTCCCGTAACTGCTAGGACAAGGGCTGTTGTCACCACAACCGTCAGCAGCACAGGAAGAAGAACCGGCCAAAGCTCCTCCCAGGAAGTCATCAGGCCAACACCTGCCGGTACAAACATAAGCGGCATCATTTCCACCAAAAAGCTCCCGGTGGCCTTTACCATAGATAGACGGATAATTCCTGTCTTCAGGCCCGCCAGCATCAGCGCCAGGCCATAGACACTTGCAGGAACCGGAAGTGGAAGGACAAAATGCAGAAGCTCCCCCAGAAAGGAAACTGTCAGAATGACTCCAAGCTGCTTTATATATTTCAACTCTTCACCTTCTCTCTCAAGGCCTTCAGAGGACCTGATTTACACACTCCCGCAGCCGCGCCATATCCTCTGCTGTTGTCACATTGGCGTCCGTTCCGATGATTTTTGTAAAAAATGCAATGCTCTCATCTCCTGTGTCGTACTCCAGATCCTGAAGAGTCAGAGGCATATCCAGATCTCTCATAAGGCTTCGGACCTCCTCAATCCTTTCCTTTGTTTCCCCGTTATAAGCCATCTGAATCAGCACGCCCACAGCTACCATCTCTCCGTGAAGATAGCGGTAGCTGGCCTCTGTGTTCCAGGTACGCATAAAATCATAGGTGGCATGAGCAATCGCAAGTTGTCCGGATCCGTCGGCAAAGCCGCTGACAATGGATGTATGCAGCAGATTAGTTAGAATACAGTCGTTAAACCTGTGGGCCTTTCTGCCTTTTTGATACAGCTCCCTGCCCTCTCCCATAAGAAAAGCAAAAATTGCCTTTGAGTTAACAAGCTGAATGTATTCCTCCAGTCTGCAGTCCTGATAGCTGTCCGCTTGCTTCTGATGAAAGCACTCCGGAAGCTTTGCAATTGAATCCAGAATTCCTGCTGCCAGACCATTCCTCGGCGCAGTTCCGATAAGATCCGTATCTGCAATACATACGTCAACTTCTTTCTTCAGGTTTACCGCCGGAGCTCTCTGCCCCTTTTCATTGTACATAATTGCAACCATAGACGTGGCCGCGCAGGTAGCGACAGAAGTGGGGACTGTAATCACCGGAAGTCCGGAAAATACGGAAGCGCACTTTATCTCATCGATTACCTTTCCTCCTCCCACTGCAACCAGAACCGTATACCCGTTTTCCAGAGCCATATCCCCGTAGTCCCGGGCAAGCCTTGTAGTACAGTAATCTCTGTGAACAAGCGCCTTATAAGTAAGAGGACGGCAGTCAAGCTCCTTTTCAGCTGCGTCTATAACCAGCTTCAGCGTTGTCGGTCCTCCCACAATCAGCGCCCGGCCTCCTAAGCGGATGATTTCATCCGAAAGCATTTCAATTGCGCCAGGACCGTGGAAGAACTTGCCACAGCCCACCTTTAATACCGAAATATTCTGTTTCACCAATTATCACCAAACCTTTCTATCTATATTGTTGCCGCTATTTGCCGCTCCTCATGCCCCATGCAAACCCTCATGCTCCTATGAACGGCAGCGTATTATGTACAAGAATTTTAAAATATAGTTGCAAAAAAATATTGCAATCCTTATAATAAAATCAGAATGTATGATATCATTCCAAAGAACATCTTTTTAGTTTAGGAGACCCACATTATTATGGAAGAAATCAAACGCATCTCAATCACTGACAGCGCCGTGAAAACGATCAAACATGCGATTCTGACCGGTGAATATCTGCCCTCGCAAAAGCTTCCCACCGAGGCTATGCTCTGCGATCTGCTTAAAGTGAGCCGAACTACCATCCGCGAAGCTCTCCGAATTCTCCAGGCTCTGGGCTATGTAACCATGCGGCCCGGAAAGGGCGCGTTTGTCTCCGATGTACTGCCCAGCCAACAGCCGTCCGGTTCCGGCAGCTGGTACGAGGTGGACGGCATCAGCTATCGGGATCTGATGGAGGTGCGTATTGCCGTGGAAACCCTTGCGGTGCAGCTTGCTGTCAATCGGGCTACGCCCGACCAGATCGCCAGTCTTCAGGACGTCCATGACGAGTATCTGAAAGCCGCGGCTGATTACGATTCCGTAAAGCTTATTATCCTTGACGAAATGTTCCACACAACCCTCGTCAGCTTCACCAATAACCAGCTTCTCAATAATTTAAACGTACAGATTCAGGACTGCTTCAAGCCCTATCGCACCAAATCCTTTACCAACAAGGAAACCTACAAAAACGCCATCCCAGCTCACGCCAATATTTTGGACTGCTTCTACAAGCGAGATTCCGCTCGGGCCGTTTCCGAGATGCGGCGTCACCTGGAAACCTCCCTTGAGGATGTTGCGGCCGCCTATTCACAAAACTAAATTTTCTTCAAGGGGCTGTTGCAAAAGCCAAACGGCAAATTTTGCAGCAGCCCCCTTTTCTGGCTTAAGCTATCTACAGTTTTCCAATCTCCTTCAACACGGCGGTGGTCACAGCCATCTCCTCCTCGGTGGCCGGCGCCAGTGGCAGTCTGGCTGGTCCAAGATCAATTCCCGTCACAAGCTCAATGGCAGGACGCATAATGGAGTTTGGAAGAATACGACCGTTCTGACCGGTTGTCTTGCAGAAGCGATAGATGGGAACGAACAGTTCTTTCGCCTTCTCGTTATCTCCCTTTGCAAAGGCCTCAAAAATCGCCCGGATCTCACGTCCGAAGATATGAGCGCCTCCAGAGACAAGCCCCATCGCTCCCTGAACAATCGTAGGCAACAGCATGACATCATCTCCGTTGTAAATTGCAAAATCAGGATCCACCTTCTCCGTTGCCAGGAAGAAATCGGAAACCTGCGTGGGATTGATTCCGGCCTCATCCTTGATCCCCACAATATTGGGAATGGATGCAAGGCGATGAACGGTTTCCGCCTCCAGATTGACTCCTACAAAAATCGGAATGTTGTACAGCATAATATCTACTTCCGGCACTGTCTCTGCCAGTGTCTTAAAGTGGATATACATACCCTCTTGAGTCGGCTTATTATAGAAGGGGCAAACAACCAGACAGGTCTTAATTCCCAGCTTTGCCGCCTCTTTTGTGAGCGCGATTGTTTCCTTTGTGCTGGCACAGCCGGTGCCCGCAATCACAGGCTTGCTCTTTGCTGTCTTTACGGCTGTCTCCATCAACCTCACCCTTTCCTCAAAGGTCAAAAGAGATGCCTCACCGGTTGTTCCCGTAACGATAAAGGTATCGCACAGGTCCTTTTCCTCCAGATATGTAATCAGCTGCGCATAGGTGTCATATTTCACATTTTCATCCTTGTCATAAGGTGTAATCAGCGGCAATAAAATCTGTCCGTACTCTTCTACAAATTGGTTCATCATTGTCATACCTCCTATTTTTCATTCCGTATTATTTCTCTTCAAAAGCCGTGCGTATTCTGGCTTTTTCCTCCTCAGGCAGATAGGTAATGGGGCTTCTGCAGTATCCTGCCTCCCGTCCCATAACCTCCAGCGCATATTTCAGCCGGATTGGGAACTGATTGCCTCCCAGACACTGCCATTTTTTATACAGGGACTTCTGAATCTCAAGCCCCCGGGCATGATTTCCGCTTTGCGCGCATTCCCACATTTCCATAGATTCCTTCGGAAATACGGAAAGGATCGCTGAAATCGCTCCCTTCGCTCCCAGGTCAAAGCAGGAATAGAGCATATCATCCGTTGCTGCATAGACATACCCCTTGTCGCCAACCTCCATAATGTCCGCATACAGCGCCGGAAGCCCTCCCACGCTTTGCTTGATTCCCCGCACATAATCCGTCTCATCTAAAAGGCGGTGAAACAAATCCGGATAAATCCTATTCTGGGGAATTACATTGTAAATAATAATCGGCAGCTGTACTTCCCGGGAAATGGTGCTGTAAAAGTCAAACATCCCCTCCTCATTAGGAACAAGCACATTATAAGCCGTAGGAGTTACCATAATGGCATCGGCTCCTGCTTCCTTTGCCGCAAGGCCCGTTTTCACCGCGTCTCTGGTACAGGTCCGCATAATACCGCAGACAATGGGCTGTTCCTTAGACGTATGCTCCTTCGCAATTGCAATCAATGCCTTAAGCTCATCATCGTTCAGTGTCGGACCTTCGCCCGTGCTTCCTCCGACACTCAATCCGTGCACGCCGGCCCTCACACAAAGGTCCATTTCCCGAGCCGCCAGCTTCTCGTCGATGGAGCCGTCGGGGCGAAATGGGGTAACAATCGGGGGGATAATTCCTCCTAACTCCTTTCCCATATCCTATCCTCCATTCTTTTTTCTTAATAGACATATTATTGTATGATGTCTGTTTATATAATGTCATTTACAATTACAGAATAACGAATTCATTCTGGGTTGTCAAGTGTTTTTCTTTCCTTTTCCTTAAACCGTAAATCCCAGCAGTTGAGGAACTGCCAGACAGATTGCAGGAATATAAGTGATCAGCGCCAGAACAATAAAATTAATGATAATAAAGGGTAGCGCTGCTTTCACCATTCTCCCAAAAGAGATATCCGCCACCCCAGCTGTGGCATAAAGCACCACTCCTACCGGAGGCGTAATCAGGCCCAAGGTCAGGTTTACGATGCAAATTACCGCGAAGTGTATGGGGTTTACTCCCGCAGCCACAACAATCGGCGCCAGAATCGGAGCAAACAGCAGCACCGCCGCTGATGTCTCCAGCCACATACCTGCAATAATCAATATCAGATTCATAATCAGCAGAACCACGTATTTGCTGTCCGCAACCTCCAGGATTGCTTCTGCAATCTTCTGAGGCACCTGCTCATTGCCAATCGCCCACGCAAAAACTGCAGAGAACGAGGTGATCAGAAACAAATTCGCCGTCGTCTTGGCCGAAACCCACAGCGCGCTCATGAAGTCCCTAACAGAAATATTATGGAATATCAGCACGCCCACTACAATCGCATATACTACGGCAACCGCAGCGGATTCCGTAGGCGTAAACCATCCAAGCGTAATTCCAAGCAGTATAATAAGAGGCATTCCCAAGGCCAGACAGCCCTCCTTGCGGATCACCCGTTTCTCTTCTTTTGTGTAATGCTTCTCATGCTTGGGCAGATTCATCCGCTTTGCATTCAGCGCCACATAGAGCATCTGCGCTGCCGCCAGCAAAAGACCGGGAATAAGCCCTGCCCACAGAACCGCTCCCACGGACAGGGACATGGTTCCCGCGTAAAGTATCGCTACATTACTGGGCGGAATCAGAGGAGATTCACAAGATGACGCTGCCGTAACAGCGGCGGCAAAACCTTTGTCATATCCGTCCTCCTCCATGGCCTTCATCTCCACATAGCCCAGACCCGCAATATCCGACAGCGCTGCGCCTGAGATGGAGCCGAAAATGGTGCTCGCCAAAATGTTTACATATGCAAGTCCGCCCCGGAGCTTTCCGATCCAGCTGATACGCACAAAATCAAACAGGCGGGTAGAAATTCCGGTCCGTACCATAATTTCGGCCGCCAGCATAAACAGCGGCAGGGCCATCAGCGTAAAGGAATTGATTCCCGAAAACATACGGCTGGGAATGGATATCAAATTCGCAGGGTTTACCAGCAAAAGGTAAATGGTTGTAGTCGCCCCGATTGCAAAGGCAATGGGAACTCCCGCAAAAATCAGCACAATCAAAAGGATCGTGGCTATCAAGAAATACTCCATATTAGTTCCTCCCTCCCAGTTCCTTCCATATCACTCCCACGCACTGCAGACAGCAAAGGAAGCAGCCAATGATAATCGCCGCCTGAAAATAGATCATTTCCAGACGTATGGAGGGGCT
This sequence comes from Lachnospiraceae bacterium, assembly GCA_022791635.1. Lineage (GTDB taxonomy): Bacteria > Bacillota > Clostridia > Lachnospirales > Lachnospiraceae > Laedolimicola. Next base: position 51,878 of record JAAVZL010000033.1, read on the forward strand.
TTTCTGTTTAAAGCCCACTACCCCGAAATTACGTACCGCCATCACCGTGACGATTACCATGAAAATCAGAACCAGAACCTTAATAAGCAGCTCCGCAATTTTCCGGCCCTTCAGGGGCAGACGGCTCAAGATAATATCTACATTTACGTTATCCCACTCCTTGATCCCGTGGCTGGCGCCGAGAAACGCCATATAGATCATAACGTAGCGGGCCAGCTCCTCGGTCCATGCAGGAGTCGGAACCCACGGACAATGGCGCGTAAACACCTGCATTACAATAAGCAGAAACATGATTCCTGCAAGCGCGCTGGCCACCACTTTTACGATTTTATCCAAAAAGTCCATAAGCTCCTGATAAAATTCATACATTCTTAAAACACCTCCAAAAGCGTTCTCACGCACAGTCTGTGTACAGGTAGGCTTATTTGTCCGAACCGTCGTCCTTCGTCTTTCTGGATAATGCAAATATGGCAACAAGAATCGCAATCACGGCAACCAGCCCCAGAACGATTGTCAGCGTATTGCTTCCGGCTCCTCCGCTGTTTACCGTCTGCGCAGCCGACGTGGGCGCAGGATCCGCTTCTCCTTCTGTGGAAGCAGCTACAGCAGCCGTATTCTGCACGCCGTTCCCGTACGCATTGGAGGATACCCGCTCCATAAGCTCGTCTACCAGCGCAGGATTATCCAAAGAACCGCGAAGGAATTCCGCCACCTGCTCCTGGGTTGCATCTTTAAAGGTCTGCTTTTCCTCCTCTGTGGGATAATAAATCTCTACGCCGCTGTTTGCCATCTCTTCAATCGCCAGATTTTCCGCCTGGCGGGAAACGCCTCTGGCCGCAATCGCACAGGTACGGCCTGCCTGCAGAACATACTCCTTCGTCTGAGCATCCAGGCTGTTGTACCAGTTATTGTCGATCACAAGAAACGCAAGACCTAAAAGATGATTATCCAACGTATAATAAGGCTGCACCTCCTCCAGAGAAGCGCCAAGAATCGTAATTGCCGAGTTTTCCTCTCCGTCTACCACACCTGTCTGAAGGCCGCTGTAAAGCTCCAGGAAAGCCATCGGCGTAACTGTAGCGCCAAGCCCCTCTACCAGGGTCATATATACCTCGGATTCCTGGACACGAATCTTCAAGCCCTCCATATCGTCCGCACAGGTAATTGGTCTCTTACTGTTGGAGAAATTACGGTATCCTCCGTTATCCCAGGCCGCGATAATCCGAAGACCTGTATCCTCCGCAATCGTATCCCAGAGTTCCGTACCAAAATCACTGTCCAGAATATCATAAGCGGTCAGAGGCGTATCAAACAAATAGGGGATCGAAAAAACGGAAATGTCATTGGCAAAGCCTGACAGCGTCCCGTCTGCCGGGGTTCCGCCGGTAAGGGTTCCCGACAAAATATTCTGCAGATTCTCGTTGGCATCCCCAAGGACGCCGTTGGGATACAGCTCCACCGTATAGGCCCCGTTGGTAGCTGTCTCGAAGCTTCCTTTAAACGCCAGCATTCCGGCATAGGAGGGATGATTGATTGTCGTTCCGCCAATCGTCAGGGTAGGAGCGTCTGTAAAAGCAAGCTTTACAACCTGACCGCTGTCATTTCCTTCACCGCCTTCCTCTCTCGCAGGTTCCGCTGCAAGAGCGGACACGGGCAGTGCAAGAGCCAAAGACAGGCTCATCAAAATACCGATCACCGTTTTCAATTTTCTTTTCATATCATTCTCCATTCTTTTGTTTGTTCACAACAGGTAACTTTAAACAACATCATACAATATGATTGTATCATATCATTTTCACCAATAATATTCAAGATGTATTTTGTTATATAAGCATTTTTCGTTTTATTGACCAATAATCGCTCCAAAAATTCAGCATTTCGACGAACAAAAGCAGGCGGAAGCCTTATTATGATAAAAAGGTACAAAAATACCTTGGGACAATCTGGACATTCCATTTACACACAGCATTGCCACAAGGCATTTTCATTTACGATTATAAATATTTTCCCTCAGAGAAGCTCCTCAATCAAAAGCTCCCGTTCCTCATCCTCTTTTTTCAGCTTTGCCTGCATTTCCTTCTTCTTCTTGGTCATCAGACCGCCGATGCGTCCTGTTTCCTTAGCGGAGAGAGCTTTCCAGCCCTCGGACACAACCTTATCCAGAAGGCCCAATTCTTCGGCAATTTCGTATTTCAACTGTTCCTCCGGTTCCAGATTTTTTAAATCCACTTTTTTTACTTTTGACATAAACTGGCCATACCCCTTTCTATTTCCATATATTAGGAGTATGGCCAGTTTCTTTTCGCTTATTCGATTTTTCAGAGATCGCAATAATGATTTTTATTTCCTGCCGCAGCACTGTTTATACTTCTTGCCGCTTCCGCAAGGACAGGGATCGTTGGGATAGATCTTTTCGCTCTCCCGCTTCTTGGGCGCTCTTGCAAGGCTGGTGTCCTTATTGGTGCCTGTCACCTTAGCTACCTGCTCACGCTCTGCCTTTTCCTCCACCCGCACATGGAGCAGAATCCGCACCGTCTCCTCCTGGATGCTGGAGGTCATAGCCGAGAACATCTCATAGCCGCTTAGCTTATACTCTACCAGAGGATCCCGCTGTGCAAAGGCCTGAAGGCCGATGCCCTGGCGAAGCTGATCCATATCGTCAATGTGATCCATCCATTTTCGATCAATGACCTTTAAGAGGAACACCCGCTCCAATTCCCGAAGCATCTCCAGATTGGGGAATTCTGCCTCCTTAAGCTCATAAAGCTTCACGGCCTCTTCCTTTAAAAGGTGTTTTAGCTCGTTCTTCTTTTTTCCGTTTACCCGCTCCGCTGTTATGGGCTTTAAGGGAATGGTTGGAAGCAACATCTCGTTGAGCCCCTTCAAATCCCACTCCTCCGGATCCTGGTCATCCCCAATGAGGGTATCCACTGTATTCTCTACCGTATCCGTGAGCATCTTGTAAATGGCATCCCGCATACTCTCGCCGTTCAGCACCCGACGGCGTTCTGCATAGATAATCTCACGCTGCTCGTTCATCACCTGATCGTATTCCAGCAGATTCTTACGAATTCCGAAATTGTTGTTCTCTATCTTCTTCTGAGCCTTCTCAATGGCATCGGAAAGCATCTTGTGCTCAATCTCTTCATTTTCCGGCACACCAAGGGCGTTGAAAATCCCCATCAGACGCTCGGAGCCAAAGAGACGCATCAAATCATCCTCCAAGGAGATGTAGAAGCGGGATTGACCCGGATCTCCCTGACGTCCGGAACGTCCCCGAAGCTGATTATCAATCCGGCGGGACTCGTGACGCTCCGTGCCGATGATCTTTAGACCTCCTGCCTCCCGGGCCTCATCGTCCAGCTTAATATCCGTACCACGTCCTGCCATGTTGGTAGCAATGGTCACGGCTCCGTGCTGACCTGCCAGAGCAACAATCTCCGCCTCCCGCTCATGGAACTTGGCGTTTAACACCTCATGAGGAATTCCTCTTCTGCGCAGCAGCACGCTCAGCTCCTCGGAAGCCTCGATGGTAATGGTACCCACCAGTACCGGCTGTCCCTTTGCATGAGCCTCCTCAATGGCATTTACCACAGCAAGGAGCTTCTCCCTTCGGGTCTTGTATACGGCGTCCTGGAGATCCTGACGGACAACGGGGCGGTTGGTGGGAATCTCGATCACGTCCATGCCGTAGATTTCCCGGAACTCCTTTTCCTCTGTAAGGGCCGTACCGGTCATACCTGCCTTTTTCGCATATTTATTGAAAAAGTTCTGGAAGGTAATGTTGGCCAGGGTCTTACTCTCCCGCTTTACCTTCACATGCTCTTTGGCCTCAATGGCCTGATGGAGTCCGTCGGAATAACGCCGCCCCGGCATAATACGACCGGTAAATTCGTCTACAATCAGAACCTGATCGTCCTTCACCACATAATCCTGATCCCGGAACATAAGATAATTGGCCCGTAAAGCCAGGATAATATTGTGCTGAATCTCCAGATTTTCCGGATCTGCCAGATTCTCAATGTGGAAATACTGCTCCACCCGCTTTACGCCGTCGTCGGTGAGATTGACTACCTTGTCCTTTTCATTGACAATAAACTCTCCCGTCTCCACAATCTCCTCGCCCATAATGGCATTCATCTTGGAGAATTCCCCGCTGGCCTCGCCTCGCTTCATGGTCTTTGCCAGAGCGTCGCAGATCTCATAGAGCTTCGTGGATTTACCGCTCTGCCCGGAAATAATCAGGGGAGTACGGGCCTCGTCGATAAGCACCGAGTCCACCTCATCGATGATGGCATAGTGAAGCTCCCGCTGTACCAGCTGCTCCTTGTAAATCACCATATTGTCCCGAAGGTAGTCAAAGCCCAGCTCATTGTTGGTCACATAAGTGATATCGCAGTTGTATGCCAAACGCCGTTCGTCGTTGGTATTGCTGTTGAGCACCACACCCACAGTCAGTCCCAAAGCCTCGTGAACCTTTCCCATCCACTCCGCGTCACGGTGGGCCAGGTAGTCGTTGACCGTTACGATATGAACGCCCCTTCCCTCCAGTGCATTTAAGTAAGCCGGAAGGGTGGAAACCAGAGTTTTTCCTTCACCTGTTTTCATCTCCGCAATACGGCCCTGGTGAAGGATGATTCCGCCGATGAGCTGTACCCGGTAATGCTCCATGCCAAGGGCGCGTCTGGCTGCTTCCCGCACTGCGGCAAAAGCCTCTACCAGCAGATCGTCCAGTGTTTCGCCTGCAGCAAGACGCTCCTTAAATTCCTTTGTCTTTCCACGGAGCTCCTCGTCGGACAGCTCCATCATCCCGGGCCGCAGGGCCTCAATTTTGTCAACAGTAGGATAAATCAGCTTTAACTCCCGCTCACTGTGGGTACCGAACATTTTCGTAAATATACTCATTTAAGCTTAAACTCCTGTTTTTTTCATTTTGCAGAGCTGACAGCTTATTTTGCCGTAATCCCTGTTTTTGTATTGTAGCACTATCTAAGGGATTATTCAAGGAAAAGCGCGTATTTCCCCGGAACACCTATTTCATCCATCCCATCTCCTATGCCACCTTTGGGCCTACCGTAAGCCCCAAAGGCAATCGTTCTCGTTTCTTTCTCTTTGGATTAGACATAAAAATACCTCCAAAGTAGATTTTGTTTCGTTGCTTTGTCTACTTTAGAGGTATCCTATTATCTGCCGGCTTATCTTCCTAATTTCTTTTCCATTTATGCCTTAAGCCTTCCAAGAGCCTGATTTTTCAAAGAGTAAACCCTGACGCAAAATCAATCCTCCGGCTCCATCAGTCCGTAGGTATTGCCCTTTCTCTTATACACCACATTCACCTGATCCGTCTCCGCATTTACAAATACGTAAAAGCTGTGGCCGAGCATCTCCATCTGAATGCAAGCGTCTTCCGGATACATGGGCTTCCGATCGTAGAGCTTCGTACGAATGATCTTTACCTCCTCATCCTCTGCCTCCCGATCGATAAACTCCTGACGGAAGCTGCCGCCCCCCTGCTCTCTTTGAACCAGTTTGTTCTTGTATTTGCGAAGCTGACGCTCAATAACCTCCTCCACCAAATCAATGGATACATACATATCATTGCTTACCTGCTCGGAACGAATCACCGTTCCCTTTACAGGAATTGTAACTTCAATCTTCTGTCTCTCTTTTTCAACGCTTAGGGTTACCTGAACCTCTGTGTCCGGAGTAAAATAGCGCTCTAACTTCCCAAGCTTGTCCGTAATTGCCGTCCGAAGGCCTTCTGTTACTTCGATGTTTTTTCCGCTGATAATATAACGCATCTAATCAACTCCTTTACCGTTTGTTATTGCAAGTATACCACATCTTGGTAAGGGATACAACCACCAAAGAGACTTAAGGCGCTGCCGATGGTCACATCCAGCCGGTCTTTTCCAAGCTTCTTTAAACGCCGAACATCCTCCATGGTACCCACGCCTCCCGCATAGGTAACGGGAATTCCCTGCCAGCCTCCCAGAAGAACAGCCAGCTCCTCCTCGATTCCCGAGGCTTTTCCCTCCACATCTACAGCGTGAACCAAAAACTCATCGCAGTAACCGGAAAGCTCTGAAAGAAGCGCCTCTGTCACCTGTACCTTTGTAAACCTTTGCCATCGATCCGTTACAATGTAGTAAGCCCCGTCCCTTTTACGGCAGCTTAAATCCAACACCAGCCGCTCCTTTCCAACAGTATTTACCATACGGCGCAGATTCTCATAGTAAATGCACCCCTCCCGGAACACATAGGAGGTTACAATCACATGGGAAGCTCCTGCATTCAGATATTCCTCTGCATTCTCCGGCGCAATGCCTCCTCCGGCCTGAAGACCACCGGGATATGCTCGAAGGGCCTCAAGGGCCTGTTCCTTTGTAGCCTGGTAGTAAGGGGAATCCGTGCTATTGAGCTGAATGATATGTCCTCCCCTAAGACCGTTGCTCTGATAAAGCCTTGCATACCAGGCGGCGTTCTGCTTTGACACATAGTTTTCCTTTGCAAAATCCTGCTCATCTGTGAGACTGCCGCCCACAATCTGCTTTACCTTACCATTATGGATATCAATACAGGGACGAAAATGCATGGCAAACTCCTTTTCCTATCTGAATATACAAGAACCGCCACCTAGATCCGAAGGAATCCACCAAGCCTTGCTTGGTACCCCTTAGGATAACTCCTTACCGGGGCGGCCCTCCTCTCTGCGCCGATCATCTTTGTTGGCTTAACTTCATGACATTTCGGGCTTTATACGGAATAGAAGAAATCCAGGGCAGCGTTCCGGCAGCCTGCCACATGAGAACGCATCTTCAAGGCGCCCTCTTCAAACTCCTGGTCAATCAGGCAATCCAGAATCTCCAGATGCTCCTTTAAAGCCTCCTGCATATGCTCTTTATTCTCCGTGCTGGAAACAATGATCCGGGTATTTTTATCAAACACCTTTTTCATCATATCTATAATATAGGAATTTCCACAGTAGCCGATAATGGCTAAATGCATGGCCGTATCCATCTCGTACCCCTTTTCGACGGAAGGCTGGCCCGACAGAAATCGCTTCTTCCATGCAAGTAGCTCCTCCTTAGGCATTCTGGGCCCTGCAAGCTTCAAGGCAATGGGCTCAATCTCCATCCGGGCCTGAAAAATCTGAACAATATCGCTTAAAAGAATATCCGTCACCAGAATTCCTTTTTTGGGAACAATACACAAAAAGCCTTCCATCTCCAAAATGCTGATGGCCTCCCGAATGGGGGTGCGGCTAAAACCCAGTTCCTCCGCCAGCTGCGCCTCATTGAGCATACTCCCCGGCTGATATTCACAGCTGATAATCTTCTTTTTTAAGATGGAATATGCCTGAAGCTTCAGATTCTTTCTTGGTGATTGTTTATTTGTCATGGCTTATAAAACTCCCGTTCCTGTATTTTTCCTTGTCCTGCCTGCCGCAGCTTTCTTTAAAATGTCTGTTATCCGTTCTATCAATCTTGTACACAATGCCAATGCCATTTCATGAAACCTAGAAAGCTTGTAAAGGCACCGGTCAATTTTGATGGGCCCGCTTCCTTTAGCTGTGTATCATCTTTATGGAAATTATAATCTATTTCCTGGGAAATCACAAGTAACGAAAAGAAGATCCAAGCATAAACTGTAAGGAGAACAGATTACAATGAGGGATACTTATGCACGAATTTCCCATAAAGGCTGCACAGACAGAAGCCCCGGAGAAAGGCCGCCTGCAAATCCATGTTACATCTGCCCTTGGTGCAACGCCCATCCCAGGAGCAAAGGTCGCCATTTACTATACAGGAGAGCCTGAGCAAGAGCTTGAGGAGGTCACAACGGACGCCTCCGGCCAGACGGAAACCCTGGAGCTTTCTGCTCCTCCTCTGGAGTACAGTATGGAGCCCAGCGAACAGCAACCCTACTCCGAATACACCATCGAAGTGACGGCACCTGGTTATGAGCCAGTGGAGGTGGCAGGCGCTGAAATTCTCCCCGAGGTTACTGCTCTGCAGGATATTCAGATGCTTCCTATCCAGGAGGGGCAGGAATACGAGCGCTTTGTAATTCCGGCCCACACCTTATATGGCGATTATCCGCCCAAGATCGCAGAGGCAGAAATAAAGCCGGTAAACGAAACCGGAGAAATTGTTTTAAGCCGGGTGGTGGTGCCGGAATATGTGATTGTTCACGACGGTGTACCTACTGACAGCTCTGCCAGAAATTATTGGGTTCGATATAAGGATTACATCAAAAATGTGGCCTCCAGTGAAATCTATGCAACCTGGAGCGATGCCGCCATCCGCGCCAATATTCTGGCCATTATGTCTTTTACCATGAATCGTGTATACACCGAATGGTATCGGAACAAGGGCTACGACTTCACCATTACATCCTCTACAGCCTTTGATCACAAATGGATCAACGGCAGAAATATTTTCGAGAATATCTCCCGGATAGTAGACGAAATGTTCGGAAATTATTTGTCCCGGCCCAATGTCAAGCAACCCATCCTGACTCAATACTGTGACGGCCAGCGCGTCACCTGTCCAAACTGGATGAGCCAGTGGGGAAGCCAGTATTTGGGGGAACAGGGCTATTCCACCATTGAAATTTTGCGGAATTATTACGGCAACAGCATCTATATCAACAGCGCGGAAGAAATTTCCGGCGTTCCCTACTCCTGGCCTGGATCGGATCTGTCCGTGGGCTCCCGGGGACAGAAGGTACTGCAGATGCAAGAGCAGCTAAACCGCATCGCCAGGGCCTATCCCGCCATGCCTGTGATTGCCCAGGACGGAATCTTCGGACCTGCCACAGAAGAGGCCGTGCGTACCTTCCAGTCTATTTTCGGTCTTCCGGCCACCGGGGTGGTGGACTATCCTACCTGGTATAAGATTTCAGAAATATTTGTAGGAGTTTCCAGAATTGCGGAGTTAAACCCTTAGCGGAAATCTCCTAAGGGCAATGTCATGAAGTTAAGCTTCCGAAGACGACCGGCGCAAGGGAGGAGGGCCGCCCTGGATAGGAGTTATCCTAAGGGGTACCAAGCAAGGCTTGGTGGATTCCTTAGGATCTAGGTGGCGGTTCTTGCCTGGAGCCTTCATAAAACTTTTAGAGCTTAACTTCATGACATTGCTCCTAAGGGGCGTCCCCACAGAGAAGTCTTGCTTTTGGGCACTGCATTTCCCGGTGGGGATAGCTTTCTGTTTCTATCTACCTGTCAGCAATGCTCTCTATAATCCGGATTCAAAATATGGGGAGACCCTTTCCCTGCAAAGAAATCCCCACTGATATCAATTGCCGTTTTATAGATATTCCACAAAGATTCTACGGTCTGGCTGGACGCATGAGGGGTCAGCACCGCATTTTCCAGGGTAAGCAGGGGAGAGTCTTTCGAAAGCGGCTCTCTGGCAAAAACATCCACGCCGGCTCCTGCAATCTGACCGGATTTCAGGGCTTCATAGAGAGCCTCCTCATGGATAATATTCCCACGGGCCGTATTTACAAGAACTGCTGTGGGCTTCATCATAGCCAGAGTCTCCCGGTTTACCATATGGTGCGTTTCCTCTGTGTAAGGTACATGGATGCTGACGGCATCCGATTGGGTGAACAGCTCCTCAAGCGTTACCAGCTTTACTCCATCCGCCTCCATCCTTTCCTTTTTGGGGAAAGGATCATAGGCCAGTATCCGGCAGTCAAAACCTTTGAGCAGACGGGCCAGCCGGCGTCCGATGCAGCCGTAGCCGATGATTCCTACGGTAGCTCCTATGAGCTCATGACCGATATCCTTGGCCCATATTCCGGACCGTGTTCTTGTCTGACATTCGCTGATCCTCCTTCTGCAGGAAAGCATCAGGGTCAGGGCCATCTCTGCCACGGCAGTTGTATTGGCCCCTGTGGTTCTGGCAACTGCAATGCCATATGTACTTGCCGCCTTTAAATCCACCTGATCAAAGCCTACCCCAAAGCGCACCAACAGCTTTGTACGATCCTTTACCTGGCTAAACACAGCCTCTCCATAGGGCTCGGTATCAATAATTCCCGCGTCTGCATTTTGAAGTTCTTCAATCACCTGCTCCCTGGAAAAGGGAAGCTGGGGCGCCCAGCGGTATTCCATTCCCAGAGAATTTGCATATTCCTCCGCCTTCTTATTAAGCTTACAAAAAATTTCGGATTGATCTCCAAAAAATGAAACAATATTTTTCATATTACCCTCCTGGCTCTGCCTAAATATAAGGCTTCGTTTGTCATTCCTCGTTTCCTTTTCTGATTTTTGGCGATACCCCGCTTTTTGCCTCCTCGGCATCCGTAATCTTTTTATTAAATCGGCTTCCAAGCTTAAGCCACTCATGAATGCCAAACAGCTCAAACAGATACATAGGACTGCTGTCTACCCTGGGATCCTCTGTAACCGGAATGTCGCTCATGGAATCATAGCACTGCTTTCCATACTCTGTCATTCCCATCAAAGCTCCCGCCATTGTATAATGCATGGTGGCAAGCCCATATCCCCATTCATAGGCTTCCTGAAGAGACACCTTTGGGCTTGCGCCTGCAGAGGCCATTGCGAACATTTTCGGTCCCTTCACACGCCTTCCCACCTCTTTGATATCCTCAATGGTGCTTGTGCCTTCCACAAAGGTGATATCCGCTCCCCCGCGGATGGCGCCATTGCAGCGTCTGATTGCCTCCTCAAGCCCCAGCACATGATAGGAATCCGTGCGGGCAATCAGCGCGCATCCCGTTCCCTTCAGGGCAAAGGACGCTGCCTCAACCTTTCCCATAAAATCCTCATAGGAAATCACATCTTTTCCCCGAAGATGTCCGCAGCGCTTGGGAAATGTCTGATCCTCCAAATGCACGGCCTTTGCCCCGGCCTTCGCCACACGCTTACAGGTTCGAATCAAATTCATCTCATTGCCAAAGCCTGTGTCAATGTCTACAATCATAGGAATGTGGGTACAAGAAGCAATCCGCTCCACCGCTCCTATCAATTCATCCAGAGTCACCAAGCCAATGTCCGGAAACCCGCATAAGCTGGCTGCCAGCTCCCCTCCGGAAAGGCACATGGCCCGAAATCCGGCCTGCTCTACCAGACGCGCAGAAACGCAGTCATATACACAGGGTGCCATCAACGGCCCTTCCTTCATAAGCTCTAAAAAACCTGATTTTTCTCTTTCCATCTCATACAGCATATTTACTGACCTCCTTCTAATCAATGTCATTCAGTTAAGCCCGAAAAGCTTATAAAGGCTTCGGGCAAGAACCGCCACCCCTTATCGGGGCGGCCCTCCTCCCCTACGCCGGTAATCCTTATAGGCTTAACTAAATGACATTGCTTTCTAATCCTTCTTTCTTTGTCAAAGCTTCCAAAGCTGCAAGCTTTTTTTGTACCTCCGGGTGGGCGAACTCTTCTTGCATTCCTGTACTGATTTGGTTCAGACAGGCGAAATCCTCTGCCTCCAGCTGCAAAGTAACCGCTGTCAGGGAATCCTTCAGCTCCTCTATGGTATCTGCTCCCGTAAGCACACAGGTGACATGGGGATTTTTCAAAATCCATGCAGTGGCAATTGCCGCGGAAGATACCCCATATTTTTCTGCCATAGCCCCAGTCCTGTCAACAATCTGTGCAGCCCTCCCCGAAAACAGATGCTTTCTATATTTTGCATAAACGGGATCATAGCTCCAGGTGGATTTCTCAGGGGGCGTCTGTCCCCCTGCAAAAGCTCCCCCAAGAAGGCCTGCCCCAAGAGGGCTGTACCCCATAAATCCGATTCCCTCATAAGCAATTGCCGGAAACAGCTCCTCCTCCGCGGATCGGTTTAAAAGATTATAGGGATTCTGAATCACGGAAATGGGACAGCCGCCATATCTCTTTTGCAGCTCCTGCATAGCAACGACCTGCCATGCCTTATGGTTGCAAAGACCGGCATAGCGGATTTTTCCATCCCTTAAGAGCTGGTCAAAAGCTCTCATGGTTTCCTCAAAGGCCGTATCTTCGTCCGGCATATGAAGCAGATACACATCAATATAGTCAGTCCTCAATCTCCTTAAGGACTCTTCTGCCGCATGAATCATATGCAGCCGGGAAGCTCCTCTTCCGTTTGGCCGGGGGCTCTTTTCATTTATCTGGGCACCGAATTTGGAGGTAATCACCACTTCATGCCGTTTTCCCTGCAAAGCTCTTCCCAGGGCTTCCTCTGCATGAATGTTGCTGCGAAGCTTATAAATATTGGCACAGTCTATATAGTTAATTCCCATTTCAATGGCCTGCGAAATGGTATCCTCCGCCTCTTTTCTGTCATAGATTCCACGAAAACCACAGCCAAAGGCCAACCGTGATACGCGAATGCCCGTATTCCCTAAAGGAACATACTCTCCTCTATATTCCATAACATCCTCCTCAAATCATTCGATTGCATATACCAGATTCGGGAACCAGGTTGTAATTCCCGGAAACAGAACCATCAGTGTCACCAGTACAATCAGCGCAAGAATAAACGGAAGAAGCTCCCGGGCTACCTTAAGGGGATTGACCTCTGCGATACTGGCCGTAATATAAATCAATGTCCCCACCGGGGGTGTAATCAGACCCATCTGGCAGACAAGCATACCAACCACGCCAAACTGTATGGGATCAATCCCAAACGCCTTTACAATGGGCACCATGGCCGGCACAATCACCATTTGAATGACATTCACATCCAGAATCATGCCAAACAGCAGCAATACAAGCATCATTAAGGCCAGAGCCGCCGTCGGGTTGCTGGTGGCGCCCATCAGCATTGTTTTCAGTGTGGCGGAAACGCCGATGGAGCTGATAATCCAGGTGAACACACCTGCCACCGCCAGACAGGGAAGCACCTTTGCTGCCATCATGGCAGCCCGTGCAAAGCAAAGGCAAAATTGCTTAAAGCTCATACCCCGGTATAAAAAAGCACTGATAATCACGGCACACACAACCGCAATGGCTCCAATCTCCACAACCGTTCCAACGCCTGCCACCAGACAGTAGACCACAATTACAGGCAGCATAAAGGCAAAAAAGGAAGACTTGCCCGTCTTTATGAAGTGCTTCCAGCCGCCCCACGTTCCCTTTGGATACTGACGCTTCACTGCAATCCAGTAAGACACAAAAAGCTGAAAGACCCCCATCAAAAGTCCCGGAATCATACCTCCAAGAAAGAGCTTGTTAATGGAACAGGAAAGGTATACCCCCATCAGAACCAAACCGCCGGAAGGTGGAATAATGGGTCCGATGCAAGAAGAAGCTCCCGTAACAGCTGCCGCATATTCCCCGTCATACCCGTCCTTTTTCATCATTGGAATCATCAAAGATCCAATGGCCGCCGTATCTGCCGTTGCGCTTCCCGATACGCCTGCAAAAATGACGGATGCCAAAATATTGATATGACTTAGGCTTCCGCGGATGTGTCCGATGGTGGCCTTTCCGAAATTCACCAGCCGATCGCTCATACTTCCATAATTCATAATCTCGCCCAGCAAAAAATAAAATAAAATGGCGCAAAAATTATAGCTGTTCATTCCGGAGATAAAGCCCTGACCAATCACAGCCACAGGAACAGAGCCCGGAAAGAGGAAAAACACACCCGCCACGGCCATTCCTAGGGATGCAAACACCGGAAACCGCAGGCACAGAAACAAAAACATCATTCCAAATAAAACCAAAGCTTTGGCAATCATTATTTTGCACCTCCTCTTAGATGCATCAGACGATATACGTGCTCCACTGCCATATAAAGGGTGGCAAAAAGTAACAGAATGCCTCCTGCAATAACAGGTAAATAGCGATTTCCCTCATCCAGATTAATCACAGACATCACCATACCATGATTCACACTCCAGGTTTTTAAGCCGATTCGAATCACCGCAATGCTGGCCGCAGCAGTCACACAATCAATTCCCACATCCATAATTCCCAGCACCCGAGGCGGAAGAATATTATCCAGAATATCCATTTTTATATGGCTGTTATTTTCCATCCAGATCCATGCAACGCCGATTGCACACATCCAGGACATCAGATATATGGACAATTCCTCCACCCAAATAATCGTTACAGCAATAAAATACCGGGTAATTACCTGCACCGTAGCCAATGCTACCATGACAAATAAAAGCATTGCCATAAGAACGCGAAAAACCGTACAAATCCCTTTTCCTAATTTTCGATAGTTTTCCATACCCTGTCTCCATACGAAAGTTTGTCCTGCTTTGTTGGGGCCGCCCTGAACAAAGACAGCCCCAAAGAAACCTTACCTTGTTTTCAAATACTGCATACTACTTGGCCAAAGCTTTTATCTGCTCATACAAGCCTGCCGTATATAGAGAACCCTCAAATTCAACAGCTGCATCTTCCGTTGCCTTGCGGAAGGAATCCAAATCCGTGTCAATAAATTCCACTCCGTTTTCCGTCATCCTCTGCTTTTCTTCCTCATACATGGTATTCAGCTGTTCATCCAGCTTTGCGTAAGTTTGAGATATCGCTTCTTCCACCCATCCCTGCTGCTCTTTCGTCAGCGCCTCATAATTCTTGGCTGAAGCCCAAAGAAAGAGATTCTGATAAATGTAGTTCAATTCCATATAATATTTCTGAATTTCATAGTAGGCGCTGGTGGAAGTATTAATAACATCATTATCCTGACCGTCTGCCAGCTCGGGCTGTAAGGCAGAATAAAGCTCTCCTCCGGAAATGATGGTGGGATTCGCTCCCCAGGCTGTCCATATGGTGGTCATGGCAGTGGCCTCCGGAGTACGGATTTTCAGATTTTTCACGTCTGCCACACTGTAAACCGGTGTGTCTGTGGTTGACAATCCCCGGGGCAGCTGGCGGGATAAGGAGCCCAGGAATTTAAGCCCATTCTCATTTTCAATCTTTCCAACCATATTCATTAAAATATCGGAGCCTAAAAACTTATTATAGTGTTCCTCGTCGTCAAATAGAAACGGCACCAAAACCACAGCCATATCGCCGCCCTCCTTTAGCCCGGATGAGGTATCAAGCGCCGCCATAAAAAAGTCCAGATCTCCTTGCTCCAGCTGCGAATAGTGGGAGAGTGTGTTTCCCAAAACTCCGCCCATATTCACCTCTACATTCATTACGCCTCCAGATATCTCCTGCAAAGTATCCGCAAAGGTAGTGGCTATTACCTCATGAAAGGTTCCAACCGGCGAGGTAGAGCCAAGCTTAAGCGTAACACGCTCCCCAAAAGCTTCTTCCTCCTCTTCCTTTTCTGCTTCGTCTTTCTCTTCTGCTGCCTCCTCCTGAACAGGCGCCCCACTTTCCGTTGGGTTTTTGGAAGCGCTGCAGGCAGTTAAGATTCCTGCCAGCATACTGATACTAAGTAATAAAGCGATTCGTCTTTTCATATTCCTTTTCTCCTTTTTCCCTGATTTGAAATTACCTTATACGTTGTAGTCTGTCTTAATTTGAGCCATAGTTGTTAGAACCTCTGTGCGGAGCATCTTCATTGCAAATTCTGTACGCTCTTTTTTATCCGACATGGCTTTCATCGCGTCGTATGCCCGGCGAGTCATCTCAATCAATGCCGGGTGCGTGTCCAAAAACACACGGACAAATTGACTTACCGTTTCCCGGAAAGCTTCCCTTGGAACGACACGGTTGATAAGTCCCATCCCATAGGCATCCTCTGCCGAAAAATTCCAACTGGTCAGATACGCTTCCAACGCTCTTTTCCTGGGCATACAGTCAATGGTATCCACCATAACCATCATGGGAACCCCACCCATACGCACCTCGGGAAATCCGAATTCCACCCCTTCGCAGGCGACTGCAAAATCACAGCTGGCTATCATACCCATTCCTGCCTTCAGACAATGACCGGAAACTGCGGCAATCATAGGCGTCTTGTTCTGTGCCATAAGAGCGTCCACTCTTGCAATTGCATTTGCATACTTTTCCTGCTCTCCGGGCACAGTGGCATCCACTCGTCCGCCTGTATAGAAGTATTCCTCATTTCCCGTAATCACTGCTACCCGAATCTCTTTGTTATCGCGCATTTCTTCATAGCAGTCTGCTAATTGTTCGATTCCTGCCCAATTTAATCCATTTTTCATCTCCGGATTATCAATCGTAATGATCATAACCCCATTCTCAATTTTTGAATAAACCTGTCTTTTTTCCTCCATTCAAATCCTCCATTCTTCTGTTTCTGTTATATGCTTATTGCATGTTTCTAGTATACAATAGTTTTATATGGTATTTCTACTGATTTTTTTACCAAATTTAAAGTGAAATTTTTGTATGATTTTCCCAATATGAATGTATCAGACAGGCCTCTGCACCGGCGGAGCAAATCGTATCTCCAAGCAAAGAAAAAGGATGAACGCAATCCGGAAGCTTCCTTCCAGGAATGTGTTCATCCTTTTTCTCTGTTTGTTTTTTGTTATTTTATAAACCGGTCAATGGCCCCCGTCAGTTCCTCAATGGCCTCATGATCCCCGCACTCCACCGCATCCACCAGGCAGTGCTCAATGTGGTCCTTTAAAATCACCTTAGCTGTGTTGTTGATGGCCGCTTTCACTGCGGAAAGCTGTACCAGAACCTCACTGCAGTCCCGGCCCTCCTCCACCATGCGCTTTACGGACTCCATATGTCCGATGGCTCGGGACAGGCGGTTCAGAACGGCTTTCGTGTTCTGATGGGTGTGGGTATGTCCATGGGTGTGTCCGTGGGTATGCTTGTCTGACTGGCCGTGCTCATGTACATGCTCGTATACGGTCCCGTCTGCTGCTATGTGCGTATGCTTTTCGGTCATAATCTCATCTCTTTCTATTCTAAAATAAACTCTCTCATCTACCGCGTACATTGTACCATAAGCCAAAGGGAAAAACAATCCGCCCCACGGGGATGAAATTTTTAGGAGATCTCCTTGTTGCTGGTCACGGAGTGAACAGCAGCATTTCCTTCTCCAAAAGCTGCCTTCGCAGTGCTTCCTCTCTGGAATCCGTATTCAAAAACGCCATCGCTTTCCCATATTCTTCCGAAAGCTCCTCCTCCATCACCCGGCTCGTCCCGGGATGCTCCAGAAGGCCGGTCAGCAGGATAACCAGCTCCTGCCTTTCTCCAAAGGTCTTCCGGGTAAAGTCCGTCACATTTCCAAGGGCTTTCACAAGCTTCCTTCGCTGTTCTGTCGCCCCTGCCTCCTCTGCTCCGATCCTGCTCTCAAAGGCCTCAATTCCTTGCCCCAGTCGGGCCCTCTCCATACATTCCTCCACAGCTTTCACAAGCTTCCTTTCCCGCTTCTCCTCCCCGGGCGCCAGGAGCCCCCAGTCCTTTTGCACCTCAAGGCCTTTTTTCCTGCGGTCAAGCCCCTCTGTACAGGCGCTCATCAAAGCCTCGCCGCCAAGCTCCTCTCCCTGGCTTAGGCCGTCCGTAAAATACCGAAGGCTTTTTGCCAGTCTTTCCTGCTCCTCCAAAGCCTCCCCCATATGAGAGAGCCGCTGAAGCAGTAGCCAGACAATACAGAGCCGCTCGTCAAAGGGGAGCCCCGGAAGCCCCCGAAAGCTCTCCGAAGGTATGGCCCCTTCTCCTTCCAGAATATACTCCGGACGCAGCTTATGGCTCCATTTCTCATAAAGACGGTAATAAAAGGCAAAGGCCCGGGCCGTCTCCTTCTCCTGAAGGTACTGCTCAAACAGGACCTCCTCCACCGCAAGCTGTAACTCCTCCAGGGTGAGAAGCATTTCCGACAGATCCTCCCAGCCCCGGCCGGTCACAAAGCCCTTTCCTCCTGCTTCCATCACGTAGAAGCACTCCGGGCGCAGCTCCAGAAAGGAGAGCACTGCGGGATGAAGCCCCTGCCTGAGGGCATAGCGCTTCCACACTCCCAGATCCGGCTCCACCTCCATTCGTTTTACCCGATCCAGGGTCACCGTATCAAACTCCCGGACAGAGCGATTGTAAACAAAGGGATTCCCCGCCGCCACGATCACCCAGCCTTCCGGCAAACGATGGCTGCCAAAGGTCTTATATTGAAGGAACTGCAGCATGGCAGGCATCAGGGTCTCGGACACGCAATTCATCTCATCCAGGAAAAGAATGCCCTCCCGAAGGCCGCTTTCCTCCATCTGCTCATAGACAGAGGCAATAATTTCACTCATAGTATAGGCCGTAACCGTATACGCCTCCCCCTGAAATTCCCTCTTCTCCAACACCGGAAGTCCGATAGCGCTCTGGCGTGTATGGTGGGTCATCGTATAAGCCACCAGCCCCAGGCCGCACTCTCTGGCAATCTGCTCCATAATGGCCGTTTTTCCGATTCCCGGCGGGCCGATGAGCAGCACAGGTCGCTGGCGCTTCACCGGAATCCGAAACGCCCCCTCTTCGGTCCTGGCTGTGTAGGCCTTCACCGTTCTCTTAATCTCTTCCTTTGCTTCCTGTATATTCATAAATAAAGCGCTCCTCTGTCTCAATGATTCTAAAAAAGCCCTCATAGCTCAGGCTATTTTTAAAATCAATCTGTGAATCCACTCCGGCATATCAATGGCATCATAGCTCCCCTCCAGCATCACAAACCAGACTTCATAATCCGGTTCCTCCTTAGGGTACAGGCCGCTCCCGTCCGTAAAATACAGCAGTCCTCTCAAATCCCGAAGCTCTCCCTCTCCCCGAAGCTTCTCCACATACTGAAAGGCCGGGCAAAAATCCGTTCCGCCGCCTCCCTGAATCTCAAGCTCTTCCAGGTAGTCTTCAAGCTCCTCCCTGCTTCCAATCCGATCATCTCTCTGAATCTGATTGTCGCACTGGATCACGTGAAGACAAAACTGCCGGAAGAAAAGCTCCTCCTGCTCAAGGATTCCCTTCGTCTCCTCCAAAAAAACACGAACCAAATCCCGCTCACAGGACCCGGACGTATCAATCACGATCACCAGATCGTTGATTTTCCTCTCCTCCCGGTATTCCAGAGGCTCTAATAGGGGCATGTCTCCATACTGCTCCAATCCGTACAGATACCAGGCATAGGAAAACTCCTCCGGATTCACTCCCTGCTCCTCCCGAAAGGAAGAAAAGCTCTGAAGAATCGCCCGGTAATCCCCCCGGTGCCCGGAAGCCGGAACCAGCTGCCTGCTCATTCTTCTGCGCTTAGCCGTCCCTGCCCTCCTGGATTTTTGTGCACCCTCCCGCTTCAAAGCCTCTCCCTCACGCAGCCACCAGTCCGAAAGAGCCTGAAGCGTTCCCGGCAAATCCCCTTCCCGACCCCCTCCGCAGCTCCCGTTTTCTCCAAAAGCCCGCTCAAGCCGCTCCTTAAGCCCCCATCTCTGCCAATTCTCATGACTGTCCACATACAAAAGCTCCGCCTGCCTCTCAGGGCATTCCTCCCTTTTCGCTTCCTCCAAAAAGGGAAGCCGCTCTCCCCAGATCAGCTCCGCAAATTCCCACGCTTCCCTGTCAAGCTCCATCTGGCGGCTTCTTTCCCCGGACATTTCCTGCTTCCGGGCAAACACATGGCCCAGCAGGCAATGGCTCAGCATATGCAGAAGCTCCAGGCACAGACGCTCATTTCCCTTCAAAAATGTCTCGCGAAGCCGTCCGGCGTCCAGCCAAAACGCTCTTCCGTCCGTCTCAAAGAGGCCGCCTCTGTCTTCCACCCGAAGACTCACGGCGCAGAGCACAGCCGCCAGCCCGTGCCGCCTCTGGTAAAGCCGCATACAGGCCAGCTCCAGCATCTCATGTTCTATGGAATAAAGCCCCTCTTCCGCCATACATCCCCCTTATTTCCCAAAAATCCGCACTCATTATACCACAGTCCCCCCTCAAAAACAATCGTCCGCCCTTCCCTCTTTGGTAAACATCACCAAAATTCCACCTCAAATTTTGTTCAAAACATGGAAAACACCTTTTCCTCCTTGACTTTCCTTCCTGTTATATATTATAGCCATCTTATATATCAGACATAGGACAAACGACAATAAAAAAGCAACGCCTACCATAAAGTGAATCTGTCAATGGCCGTCAACGGAACCGATACTCAGATTGATTCCCTGATGGCTAACTACTTTGCCGAGCTGGTAAACGACCGTTCCGGCGGCAGCGTCACCATCGATTCCACCGGCGGCGCCTACTATGCCCAGATCCTAGAGCCCAAGGGCATTACCTACTTAGGCTCCTTCCACAACGGTATCCTGCGTCGGTGTTTCCGTTATGGCCGTCCTGGTCTTTTCCAACGTTATAGCGCGCTACGTATTTAACCATTCCCTGGCCTTCTCCGACGAGATGTCCACCTATCTCTTTGTGCTTATGAGCTTTATGGGCACTGCCATTGCCGCCCGACGGAACGCTCACCTGGGCCTCTCCATCCTCACAGACCGCGTCAGTCCCCAGGCCCGGACCGTCATCAATCTGATCACCTACGGCATAGCCGCCGTCTTCTGCCTTTTGGTTGTGATTTTCGGTGTGCAGATAGTCATCAATCAGTATCGTCTGGGACAGGAGACGGCCGCCATGCAGTGGCCGGAGTGGAGCTATGGATCTTTTGTTCCCATCGGCGCCGCATTTTCCATGGCTGCCTTTCTGGAGGGCATGGTAAATATGGCCAAAGAGTATCCCGAGAAAAATCCCGCGGAAGCATCCGGAAAGGAGGAGCTGTAAATGGTTGGCATTGTACTTTTGGGTATCTTTATTCTTCTTCTGGCTCTGGGGGCGCCGATTGCCGTATGTCTCGGCATGTCCAGTGTGGCGGCCATCCTGGTGCAGGGCGCCTGATTCACCTGGCAGAAAAATGTCTGGGACATATAAAGGGCGGTATGGCCATTGTCTGCGTTGTGGTTTCCTGCTTCTTTGCAGCCATCTCCGGCTCCGGTCCCGCAACCGTGGCCGCTCTGGGACTGATTATGATTCCGGCTCTTGTAAAGGCCGGCTACCCTGCCGCATTTTCCTGCGCTCTTATGGCTGCAGGAGGCGCCATCGGCGTTGTAATCCCTCCCTCCATCACCTTTGTGGTCTACGGCTCCATTGCAGATGCCTCCATTATCCGGCTTTTTATGGCCGGCATGATCCCGGGGCTTCTTATGGGAGCCGGGCTAATTGTGGCAGCTCTGCTTCTGGGAAGAAAGCTGGAGCTGAAAATCATGCCCAAGGCCTCCGGGCAGGAGCGCTGGCAAGCCTTCAAGGATGCCTTCTGGGGACTTCTGATGCCCGTCATTATTCTGGGCGGCATCTACGGCGGTATTTTCACACCTACGGAGGCTGCTGCCGTGTCCGTTTTCTACGGACTGATTGTGGGAATTTTCATTTATAAGGAAATCGATGTAAAGAAAACCATTGATATTCTCATTGATTCCTGTAGCACCACAGCCACCGTCATGTTTATTACCATGGGCGCCACCCTGTTTGCCTATGTACTCACACGGGCCCGTCTGGAGCTGGGCATTCACCCCATTCATCTGGGCGTGGTGATGATTGTAAACCTGGCCATCGGCCTGTTTACCCCTCCTGTGGGCGTCAACACTGTATGTGGCCTGTGGGATCGGCAGTATTAAGATCGAGGAGATTTCCAAGGGAGTTATCCCCTGTCTGATCGCAGAGCTGATTGTCCTTTTGCTTGTTACCTACATACCCGGAATCTCACTGCTCTTTGCAGGCGGCTGACACTTCCGGCGGTTAGCGCACATCCTGTAAGCTGCCAATGTCATGAAGTTAAGCCCTAGAAAAGTTAATGAAGGCTCCGGGCAAGAACCGCCACCCCTCACCGGGGCGGCCCTCCTCCCCTGCGTCGGCAATCTTTGCAGGCTTAACTTCATGACACTGTGTAAACTGCTCGTCATTTTAGACAAATTTTCTATCTGATTTTTGGTGAAAACGTAAAACTTCAAAAAAGCTCTTGACTTTACGGAGCAACGCGGCATGCTCTAATTATCCTATGTCAGACATAATACATACTACATAACAAAGAATATAAAAATGAGGTGATTCACATGAAAGACATTTCTGTAAAGGATCTGGAAAAAACCGCTGTGCGGATGCGCATGAAGGTCATTGACATGATTTACAAGGCCCAGTCCGAACATCCCGGCGACTCTCTCTCCGCAGCAGACTTTGTAACCGCCTGCTACTTCAAGTACATGAACCTTGACCCGAAGAATCCCTGCTGGCCGGAACCGGCTTCTTCCCCGAAGCCCACCTGGACACCCTGCAAATGCTATGCCTCCAAAAACGGAAAGCCCAAATGCATTTACGCCCATACAATCAAAGGAAAGTGCGTCTCCTTTATGGAAAATCAGTGCGGATGGCACGGAGCAGCCCCCAATCAGGAGCAGTATGAGCAGGCCATGGCTGAGCTTGAGGCTCAGCTCAATAACGAAACTGGGAGGAAGAGACAATGAGTGAATTAAAAAAGATTGCAACCCGTGACGGCTTTGGAAAAAGAAATTGTGGAGCTTGGAAAAGAAAACCCCGATCTTCTTGTTCTGGACATCGATATCGGAAAGAGCTGTAAAACCGGAGACTTCCGCAAGGAGCTTCCACAGCAGTATCTCAATGTGGGAATTGCGGAGCAGAACGGTGCCGGTCTCGCCGCCGGCCTGGCCACCTGCGGCAAGGTTCCCTTTGTAGTGACCTACGCAGTATTCGGCTCCCTGCGTATGTGCGAGATGATCCGCCAGGAAATCTGCTATCCCAATCCGAACGTAAAGATCGCCTGCTCCCACGGCGGCGTGGCGCCTGCCAATGACGGCGCTTCCCACCAGGCCATCGAGGATCACAATATTCTCAACGGCCTCGGATCCGCCGTGTGCGAGGTAACCGCAGAGCTTGGCAAAGGCATTGTAAAGCGCGTGGGAATCCAGGATCAGTTTATACGGAATCACCACCAACTGCGTATACCCGGGACTGAGCAACACCGATATCTGGAAGAGCATGTCCCCCGAACAGGCCAAGCCGGTAATTGACGCCATCCCCATGGGACGGCCCGGCGAGCCCGAGGAGGTAGCCTCCGCCATCGTATTCCTTGCCTCTAAGGAAGCTTCCTATATTACAGGCGAGGGAATCGACGTCAAGGGCGGTTCCCATATGGATTAAAATTGTTTTTTCCTTGATGCGCTTTTCCTTTTGTACTATGTTATACATATGGCAAAACACGATGCGGAAGGAATGAAAGACAATGTCAGAAAGTCCCAGCTATCTCAAAAATCTCAAAAAGGAGTCGGTGGTACAGAACGTCATCAACTGCCTCACCGACGCTATGCGGAATAAAGAACTAAAGCCCGGCGACCGGATACCTCCGGAGCCGGAGCTGGCCGCATCCCTGGGAGTCGCCCGAAGCTCCGTCAGAGAGGCCATCAAAATTCTAACCTACCTAGGCGTGCTGGAAAGCAAGCGCTCCGAGGGAACCTTTGTCTGCGACGGCTTCAAGGAAAGCATGATCGATCCCATGATATACGGAATCCTTCTCAACCAGGATTCCTCCGACAACCTCATGGAGCTCCGTGAAATGACAGAGGCCGGCCTCATGCGCCTAGCCATTCTGAAATACGATGAAGCAGAAGGAAAAAAGCTGGAGGAAATCCTACGGCAGATGCGGGCTGTCCTGGACAGCGGAGAGCATGTCGTTGACAACTTTTTCAACGTGGACAATACCTTTCACGACATGATTTCCCAGATGGGCAAAAATCCCCTGGCCGACAAAATCAGCCGCGTCGTCCGCACCCTCACCCACGCCAGGCTCTACGAAGTCCTGAAAAACCGGGATCTCAGCAATCTTCACGAAATTGTAACCGGCAGCTACTTCGGAGAAGTCCCAAAGCATCCGTCTGATAAAAAATAGTTCGTAAAACAAGCCGCAGTCAAGGTCTTAAAGTTTCCTTGACTGCGGCTTATCTTCATACAAACCCGCGATTGACACCGGCACGTTTCCCTCTTACAGCTCACAATTATTTACCGTCCTGGGGAACGAAAGCACATCCCGGATATTCGCCATCCCCGTAAGATACATCACGCACCGCTCAAACCCAAGCCCAAACCCCGAATGACGCACGGATCCATACTTCCTGAGATCCAGATAGAACCCGTAATCCTCCTCCTTAAGTCCAAGCTCCCGCATTCTGGTCACCAGCTTCTCATAATCATCCTCCCTCTGGCTCCCTCCGATGATCTCGCCAATCCCGGGAACCAGGCAGTCCATAGCCGCCACCGTCTTGCCATCCTCATTCTGCTTCATATAAAAGGCCTTAATCTCCTTCGGATAATCCGTCACAAAAACCGGCCTCTTATACACCTCTTCCGTCAAATACCGCTCATGCTCCGTCTGAAGATCACACCCCCAGCTCACCTTATAATCAAACTTATCATTATTCTTCTCCAGAATCTCAATAGCCTCCGTATAAGTCACATGCCCAAACTCCGAATTCAGCACACCCTTTAAGCGATCCAGAAGCCCCTTATCCACAAACTGATTAAAGAACTCCATCTCCTCCGGAGCCTCGTCAAGCACATACTGAATCACATACTTCAGCATAGCCTCCGCAATCTCCATATTATCGGTAAGATCCGCAAACGCCATCTCCGGCTCAATCATCCAGAACTCCGCCGCATGCCGGGTCGTATTCGAATTCTCCGCCCGAAAGGTAGGCCCAAAGGTATAAATATTCCGAAACGCACAGGCATACGTCTCCCCGTTGAGCTGCCCGCTCACCGTCAGATTCGTCTCCTTCCCAAAGAAATCCTGGCTAAAATCCACATCCCCCTCATCCGTCAAAGGCGGATTCTTCGGATCCAGGGTCGTCACCCGGAACATCTCCCCTGCCCCCTCACAGTCGCTCCCCGTAATCAGCGGCGTATGCACATAAACAAACCCCTGCTCCTGAAAAAACCGATGAATCGCATAAGCAACCAGAGACCGTACCCGAAACACAGCCTGAAACGTGTTCGTCCTCGGCCTCAAATGTGTAATCGTACGCAAAAACTCAAAAGAATGCCTCTTCTTCTGCAGAGGATAATCCGGCGCAGAATCCCCTTCCACCACAACCGTATCCGCCTGAATCTCAAAGGGTTGCTTCGCCTCCGGAGTCGCCACAAGCTTCCCCTTAACAATCACCGCCGCCCCCACATTAAGCTTCGAGATCTCCACAAAATTCTCCATAGAATCATGATACACAACCTGCAGCGTACTAAAATAAGTCCCGTCACTGATCACCAAAAACCCAAAAGCCTTAGACCCACGATTACTCCTCACCCAGCCCACAGCCTCAATGGTTTTATCCAAATACGCATCGCTATTCTTATACAGCTCCTTCACCGTAATAAACTTCATACTCCTATCCCTCCTCTGTACCTTCCTAAAAATTGTATTTCCTGTCATGTACGATAGTATACCTCATTTTCCCAGCCCCTGCAACCAGCCATTATGTATTTTTTATCCAACAACCAGCAGGAAGGCAGAAAATAAAACTCCTTCCAGGCTTGTTAGCCCAACGGAGCGGTGCCTGGAAGGAATTTTATTTTCTGCCTTCCTGCGTCCGTCCCCAAATCATCTCACTAAAAAACATCCAGCGGAAAGCCCAAAAAGCCTCCCGCCAGAATCAACCTCTCACACATACTCACTAAGGATTCGTCGTAGTCCCATTGGCACCGCCATTGGTAGTCGTGTTCCCATTCCCGGTCACATCGTCCACCACATCCTCAGCGCCGTCCACCACATCGTCCACGCCGTCTACCACATCATCTCCCAGGTCTTCCAAAACTCCGCCTGCATCGGTCCCATCCGTGGTATCATTGATGGTTCCCCCATTCGTTCCATTGGTCGTCGTACCATTGGTTCCATTTGTAGTGCCGCCATTGGTCGTTCCTCCGTTGGTAGTCCCTTCATTTGTAGTGTTGTTCCCCGGTGTATCCGTGGCATTGTTGTCGGAATTTCCACAGGCCGCCACCACCAGAATCATTGCCAAAAGCAGCGCCCCGGCCGTGTACTTTCTGAACATTTTCATAATAAAAGTCTCCTTTCTTGCTCTTTGCTACCATTATGAGCCATTTACAAGACTTTTATTCAGAAAACCGGAAAATGTTTTTACCACAATTTTTTAAATTTTTAAGACAGCTCAAACGCCCCCGTATAAAGCTGGTAATACTTCCCCCGCTCCTCAATCAGGTCCTCATGAGTCCCCCGCTCAATGATCCGCCCCTGCTCCAGCACCATAATCACATCCGAATTCTGCACCGTAGAAAGCCTGTGGGCAATCACAAACACCGTCCTCCCCGTCATCAGACTGTCCATCCCCCTCTGTACAATCGCCTCCGTCCGTGTATCAATACTGGAAGTAGCCTCATCGAGAATCAACACCGGCGGATCCGCAATCGCCGCTCTGGCAATGGTCAAAAGCTGCCTCTGCCCCTGTGACAGATTCGCCCCATCTCCGGAAATCATCGTGTCATACCCTTCCGGCAAATGCCGAATAAACGTATCCGCACCTGCCAGCATAGCCGCACCCTTCACCTCCGTGTCCGTGGCATCCAGCTTTCCATACCGGATATTGTCAGCCACCGTACCCGTAAACAAATGACTGTCCTGAAGCACCATGCCAAGAGACCGACGCAGATCCGACTTGCGGATCTTATTGATATTAATCCCATCATACCGTATTTTCCCATCCTGAATATCATAAAACCGGTTGATCAGATTGGTAATGGTCGTCTTTCCTGCTCCCGTTGCCCCCACAAAAGCCACCTTCTGCCCAGGCTTCGCAAAGAGCTTAATATCATGGAGGACCATCTTCTCCTCCGTATAGCCAAAGTCCACTCCATCCATAACCACATCCCCCTTCACCTCCGTGTAGGTAAGGGTTCCGTCATGATGAGGATGCTTCCAGGCCCAGACACCGGTACGCTCCGGAACCTCCACAAGCTCCCCGTTTTCATAGCGGGCATTCACCAGCGTCACATATCCATTGTCCTGCTCCGAAGGTTCATCCATCAAGTCAAAAATACGCTCCGCACCGGCCAGTGCCATAATAATCGAGTTAAACTGCTGAGCCACCTGAGTAATGGGCTGGGTAAAGCTCCGGTTCAGCTGCAGAAACGAAGCCAAACCGCCCAAAGTCAATCCGCCCACACCGCCGATTGCCAGAAGCGCTCCCACCATGGTGGTCAGCACATAGCTGATATTTCCTATATTTGCCATAATAGGCATCAAAATACTGGCGTAAATATTGGCATTGCTTGCACTCTCAAAGAGCTTGTCATTCAGCTCCTTAAACTTCCTCCTGGCTTCCTCCTCATGGCAGAATACCTTTACAACTTTCTGCCCCTCCATCATTTCCTCAATATAGCCGTTGACTGCTCCCAAATCTTTCTGCTGTGCCACAAAATAAGTGCCCGACTTTCCGCCAATATGCTTGATCACCTGAGTCATAACAACAATCATCACCACCACCAGAAGCGTCAGATGCGGGCTTAAGCTCAGCATGGAAATAAATACGCTGACAATAGTGATACTGGAAGACAAAAGCTGCGGAATGCTCTGGCTAATAAGCTGCCGCAGGGTATCCGTGTCATTGGTGTAAATACTCATAATATCCCCGTGGGAATGAGTGTCAAAATAAGGGATGGACAGGGTTTCCATATGAGCAAACAGCTCATTTCGGATTCTCGTAAGGCTGCCCTGAGCCACCGTAATCATCAGGCGGTTATAAAGATAGGTGGACGCCGCTCCCGTCAGATAAATAAGAGCCATCATAGCCAGCGCTTTCAAAAGAGGTGTAAAATCCGGTGCATCCACGCCAATCATCGGCGTAATATAGCCGTCAATCAAGGTCTGCAGAAACAGATTTCCCCGAACATTGGCCAGCACTCCCACCACAATTCCGATCACCACAAAAATGCAGTGAATGGGATATGCCTTTACCACCAGATCAAACAGACGTTTTAAGGTACGTCCGGGATTCTTGGCCTTGGGGCCTTTTTTCATTCCCTTTCCACGTCCCATAGGACCTCTTGGACCTCTCGCCTGATTACTGCTCATCTGCGTCTCCTCCCTTCTGCTGAGATTCGTATACCTCCCGGTAAATGGCATTGCTCTCCATAAGCTCCTCATGAGTGCCAATGCCGTCAATCTGTCCGTCATTCAACACAATAATTTTATCCGCATCCTGTACGGAAGATACCCTCTGGGCAATAATCAGCTTGGTGGTATCCGGAATTTCCTCCCGGAATGCCTTGCGGATCATAGCGTCCGTGTGGGTGTCCACCGCACTGGTGGAATCATCCAGAATCAAGACCTTTGGCTTTTTCAAAAGTGCCCTGGCAATACAGAGACGCTGTTTCTGTCCACCGGACACATTAGTTCCGCCCTGCTCGATATAGGTATCGTACTGCTTGGGGAACTTCTCAATAAATTCATCGGCACAGGCCAGCTTACAAACACGGATCAACTCCTCGTCTGACGCCTCCTTATCGCCCCACCGCAGGTTTTCCTTGATGGTGCCGGAGAACAGAACATTCTTCTGAAGTACCATGGAAACCTCGTTCCGCAGAGCCTCCAGATCGTAGTCCCGCACATCCAGTCCGCCTACCTTCACACTGCCGCTTGTCACATCGTAAAGCCTGGGGATGAGCTGCACCAGGGTGGACTTGGCGCTTCCGGTACCGCCCAGGATTCCGATGGTCTCGCCGGAACGGATTTCCAGATTTATATGGGCCAGATGGAGATTCTCCTTGTCACCGTGGTAGCTGAAGCACACATCCTCAAAGGTGATGGAGCCGTCCTTTACCTCCTTTTGGGCTGTGCCGTAAGGCTTGCTGGTCAGATCGCTCTTCTCCTCCAGCACTCCGCAGATACGCTCGGCGGACGACTTTGCCATGGAAATCATAACCGTGACCATGGCAATCATCATCAGGCTCATGAGAATGTTCATGGTGTAGGTGAACATACTCATCAGATCACCGGTGGTCATGCCGCCTACAACAATGGTCTTTGCACCAAGCCAGGAGAGCAGAATGATACATGTATACACGGTAAACTGCATAATGGGCATCATGCTGACCATAACCTTTTCTGCCCGGACAGAGCACAGGTACAGGGCACGGGAGGCTTTCTTGAATTTTTCTGTCTCGTGATCCTCCCGAACGTAAGCCTTTACCACACGGATACTGGTGAGGTTTTCCTGTACGCTGGCGTTGAGTCCGTCGTATTTCTCAAACATTTCCCGAAAATAGGGACCTACCTTTCCCATAAGGAAGAAAATCACGCAACCCAGGAAAACCAGGGCTCCCAGGAATACCAGAGCCAGGCGGGCATTGATAAGAAATGCCATGGTCATGGCTGTTATCAATGTAATAGGTGCCCGGGTGAACATGCGCATAATCATCTGAAATGCATTCTGGACGTTGGTTACGTCTGTGGTCAGCCTTGTGACCAGACCGGCTGTGGAGAAGCGGTCAATGTTGGAAAAGGAAAACTCCTGGATTTGACCGTACATGGCTTCCCGCAGGTTCTTGGCAAAGCCGGTGGAGGCGATGGAGGCCTGCTTGGCTGCCATAGCCCCGCAAAACAGAGAGGCAAAGGATACGGCCAGCATAACCAGACCTACCTTTACCACATAGCTCATATTTCCTGTACCGAGACCGTCGTCGATGATGCTTGCCATCAGACGGGGGATGATCATTTCCAGAATGACCTCCACGATTATGAAAACAGGAGCTGATATTGCTGTTTTTTTGTATTCGCCTATATATTTTTTCAGTGTCTTTAGCATACTGTCCTCCTATTATAAGTTCCGCAATCATTTTATACTTCTGAAAGGCTATGAAGAATCCGTTCTAACAGACCCGAGAGCTGCCTGCGCTCCTCTTCTGTCATACAGCTGTAGATTTTATCGTCCATCTGCCACATTTCCTCACACATTTCCTGCATTAAGCATCGGCTTTTTTCTGTCAGCTCAATCATTCGAAAGCGTTTGTCAGACTCATTGGTCTTTCGCACAATAAAACCCTTTTCCTCCAATCGATTCAAAATGCCTGTGACTGTGGGATTTTTCAAGTGAAACCATTTTTCGATCTCACGCTGATGAATCGGTTCTCCCTCATGAAAGCCCAGATAGAAGAGAAGCTCCTGCTGAGATGAGGTGAGGTTATATTTCAACAAGTGCTTATTTCTTCTCTCCTCAAAGGTTTTTTGAATCATTTTCAGCTGCTTATTGATGATGGTCGGCTCTCTTCGCATGGGACTGTTTTCTCCCTTTGCAAAAAAATCGGCCTGCCTCTTATCCATAGAAATCACCTCCAAAGCTTTTCCTTCCCTCTTTTCAGAGGTCTGCCGTCAAAGCAGCAGGGCAAAAATATATAGCGTAATATATATTTGATATATATTACGCTATATATTAATCCCCATATGTTGGAATGTCAAGATAGGAAATATGAAAATTCTGTGAAATTCGCTATCATCAAAACCAAAGAGCTCTAATTTCCAAACATTTTATTCATATCTCTTACAGCCATCTTCATATGCAGCTCCATAGCCTCCACTGCACCCTGAACATTTCTCTTCTTAATATTATCCAGAATCATATTATGTGGAACAAACGTATTTCATACCTCCTACTATTATAATATTATCTGATATCATATAATATGGCATATTATATCTATAAATACAAAAAATTTCTTAATAAAATATAAAATTTGTCATCATTTACGATTCGGAATTCCGGTAAATTCTCACCATCTTTTTCCCAAATGGTAACAGATTTTGTAAATTAAAAAAGGAGGTAATACATATTTGAACCAGACAAAAACAGTTTCACACTGGAACGGCCCTGAGCAGTCGAAGGAGGAGGTGATTCAGCACTTAAAAGCCACACCGGGTCTGTATAGACATTATTCTCAGAGGAATGGGGAAGTGCAAAATAACAGATAATTTCAAAAAGAGACCATGTAAGATTTTCTCTCGTTCATGGTCCCTTTTCCCATAGCATCCTTTTTCCAAGTCCTTTTGTCCCTTTAAGCTTTCTGCCTCCGGTACGCCAATCCGCAAATCACGCTGCCAAGCGCCACACAGCCCAGAATCATCAGAGCACAGTGCAGAAAAAAGGTATCCGGCAGGATTGTGATCACCGGATCCGTCAAAGGATCAAAAATCCAGTAATCATTGTCAAAGGCCAGGTGATGAAACGCCACAAAAGCCCAGTCCCAGTTCAGAGCTACCAGAAGCCCCAGTGCGGCAGGCAAAGCCACCGCCAGTATCGAGGTGAGCTTTAGATAGAGATACTCCCTTTTGCGGACAAAAAATACAATTCCCCCGATGCTGAGCACTGCGCCTGCAATGGCCATATATTTGAAAATATGAAAAATATCCCGCACCTCTTCAAAATGTATCCGCCCCGGTTCCGACATGGCAAGGGAGGGAAACTCCAGGCTGTCACTGCCAAAAGACAAATTGTAATCAATCAGCACATCATAGTTTTCCCGAATCTTTTCCTTTGTGTACCCAGACTGCCCCGGAATATCAAGAGCGGAAATATCCAGATAGTAAAGAGGCCGAAAGGCTAGCGTAAATACCACCGACACAGAAATAATGGTCAGTGTCAGTATCAACGCAAATATGGTATGAGTTGCCAAACTGCTCTTTTTGATGGTTTTCTGCATGTCTTTAACGTCTCTCTCTTACAAACACCTCGGGGATCTCCGGCTTTTCCGGAATCTCTTCCGGCTTCTGCTCCTCTGTCCCTTCCGGCTCCCCGGGCTGCTTTCCTTCCTCGGTCTCTTCCGGATGCCCGGCCGCCGTCTCCTCTGTCAGGTCTTTTGTCTCCTTCACAGGCTCTTCCTTTTCCTCTGAAGCTTCCTCCTGCTTTTTCTTCTCTTTTTCCTCTGGCTCCGGAATTCCCTTGGCCTCCCGGAAGATCTTCATAAACTCTTTGCCTGTGATGGTCTCCTTCTGAATCAGGAATTCCGCAATCTGATCCATCACATCACGGTTCTCACTTAAGAGGCGCTTTGCCTCCTCATAGGAATCCTTGAGGATCCTCATAACCTCCTGATCCACCTCGGCAGCCGTGGCGTCGCCGCAGTTCATAATGGTCCGTCCGGTTAAGTATTCATTCTCCTTGGTTTCCAGCCCCATAAGGCCGAACTTCTCCGACATGCCGTACTGGGTCACCATGGCCCTGGCAAGGCGGGTTGCCTTCTCAATATCATTGGAGGCCCCGGTGGTCACGGTCTCAAAAACCAGCTCCTCCGCCGCCCGGCCGGCCAGATAGCCCACCAGCATGGCGTCAATCTCTTTTTTCGTATTCAGATACTTCTCTTCCTCCGGCACCTGCATCACATAGCCCAGAGCCCCCATGGTACGGGGAACAATGGTAATCTTCTGCACCGGCTCCGCATCTTTTTGCAGAGCGCTCACCAGAGCGTGGCCCACCTCATGGTAAGACACAATGCGGCGCTCCTCCTTGCTCATAATGCGGTCCTTCTTCTCCTTGCCGACCAGAACCACCTCAACGGCCTCAAAGAGATCCTTCTGGGCAACGGCCTTTCTCTTGTTCTTCACCGCAAGAATGGCGGCCTCGTTGATCATATTGGCCAGATCCGAGCCCACTGCTCCGCTGGTAGCCAGGGCAATCTCGTCCAGATCCACCGTCTCATCCATATTTACGTTCTTGGCATGAACCTTCAGAATATCCACCCGCCCTTTCAGATCCGGGCGGTCCACAATCACCCGGCGGTCAAAGCGCCCCGGGCGCAAAAGGGCCGGATCCAGCACCTCGGGCCGGTTGGTTGCTCCAAGGACCAGGCAGGCCGTATGGCTGTCAAAGCCGTCCATCTCTGCCAGCAGCTGGTTCAAGGTCTGCTCCCGCTCGTCATTGCCCCCGCCGTAACGAGAGTCACGGCTCTTTCCGATAGCGTCAATCTCATCGATAAAAATAATACAGGGGGAATGCTTCTTGGCCTCGGCGAACAAATCCCGAACCCGGGAAGCGCCCACGCCCACGAACATTTCCACGAAATCAGAACCGGACAGGGAGAAAAAGGGCACATGAGCCTCCCCGGCCACGGCCTTGGCCAGAAGGGTTTTTCCTGTTCCGGGAGGGCCCACAAGAAGGGCTCCCTTGGGGAGCTTTGCTCCGATCTCCGCATATTTCCCGGGATTGTGCAGGAAGTCCACCACCTCCTGGAGGGACTCCTTGGCCTCCTCTTCCCCGGCTACATCCTTAAAGGTAACTCCCGTCTCCTTCTCAATATAGACCTTGGCCTTGCTCTTGCCGACGCCCATGCCCATCATGCCGCCGCCACCCATTTTCCGCATGACAATGCCGAAAATCAGCCAGATAATGGCCACGGGAAGCAAGAACTGGATCACAACGGAGATGATCATATCCTGAACGCCGCTGATGGGCGCGCTGTGCTTCACGCCTGCCTCTATGAGCTTCTGCTCCAGCTGATAATCGGGCATCACTCCTGTGGTGTAGACAATGTCTCCGCCTCTGGCATTCTTCTCCTTGGCCGTAATCTTAATCTGATTGGAGGACAGCTCTACCGCCTCTACCTCGCCATTATCCAGCATCTCCATGAACTCGTCGTAGGTAATGACGGAGCTGCCGGTTCCCATCCCCGTAAGATAGTTCCACGCCAGCATGGTAAGCATGGTGACAATGAGAATCATCAGAATGCTCTGCCGGTTTCTTGGATTTTTATTGTTGTCCCCACCGCCGTTTTGGTTGCCCGGACGGTTGGAATTGTTGTTTTCTTCCATCTTTCTCCTCCTTGTATTTGCTACCGGCGCTTTCGGGACGGTAACACCTCTATTATAGTGTGTGTTTTGCCAGAAAGCAATACGAAAGATGTGAAAAAGTGTTCCTGCTCACTCCGTGTTACAGTTCAGATGGGCGGCAGGGGCGCAGGCCATCTGAACTGTAACACGGAGTGAGCAGGAACGAAAAAGCTTTTACCGAGGCTCCGATGTAAGAAGAATTCCCAGCCTCTGGAAGGTCTTCTCATCCCCTGCGTTTAACATACGGGAGGTATGTACCTGGCTTCCCCGCAGGCGAGGCAGCTGGCGCAGAGCCAGATCTGCAAGCTCATTCCTCTCAGAGCTTGCGGAGAGGGCAATCAAAACCTCCTCCATATGAAGGCGGGGGTTCTTGCTTCCCAGATAATCCACCTTCAGCTTTTGAATGGGCCTTATGACATTGGGCGTAATGAGGAGCACCTTATGATCAATCCCGGCCAGCTCCTTTAAGGCATTTACAAGCAAAGCGGAGCAGGCTCCCAGAAGCTCACTTGTCTTTCCGGTGATGACCCGTCCGTCACAAAGCTCCATGGCCGCAGCCGTGTGTCCCGTCTCCTTGGCACGCTGCTGAGCCGCCGGAACCACCTTCCGATCCTGGGTGGTCACTCCTACCTTATTCATCAGAAGCTCAATCTTATAGGCCTCCTCTTCCGTCGCCTTTCCCCTGGCAATGCCCACCAGAGTGTGATAATACCGGCGGATGATCTCCTGGCCGGAAGCCTCCCGGCAGGCTTCGTCATCCACAATGCATTTTCCCGCCATATTGACTCCCATATCCGTGGGAGACTGATAGGGGCACTCTCCGTAAATCCGCTCAAAAATAGCCCGCAGCACCGGGAAAATCTCCACATCCCGGTTATAGTTCACCGTAGTCTCCCCGTAGGCATCCAGGTGGAAGGGATCGATCATATTGACATCGTTGAGATCCGCCGTAGCCGCCTCGTAGGCCAGATTCACCGGATGGCTTAAGGGCAGGTTCCAGATGGGGAAGGTCTCGAACTTGGCATAGCCCGCCCGAATCCCCCGCTTATGCTCATGGTAAAGCTGGGACAGGCAGGTTGCCATTTTGCCGCTTCCCGGGCCGGGTGCCGTCACCACCACCAGGGGGCGGGAGGTCTCTATATACTCATTATGTCCGTAGCCTTCCTCACTGACAATCACAGGGATATTATTGGGATAGCCGGGGATCATATAGTGCCGGTATACCCGAACGCCCATCTTCTCCAGACGGCTCTGGAACATCTGAGCGCTGTACTGCCCTGCAAAATGGGTGATGCACACGCTCCCCACATAGAGAGCCTTGGACTCAAAAATACTTTTTAACCGCAGAAGATCGGAATCATAGGTAATTCCCAGATCTCCCCGGATCTTATTTTTCTCAATATCCTCGGCGCTGATGACAATGACAATCTCCACCTGCTCCTTAAGCTGCATCAGCATCCGCAGCTTGCTGTCCGGCTCAAAGCCCGGAAGCACCCGGGAGGCATGGTGATCGTCATAGAGCTTTCCCCCAAATTCCAGGTACAGCTTATTGTCAAACTGCCCAATCCGCTCTCGGATATGCTCCGACTGCATTTTTAAATATTTTTCGTTATCAAATCCTCTTTTCATCTTTGTCTCGTTTTGCTCCTGTGCATGTATTTGGCTCGGCCAGATCCGAAAGCCCGCAGCATCTTACGCCTTTGACAATGCCGCTAAAATTTAAACATATTGGAAAACATATACATCCCCGCTGCTGCAAGAAGAAGCAGGGCCGTGGCAGCGGTTCCGGCAAATATCCGCCGGGGCAGGGTGGGCTTATCTTGGCACGTTTCCAGGTAAAGCCCCAGATAGATGACTCCCAGCAAAGCGGTGGGAACAATATACCGAAAATCCATGGTACAGCCATAGGGCAGCCGTACATTCAAAATCAGGTGGTTCAGATAAATCCAGAGCCAGAGCCCCGGAAGTCCCAGGAAAAGAAGCTGTGCTTTCACGGAAGTCTTAAAAGCTCCCTCCTTCCACCCGCGGACACAGACCGCCGCGGCCGCGTACAGGGCCTGTACCACCAGAATCAGGTTGCAGACAATCAGCACCGCCGCCGGCCACTCCTCCACATGGTGGTATTCGAACTCTCCCACAACCGCCGACTTTATAAGGTAAAAATTTAAATTGTACTCCTCAAAGGGATTTAAGTACACCGGCGACAGCAGCCTGCCAATGGGAAAGAGCAAAAACCGCTCCGCAAAGCCGTGATCCCCGCAATAAACATTTTCCCCTGGCTGAAGAACAAAATTCAGTCCCTGGCCAAACATCACATAGTTGCGAATGGGATAATAAAGTCCGATGGGCATGGCAATGCAGGCAAAGACGAAAAACTGGCAGACGAGCTGCTTCCACCCTCCCTCCTTCACGGCTCTTACAAGCCTCACAAGCATGAAAATACCCGTAAAGGCGGCAAAAAGCGCACAGGAAATCTTGGTGAAGATTCCGAAGCCAAACCCCAAAGCCAGGGCGATGATATTGCCGTAGGTGGGATTTCGATACCAGCGGATGGTATACAGAATAATCCAGGTCATAAAAAAGGTCACCAGAGCGTCGTTGTTCACCCAACCTCCAAGCATATAGTGGATGGGCAAAAAGGCGCAGACGGACAGGGCAATCACTGTGGCCATTTTCCCAAGCGCAAGCTCCTTTAAAATCTTTCTGGCGGTCAGGAGGGTAAAGCAGGTGGCCGCACAGGAAATGATTTTCGCACTTTCAAACAGGTAGACCTCGTCCGTAATGGAAAGAGCCTTCCCGGTCACCTTCATGGCGCAGGCGGCCAGAATGTGAAAAAACGGCGGATGATAGTACTGCCCCGCATTTTCCAGAGGCAGAGCCCCTGTCTCAAATATTTTCAGCACATAGGAGGCATGTCCGTAATATCCCACTGTGGTAATCTCGCCCAGATCATGGTAAGCCGTGTAGGTGGGCTTGTACAGTACAAACCCAATCCGCATCATAAGGCCTGCCAAAAGAATAACAGAAACCAGCCCTTTGTAAGACAAACGCTTACAAAAGGCCAGAATCACCACACCTATTCCTATCAGTATCATCAAATGCCACAGAATCGGCTGAATGAGATCTCTGTCGTTTAGAATTCCCTTCTTCATAAAGGTCCAGAACAAAACGACAATGACAGCCAGCGTAAGCCCTTCCA
Organism: Lachnospiraceae bacterium; assembly: GCA_022791635.1. GTDB lineage: Bacteria > Bacillota > Clostridia > Lachnospirales > Lachnospiraceae > Laedolimicola. Next base: position 88,817 of record JAAVZL010000033.1, read on the forward strand.
GGGCAAACTCCTGCCCAAAGGCCATAAGCTTCTTTTTCATTTCACTTGCTCTTTCTATTCCTCGTACCCGTTTGGATTCATGGACTGCCATCTCCAGGAATCCTCGCACATCTCCTCAATTCCGTTCTCAGCCTCCCAGCCAAGCTCTGCCTTGGCCTTGGCCGGATCCGCATAGCAGGTGGCAATATCCCCCGGACGGCGAGGCTTTACCGCATAGGGAATCTTCTTTCCGCAGGCCTTCTCAAAGGCATGCACCACATCCAGCACGCTGTAGCCCTTGCCGGTACCCAGATTGTAGATGAGTACACCCTTTTTCTCCTCCAGCTTCTTGATGGCGGCCACATGGCCCTTTGCCAGATCCACCACATGGATATAATCCCGCACGCCGGTTCCGTCCGGGGTGTCATAATCGTCTCCAAATACCCCGAGACACTCCAGCTTGCCGATGGCCACCTGTGCCACATAGGGTACCAGGTTGTTGGGGATTCCCTTGGGATCCTCCCCCATAAGGCCGCTCTTGTGGGCGCCGATGGGGTTAAAATAGCGAAGCAGAATCACATTCCATTCCGGATCGGAGACATGAATGTCCTCCAGCACCTGCTCCAGCATGCCCTTGGTCTGGCCGTAGGGATTGGTAATCTTGCCCTTGGGGCATTCCTCCGTAATGGGGATAAAGGCCGGATCCCCGTACACGGTAGCGGAGGAGCTGAATACGATATTCTTCACGTTGTGCTTACGCATCACATCGCAGAGCACCAGGGTTCCCGCGATATTGTTATAGTAATACTCAATGGGCTTTGCCACCGACTCGCCCACTGCCTTAAGTCCTGCAAAATGAATGACGGAGTCAATCTGCTCCTTCTCAAAAATCTGATTGAGAGCCTCCCGATCCAGAATATCCGCCTCATAGAATGTGGGCTTCTTTCCTGTGATCTGCTCGATCCGGTCCATGGATTTTCTGCTGGCATTGTAGAGATTGTCCACCACAACCACCTCATAGCCTGCCTCCAAAAGCTCCACACAGGTATGACTTCCGATAAAGCCCGCACCGCCTGTCACTAAAATTGACATAAACCTTTTTCCTCCTTTTTGCCTGCTTTCCCTTCAAATGCATTCCGTTTGAAATTCCTTTCTAAATATAGCATGGTTTTGGGGCAGGTGCAAGAGACTTCCCCTTTAAAATACTCTCGCTTTTGCCTTTCTTTTACCATCCCTGCACATTTCATAAGATTTTAATCTTATCTTAAGCTTTCCAGACTGGATTTTTCTACCTGCCTGTGCTATGCTTACCCTCAGTAAACAACGAGGTTTCCAATCAGAAAACGAGGTTATCAAAGCCATGCGATACATAAAACCTATCCTAAAACCCTTTTCCTTCCTGCCGGCCCTATTTATGCTGTATGTGATCTTTCAGCTCTCCGCCCAGCCCGGTGAGATCTCCGGGAACTTAAGCTACCGGGCCACTCATAAGCTCCTGGAGATTACCTGTGAATCCTTTGAGACAGGCTGGAGCGCCGCGGAGCTGAATCTTTACACGGAAATGTTTCATCCCTATGTGAGGAAGCTGGCCCATATTACGGAGTATTTTCTGCTGGCCGTGTGCGTCTCCTTTCCTCTGTATGTCTACCGCCTGCGGGGTATTGCCCTCACCATCCTGGCGGGAGGCTTCTGTGTGGCCTGCGCCTGTCTGGACGAATACCATCAGTCCTTTGTGGCCGGCCGGGGACCTTCCAGCAGGGATGTGATGATTGACAGCATCGGAATTCTTGCAGGCGTGATCCTGGTGCGGATTGTCTGCTTTATCGGGCGGGTCACCGTATTTCGGGAGCGAAAGCCCCGAAGAAAGCTGCGAAAAGTGGGGAGATAAGCTATGAGCGTAACAGTTGCAGATTTGTTAAGGCTGCCTTCTCTGCGGCAGGCAAAGGTGGTTGCAGGCCATGGAGGCTTGTCCAAGATCGTTTCTTCCATCTCAGTATTGGAATCCACGGATCCCGGTGTGCTGGTAGAGGAGGTGTTTCCTCAGGGGGAATATTTCGGCAGCGAAATCGTGATTACAGGGTTCTTAAATATGACAGAGGATGTGGATCGGCAGTATATTAATATGAAGCGGCTTGCGGAGGGCGGCGAGGTAGGGCTTATCTTTTACTATGTAGGAGTCTATTTGAAGAAAATCCATCAGCGGTTGATTGATTTTGCAAATGAGATGGATTTTGTATTGATTGTCATGCCGGAAGGAGATGTAACGCTTCGCTATGGAGAGGTAATTTCGGATGTGATGGATCTCATTCTGCGGGATCGGACGCGCAATACCTCTCTTGTCTCGGAGATTCTGGAACGCGTCTCCTCTCTTCCTGCCCATCAGAGAACCGTAAGCACCATTTTGAAAATGCTGAGTGATCGGATCTCGGCTTCCCTCATTCTGTGCGACGGCTCCTTTCAGATCCAATATTTATGCGCCTGGCCCCGAAGTGCGGAGGCTTCTATCAAAAAAGGCTTAAGGGCACTGAATTCCCTTCCGGCGGATCAGAAGTCCGCGGCCTGTGATATTCTTCCGGACAGCCGCCTCTACCACTTCTGTGTGGGCGGCGATCGAGGTCCCCGGTTTGAGCTCCTTGTTCTTCGGGAGGGAATGCCCCTGGACAGCGCTGTTCTGGCCGAGCTTAAGGATGTGGTGCATCTGGGCGTCAGCATTTGGGGACAGGAGCAGGGGGAGGTGGCCATCCACGAATTGATCCGGGCCATTTTACAGGACGAGCCTATGAAAATGCAGCAGCTTGCCAATATTTTCCACATCAATGTGGCAGATATTCATGAAATGTGGATCCTGCACTGTGAGGAGGAAGAGCTGGAGCGCTTTCGCCGGGAGGGACTTCCTCTGGTCCGGGAGCATCTGGGGCATTACTGTCATACGGTAGTGGCGGATTTGTATGAGGGTCGGCTTGTGGCCTTTATGGACTGGATTGAGCATTCTCCGGAGCGGATTGTGATTTCGGGAGATTTGCTGGAGCATTTAAAGGGCTTGGATTTCTCCCTGTCCCTCACTCGCTGTTATCCTCTGAACAGTACTTCCGATGTGCGCCGAACCTTCCTGCTCCACCAAGAAACAATCGGGACAGCCAAAAGGATCTGGCCGGATCGGGGCTGTTATACCCTGTCGGAGCTGGAATTTGCAGCAGACTGCCGGAAGACCTTATCGGAGAGCGAGGCCGCTCTCTCCCAGGCCCTCCTGCCTTTGGAGGTTTTTACCTATGTGCGCGAGGACAATGCACTTCTTAAGACTCTGGAGGTTTACCTTCTGGATGCCGGAGGCAGTACTTCTGTCTGTGCCGAGCTTCTCTTTCTCCATAAAAACACGGTGAAATACCGGTTAAGCCGTATTCGGGATCTACTAGGGTACCCTCTTGACAAGGCTCCGGAGCTCTTCTCCCTTTACCGGGCCATGGCTCTTGACCGGCTTCTCGCTTCGAAATAATTCTGTTTTCACCGGCTGCCTTTGTCCTTTCGGACAAATCGCGGCCTGTATTTTTGTCTCTTTTTCACTTTATAGCGGTAACGTGACAGAAGTATAATGTTACGGAACTTAGACTTTACATAAGAGGAGTGAAAGATTATGAATGACAAAAGTACTGGTTTTGAAGCTACGGCCGAACAGAGGCAGAGCTGAGTCTCCATTGCTATGGTTTGGGCCGGAGGCATGATCTGTGTTCCCTGTCTGATGGTGGGCGGTGTTCTGTCCGGAGGGGGACTGTCACTTTCGCAGATTGTGATTTCAATCCTGATTGGATATGGACTCATCTGTGCTTACATGATTTTTATCGGAATGCAGGCCTGTGATACGGGACTTCCCGTGGCGGTTATGGCCGAGGGCGGTCTGGCCCTCTCTAATCTTTTGGGCTTTGACGAGAGCAAATTCAAAACCACCACGGGAATTGCCGGGGCCGTGGGAACTCTTCTTGCCGCCTTTGGCCTGTTAAATGCTTTTCAGGGCTTTCTCTCCCTGATGTCCGCCCTGATTCCGCCTCTGGCCGGTGTTGTTATTGCGGGCTACTGGATTATATGCAAGGGGAAAAAGGAAAGCTTTCGGCAGAAAGCCGGCTTCTCTCTTCCGGGTGTGGCCGCATTTACCATTGGAGCCCTTGCCGCCTGCATCACCGGAGGCACTTTCGCTTCCTTTCCCGGTCTGGTGGCGGCAATGCCGTTTCTCAACACCCCTTTCTTTGTAGGGCCGGTCAACGGGATTGTGCTTTCGCTGGTTGTCTATGCGATACTTAAAAAAATAATAAAATAAAAGCGTTACGTGACTTTACTCTTTCGTGCTGTTGCGCAACGACTATCATAGGAGGTATGGATTTGAGAAAGATTGGTATTGCTGAAATCGAAGACATTGCCCTGGGCGCAGCGCTCCTGGGGGCAGGCGGCGGCGGCGATCCTTACGTGGGAAAGCTGGTTGCCATTGGCGCCGTAAAAGAATGCGGCCCGGTTACACTGTTAGATCCGGAAGAGGTTCCGGATGACGCCCTGGTAGTTCCCATTGCCATGATGGGCGCGCCTACGGTTCTGTCGGAAAAGGCCATCGGCGGAAAAGAATATCAGACGCTCTATGATACGGTTTCCACCTTTTACGGGAAGCCCATCTATGCCTTTATGCCCATTGAGGCCGGAGGCGTGAATTCCATGCTCCCCATTGCGTCAGCGGCCAGGCTGGGACTGCCTCTGGTGGACTGCGACGGCATGGGACGGGCCTTCCCGGAGCTTCAGATGGTGACCTTTACCATCGGGGGCGGCTCCGCTACGCCTATGGCCCTGGTAGATGAAAAGGGAAATTCCTGCATCTTCCGCACCATTACCAACAAGTGGACGGAGGAGCTGGCCCGGGCGGTGACTATGGCCTGCGGCGGCTCTGTGTCCGTTTCCCTGTTTTCTATGGAAGGGGCTTTTATGAAGCAGTATGCCGTGAAAGGCATTGTCACCCGCAGCCAAACTCTGGGATCCGCCATCCGTCGGGTAAAGGAAGCCTCTGACTGTACGCCGGAGGAGGAATTTTTACGCATTACTGAGGGCTTTCGCCTCTTTAAAGGAAAAATCAGCGACGTGCTCCGGGAGGTTCGGGCCGGCTTTAATTTCGGCAAGGTTCTCCTGGAAGGAATCGGCGACTATAAGGGTAAGTCTGCTTATGTGGAATTTCAGAATGAAAATCTGACTGCCGCAGTAGAGGGTACTCTCCTTGCCACCACGCCGGATCTTATCTGCCTGGTGGACACAGAGACCTTTCTGCCCGTTCCAACAGACGCCCTCAAATACGGAAAACGCGTCATGGTGGTGGGACTTCCCTGTTTCCCCCTTTGGCGGACCGAGGAGGGCCTTAAGCTTGTGGGGCCCCGGTATTTCGGCATTGACACGGACTATATTCCGCTTGAGGAACGCTGTAAAGGAGGAGTGCAATAATGTATAAGCTTGGTATTGACGTAGGCGGCACGAATACGGATGCCGTCCTGATAGATGAACAGCTTCACGTAGCGGCCAGTGTAAAGCAGCATACCACAGAGGATGTATACAGCGGAATTCTGGCGGCTATCCGCGCCGTTCTTAAGGAATCCGGTGTAAATCCTTCCGAGATTCGACAAGCGATGCTGGGTACCACGCAGTGTACCAATGCCATTGTCCAGCGAAAAGGACTTGCATCCATCGGAATCCTGCGCATTGGCGCTCCTGCTGCCCTTGGCATACCGCCTATGGTAGACTGGGCGGAGGATCTGAAAGCCATTGCTGTAGATACGGCTATGATTGGCGGCGGTTTTGAGTATGACGGTAAGGAGCTGGCTCCCTTTGACCGAGAAGGGGCAAAAAGCTTTTTCCTCCGACTGAAGGAAAAGAAAATTCAGTCTGTCGCTATTTCCTGTGTGTTCTCTACGGTTCGCAATGATCATGAGCTGGAAGCGGCCAAGCTGTGCCGCGAGGTGATGGGGAAGCAGGTTCATGTATCCATTTCCAGTGAAATCGGTTCTATGGGGCTGATTGAGAGGGAAAATGCCACCATTTTAAACGCTGCTCTCTATCATGTGGCCGAATCCTTCACTGAGGGCTTTGCCAGCAGCCTTAAGGATGAAGGAATTTCAGACGCGGATATTTATCTTTCCCAGAATGACGGCACGCTTATGACCATGGAGTATGCCCGGCGTTATCCAATTCTGACCATTGCCTGTGGACCTACCAACTCCATTCGGGGAGCCTGCTATTTAAGCAGCCTGAAAAATGCCATTGTGGTGGATGTGGGCGGAACCACTACAGACCTGGGCGTAATTCAAAATGGCTTTCCCCGGGAATCCGGTGTGGCCGTCACCATCGGCGGCGTTCGCACGAATTTCCGTATGCCGGATGTGATTTCCATTGGCCTTGGCGGAGGTTCCATTGTTCGAAAGCTTAGCGACGGAAGCGTAACCGTAGGGCCGGATTCCGTCGGCTATCAGATTACGGAAAAGGCCCTGATCTTTGGCGGGGATGTATGCACGGCTACGGATATTGCAGTGCGGTTAGGACTCGCAAAGCTGGGGGATAAGACAAAGGTTGCACATCTAAGTGAGGATTTCTCCAGAAAAGCTATGGCAGCTATTGCAGAGCTTGTGGAAGACAGCCTGGATGCTATGAAGGTCTCCAGTGAGAACGTGGATCTGATTTTGGTGGGCGGAGGCTCTATTATTCTTCCCGAGAAGATTGCGGGCGCCCGAACCGTCGCAAAGCCGGAAGCCGGCGGTGTGGCAAATGCCATCGGGTCGGCGATTTCCAAGGTCTCGGGAAATTATGAGAAGCTGGTGGATTATCTCGTGCTTCCACGAGAACAAGCGCTTGAAGAAGCCAAAGCCGAGGCTATGGATCTGGCGGTAGAAGCCGGCGCCATCCGGGAGACCGTTGAGATTATTGATGTGGAGGATGTTCCCCTGCAATATTATCCGGGCAATACCAATCGGGTGAAGGTAAAGGCTGCCGGGGATTTGAAGTAAGCATCCTTTTCAAGACAGATTTTCTAAATTAACCGGACCAATGACAAAAAAGCTTGTGGTTGGTCCGGTTATATTTATCTTTGTTCTTTTTCCTTAAAGAGGATTGTGGAACATCTTCTTATCGAATTCCGGATTAAAATAATAGAAGTTCTTTGCATCCAGCTTTTCCTTTGTCATCTCAAGGGCCTCTCCAAAACGCTGAAAATGCACAATCTCCCTTGCTCTTAGGAATTTAAGAGGCGCTCTCACATCCGGGTCCTCTATGACTCTCAGCAGGTTCTCATAGACAGTACGCGCCTTCTGCTCTGCGGCCAGATCCTCGTAGAGATCCGCAAAGGCATCGCCCTTGGACTGGAATTCCAATGCCGTAAAGGGCACTCCTGCCGCCGCCTGGGGCCATAGACCTGCTGTGTGATCAATATAATAGGCGTCAAAGCCTGCGGTCTTGGCCTGCTCCGGCGTAAGGTCCTTGGTCAGCTGATAAACGATGGCGCAGATGATCTCCATATGATTGATTTCCTCGGTTCCAATGTCCGTCAAAAGGCCGCCTACCTTTTTTACCGGCATGGAGTACCGCTGTGCCAGATACCGCATGGAAGCGCTGAGCTCCCCGTCAGGGCCGCCGTATTGGCTGATGATGAGCTGCGCTGTCTTTGGACAGGTTTTTCGGATTTTTACCGGATATTGCAATCGTTTTTCATAAGCCCACATTAGATTAGCCCTCCTTCCCACGGCGCAGGTCCCTCATCCCACTCATACTTAGGGGATGTGGGATTGCCTGTTATGATGGACAACTGGGTCAGGGGATCATATTTTTCTGCGTAATCCGCAAGGCCATCCAGGCGTTTTTGCAAAAGCTCCTTCATAAGTGTTTTGCCCTGCTCACAGTCAGGGTGCGTGTCCAGGTAAAGGGTCAGATCGTTGATGGCAAAGCCCACCATAGAGATTTCGTTCATAGCCTTTTCCCGTTCGGACAGACCCGTGCCATCCAAAAAGGAGCAGGGAATCTCCTCCGCAGCGTAGAACATCAGATTCAGGCAGGGGAAAATCGTTCCCTGATACAGCGCCGTGTTGAGCTTATAGGGTTCGCACCATTTCTGCATGGGAAAAGAGCACATTGCCAGCACTTCCGGCGTGCAGACGCACGCGGCAGAATCTTTCATAACCATACCTCCTATTCCAGTTCCGTAAGCTCCTTCCGGTACACCTTCATCTAAAGGAGCTTACTGTTTCCTGTTTTAAAAAACAAGTTACCACATTATTTTTTGAAGAATAAATAATAATACTCTGGTGAATCCTGTCCATAGGAGGCATTTTTTGTTTTTATTTTTCCATCAAAATTTCACCGGAAATCTGCCACCGGTCCTCGCCGTAGTCCGAGGGAACCCTTTTTATGGGAACGGTTAGATAATCAAGGGAATCGCTCCCATCTTGGCGAACACATACGTAAGCCTCAGTCTCATCACCGTCTAGCTCTTCCCTGGTAAGAGCAATCGACAAAACGGTTACTTCCCGGCTTGGTTCTTCAAAATCCGACAATGTCACACCGGGGGCTGTACAATATGCATTGACCTCCTCCGTCTGGCCTGTCAGGTATAGTGGGACGGCATTTTCAAGAAGCTCTGTGATTCCTGCAACCACATAGCTAATATAAGTAAACTCCCATTTTCCCTCTCCTTTGTAATGTAAACAGGCCTCCAGCTGGTGCCCCGGGTAGTTACCCGTATGATTTACGTCGGAATAGCCGGCAAGCTCTGCGCGAAGGAATATTTTTTCTTCTACAAACCGAAAATCTATTTGAGATCCTGCATAGTAGGCATATCCGTTGTCCAGCTCTTCCTGATCTACCTTTTCTGCAGCGCCGGTGGCTCTTCCGTCAAACATAAGCCTTACCCCGTTTTCCGTATACTCCGTGTTAAAATGCGACGTTAACTCTTCCAGGTATTCCTTCTCCCTGTAGTGATAGATGTTCCAAGAGCTGTCCAAAGCCTTATCCGTCATAAAAAGAGAACGAATGGATATTCCTGTCCCGTGAAGAACATAGGTGATAATGGCAAGCTCTGCATTGCCGTCATCGTCAAAGTCCTGCTCCAGAATCAGCGGCTCTACCTCATAGTTGGAGATAAGAGGGACCGGAGCATATACCAGACAGTCCGGTGTGCGGACTACCATTTCCTCCCCCTCATGTCTGCCATAGAGGATGAAATGCTCTGTCTCGCCCATTATGTGCAGCTCCTCTTCGTCAAAGCCCGGCTCCATCCCCTCATGCCCGATTCCCACGATAAGCTTGTCCGTCCAGTGCTCTTCCTCCTCTTCTCCCTCTGTATTTTCCTCCTCCAAGCCGGCGTCCCCTTGAGCCGAAAAGTTTTCCGGCAAAAGCTCCTCCCCGGGAATCTCTGCCGCCGGCTGCTCCGGCATTTCTTCTTTTGTGGTCAAAAAGGATATGCCGCAGCCGCTGATAAGCAGCAGAAGGAGCAGGCTTATGACTGCATGGGGGCGCTTGGTATAAAGCACATGGCGTATCCTGCTTTTTGTGCTGCTTTTCCCAAAATGAAGAGCCGGAGAAAACCCTCTGCTTTTGCAGGCAAAATCCAACAGAGTCTGGGCATAATGCTTCTTTTCCTCCATGCTTTTTCCGCGGAGTACACACTCGTCACAGTACATTTCCATATCCTGGCTCATAAGACGAAAGGCAAGCCAGACCAAGGGATTAAACCAGTGCAGAATCAGGACCAGCAGGGCGAAGCATTTCATCCAGGGATCCCGGTTGGCAATGTGTCTGCGCTCATGCTTTAAGATATCCTCCAGCTGACTGCTCTCTTTCTCCAATGCCCGTGGAATATAGATTCTGGAGGGAAGCCCCGGCATAACAAAGGGTGTGGCAATCTGTTCTGTGCTCCACACATCTTTGCAAATCCGGACGGCTGTTTTCATTTCTTTCTTTAATTGCAGCCATTTTGCAAGGCTTATGAGCGTCAAGGCCGCCGCTCCCAGGAACCAGAGGATCCCAAGGGTTTCTGCAAAATCCGTTTCCAGGCGGTCAGGCTGCGTGCGGGTTCCCTCTCCCCTGCCTCGTATCCCCTCTGGCAGCTCCCCCTGGAGCTCACTTCCCGGAAAAGTCTCCTCTGCTTCTCCCTCCGGAGTCGTGCCGGAAATGCTCGCTGCTTCCGGCCCTTTGCCCTCCCCTGCCTCTTTCCTGAAAAATGCGTTCTCTGTCTCCGAAACCAGATCCCGCACCGTGTACAGGGAGCCCAGGGTCACAGGCGGAAATACCAGTATTACAAATGCCACCAGCCAAAGAAGCCGGACGTACAGCTTGGAAAGATTGCCTGTGACCCTTCGAAACAAAAGAATTCCCAAAATCAGCAGGGCGCCGGACAGGCTGTTTTGCAGTAATTGATGAAAAAATGCTGTCATTGCTTCCTCCTTTGAATCCATTTTTTGCGTTATACCGGCGAAGCTTTGGGTCTTTCTCAGAACCTCTCTTCCCTGTCCGCCGCCTGGTTAATCAGTGCCTGAAGCTCCTCTGCCTCCTTTTTGGTCAGCTTTTCCTCCTTTAGAAAGGCTGCAATAAAAGCAGGCAGACTCCCACGGAATTTTTTCTTTAAGAAATCTCTGCTTTCCTGTCTTTGAATTTCGTCTCTGGAAACCAAAGCCTGTACCACCGCATTTTCGTTTCGGACAATCTGCTTCTCGCCCAGATTGCGAAGGACGGTGTAGGTGGTGGATTTCTTCCATCCCAGCTGTTCTCTGCACAGTCCTACCAGCTCCATGGAGTTGACAGGCTCTGCGTCCCAGAGAATGTCCATAAGACGGTACTCGCTTTCATTGATGTGGTAATCCATTGCGCTCTCTCCCTTTGTTTTGATTTTTAAAAATACGTTTCTTTCATTTATGTAGGTTTATATTTATAAACCTCTTGTTTGTTATAAGTTTATATCTATAGACCTCATTTGTCAAGAGTGATTTTTCCTGCCACAATGGAAAAAGGCTGGGGGCTGTTGCAAAATAGGGCAGCAGACTTTTCCATATCCTGTGTTCGGACGGTCCTCGTACATTCTGTCTTCTCTGCACGGACATTGCCATAGCAATGTCCGTACATATCAGACAGTCTGTACGCGGACAGCCGGACACTGGATATCGGAAAAGCCTGCTGCCCTATTTTGCGACAGCCCCCCAGCCCTTTTCAAACAGCATCTATTTTCTTACTTCAAGAATCCCTCCTGCACCAAATCCTCAATTGCCTCTGTGGGAATCTCAAACTCCACGCTTCCCATATACCCGGGAGCTACCTCGTACTCGTCAAACACAATGGTCAGCTTTCCGTTCTCGTTCACATAAAAGGTGGTATCCTCCTTTACAGACTGGAAATCCCACTCCGGAACCTCGCTGTCCAAATAGTACATGATATACTCGTCGGCGGCCATCTGCTCTTTCATCTGCACCTTGATATTTTCGGAAACAGCGGTGATATAGTCTGCGCCCTCCTTGAACAGTCCGGCCAAATTGATCATCTCACCCGTCTGCTTGTCAATATGATAAATCTTCACCGTCTGAACGCCGCTTGCCATCACCAGAAGCTGATCAAAGCGAATGGAGAACAACCGGTCATTGTCCGTGATTACCGTGTAATCAAGCTCCACGTCCATATGGCCCTCCCCGCCTGCGGCCTCTACATCCTTCTCATACCGTGCAATGATTTCATCTGTATATTCCTGAATGCTCTTATTGATCTTCTGGGTGGTCTCCTCATTCACCGTACCATCCTCATTCTTCACGCTGACCTCCGGAATCTTGATATCAGCCTCCATATTTCTTTCAGAACTCTCATACTGCCGGAAGGTTACCACCTCCGCGATAGCGCCAATCACCGGAATTTTCGCCATGGCATGGGCAATGGCCGCCCCGGAATTGGCCATCACCGTAATCACCAGCATAGCAGCCGCAACGCCTCCCAGCACTCTTCCCGTATACACCAAAACCTTTGATTTCTTTTTCATCTGCGTCTCCTCCTTTGCCTTGCGGATTCCTGCATCCACCCGCCCTTTAAGTTCCTTTGGTATTCTGATATTTTTGTAGTCCTGTCTCATTTCCTCTAACCGTTTATCCTTCATAGCTTAGCTCTCCTTCCGTCAGCTTAAGTTTCATCTTTCTAAGACTCCGGTACAGAATGGTTTTTACCGTATTGGTATTCTCATTCAAAACACCTGCAATCTCACTTAGCTTCTGGTCCTCGAAAAAGCGAAGCACCACAACTGCCTTCTCCTTCTCTGTCAATACCTTCAGGGCCTCCAGGGTGTCAAAATCCTGATAGCTGTCCTCTTTTCCGTTTTCATAAAAGGCTTCCACTGCTATTTCTTTCTGATTTTTCCGTATAAAATCAAGCGCCGTATTCATCACAATCCGCCACAGCCAGGTTTTTATATAACGCTCCTGCTTTACGGAAGCTGCATGCTTGATGGCCTTGTACACGCTCTCCTGAACAATGTCCAGTGCGTCCTCTTCGTTTCCCACATAGGTGTATGCCAGACGATACATGGCTTCGTAGGAATCAAGAACCGTTTCCTCCACTTTCTTTTGTAATGCCTCTGCTCGCATTCGCTCTTTCCTCCTCTCTGTAACTATTAGACGGCGGCGCTTTTCAAAAGGTTTTCATTTGTTAAAAATTTTTTTTCGCAGCATCCTTTTCAAAAAAAGAAGCTGCCGCAGCCAGGCTACCGTGATTTTTCCAATCGGATAGCCTGCTTTGCAGCAGCTCCAAAGAATACTGTTATGAGCTCTTATCCGGCATTTTCCACTGCCTTGGTGATAGCCGCCTGGAAGTCACTGATAGAAATGGTTACGGAGCTCGTCAAATCATTTTCCTGGGCATAACCCTGTCCGTCGGTTTTGATGCCATTCACCTCTTCTATGGTCTTTCCGATAACATACTGCTCAAAGGATTCTATCTGCTCATACCATTCCTTTCCTATGGGAGAAGCTCCCTTCATGCCGTAGCTGTCGCCCAGCTCCTTGGCAGTGGAATATTCCGTGTTGGCGGCGGCGCCGATGGAGCCTGTGTTGGATATAGGCAGCTTGTTTTCTACCTTATCAATCATGCAGTCCGTAATGCGCCCTTCCGCATCCACTGTGACAGCCGCCACTATGGTGTTGATTTCTGCAGAACCGTCCACATCCCCGGCATCCTGCGCCCTCTTTAGACGCGAAACAATACCCACGCCCATTCTTCCGCCTGTTGCTGTGGTCGTATTCTGTTCTGTACCTGAGGCCGTATTTTGATTGTCGCTTTCCGTATTTTGCTGGGTATTTCCGTGATTTGGCACCACATTTTCCATAATGGTCCCGGAAGAGCCATTCTGGTTATCGTTTCCATTGTTATCCGTTGTACTGCAGCCGGCAAGCACTGCAAAAAACAGGGCTGTCGTCAAACATAAAAACTGTCTTTTCATAACAAAATTCCTCCATATGAAGTATTGCAGTTTCCAAGTAACACTCTATAGTATATCCTGCTGTTTTTTTGCAATACTACATGGAGGAATTTCTTAAATTGGAAGTTTTTTAATAATGACTGTCTTAGTCTGGCTGCTGTCCGTTGTGAGCGGACCACTTACACTCCGTCATTTCCATGTTGGTAAAGGTTGCCTTGAAAGAGGATTCTTCGGGACTGCAGGCATAAATGCCAAACTGAATCCTTCCGCTTCCATTCCACATATGGCATATACGCATCTGCTTAAACGTAACGCCGTCTTCCGAACACTCGATACAATAGTCATCTTCTCTGCGGCTAAATCTATACCACATTGATTTTATGGAAGCATCGATCTCCGTTGTCGCCCAATCCGAATAGCCATTGTTTGTCACAACACTTCCAAGGTGCTGAAATGTTTCATTTTCATATTCAATCGAGCCTTTCAGCCAATTTTCACTGTCAAGGTACATCACGATTCCACATTGATCAAATCTGTGCTTGCTTTCAAATTCTGTTTTCACGGTAAAGGAAAAGAATTTTTCATCCGTTTCCATCTGTAAAACAGGTGCATTGTCATTTCTGAAATGATAGTAGGTTCTCTGCCATAAATCTGTATGAGGATTTGTCGTAATTTGAATTTTATCGCCAGATATGATGTAATCCGCAGGCTTTCTTGTCCATTTTAATTTATTTGTATCAAAATTCATATTACTGCCTCCATAAATTCCCATTTTTAATATCATTATAAGCTATCTTTCGCAGATATGCAATTCTAAATGGAAAGAGTCATGATAAGCCCAGTATCCGCTCTGCGTTTTTATGGAGCAGAAGCTCCAGCACCTCCTGTTCAAAGGGAAGGCTCAAGAACTGCTTCAGACTCTGGGCCAGAGGCCGCACCGGATAGCTGGTGGCAAACATCATCCGATAGCGAAGATAGGAATTGGCTGCCCGCACAAACTGATCCGCAAAGGGCATATCCGGCAGATTGCAGAAGAAATCGGGATAGCAGTATACATTCATGCACTGCAGGGCAACTCCCAGGAATTCCTCCACAAAGGGCCAGCACCCGTGAGACACGGTAAAGGTTACACGGGGAAACCTAAGCGCCGTGTGCTGCAGGGCAATGGGATTGCAATAAGACAGATCCTCTCCTGCCAGCACGCTTAAGGTAAAGGCGCAGATAAGTCCAAGCTCTTCGCATTTTTCATAAATGGGATTAAGACTTGGGTCATCCACGTATTTTGGAGGCATGGACCACCCCGGCTCCAGCGCAATTCCCCGGATTCCATAGTTTTTTGCACAGAATTCTATCTCCGCCACAGCCCCCGGCACATCTGCCGTATCCACGGCAGGAAAGGCCAGAAACCGCTGCGGATAGAGCTTCTCCAGTTCACAGACATCCCTGTTATTCACAGAAGCCATGCCTTCCCGCACCTTTCTTCCCTGTACAATCTGCAGGTCAATTCCGGATTCATCCAATTCCTTTAAGTACAGAGAAAAGTCTCCTTCCTTTGCAGACTGAATCCCCACACTGTTCCAGTAAATTCCCGAGATTTCCTCCGGTCCCGAAAAATCCTCCTCCATCGGCCGGGGAAAAAAATTTCCCTGAGACACAAAGCTTTTATATGGCGGTCTTGTTCTAAAATCAATTACCATGGTATCTCTCCTTATCGGTTGACTTTCTATCCAAAATTACTTATCATAAGTATAAAATTAATCATTTTTTATTATCAAAAAGGGGAAGTCTATGACCATACGCCATCTTCGCATTTTTGCCGCCGTTGCCGAATACGGAACCATGCACGCGGCTGCCAGAGAGCTCTATATTGCGCAGCCTGCCATCAGTCAGGCCATCTCCGAGCTGGAAAAGCACTACCATGTGAAGCTCTTTGAACGGCTTTCCAAAAAGCTGTACATCACGCCGGAGGGGAAGCAATTCCTGTACTATGCCAACCACATTCTCTCCCTCTTTAATGAGCTGGAGCAGCAGATGAACAACACCTCCGCCCAGGCAGAGCTTAAAATCGGCGCAACCATCACCATAGGAACCTGTATTATTCATCATATTTTAAATGAATTCTACACCTTCTATCCCAATGCCAATGTCCAGGTCTCTGTAAACACTCCGGACAACTTAGGTCCCGCCCTCTTGCGAAACGAGCTGGACATTGCCCTGGTGGAAAGCCTTCCCTCCCATCCGGAGCTTGTCTGTGAGCCCTTCCTGGATGATGAGATGATTCTGGTCTGCAGCCCCTTACATCCCTTTGCCCGAACCGGGCAGGCTACACTGGAGGAGATCAGCAGAGAAAATTACATTGCCAGAGAGCCCAGTGTGGCAAATGAATTATTTATTGAATATATGGAGCTCCAAAATCTCTCTGTCAAGTGCACCTGGTTCTGCAACAATTCCGAAACAACCAAGCAAGCCGTCATCCATAACTACGGCATTACCGTCATATCCCGCCGCATTGTGGCACAGGAGCTGAAAAACGGAACCCTGATAGAGGTCCGGATTGAGAACTGCCAGCTTCTTCGAAAATTCCAGATGCTGTATCACAAGCATAAATTTTTCTCCAATCCCCTGCTGGATCTGATGGATCTCTGCCGAAATCTGGACGTAACCCTGCCGGAATAAGCCGCCTTTCCCTAAGATCTTAAAGACAGGAAATGCAATTCAAAATTCCTGCCGACAGAATTAAGAGATGGATTACATACAAAAACACCTGTCTGCTCAGCTGCCGGCTGATTTTATTTCCTATGTAAATGCCAAGCAAAACCGCGGGGAATCCTGTCAGGGCCAATCTCCAGGCTTCCCCGCACAGGGTTCCGGAAATCTGATACTGTATGACCGTCAGAATACTCACCAGCGTCCACAGAAGGGCCAGGGTCGCGCGGAAGCTGTCCTTTTCCCGAATCTCCTGCTGGGTGTACAGAAGAACCAGGCTTCCCCCTGAGGAAATAGCTCCCTGAATCACACCGGCCAGAAAGAGGATGGCTCTCAAAACAGGAGAAGAAAACCGATATTTTTCTATAGCGGGAATTCGTAATTTCACCAGGCCGTAAATGCCGAGAAGAATCATAAAGAGCCCCAGGAAAAGCTTCAGCTCCGGAACCGACATATATTTCAGTCCCGCCACTCCCACCGGAAGTCCCAGACACATATACCCGCCAATGATTTTAAGCTGCCTGAAATCAATGTTCTTCCGGTTTTCCCACACAAGCCACACATTGAGCATGCAGGTAATGGTGGATGCCATAATTACAGTCTTGGCGTCAAAAAGCTGGGTAAGAAAGGGAATGCTGATGAGTCCTGCTCCAAACCCTCCAATGGCCCCCAGAACATTTGCCGAAAACAGAATGAGCATATAGAGCATGAGCAGCGCTTCCCTGCTCATACCAGCCTCCCTGCCGATTCCAAAATCATGCAAAGGAATTTTTCCAAATCCAGCTCAAAGACGACCTCCACATTTTCCGGCTTTCCGGATCGGTGCTCATAGTCACAGACGGTGGCCCCGGAAAGCGGCCCCGGTTCTGTCATAATCTGCACATACATCTTCTCGCTTTTTCGAATCACGCTCCGGTCTATGACTCCGGCCACGGCACAGGCATCATGGACCGGGCAGCCTCCCAGATCAAGCCATACCTGGTTATGTAGCTCCATAAATTTTCGCAGCAGCTCTGCCATCATGTGTCCTGTTTGGTTGCCGATCTCCTCCAGCTTATAAAGAAAATCCTCCTGAAACAGGGACTTATAGGTCACGTCATATCCGTACATCACTACAGGAATCCCGCTCTCAAAGACAATTTTGCTGGCCTCCGCATCAAAATAGGTGTTAAACTCCATAAAAGGCTTTGTCAGTATAAAGTGGCAGGTCCCTCCCATCAGGGAAATCTGCTCGATCTTTTCACTGCACAGATCCGGGTAGGCGCGAATGAGAAGTCCCATATTGCTCAAAGGCCCCGTACAGATAAAAGTCACCTTTTCCCTGCTGTGCTTAAGAATATCCGCAGCCGCCTCCAGAGCCGTACGCTTTGACACCCGCAGGGGATTGTCCCCGGGAAACACAAAGCCGTCCAGGCCGCTTAAACCGTGAGCTCCTTCCGTATCGGTTCTCTGATATCCCCGCACCAGGGGTTGTCTTGCCCCTGCCGCCACCTCCACGTCGGCTCCGCAATAGTTCAGAATATTTAAGGTATTATTGGTGACCTTGTTGATCACCTTGTTTCCGGCCACATTTGTGATGAGCTTCACATCCAGAAAGGGACTTCCCAGGGCCAGAATCAGAGCCACCATATCGTCATGGCCCGGATCACAGTCGATAATTACCGGTATTTTTCTCATAAGGTCCTCCTGCTTTCTTCTCATACCATTTCAGCCCCGGCATTCTTCTCTGCCTCTGCAATGGCCCGTTTGATTCGGCTGTCCTTCTTGCTCTTTTCCCGCATGGAATAGAGAATGATCCCCACAATAGATACCACGTAAGGAATAGCCATCACCACATCTGTGGAGAAGGAGTTAATCTGCAGCACATTGGCCACCGCATTGGCAAACCCAAACAGCAGGGAGGCCAGAAGGGCTCCCGCCGGATTTCCCCGTCCCATGGCATCTGCCGCCACACCGATAAAGCCCCGGCTGGAGGTCATATTTACAATAAACACCTGCATATTTCCCATGGACAGATACATGCCGCCCAGAGAGGCAAAAAATCCGCTTAAGCCCAGTGCAATCAGCTTGATCTTAGTGGGATTCTCTCCCACAGACTTGGCCGCGCTTCCGTTCTCGCCCACTGCCCGGATGCGAAGGCCCAGAGGCGTACGATACATCAAAAACCAGGCCACAATCACCAGAAGAAAGGCCACATAGGTAAATATGTTGTGCCCGGATAAAATCTCTCCCAGAACAGGGATGTCCTTAATCAGGGGAAGCTCCACTCCGGGAACTCCCAGGCTCTTGATCATAGAGGAGGAGCCCTTGTCCCCTGTAAAGGCATACAGTATCATAACCGTAGCCCCGTTGGTAAAGGTATTGATGGCAACTCCCGTGAGAATCATATTGGTTTTCATGAGGATATGGAAGTATCCCATGAAAATTCCCATGGCCACGCCCACGGCCATGCCGCACACAAGCGCCAGAAACAGATTCTGAGTAAAGGCGCTCACCAGAACTCCCGTCAGCGCCGACATCAGCATGGTGCTGTCAATGGTAATATTGGTCACGCCTGCTTTTCGCGCAATCAGGGAAGACAGGCTTGCGAAAATCAACGGCGTAGACACGCGAATCACCGTATAGAAAAATCCGGCTGTTAAAAAATTTCCCAAAAAACCCAAGCTTACGCCTCCTTTCCCACACTTTCATTGTATTTCACCCGTAGCTTTTGCTGGGTTCCCGCAAGAAATGCATTGGCTCCGATAAACAGAATCATAATAGCCTGTATGATCAGCACAATCTCACTTGCCACATCGGAGGAGCGGTTCATAATATCTGCTCCCGTACGGACGTATCCCAGAAACATGGCCGCGAAGAGCACATACTGAGGCTTGTACTTTGCCAGAGTGGCTACCATAATTCCGTCCCATCCCAGGTTGGTAAGGGAAAACCAGGCAAACCGGGGATTGCGGCCAAACATCTCCATACCGCCTCCAAAGCCGCTTAAGGCTCCGCCCAGAAACTGAGCCAAAAGGCACATGGCAAACACATTGATGCCGATGCATTCTGCAAAATGGGGGTTGATGCCTATCAGGCGGATGCTGTAGCCCCACTTGGTCTTGTAGAGGAAGAACCACACCAGCACAATCATCACCAGGGCAACAATCAGATTGGTATTCACCTTGGTTCCGGGAATCAGCGTGGTCAGAAAGCCCTCCTCCGGTAAGGGATAGGACCCCGAGGAGGTGGAGGTAATGTCCATGAGGTAATTGCTGAAAATGTAATTTCCAATGTAGAACATCACATAGTTAAACAGCAGAGATACCACAAAGGCATCTGTTCCATACTTAAGGTTTACAAGCATGGGCAAAAGAGCCATGAGACCGCAAATCACGATCACCGCCGCCATGGAAAACAGGGTCAGGCTCTTTCCGTGGAGCAGAAAAAATTTCAGAGAAATAGCGGCTGCCGTTAAGCCTCCAAAATAATAGCAGCCCTCCCCGGAAAGAGTGCGTTTCCCGGTAGACCAGAGAATGCACACGCCAAGCCCTACATAAATCAGCGGAACAATGTTCTCAATCAAGTTGCCGATTCTGCGCATAGAGGTAAAGGGGCCTAGCAAAAAGGAGTGGAGGGCCGTAAGAGGCTCATCGCTCACCATAAGAATAATCACCAGCGCAAACACCATTGCAATAAAAATAGCAAGGAGCGTTTTCATAAAAGAAAATACCTGATTCAATTGTTTATTGTTCATAATAGACCTCCCGAATCATTTCCTGAGGCTGTTTTTTGATGCCCAGCATATACTCGCCCAGCTCCTCCTCTGTGACACCGCTTATATCCTTAAAATAGGCTACAATCTCTCCCTCATAGAGGACAATCAGAGAATCGCTCAGCTCCATAATCTCTGCCAAATCCGCGGAATTCACCAGAATAGCCGTATCCGCATCCCGAAGCTCAAAAATTTTCTCATGAATAAACTTGGTGGAGCCTACATCGATTCCCCGGGAAGGCTGATCAATGACAATCAGATCTCTTGGCATGGAAAGCTCTCTGGCTACCACCACCTTTTGAATGTTTCCCCCGGACAGCATGGAGACGCTCTGCTTCTCGCTGTCACATTTGACGGCAAATTCTTCTATCAGCTCCTCCGCTTTTTTCACAAGCTCCTTTTCCCGGATGATTCCGTATCTGGAAAAGGTCTCCTCCGACAGGCGGTTGGATAAAAGATTCTCTTTGATGGTAGCCTCTGACGCCACTCCTACCAGCAGCCGATCCTGGGGAATGTATGCAGTAGCCGCCTCATCCCGGATTTTGCGAACGGAAAGCCGGGACACATCCTTGTCGCGAATGCAGATCTTCCCTCTCTGTATCTTGCGAAGTCCCACAATCAGCTCCAAAAGCTCCCGCTGTCCATTGCCCTCCACGCCTGCAATGCCTAATATCTCCCCGCTTCGCACGGAAAAGCTCACGTCGTTCAGCTTCAATTTTCCTTCTCCGTACCCATAATGGAGATGCTCCACCCGCAGCACGCACTCCTTGGGGGCCGCCGGTTTTTTATTCAGCTTCATCTTGATTTCCCGACCAATCATCAGTCTGGAAATGTCCGCCTCCGAGATATCCTTTACATTATAAACACCTACGGACAAGCCGTTTTTCATAATGGTGATTCGATCGCAGATCTGCTTAATCTCCCGGATTTTATGGGAAATAAAAATCACTGTGTGCCCGCTTTCCTTCAGAAGAAGAAGCTGGCGGAACAGTTCCTCCGTCTCCTGGGGCGTCAGCACTGCCGTGGGCTCGTCCAAAATCAGGATCCGCGCTCCCCGGTACAGCGCCTTCAGAATCTCTACTCTCTGCTTCATCCCAACAGGAAGATCCTGAATCTTCCTGTTGGGATCTATGGGAAGATGATATTTCTCTGAGATGTTCCGCGTCTCCTCCACAGCCTTGGCCCGATCAATGAAAATTCCTTTTAGAGGCTCCTCCTTCAGCATCATATTCTCCGCCACAGTCAGGGAGGGAACCAGCATAAACTCCTGGTGCACCATTCCGATCTTCAGTGCTATGGCCTCTGCCGGACTGTTAATATGGACAGGTTTTCCCTCAAAGAAGATCTGGCCTCTGTCAATTTTTTCCATTCCAAAAAGCATCTTCATCAGAGTGGATTTTCCTGCCCCGTTTTCTCCCATAACCGCGTGGATTTCCCCGTAGCTTACGCTGAAATCCACGTCCTTGTTTGCCACCACTCCATTGGGATAAATTTTCGTTATCCCCTTCATCTCAATCGCAGTCTGTCCTGCTGTCATATGTGTCTCACCTCTTTATCACCGGATTATCCAATTTGAAAGATAAATGATGCGCGGGGCGCATGTTGCGTAGCAGCTAATTTCCCTATACGCCCCTGCGCATAAAAAGGGAAGGCCGGTCTCCTGCGGAACCATGCCTTCCCGCTGCTCTCCTGGGATTTACTGTGCGGAATTGATGACCTCATCTATCTCCTCCGGCTCCATTCCAAGGGCCGTGGGAACCTTCACTGCTCCGTCCTTAATCTTCTGTTCGTATTCCTCCACAGTCTTCTTCACCTCGTCGGGAAGCTGCTCCTCATAGTAATCATTCTTTACCACACCTGCTCCGTCTATGGCCACCCCTACGGTCTCCTGGGTTCCAAAGGGAAGCTCTCCTGCCGCATACCGCTCATATGCAGAGCTTACGGCATTGTCTACCTTTTTCATCACAGAGGCCAGAATCACCTTTTGGATGGATTCGTCGCTCTGAGCATATTTGGCAGCCACGTCCTGATCATTTCCCACCGCATAGACTTCCCGATCCCTGGCTGCCTCATACACGCCCGCCGCCGCATTTCCGCAGGCGGGGTACAGCACATCCGCTCCGTCCGTGATCTGTGCCAGGGCCAGCTCCTTGGCAAGGGTGGCATCGTTAAAGTCATTGGTAAAGGCAACGGCTACCTTGATATCCGGATTTACCTCCTGGGCTCCGGCAATAAAGCCTACCATAAAGTCATAGATGACCGGAATCTTGGTTGCTCCCACAAAGCCGACGTAATTGCTCTCGGTCATATTGGCGGCAATGATCCCTGCCATATAGGCCGCCTCGTTCTGATAGAAATCCATGGAATACACATTTTCCATATCCGTGGTGTCAAAATCCAGTAACACGTCGTAGCAGATAAAGGGCATCTCCGGGTACATGGGCGCTACCGTCTGAATGGTATCCTTCATCAGAGAGCCGCCTGTGATAATCAGATCGTATCCCGCCTCACACAGGTCGCACATGGCTGCCTCCCATTTTGCAGAATCTGTTACGGCAGTTCCAAGCTCCACAATATCCAGCTCGGCACCGATGCTCTCGGCAATGCTTTCCGAAGCCCGGCAGGCCAGATCATGGGTGCCGCCGTCTCCCCGGACATTGGGCAATACGGTCACGATCTTTTTGATCTCAACCTTTTCCTCTGCCTGAGCTGTATCCTCCTCTGCCTCTGCCGCTTCCTTTTCCTGGGCTGCTCCTTCCGTCCCGGCTTCCGGGGCAGCAGGCTCCTCCTTCTTGCCACATGCGGCCAGAGAAATTACCATGGTCAATGCCATTAAGAACAATAATACTTTCTTCTTCATTTTTACCTCCCATTCTGTGCTTTCATACTTCTGTTGTTTGTTAAGGCCATCATATCATCCTCTATTGATATTGTAAAATACATATTTTAAATCTAATTGATAATAAAATATTATTGATTATTTCTTTTTTGTACATATTAGCCAAAGCAAATAATGAATCCGATTTACAAGCGACCAGCTCACTAAATGGGAGAATTTCTTAGATTGGAAGATTTCTCAGAAAAACTGCAAAAAATAAAAACCCGGGACATTACCCGGATTTCTACTAATTCAACAATATTCACTTTTCTTCTCTTTCTTCCCGTTCCAAAAGCTCCGAAAAACAGTCCATCATATAATGACGCAATTCCCCAAATCTTTCCCAATCCTCTTGATCCAAGGCCTCCATCATCTGACGGCTGTTCTCCAGAGCCAAATCCGGGTCATATACTTCACTATAATCGCCAAACGCAACAATAGATTTTCCAAGGAGCGTTCCAATCATCGTACTGTAATAACTGTTCCCTGTATTTTGCCCAGGTATATTTACAAACTCAATATAGGCTGCAATTCGTTCACTGAATGCTGCATCCCTAAGCTCCATCTGCTTCTGATACAAGGGCCTCATCTTTTCCCGGACCTGCTCTATTCTATGATTCTTCATTATCAGGCGAAAAGACATATCTGTCAGCTCTTTGTTCAGCTCCACTACATCGCGCCTCTCGGCCGGACTCATCTGAATCACAGTGGCGGTAGATGAACATTTTGCCTCAATAAATCCAAAGGATTTCAGCTGGCTTAATGCATCCCGAACAGGCGTGGAGCTTACCTGATATTCTTCCTCCAGTTTTTTAATCACCAGTTTTTCTCCCGGAAGAATTTTTCGGGTTCTAATTTTCTGTACTATATCCTCAAAAATCTGCTCAGAAGCAGGCAGGCGATTTAGCTGCATACCGAATTCTCCATCTACGTATTTTCTCTGTCTAAAATATACCACATTCGTTCTTGCTTTTGCAATTACTATTTCTCTGCAAAGAGAGAACCTCCCACACAAATTACAAGGCAAAGCGCAGCCCCAATCAACACCCCATCTATCTCCAGCCCAAGAGGAATTTTCACCAGCATATCAAATCCAAAGGACACAAAGGCTCCCACCAGCATTCCGACATTCACAGCTTTTGCATCTGCCTTCTTCCAAAAGCAGCGGAAAGAAGATGCCGGCTCCATACGCGACCCCTTCTGTATACAAAAACGTACCATTTTACGCATGGACTCCGGACCGTCTACTTCATAGTGGTTCGGCTCACTCCAGGCCGCGTCAAAGCCAAACTCCGTGGGCGTCAGGGTTGGACCAGAACAAAAAATTCGTGGACCTGTAATCCTTCCCCCATTAATATGATTTCTCAGAGCAATTGCCGGATTTGCAATATTGTCGCCCACATCTCGAACCGTAGTGTAGCCATTGTCCAAATAGAACTGTGCAAAAAGCAGTTCGTCCAAGGTTACTGCACAGGGTCTCAGCGGATCTGACAGGCCCTTTCCTGAATACATCCTCAAATGGGTATGCATATCAATCAGGCCAGGCATTATAACCTCCTTTAGTGTGTTAAATTTTTGGCTCAAAATAATTGCATCATACATGACGCATGATGCATAATACATTTTCAAATATTATACAGAAAAAATTTTAAAATGTCAATCTATTTATTTTTTCTGTCTTGGGCTGTTGCAAAATAGGACAGTCCAAAAATCATCTGCGAGAATAAAAAGCCATCAGCCTTTTCCCGTCCTGTGTTTCGCCGACTCTCAAGACAGAAAAATAGCTGATGGCTCTTTCCCTAGCATCTCTCCAAAAAATATGCTGTTGTATTTTTATCCAATTATTTCATTTTTCTATGCATGTCGGCGCTAGCCAGTAGCTTATCCAGATAAATAGACTTAAACTGCTTGCTGGCCAGGGCCTGCTTCAGAGGCGGAAGCTTCAAAATCGCCGCGAACACTGCCGCCATGGCCCGGTGATTGGCAAATGCCTGGTTGTCGAAAACCAAATTCTGCAGGGTTCCTTTTTCTATGGCCTGGAGCACAAAGCGGTGGGTGCTGTTCACCGGCGTGATCACCTGAATAGGTCTGCGCTTCATTTCGATGGCCTTTGTGGGACAGTTCCCGGCACAGACGCCGCAGCCTAAACAGATCTCCTCTTTGATCACGGCCTTCTTCTTCCCGTTCTCTCCCTCCTCCATGGAAATGGCGAAAATAGGGCAGGCCTTGGCACATTTTCCACAGCCGACACAGGTCTCCTTGTCCACGGAAGGGATATAATTGGTGGTTGCCACCGGCTGCATGGGGGCAAATTTCCGGGCCGCCTGCAATGCCTCGCAGCAACAGCCGCAGCAGTTGCAGATAAAGGCCGGATCCTCTCGGACATTTTCGCCGATCTGCACCAGATTGTGGGCGTAGGAGCGCTCCAGGGCGTCCATGGCCTCCGCCTTGTCGATAAGCCTTGCATAACCGCCGTGCTCGGCTAAGGAGCGGGCCACATTGCCGAAGGTGAGACACACGTCCAGGGGTGCGTCGATCTCACAGGGATGGCCTGCGTGGAGCATTTTGTGGCGGCAGTAGCAGGTGCCAAGGCCGATATACTCCGCCTCCTCCACGATGTGGCTGGCCCGCTCGTGATCCAGAATATGCAGGGTATTGGCATTGGTCAGCACCGGCTCCTGAACGAATACCCGGCCCAGGCGGGTCTCTGTGACAAAGAAGAGATCCTTTACAAAGTCCTCCTCCACGTTCATATATTGATAATAAAGCTCGCTTAGGTATTTCTGATCAATGTCCCCTCGGGTGCGCATAAGGGCAAACTCAATAAAGCCGGCCATGGGAGGCGGCATTACGAATTTGCGCACGCCGTTATGATAAGAGTCCACCAGCAGGGCCTTTTCACAAAGGTGTGTGAGAAATTTCTCCGCCTTAGCCTCGCTGGTATCCCAGATGCGGGCGGCCTTCTTGGCTGTAAAGGGCCGGACAGGTAAAAGGGCTACCCATTTTGCTTCTTTTTCCGTATAGAGCACCTGGAGAATCTTATACAAAGTGTCCGATACCGGCGCGCCCTGAGTGAACCAGTTGATCCGGTCCTCCAGATTCTTGTAGGCGTCTCTGCTTGCTAGATGTCCCATAAATCTTCCTCCTGAAAACTTTCCTCTATTATATACCATTTATCCCTAAAATTCCACAGGCCTATTCAATCTCCACCTCCGGCCCGGTTACCACATTGGCTCCTTCCCACTCCTCTTCCCCGGAAAATGAGGACTGGTCCTTAGGACACCACGCTTTTACCACTATCATTTCCTCTCTTGGCTCTTCTCCAAAGAAGCATATATTTCCGTCAAGCTCCGCAGCAAAGCCGCTGCCGTCATCGGTTATTGTCAAATCCGCTCCCTGAAAAAGCAGATAGTGGTAAGCGTCTCCTATGAGAAACATTTTTGCACGCCTTGTAATGGACTGGCCATATTCCAAGGGTTCTTCCCATTCCCCCGTATAAATCGGGATATAAATATCGCAGATTGCTTCCTCCCCCAGGTACAGCTCATACCAGGAGCCGTATTCCTCAAAGGATTCGTCTGCCTCTATTTCTTCTACCAGCTTTTTGCACAGCTCCTCATAGGCGGGTCCCCATTCTGCATATTGCTCTGCCGTCAGCTTCCATGCCTCAAAATGGAACATATACTGTACATAAGCTTCCCAAACAGACTGCTTAAGCTCCTGAGCTTCCATTTCCCATGGCCGGTAAAAGGGGCTCTTTACCAAAGAAAAATCCTCCATGCCTCCATTCACAAAAATCTCCGGATATAAAACATCCTCTTTCCCAATTCCTATGGCAGAAAGATCCCATAGCTCCTCCTGCTCCTGAAACATGCGCATCACAGTATCACAGAACTCCTCCAGGGACTCCGGAGCGGAATAATAAAGAACGCTCATCTCATTCCCGTAATCCTCCGGCCAGTCATAGCCTCCCTTTTCCATGCGACCCCAGTTCATCCCGTACTGCTCTGCATAATATTCCAGAAGCTGAAGTCCATAATCCTCACTCCTTGCGGATATCCTTCCTTTTTCATCATATTCCAGCCTCACCGTAACAGGCAGATCCGGATGAGATTTGGAGTACAGCTCATAGAAAGCCTCTTCCTGGGAATCCGTTATTTTCTCCGGCTTTGAAAATTTCGTCTCCGGATACTCCTCTTTCATATAGGCTTCCACATAACGCCGCTCGGCCGTTACCTTCCGATAAACGGAAAAGGGCACAAGAACCGCAAGCAGCACTGCCGCCGCAATGCCAATCTGTATCCAGCTCTTCACCCTATTTTCATGGGCCAGGCGCTTCTCTTCGAGCTGGCGTTCAAAGGCCTTCTCCTTCATCCGCAGATCAAAGGCCGGCTGCAGGCTTTTTCGAAGCCTCTTAAGATCATCCTGATAAGCAGTTCCTTTGTCTTCTTCCACATGACGGAAGTCATAAGCGTCCCAAAAGAGAATCCGTATGACGTAATCGTAGGAAAGCTTCTGTTCCATCTCCTCGCTCAGAAGCTTTAGGAGCTTCGGATGCCATTGGATACTCTGAAAATCCTTGGATTGCAGATACTCTCTCCACCATTCCTGCACCCTGGGTTCCCGGAGCTCAAAGTTATTGATCTCCTTCCAATGTTCAAGGAAATCCGCAAGCTTTTCTTCCTGTTCCTCGGACTGCCTCTCCAGATAAGCCCGCAGCTGCCGCTCTGCTTCTGTCTCCTTCGGCTGCTCAAAGCCCTCTGCCGCAGATTTCCCGGAAGGCTCTTCTTCCTGCTTAAGCCCGCTCTTCCCACGGTCTTGACTCTTTTGGTCTTTGGTTTCTTCCGGTTTTTCTTTTTCCCTCCGGGCATATGCCAAAGCCGCCTGATAGGCCTCGTAAAGCATCCGGAACTCCTCGGGTTTTTCCTCCGGATGTACTTCCCTGGAACGGGCGGCGTATGCCCTTTTTATCTGTCGTTTATCTTTGGTGGGCTCTATGCCCAGCCGTTCCCATATTCCCATAGTTCCCACCTCTGTCAGCGGTTTCCTTCCAGCTCGTCAAAGAGAGCCTCCGCTTCCTTCATAAGCTTCACAAGCTGCGGATCGTTCCTGCCGTTCATGGCCTCCTGAAGCTGCTCCAGAATCGCCGCCACGGCCTTCCGCCGTTCTCCCAAAAGTTCCTCGAAGAGACGCTCTCCCCTGGCCAGAGCCAGCTTCGTGCGGATTCCCCCCGGAGGTACCAGCTTATAGGCCTTTAGCTTTTGAGCCCGTTTTTCCACCTCTTCTTCCGGAACCCGGATGCCTCCCGTCGCAAGAAGCTTGCGCTTTTTGATATTCTGCTGAAGATCCGTAACCTCAACCTCCAGAATCCCGTTGATATCGTAGGTAAAGGTCAGCTCAAAGCAGGACTCTCCCACCGGCATGGGAAGGATATCCATATCAATTTCGCCAAGCTCTATATTTTCCCGGCAGTAATAGGCCTCTCCCTGATAGATTCCCACCACAATGTGCTTCTGATTGTCATAAGAATTGGTATAAAATCCGCTTCTGGAGCTTGGAAGGATGCTGTTCCTCTCAATTACCGGAGACATAATGGGATTGTTTCTGTCCGAGCGGTTTATAATGCCCGTTCCCAGGGTAAAGGGACAGATATCCGTCAGCACCAGATCCCGTATTTCTTCTCTGCGCTCCTTGATCCCGGCATAGATTCCGGCTCCCAGGGCAACCACCTCATCCGGAGAGCCAATCGCGCAGGGCCTTTTTCCCAGGCAGGTCTCAAGATAAAAGGCGATCACCGGCATTTTGGAGGAGCCTCCCACCAGCACCACCTCATCGATCTCCTCTATGGTTCTCTCGCTGTCACTTAACACATTGGTAATCACCTGATTGATGCGTCCAAATATTTTCTGACTCATATCTGCCAAATGCACATTGGTAAGTTCAAGCTTCTTCTCCTCCGGGCCGTACACAAGCTCCGCCCTCTTCTCCACTGTCAGCTTTCTTTTTGCTTCCTCCGCCTGACGAAGCATGGCGGCCCGTTCCTTGGAACCTAACTTTTTATAATCCATACCGTGAGCCTGGCAGAAGCTCTGGGCAATCAGCTTGTCAAAATCATCTCCCCCCAGATGATTGTCTCCGCTGACGGCAATGATCTCAATTACATTGTCAAAATAATCCACAACGGACACATCCAAAGTTCCCCCGCCAAAGTCGAATACCAGGTAGCTTCCTTCCTCTTCCTTGCTTAGCCGGCTGGCCGCCAGGGCTGCGGCAGAGGGCTCGTTCACCAGACGCTCCACATGAATTCCCGCCAGGGCGCCGGCCTGCTTTGTGGCATATCGCTGATTGTCATTAAAATAGGCCGGAACGCTGATGACCGCCTCCGTGACCTCCTCCCCCAGGAACCGCTCCGCATCCTCTTTCAGCTGGCGAAGCACAAAGGAGGAGAGCTCTTGGGGCCTGAATTCCTGCCCGCTCAGGCGAAATATATGGTTCGTGCCCATAAAACGCTTAAAGGAAGCCACCGAGGCTTCCGGATGAGAGATCAGCCGCTCCTTTGCCACGGCTCCCACGCAGATGCTCCCGTCTTCCTCCACACTGACTGCGCTCGGTGTCAGAAGCTGACCCAATGCATTTGGAATCAGAACTATGCTTCCATCCTTGCAGGCACAAGCCAGACTGTTGGTTGTTCCAAGATCAATTCCGATTATTGCCATTCTGCTTCTCCCCCCTGAAGGGGTTGTCTGATTTTTCGACAACCCTTTTTGCTGTTTTGCCTATTATACCAATTTTATCCCATAGATACAAGATAAGCCGGAGCAGGGCAGTTATCTGAATCGTTATGACCGCATATAATTCTAACAACCCCCACCAAGAAAAAGGAAGCTTTCATGACTGCATTTGCCACATTGATCGAAACTGTCAACGATTACCTCTGGGGCCTCCCCATGATTGTGCTCCTCTTCGGCACCCACCTTTTTATGACCGTAAAAACCGGCTTTATCCAGCGAAAGACTCCCCTGGCCATCCGGCTTTCCCTGACAAAGGATCCCGATTCCAGTGGGGACATCAGTCCCTTTGCCTCTCTCTCCACCTCTCTGGCCTCCACCCTGGGAACGGGCAATATCATCGGTGTTGGAACGGCCATCGCTCTGGGCGGACCGGGGGCTGTCTTCTGGTGCTGGCTTACGGGAATCTTTGGCATGGCCACTACCTATGCGGAATCTCTGATTGCCGTGAAATACCGGGTGCGCACCAGAGACGGCCATATGCTTGGAGGCGCCATGTACGCCCTGGAGCGGGGCCTTAAAATGCGCGTCCCGGCCATTCTCTTCGCCTGCTTCGGCGTTCTCACCTCCTTTGGCATCGGCTGCGGGGTTCAGGTAAATGCCATCGCCGTGATCATCGACTCCTCTGTCCGCTCTGTTCTGGAGAGAAGCTCCTCCCTCTCCTCCTTAAGGCGGCTGCTGGAGGCACGGCCCGACGCCGTCTGCCTAACCATTGGCGTTGTAACCGGACTTATCACCTGTGTGGTGATCCTGGGGGGCGTGCGTTCCATTGCCCGGGTCTGTGAGCGGCTTGTCCCCTTTATGGCTTTCTCCTATCTGGCCGGATGCTTCGTGATCCTGCTCCTGAACCACAGCCTTCTTGGGGAAAGCATTTCTCTTATTCTCTCCTCTGCCTTTGAAAGTCCAAAGGCTGTGGGAGGAGGGCTGGCAGGCTCCGGCATGATGCTGGCAGCCCGCTATGGCATTGCCCGGGGCCTCTTTACCAATGAGGCCGGTATGGGCTCCGCTCCTATCATCGCGGCAGCCGCCCGTACCCCCAACCCTGTGCGCCAGGCCCTGATTGCCTCCACCGCCACCTTCTGGGACACGGTTGTAGTCTGCCTCATCACCGGTCTCGTTCTGGTGAGCAGCATTCTGCGTGACAGCTCTCTTTCCTGGGACACCCTCTCCGGCGGGGAGCTGACTACAGCCGCCTTTTCCCAGATTCCCTATATCGGAAGACCTGTCCTTATCTTTGGCATCATTACTTTTGCCTACGCCACGATCCTGGGCTGGTCCTACTATGGGGAACGGTGTCTGGAATATCTGTTTGGGAAAATCTCCCTCTTCCCCTACCGGTTTCTCTGGATTCTGGTTCTCGTCTTTGCACCGGTTGTACGCCTGGAGCTTGTCTGGAGTATCTCGGACACCCTCAATGCGCTGATGGCAATTCCCAATCTTCTGGCCGTTTTGCTGCTGTCCGGCACCATTGCCCGGGACACCCGTTATTACTTAAAGCACCTGGACGAAAAAGACCGGAGCCTGATTCCCTTGCGTCAGAAGTGATTCCAATGCTATAATCATCTCAAAAATAAAAACGGATTTCTACGATTGATGAAAACCATGCAAAGGAGAAAATCATATGTATGATATTACGCTTATCGGCGCCGCCATCCTGGATGTCCTGGCCCGTCCCGTTTCCAAAAAAGAGCTTGCCGGCCGCTCCTGCCCTGCGGACTCTGTTACCCTCACCCCGGGCGGTGACGCCTGCAATGAAGCCACCACCCTGGCCCGCCTGGGAAAGCGGGTGAATCTTATCACCAAGCTGGGCAATGACTTAAGCGGACAGCTTCTTCTGCATTATTTTCAGGAAAACGGAGTGTCCACAGAGGATACGGTCATCGATCCGGATCTGGACACGGGAATCAATATGGTCCTGGTAGACGAGGAGGCAGAGCGCTCCTTTATCACCAACCGGAACGGGTCTTTGCGCAAGCTTGCCCTTCCGGATATCAACCTGGAGGCTTTGAAGAAGGCTCCCCTTCTCTGCTTTGCCAGTATCTTCGTGTCTCCCTGCTTTGATGTCCCGGCCATGGCCTCCCTGTTCCGCTCGGCAAAGGACCAGGGCTGCACCCTCTGCGCCGATATGACCCGCTGCAAAAACAACGAACGGCTCCCGGATATTCAGGAAGCCATTCAATATCTGGATTATCTGTTTCCCAACTACGAGGAGGCAAAGGCCGTGTCCGGCCTTTCGGATCCGGAGGCAATTGCCGATGCCTTTTTAGACTGTGGCGTATCCTGCATGGTGATTAAAATGGGCAAGGACGGCTGCTTTATTAAGACAAAAGACCAAAGTCTTATGATTCCCGCCTACCCCCACACCCGATGCATCGATACCACCGGGGCCGGAGACAATTTCGCCGCCGGATTTCTTTACGGGCTGTCTGAGCAAATGAGTCTGGCCGACTGCGGGCGCTTTGCCAATATGACCGCCTCCCTGGCTGTGGAATCTCTCGGAGCCTGCACCGGCGTCCAATCGCTTTCCCAGGTTATGGAGCGTTTTCGGGAAAGTACAAGGTAATCATCAGACGCTCTTCCCGGTAATCCGCTCGGATATGGACGCCCATACGCTCACACAGCTGCTTTGCGATTGCCAGGCCAAGACCTGTGGACCGGCTGCCGGTCTCTACCGTATAGAAACGCTCAAAAAGCTTTCCTGCCAGAACCGGCGACAGGCTCCTTGCCCTGTTTGAAAAGACAATTGTCCCGTCAGCCTCCATGGTGACAGACAAATCTCCGTCACTGTATTTCAGACTGTTGCTGATGATATTCCCAAAGATGCGCATAAGGGCAGAGCGATTCAAAAACCGCTCTGCCTTTTCCTCTGAAATGCTGATCCTTGGTAAGATTCGACTCTGTACAAAGGCTCCGTAGTAGGAGGCCAGACTCTCCTCCAAAACATCATTCAATGTCAGCCATTCTCCCTCTTCCTCCTCCCCGGAAGCCGTGATAAAATAACGAAACAGCTCCTCCGTCAAGTCCGCAAGGGCCTGTGTCCGATTGCGGACCATCCCAAGATACCGTCTTGTCTCTTCCGTGTGTTCCTCCCGCTCCAGCAAATCCAGGTATCCAAGGATTGCCGTAAGAGGTGTGCGCAAATCGTGGGAAATGCCGGTGACCGCCTCCTTAAGCTCCCGATCTCCCTGTTGAAACCGGCGCCGCTCCTGGTTGAGAAGCCGAAGCTGTCTGTTGATGCCTGCTGCCAGAAGCCTCATGGCAGAATCCCGGCTGGAGATTGCAATGGGCGTATTGGTATCCTCCGAAAGCCGCTCTTCAAACTCCCGGTGAATCTCTCCTGCCGCTCTGCGCAGAAGAGCTATTTTCCACAAAAGCAATAGGCAGATGGCAAACAGCGCCATACATAGGATTTCTAAATAAAGCATCATTTCTACCTGATATCCTTTTTTCCAAATAAATATACGCCAAGCGCCGTAGTCCCAGCTGTAATTCCTACGTTGCAGCAGGCCATACGGATCCAGGAAATAAAAACCTTTGTGCACATCTGAATTCCCTGCCCCGTAGGGAGAAAATCGTACACGAATTCATAAGCCTCGCGGGCTGCTCCCTGAAGATACCTTGGATTGGGCATTGGCTCTACCTGCGTCACATCTCCCAGTTCATTTAGCATATAGTAGTTTTGTATGAATTCCGGCTCCTCAAGTCTGGCATTAATGGAAAAAGCCAGTGCCAGAAGGGCTAAAAACAGAAGGATGTTGAGCACTGCTCCTGCCGCCTTGCTCTGATTCAGCATACTGATCAGGGTAAAAATAGAAGAGAAGGATAAAATCATAAGTGCGCTTACCAGAAAACGGACAAGCAGCTCCCCAGGGCCCATGCGGACATTTCCGTTGAGGGGAATCCCCACAATGCTCTCTGCCGCCAGATAAATTACGACTGCAAGCAGGGATGCAGCGGTACAGATGATGAGATTTGCCAAATAGATGTTCTTTCTGGTATGCCCCGCTATGAGCTTATTGCGCATGGTTCCTTCACTGTACTCTGTGCCCAGATACAGGCTGCAGCAGACAGCGGCAAAAACTCCGATGACTATGTTAAATCCAAAGAAATAATTATTGGGATTTACCCTGTCTCCCTGCTCTATATAATGAAGAATCGGAAGATAGGCGCTCATGCCTGCCAGAAAGGCGCATCCAAGGCAAAACGCCCTGTCCCGAAGCAGACGGTTGAAATTTGCCCAAAGCAACTTATTCATGCTCTCCACCTCCTACCAGACTCATAAAATAGCTTTCCAGGCTTTCATTGTGCTCCTGGATTCCAAGCACCTCACAGCCCTCCCCTGTAAGAGCCAGAAGAAGCTGCGACAGATTGACCTCTCCGTATACATCGGCCTCCTCCAGGCTTCGAATCTTGTATTCCAGTCCCTGCTCCTCCAGGACCCGGGCCAAAACTTTGGGATCGGAAATCCGAAGCCTTACGCATTTTTGGCAGGCTGCCTTAAGCTCCTTCGCACTCAGCTCCTTTACCATGCGGCCATGATCCAGAAAGCCGTAATGCGTTGCCAGCCTGGACAGCTCATCCAGGATATGGCTGGATATGAGAACCGTGATTTGCCGCTCTTGGTTGAGGCGCAAAATGATTTCCCGCATTTCTATAATTCCCTCCGGATCCAGTCCATTGGCCGGCTCATCCAGCACCAAAAAATCCGGATCTCCCGCCAAGGCCACAGCGATTCCCAGGCGCTGGCGCATGCCAAGGGAAAAATTTCTGGCTTTCTTCTTTCCGACCGCTTCCAATCCCACCAGGCGAAGAAGCTCCGGAATTCCGTCAAAGGAGGGAATTCCCAGAATCTGATACTGCTGCCGGATATTTTCCTCTGCAGTCATATCCGGATAGACGGAGGGCGTCTCCACCACGGCTCCCATCCTTCGGCGTACCTCTGTGATCTCTTTTTCCGTGTTTCTTTTTCCATACAGGACATATTCTCCGGATGTGGGATTTTGCAGGCCGCAGAGGATGCGAATGAGCGTGGTCTTGCCTGCGCCGTTTCTTCCTACCAGACCATAGATGGCGCCCTTGGGAATGTGGATGGAAAGCCCCTCCAGCGCCTTAAAATGACGGTAATGCTTGCTGATTCCTTCCGCTGTTAAACAATACTCCATTTTTAACTCCGATTCCAGTTCCGCAATATCCCACTCGACACATCTTTGTCGAGAAGAATTTCCAGTCACAAAAACATGTGCCTGTAAATCCTTCTATGCGTCTCGGGGATATTGCTGTTTTGATTCCAGTTCTGATTCCAGTTCCGCAATATCCCGCTCGACACATCTTTGTCGAGAAGAATTTCCAGTCACAAAAGCATGTGCCTGTAAATCCTTCTATGCGTCTCGGAGATATTGCTGTTTTGATTCCTGTAAACTGTAGTCTAGCAGAATAAGGTTTAGAAACCGGGAAAGGAAAAGGTTAAGAAACGGGAAAGCTTTGCTTACTTTTCCGTCTCCTCCATCATTTTATACCCGATTCCCCACACAGCCTCAATATAATCCTTCCCTCCTGCCTCCCGGAGCTTTTTTCGAAGATTGCTTACATGAATCTTGAGGGAGCTTTCCGTGCAGTCCGGTGTGTCCGTTCCTATCCGCTCCAGCAGCAGAGATTTTGTCAAAACCTGTCTTGGATTCTGCATCAAAAGCTTTAGGATGGCGTATTCCGTTCGGGTAAGCCTTACCGGTTCTTCCCCTACCCTTAAGCTGCGGCTGACCGTATCAAGCCTAAGCTCTCCAAAAGCAAGACTCGGAAATGTGCCCGGGGAGGAAGCCGCCATCCGAAGCTGCACTTCCATGCGGGCCAAAAGCTCCCGTGTGTCAAAGGGCTTGGTGATGTAGTCCGCAGCTCCTTTTCGAAGGAGCTTTACCTTCTCTCCCACATCTGCCTTTGCGCTGACCACAATCACCGGAATCCCCAAAACCAGGGGCAGCACCTCCTCCCCGCTCAGCCCCGGCAGCATCAAATCCAGGAGAATCAAATCCGGCCGGCGCTCTCTCAAAAGATAGACTGCCTCTGTGCCGGAATATGCTCTGAGTACTCCGTAGCCTTCCTTTTTCAAAAGCTCCTCCACCATGTCTCCAATATAAATGTCGTCGTCAATGACAGCAACGGTCTTCATCCCTCTGTGCTCCTCTCTGTCCAATGCCTTCCCGCAAGCAAACGCAGATAGCAAAAAACCTCGCCAATCTTCAAGCATATCCCCGAAAATTGGCAAGGCTCTTCTCCGTCCTTACAATTCAAAAATCCCCTGTCAGCCGATCACATCGCTCATGTCATACCGGCCGGCCGGCTTTCCTGCCAGAAATTTGGCAGCCTGTATGGCGCCCTTTCCAAAGACAGCCCGGGAATAGGCACGGTGCTCAAAGGTGAGAACTTCATCCGTACCTGCAAAAATCACATCGTGATCTCCTACAATGGTTCCGCCTCGGACCGCCGAGATTCCCAGCTCCTTTGCCTCCCGCTTTTTCCTCACCTGGCTTCTGTCATACACATAGGTGTAGGCTCCGTTCTCTGCCTCATTGATGGCGTCCGCCAATGCAACAGCCGTTCCGCTGGGGGCGTCCAGCTTCTGGTTGTGATGCTTCTCCACAATCTCAATATCAAAGCCTGCCTCTGCCAGGACCGGCGCCGCTTCCTTCAAAAGCTTCAAAAAAAGATTAATTCCCAGAGACATATTGGCGGATTTAAGCACTGCCGTCTTTTGAGCCGCCTTTTCCACCTTCTCAAGCTGTTCCCCGGAAAGGCCTGTGGTACACAGAACTACGGGAGTCTTTGTAGCGGTACAGTAATCAAGCAAGCCGTCCACTGCCCCTGCGTTGGAAAAATCAATCACCACATCAGCCTCTACGTCACAGTCTTCTATCTTTGAAAATACGGGAAAGGGATTGGACACGCCGTCAAAAGTGTCCACGCCTGCCACAATCCGGGCCTCCTGATCCTCTTTTAACAGCCCTGCAATCATCTGTCCCATCCGGCCGTTGCAGCCGTGCATCAGTACTTTTATCATCTATTTAACCTCGATTCCGAAATCCGTCATTGCTTTCCTTAAATGCTCTTTGTGCTCCGGCTCCATGTCTGTAAGCGGCATCCGCAAGGGACCTGCCTCCATTCCCATCATATTCAGGGCCGCCTTCACAGGTATGGGATTTACCTCACAGAACAGCTGATCCACAAGGGGGATGGCGCGAAGCTGAATATCCCGGCTGCTGGCAATATCGCCTTCCAGGAACTTTGCCACCATGTCATGAGTCTGTCTGGGCGCCACATTGGAAAGCACGGAGATCACGCCCTGGCCTCCCAGCGACAGAATGGGCACCACCTGATCGTCGTTTCCGGAGTACAGCTCGATACATCCGTCTGCCAGCGCCATCAGCTTTGCAACCTGGGAAATGTTGCCGCTGGCCTCCTTGATTCCCACAATATTCTCCACATCTTTCGCAAGCTTTACAGCAGTCTCCGGCTGAATATTGCAGCCCGTCCGGCCGGGAACATTGTACATAATAATCGGAAGCTTTACGGAATTGGCAATGGCCGTATAGTGAGCAATGAGACCTTTCTGGGTGGCCTTATTGTAGTATGGCGTCACAAGAAGCAGGGCGTCTGCCCCGTATTTTTCTGCCTCTGTGGACAGGTAAATGGCTGTCTCCGTGCAGTTGGAACCCGTTCCCGCAATCACCGGAACCCGGCCCGCCACGTGATCTATCGTGAATTTAATCGCATCCAGATGCTCTTCATGTGTCAGAGTGGAAGACTCTCCCGTAGTGCCGCAGATTACAATGGCATCTGTGTGATTGGCAATCTGAAAGTCCAAAAGCTGGGCAAGCTTTGGAAAATTAATCGCTCCGCTCTCTGTAAATGGTGTGACGATCGCCACAGCCGCTCCCCTAAAAATAGCCATATCCTTCCTCCTATTCCAGTTCTGATTCCAGTTCCGCAATATCCCGCTCGACACATCCTTTTCGAGATATTGCTGTTTTTGATTCCAGTTCCGCAAAAAGGGGCTGACCCTTATGAAGTCCGCCCCTAAAGAATCGCTCTTTTGCCCCTGAATTCTTTCGATAGCGCCCCATCCATATTGATGACAGTCATATACCTCTTCGGCATATGCCCAAGAGACCGCCTGCAGAAAGCTGCCTCTTTCGGCGTCCGCCCCTTTTCCTCTCCTTCCCCTATGTCTGCCATATCCGGAGAGGTACTCTTGGAGAACGCAACCTCTATCTTTTTCTATGCAGCAGCTCAGATGACTGAACCGCTCCCTTTCTATTCAGTTGTCTGTATCAGCCTTACTGTAACATAGAGCTATTTAATTGTCAATCATATTTAAGTCCATTATTTTAAAGTATCAATCTGAACCACGTCGTCCGCATAGGGATATAAGGAATCACACATATGAATTCCGGTCAGCACCAGCTCCATGCTCTCATCCTTGGCCTCCACCAGGGCGGTCAGATCCTCCTCCATGATAATGCCTCTGTCCACCAGGCCCAGGACCTCATCCAGAATCAGAATGTCACAGCCGTCCGTGGTCATTACCTTTCTGGCAAAATTCAGGCCATTGCGAATATTCACAGCCTCCTCCTGCTGCTGCTCCGGCGACAGGGATTCATAATCCGCATCCCATTTTTCAAAGGAAAACACCTTGATCTCCGGCTCCAGGCGCTTGATAAACTCATCCTTTTCCTGTACCTTTCCCTTCAGGAACCGGATAATAATCACAGATTTTCCCTTGCTGGCGCCGGAAATTCCCCGGCCAATGGCTGCTGAGGTCTTTCCCTTTCCCTCGCCGCAGATAATCATAATCTGTCCCTTCTCCATCCCTGCGCTCCTTTCCTGCTCCCTGATAAAAAGCAGGGGCATCAGACGTCATGGTGTAACAATGTATTTATTATCATACACTAATTACCGGAGAAATGCAAATTTTTCATCAAAAGCAGGAGCCGCAATATCGTTAAGTTAATCAGTTCTCTTCATAATCCAGCTTGCTGACGGAAACCTCATAGGCGATACGCTTCTCCGATTCTTCCTCATCTATTTTTTTCACATATTCCCGGCTCTGGATGCGCCCCCAGATCTGAGCATGGCCCCCAACCTCAAATCCGGAGGCAAAGCGGGCATTCCTGCCCCAGCAAATACAGGGAATATAATCTGATTTTCCATAAGGACGATTTACTGCAATCAGCAAATCCGCAATTTCTCTTCCCAGAGGCGTTTTCCGGTAGACCGGCGTCTTACATATGTACCCGTCCAGATAAATCTGGTTGGTTTTTGCATTCTCCACCTCATCCTCCAGAAATTCCACCTCTCTGGCAAAAACAGACAGCACCAGCCTGTTTTTCTTCTCTTCGTGTCTGTTATAGGAACGGAACTGGCCGGCAACCCGGATGTACTCTCCGGTATAATCCTCCCCTACATTGATCAGCCGCTCCGAAATCATAACCGGAATGATATCCGCAGAATCACTCAGTCGCTTCACCAGCACATCCATCATATAAAAGCCTTCCCCAAAAACCTCATGACTGAATGTAAATTCCGAAACGATTTCTCCGATTACCGACACCTGGTTGTTTTCAATGACCTTATCTGACATTACGCAAGTTCTCCCTTCTTCTTCTTGTATTTTGGTATCTTTACATATATATGAGGGGAGATAAAAATTTAGAACCATTTTATGGAAAATTAATAATTTTTTATTTTCCTGCCGATTTTTCTGTTGTATTCCCTGTTAAATGTGGTAAACTGTATAAGTTAATGTAGAAGTATGTAATGAGGAAGCAGATTATGAAAAGAGAAAATATTCGAAATATTGCAATTATCGCCCATGTAGACCATGGAAAAACCACTCTGGTGGACGAGCTCTTAAAGCAAAGCGGCGTGTTTCGCGCCAATCAGGCGGTGGCGGAGCGGGTAATGGACTCCGGCGACATCGAACGGGAGCGTGGAATCACCATCCTCTCCAAAAATACGGCCGTTACCTACAAGGACATCAAAATCAACATTGTTGATACGCCGGGCCACGCGGATTTCGGCGGTGAAGTAGAGCGGGTCCTCAAGATGGTAAACGGCGTGATCCTGGTGGTAGATGCCTTTGAAGGCTCCATGCCCCAGACAAAATTTGTGCTTCGAAAGGCTCTGGAGCTTAATCTTCCGGTGATTGTCTGCATCAACAAGATTGACCGGCCCGAGGCAAGGCCCACAGAGGTGATTGACGAAGTTCTGGAGCTTTTGATGGATCTGGATGCCTCTGACGCCCAGCTTGACTGCCCCTTTGTCTTTGCCTCTGCCAGAGATGGATATGCCCTTCTTGATCTTGAGGATGAGCCGAAGGATATGACTCCTCTCTTTGAGACGATCATCCGGGCTATCCCTGCTCCCGAGGGAGATCCCGAAGCCGGAACCCAGGTGCTTATCAGCACCATTGATTACAATGAATATGTAGGGCGCATCGGCGTCGGCAAGGTGGATAACGGCGTCATTCGGGTCAATCAGGATATGGTGATGGTCAATCATCACAATCCCGACCAGTGCAAGAAGGTAAAGATCAGTAAGCTGTACGAATTTGACGGCCTTAACAAGGTGGATGTAACGGAAGCCGGCATCGGCTCCATTGTTGCCATCTCCGGCATTGCCGATATCCACATCGGGGATACCCTGTGCTCCCCGGACCAGCCGAACCCCATTCCCTTCCAGAAGATTTCCGAGCCCACCATTGCCATGCAATTTCTGGTCAATGACAGTCCTCTTGCAGGAAAGGAGGGAAAATATGTGACCTCCCGTCATCTGCGGGATCGTCTGTTCCGGGAACTGAACACGGATGTAAGTCTTCGGGTGGAGGAGACCGATACCACAGAATGCTTCAAAGTCTCCGGCCGTGGAGAGCTTCATCTGTCTGTCTTAATAGAAAATATGCGCCGGGAAGGCTATGAATTCGCAGTCAGCAAGGCGGAGGTCCTCTACCGAACCGACGAAAAAGGACATCGCCTGGAGCCCATCGAGCGCGCCTACATTGATGTGGATGACGAATTCTCCGGTAATGTCATCCAGAAGCTTGGGGAGCGCAAAGGGGAGCTCCTGAATATGAGCAGCAACGGAAGCGGCTCCACACGTCTGGAATTTCTCATTCCTGCCCGGGGGCTCATCGGCTATCGGGGAGAATTTCTGACAGACACCAAAGGCACGGGCGTATTAAATACGATTTTCGAGGGTTATGGCCCTTACAAGGGTGATATTCAGTATCGAAAGCAGGGATCTCTCATTGCCTTTGAAGCAGGTGAGGCCATTACTTACGGTCTCTTTAATGCTCAGGAAAGAGGCGCGCTCTTTATCGGCCCCGGCGAGAAGGTGTACGCCGGCATGGTCATCGGGCAGAACGGCAAGGCGGAGGACATTGAGCTCAATGTCTGCAAGACCAAGAAGCTCACCAACACCCGCTCCTCCAGCGCCGACGAGGCTTTAAAGCTGACGCCTCCCAGGATTCTAAGCCTGGAGCAGTGTCTGGAATTTATTGATACGGACGAGCTTTTGGAGATTACGCCCAAGTCTCTTCGAATTCGTAAGAAGATTCTGGATCCTACCCTTCGGAAGCGGGCGGCTATGAATCATAAATAGATTCTCCGCTTTTCCCATATATTTCCATATGGAACGTAGACGAAAGGGGCTGTCGCAAAACAGGGCAGCCCCTCCTCACAGCTATTCCTGCCCTGTAGCTTTATCGTCGTTTGTTCATACATATCTTATGTATGCCGCTGTATAATGTATTTGGTTTCATCTCAGCTTTTTTGCGCTCTTTCCCCTTCTGTCCTTCCCCGCTGGGAACGCTGTTTTTCCTCAAATTCTATGGCATGCAGGAAGGATTTCAATATTTTCAGAATGTCCGCCGCCTGCTTCATCTGCCTTTTCCTGCGGGCGCTTTCCATCTCTTTTACCAGGAGTCTAACCACAAACTCCGCATAGGCCGCAGACAACTGGATCGTGATTGTCGAGCGGGTATCCTGTTTGTTCGTTTTACGGTTGGCCATAATTTTCGTACACATTTTCCTTTCTTTTTTTCACATCAGGAATGATAGAGGAAAATAAATATTTAAGAGAATACGCTTCTTACCGTCATTTTGAAAAGATATTACTATACTTAT
This sequence comes from Lachnospiraceae bacterium, assembly GCA_022791635.1. Lineage (GTDB taxonomy): Bacteria > Bacillota > Clostridia > Lachnospirales > Lachnospiraceae > Laedolimicola. The sequence continues at coordinate 130,542 of JAAVZL010000033.1, forward strand.
TTTACTATAGTATTTTTGTTCTTATCGTTCAATATATTTCTGCATTTCGCCTGTTTTTTCCGTCATATCACTTGTATTTTTGTATTTTGAGGTATATCATGGAGTAAAGGGAGTATGGAGCAAGGAGGGTTTTTATGAAAACGGACAAGCTGATTGAGCAGTCTATTTTTATCATAACGGAGTATTATAAAAACAACCTACAGCCGTTCTTTGACCATATCAGCGATGATGTACTGTGGCTTGGCCCTGCCGAACGACAGCAGATACGGGGAAGGAACCCGCTCATACAAGAATTTGCGGCAGAGAAGCATGCCCTAACCTTTACCATAGGCGACATCAAAGCTCTGTGCGTTTCTCCTCATATTCATGTAAAGGAGGTGCTCCTGCATTACGATATTTACACCCATTACCCCAGCGGCAATACGGATATACACGACCAGCGGCTGCACTTTACATGGCGTGAGAAGCGAATAAAATCCGCCGTCGGGCAGGAATACAAACCGGAGATCGTCATGGTGCACATCAGCAACGCGTGGAAGTACGACAGCCGGGACACCATCTATCCCGTCCACTATGAAAAGGTGAACATGCCCACCCGCTTCGTCACGAAGCCGGAACATTATGTAACAATAAGAGGAACGGACATGAGCGTGCACCTGATCGCAGCAAATCGTATTTTATATATTGAAACGGTCAAACGCGCCACAAAGCTGCTGATACATACAGAAAGCGGCACGATCACGGCAAACGGCACACTGCCGGATTTTGAACGGAGCTATCCGGATGTTTTGCTCCGTATACACGCAAGCTACCTGCTCAACCCCGCTCATGTACGGGAAATCCGCCGCTTCTTTGTAACCTTATCGGACGGAACAACGCTGCCTGTTCCCGAAAAGAAATATACCCAGGTTAAGCGGCTGCTTCTGCGGGAAAACGGAGAAGCCTAACTACAAACAGTTAAAGCGGTAAGCAAGGCAAATAACCTTATATTTCTACGGCCATCTTGATAAACAGTTTTCTTTTTTCATATTTTATGATACAATGGGGAACATAGGAGGTTGATCTATGAAAAACCAGAGACATAAGCGTAAAGAAATTTATTCCGTTCTCATGGTCTCCAACACAAATGGAAACAGCAAACAGTTTCAGGTATCTGCCTTTACTCTTCGGTTTTGCGCCGCCCTGGTGGTTGTGCTCTGCCTTGCCATATGCTGGCTGATCTACCAGGCCTCAGTAGCCGACGGAGCCCAGCAGGTTCTCCGCGGAGAGGTAGCCTCTCTAAAAGAGCAGCTTCAGACCATAGAGGCAGAAAAGGATACCTTAACAAAAGATAAATCGACCCTGGCCGCCGAAAACGAAACTCTGCGTCAGCAGATCGAGGCTGCAGCTGCCGTACCCGAGGAAGCTCCCCAAGAGGAAGCCGAGGAAGAAGAGGAAACTCCGATCCCCACTCTCTACCCCTCTGACGGTGCCGGCATTCTGAAAACGTCCTATTCCGAGGACCAGCCCTATATTGCCATCAGCGCCTACACAGACGGCCACATCGTAGCTGCCGGCAACGGCACCGTGACAGCCATCGGCTCCGATGATACCTATGCTCATATTATTGAGGTTGAACATGAAGGCGGTTATAAAACCCGTTATCTCCTTCATGAGGACTGTGAGGTAAACACAGAAGAAGGCGCTCAGGTACAGTCCGGAGATATTTTAATGACCATTACATCCGATGATTGCCAGCTGGACTATCAGGTTCTGTTAAACGACGAGCCCATTGACCCGCTTTCAATCATTGATGCAAAAGGGTAACGCTTTATTGCGCGAAAAGATAAACAGCTGCAAAATGCTGCAGATAAATTAAGGAGGATTTTAACATGTTAGGAAAAGCCAAACCAACCCCTACCTCTACGGTAGAAACACAAACAGCCAAGATTGGTACCATCATCGGTCCCGGCGCAGTCTTTGAAGGAAACATCACCGCGCCCGAGGCCATCCGAATCGACGGCAAGATCACCGGCAACTGCTCCTGTCAGGGAAACCTGATTCTCGGAACGGAAGGCCAGATTAAAGGAAATATCAAAGCTCAGAATGTAATCCTTTCCGGCAAGGTAGTGGGTGACGTAGCTGCCTCCGGCAAGCTGGAGCTTCTGTCCACCGGAAAACTGTCCGGCAACATCACCGCACGCTCCCTTGTCATTGATGAGGATGCATTCTTCGACGGCAGATGCGCCATGGTAACCAACCACACCACCACCCTGGAGATCGAAGACGAGCCCACAGAAGAAAAAGAAGAAGCAAAAACCCCCGGCGCCCCCGACCCAGAAAAATACTAGTTCTTACATAATCCACCCCAACAGCCAGGGGCTGCCGTAAAATGGGACAGCAGCCTTTTCCGATATCCAGTGTCCGGCTGTTCGCGTACAGACTGTCTGATATTGGCGAACTAACGTCCGAGCTTTCCAGCAGGCGAAGCCTGTCAAAGCTTCCAAAACGTTAGTACGACAAGAGCAGACAGTCTGTACGAGAACCGTCCGAACACGGATACGGAAAAGGCTGCTGTCCTATTTTACGGCAGCCCCGTCCACACACACCTACACCTCAAACAACAAATCCCCATAAGAAGGCATCGGCCACATATCCTTAGCCACCAGCATCTCCAGCTTGTCCACTGGCTGACGCAGAGCCTCCATAGCCGGAACCACATGATCCTGGAAATAAACAGCCCGTGCTCTCCCCTCACACTTCCCCTGGGACGCCTCCGTCACCTCCGTAAGCTTCCGAAGAGCAGCCTTGGTCGCTGCCAGCAGAGAAGAACACTCCTTCAGCAGATCAATCTGCACACTGATATTTGCCTCCCCGCAGGCCTCCCGAATCTGATTCACAGAGGTTGCCAGAGCCGTAGTATACTGCAGAACCGCAGGAATGATATGCTTACTCGCTATATCAATCATAGATCTTGCCTCAATATTAATAGCCTTAGCATAAGTCTCATACTGAATCTCTGCCCGGGACTCAAGCTCCGCTCTGGTAAATACCCCAAAGGCCTCAAAAAGCTCCACAGACTTCTCCTCCGTCAAAACGGGAATAGCGTCCACCATGGTCTTGATATTGGGCAAGCCTCTGCGCTTCGCCTCCTCCACCCATTCCTCCGAATAGCCATTTCCGTTAAACACAATCCGCTGATGATCCGAAGCATATTTCTTAATCAAATCATGAACTGCCATATCCAGATCCGCGGCCTGTTCCAGACAGTCGCAGGCCTCGGAAAACGCCTGAGCCACAATGGTATTAAGCACCACATTGGGAGCCGCAATGGAATCCCTGGAGCCCACCATACGGAACTCAAACTTATTTCCCGTAAAGGCAAAAGGAGACGTCCGGTTCCGGTCCGTAGCATCCTTGGCAAAATCCGGCAGCGTCCGCACACCCGTATGTAAATGCCCGCCCCGCAGGCTGTGAGTAGCCTCGCCGGTGCTGATAAGCTGAGAAAGCACATCCTCCAGCTGCTCCCCCAGGTAAACGGAAATAATAGCCGGCGGCGCCTCACTGGCTCCCAGCCGATGATCGTTGCCCACATCCGCCGCAGACTCCCGCAGAAGGGCCGCATGGGTATCCACCGCCTTTAAAATACAGGTGAGAATAAGGAGAAACTGAATATTCTCATGGGGCGTCTTCCCCGGATCCAAAAGATTAATCCCGTCATCCGTAATCAAAGACCAGTTGTTATGCTTGCCGGAGCCATTCACCCCCGCAAAGGGCTTTTCATGAAGAAGGCATTGCAGACCGTGCTGATAGGCCACCTTCTTTAAGGTCTCCATCACCAACTGATTGTGGTCCACTGCCACATTACACTCCGCATAAATGGGCGCAAGCTCATGCTGGCCCGGAGCCACCTCATTGTGCTGGGTCTTGGCAGACACTCCCAGCCTCCACAGCTCCCGGTTCACATCCTCCATAAAGTCCGCAATCCGCTCCCGGATCACGCCAAAATAGTGATCATCCAGCTCCTGTCCCTTAGGCGGCATAGCGCCGAACAGCGTCCGTCCGGTAAATACCAGATCCTTGCGCTTTAAATACTTCTCCCGATCCACCAGGAAATACTCCTGCTCTGCTCCCACAGAGGGCGTTACCCTCCGGGAGGTCTCATTTCCAAAGAGGCGCAAAAGACGGATGGCCTGTTTATTGATGGCCTCCATAGAGCGAAGAAGAGGCGTCTTCTGATCCAGCGCCTCCCCTTTGTAGGAGCAAAATGCCGTCGGGATATAGAGGATGGCTCTGGACCCGTCCGCATCCTTTTTCACAAAGGCCGGGGAAGTGCAGTCCCAGGCCGTGTAGCCTCTTGCCTCAAAGGTGGCTCTCAAGCCTCCGGAAGGGAAAGAGGAGGCGTCCGGCTCCCCCTTTACCAGCTCCTTTCCGGAAAACTCCATGAGCACCTTTCCGTCGGATTTGGGGGCCGAGAGAAAAGCATCGTGCTTTTCCGCCGTAGCACCGGTCAGGGGCTGGAACCAGTGAGAATAGTGGGTGGCTCCCTGCTCGATGGCCCACTCCTTCATCTCATGTGCCACCACGTCGGCCACGGCCAGATCCAGCTCCTTCCCCTCCTGAATCGTCAGCTTCAGCTCTCGGTAAATCTTCTTGGGAAGCCGCTCCTGCATCACCGTATCGTTAAATACATGCTCTCCAAATATCTTGGATATATTCGTTTTCTCTGCCATTACTCTCTCCCTCACAAAATGAAGGGGCTGTCGCAAAATGGGACAGCCCCTTGAAATTCACGTTCCTCTCAGGCCTTTCCAATAGAACCGAAGATCTCCATCTTTTCCTTCACTGTCTCCTTGATGGCCTCAAAGCCGGGCGCCAGAAGCTTTCTGGGGTCGTAGCCCTTGCCCTGCTGATCCTTGCCCTCCTCCACGTACTTTCTGGTGGCTGCCGCAAAGGAAAGCTGGCACTCGGTGTTCACATTGATCTTGGATACGCCCAGGTCAATGGCCTTCTTGATCATATCCGTGGGGATTCCCGTTCCGCCGTGAAGAACCAGAGGCATCTCGCCGGTAAGCTGCTGAATGGCATCCAGGGTCTCAAAGCTTAAGCCAGCCCAGTTCTCCGGATATTTTCCATGAATATTGCCGATACCGGCCGCCAGGAAATCAATGCCCAGATCTGCAATCGCCTTGCATTCCTTGGGATCTGCGCACTCACCCATGCCGATAACGCCGTCCTCCTCGCCGCCGATGGAGCCCACCTCTGCCTCCAGAGAAATTCCCTTCTCCCCGCAGACCTTTACCAGCTCCTTGGTCTTCTCAATATTCTCCTCAATGGGATAGTGAGAGCCGTCAAACATGATCGAAGAGAATCCTGCCTCAATGCACTTATAGCATGCATCGTAGCTGCCGTGATCCAGGTGAAGGGCCACTGGAACGGTAATGTTAAGCTCCTCCAACATGCCGTTTACCATGCCCACAACGGTTTTGTAGCCTGCCATATATTTTCCTGCACCCTCAGATACGCCGAGAATCACAGGAGAATTGTTTTCCTGCGCAGTCAGAAGCACTGCCTTGGTCCACTCCAGATTGTTGATGTTAAACTGGCCTACCGCATAGTGGCCTGCCTTTGCCTTCTTAAGCATCTCTGCTGCCGATACTAACATACTGTTTTACCTCCGTTTTTTCATACTCTTTTTCATACCTGTCCATTATATATGATCCGCCTCCTGTGTGGCAAGCAGTTTTTCGCCGGTAATGCTCTTACGGCACTCTTCTGTTATGCGAATGTCCACGGCTCTGGGATTGTTGGAAATCACTGCAAACTGGTGCTCTCCGCCAAACTCTCCGTCCAGCGTCCAGGGAATGGGCTCCTTTGCCTCCACCTCAATGCGGGCGCTTCGGAAGGAATACATATATTTGCTGTCAATCTCCTTCACCAGAAGAGCCGCCAGAATCTCCTGCAGCTCTATGGCATTCCTGGGCCGCCGGATAAAGGTCACCTCATACACGCCGTCATCGAAGACCACATCCTTGCCCACAATTCCCTTAAAGCCTCCCACTGACTTGGAATTGGTCACCATACCGAAAAGAAAGTCTCCCTCAAAGCACATTTCCTCGCTGGTCACCTTAAGCTGATAGGACTTGACATTGTAAATGCTTTTCATGCCCTCCAGAATGTAGGCCATCTGACCCAGGACATTCTTCACCTCCTGCTTGGTGGAGTAGGACACATCCGTAAAAATACCGAAACCCGCAATGTAAATAAAATTATTGTCGTTAAAGGAGCCCACATCACAGGGGAAATTTTCTCCCTTCACGGCAATCCTGGCCGCATCCTCCATATTCACGGGAATCTCCAGGGAACGGGCGAAATCATTGCAGGTGCCTGCAGGAATATAGCCAATGGGAACCTTATGCTCCCGCCGCATCATCCCGGTCACCACCTCATCCAGGGTGCCGTCTCCGCCGCTGCACACCACCAGATCGTACCCTTCCGGTAGCTGCTCAAGCTGATCAACCGCATCCTTCGCTCCCTTGGTGGGATAGACCGTCAGCTCGTATCCCGCGTCGGCCATTACCTTTATAATGCCGTACAGCTTTCCTTTGATGTGCTCCTTTCCCGCATGGGGATTGTAGATAAAGTACAATTTTTTCTTCGGCCACTCCACAGCCCTCACCTCTCCTTTTTAAGCAAATATGGAACCCAGGATGGTATAGGATAAAATTGTCATAATAAATGCAGCCAAAAGTACCCCCAGAATCACAGCCGGGAACGCTTTGCGAAAGCGGATTCCCAGAAGAGCCGCAATCAGGGATCCCGTCCAGGCTCCCGTTCCAGGCAGGGGAATTCCCACAAAGAGCAGAAGTCCCCAAAACTCATACTTTTCGATTTGCTCCTTCTTATTCATGGCACGATTTTCCAGCTTCTCCACCATGGGACGGAACAGCTTCGTCCTCTTAAGCCAGTTAAAAATCGCCGTGATAAACAGCAGAATAAAGGGAACGGGAATCAGGTTTCCCACAATACAGATGGGGATAGCCCGCCACATTTCCACATCCAGAAAAGCCGGCCCTGCTGCCAGAAGTCCGCCTCTCAATTCCAGAATGGGAATCATGGAGATAATAAAAATAATAAGCTCCTTTGCCGCACTTCCTCCCAGGTTTTCCACAAACCATTGTACCAATGTCTCTGTCATAGTTTCTTATCCTTTCTCACCGATGTATTCTCTCAAAAATGCCAACAGCGCATCCATCTGCTCCTGTGTGCCTATGGTAATCCGCAGGTAATTGTCGATCCGCGGAGCGTCAAAATAGCGCACATAAATATGACGCTCTTTTAAGGCATCAAAAAGCTCCCTGGCCGGATACCTTTCGTGGGTGGCAAAGATAAAATTCGCCCCGGAATCCGGAAACCGAAAACCAAGAGCATGAAGCTCCTTTTTCGTCCGCTCCCTGGTTGCCACAAGTCTCCTTACCGTCTCCTGAAAATACGTCTCATCCTTTAAGGCCGCTGCGCCAAGCTCTAAGGCCGCTTGGCTCATGGTGTAGGAATTAAAGGAGTACTTTACATCATTTAAGTATTGAATCAGCCGGGGATTTCCCACCGCAAAGCCAATCCGCATTCCTGCCATGGAACGGGATTTGGAAAAGGTCTGAACCACCAGAAGGTTGTCATACCGATCTGTAAGCTCCATGGCTGAGGGCCCTGCAAAGTCCACATAGGCCTCATCCACAATCACAATCACATCCGGATTCTTCCGGATAATTTCCTCCACCCCTTCAAGCTCCATATAGAGCCCTGTGGGTGCATTGGGATTCGGGAAAATGATTCCTCCGTTCTCTCTTACGTAGTCCTCCTTTACGATACGAAATTCCTCATCCAGAGCCGGACGCTCATAGGGAATCCCAAACAGCTCCGCCCACACCGGATAGAAGGAGTACGTGATATCCGGAAACAGGATGGGCTTCTCCGAATAAAAAAACGTCAGAAAGGCCATGGCCAGCACGTCGTCCGAGCCCACACCCACAAAAAACTGCTCCTTTGGCCTGTGATAGCATTCTGCAAGAGCCTCCACCAGAAGGCCGGCAGCCGGATCCGGATAGAGGCGAAAGCTCTCCTCCTCCATTTCCTTAAGCGCCAGGCGAACCCCCGGCGCCGGCGGATAGGGATTCTCATTGGTATTTAATTTTATCATATCCGGCAGTCTGGGCTGCTCCCCCGGCGTGTAGGGCACAACCCTCCGTATATTCTTTTCCCACTCTTTCATAATAACAAGCTCCTCTTTTGCAATTTCTTATTCCGGTTCCGCAATATCCCCTCGACACATCTTTGCCGAGAAGTATTTCCGGCCGCAGGTGCATGCGTCCGTAAATCCTTCTATGCGTCTTGGGGATATTGCTGTTTCCGGTTCCGCAATATCCCACTCGACACATCTCTGCTGTTTCCAGTTATCTTACAGGATGCCGCGCTTTCTTACAACCCCCTTTTCAATCAGAAAAACGGGTTTATACGACATTTTCGCCTGACGAAGCCCCTCTTCTCCCATATCCTCCTCCCGATTCAGATAGGGGAAGCCTGCTCCCTCATGCTCCGCAAACTGCTGATTGATCATGGTGTAGGCTCCCTGGACATCGGCAAAGGCCTTCTCAATATGGACCACCAGGGTATCCTTCCCCACCGGCTCGCCAATGGTAAAGGCCACGATTTTGCCGTCCACCCGAAGCGCTCCGCCCCGCATTTCAAGCTCCTCAAAAAGGCGCAGAAAATTCAAGGTCACACAAATCTCCGCATGCTTGTCCTCGTCATCCTCACAGCCGTTGAGCTCCCGCCAGCGCAGCCCCATCTGAAAGCATTCCTCCAGATTCTCCTTTGTAATGGGCTCGTAGCTCCAGTCGGGATAGAGAGCCTTAAATTTGTTGATATGATTCTTTTTGCTGTGATATTTTTTCCCGGACAGGCGAATGAGCTTTTCCGTCTCATACACGTAATCCGCATATTCCCGCTCATAGTTAATGGTAAAGGTCTCCGGATAGAGCGCCTCCAGCTTGTCAAAGTCCTCCTTTGTCACATTGTGAAGCTGAAAGGGCACATTTCGCTCCTCACAGTAGGCCATCAGAAGATCCAGGACCCGCTTCAGGTCTCCGGGACCCACCGGCACCGTAAAGGACACCTCTCCCGCCGTATGGCCGAACACCAGCATGTCCTCCACAATGGCAAAGCCCACGTCATAATGGCGGGACCACAGATAGCTGTTGGCAAAAGTCATCTCACAGCTTCTGGTATCCGCATAGCTTAAATAGTGATTGATCTGCGCCCGGTCCTCAAGCATTGGACGCTTCAGATTGATTTCCATCCCATGTTCTCCTTATATTTTGCGGGCCTTCCATTCCGGTTCACTTTACCACCGGCAACGAACTTCCCACGATACTGCAAGAGATCTTGCATTGTACTTTACATATTGTACAGTTGATAGTAAATGCCCTTTTTCTTCATCAGGGTCTCATGATTTCCTTCCTCCACAATCCGGTTCCCCGAAAGGACCAGAATGCGATCCGCCCCATGGATCGTTGTCAGCCGGTGGGCAATGGTCAGGGTGGTCCTGCCTGCCGCCAGCTTGTCCAGAGACTCGGATACCAGATGCTCGCTCTCATTATCAAGAGCCGCCGTGGCCTCATCCAGAAGCAGCACCTTGGGCGCCTTTAAGAAAACCCGGGCAATGCTGATTCTCTGCTTCTGCCCTCCGGAAAGCTTCACCCCCCGCTCTCCCACATAGGTATCGTAGCCGTCCTTTAGCTCCTCAATAAATGCGTGGGCTCCCGCAAGCTTTGCCGCCTCGATAACCTCCTCCCTGGCAGCCCCCGGACGCCCATAGGCGATATTGTCATAGACACTGCCGGAAAAGAGGTATACATCCTGCTGCACCACTCCTACATTGGCCCGCAGGCTCTCAAGGGTTACCATCCTGATATTCTGTCCGTCTATCAGGATCTCTCCCTGGGTGGGATCGTAAAAACGGGGAATCAGGTTACAGAGCGTGGTCTTTCCCCCTCCCGAGGGCCCCACTAAAGCCACCTTCTCTCCCGGCCGGATGGTCAGATCAATATCCGCCAGCACAGGCGTCTTATCATCCGGATACTCAAAGGACACATGGCGGAAGGTAATGGCTCCTTCCACATTCTTAAGGGGAACGGCTCCCTCCTCGTCAAAGATATCCACGCTTGCATCCATGAGCTCCGTAAAGCGCTCAATGCCCGTCATACCTCTCTGGAACTGCTCCGCAAACTCAATAATCCGGCGGATGGTAGCCAGAAGAGTGGTTACATACAGGGTATACGCCACCAGATCCGCCGGCGCAATCAGACCCTTTATCATGAAAACGCCTCCGGCCACAATCACCACCACATACATCAGGCCGTCAAAGATACGGATGGTGTTCTGAAAGGACGCCATATACTTGTAGGTCTGGCGCTTGATTTTCAGAAATTCGTGATTATCCTCACTGAACTTCCTAAGCTCCACATCCTCGTTGGCAAAGGCCCGCACCACCTTATTTCCCAGAAGACTGTCCTCAATCCTTGCATTCAGCTCCCCGATGTGATTCCTCTGACGCTTAAAGGCCTTTCGCACCTGGAGGTTAAAATAGGTGCAAGAGACAGCCATCACCGGGATCAGAGCAAAGAGAATCCCCGTCAAAAGCAAATTCATCCGGGCCAGAATCACAAAGGACACGGCGGCCTTCAAAAAAGCGATAAAGAACTCCTCCGGACAGTGATGGGCAAACTCCGTCACATCGAAGAGGTCGCTGGTAATCCGGGACATAATCTGTCCCACCTTGGTATTGTTGAAATAATTGTCCGACAGCTTCTGGAGATGGGCAAAGGCGTCCTCCCGCATATCCGTCTCAATGGAGGCTCCCATCACATGCCCCGTGTAGGCCATATAGTAGCTTGCCACTCCGTCCACAATGCGAAGCGCAAAATATAAAAGCCCGATGTTCACAATGGTCCTCATAGTGAGAGCTGACAAATCCCGCATTCCCACATCCGTAATATAGCGCAGAATCAGAGGGAGCACCAGCTCACAGACCGTGGTAAGGGCCGCACAGAAGAGGTCCATCACCATAATCCCCGTATATTTCCGGTAGTAGGGGAGGAATCTTTTTAAAAGCGTACTTGTTTTCATTGCCTTGGTTTCCATTTTATTTTGCCCGATTTCTTCTATAATTTTGCATAGATAGCCATAATAGTGTATCACATCTATTGGGGGTTTACCAGAAGAAAAGAATTTCTTTTACAGCATATCGTTTTTAGGCAAATCAATACCATACCAATAGGATTGACTCCAGGCAGAACTTCAGCATTCCATACAAAAGTCCCCCACATGCAATACCTGAAAGGACTGTGCCCCAGTCTCCCCATCTGTCCCCCAGGTTGCGGATAAGCACCTGCAGGATCATCAGCAGCCATAATCTGAACACCCAGAGAAATACGGCAACTAATTTTGCCAAAACCGTAAAAATCCAGAAGTCCAGATCCCAGCTGTGGCTGTTTTGAAAATCCATTTCAGCTGCCAAGGAGATAAGCGGCAGGATCCAGCATCCCAGAAAATACACCCATTTCAGCCTGTCCTTTTTGGAATAATCTCCGGCATCCCTGACAGCCCAGGCAAAGGGATAGGACAGAATCCCGTATACCAGGAATTGGAAGGCCTCCGACTGAAACAGCCATATGAGAGGTCCCCCTGAGCCAAACAGATAAAAGTAATCCGTCACATACCTCATCCCCCTTTGCACCCTCTGACTTTCTGTTCTAATCCGGTCAAAGAAGCCCACGGTTTGAAAATCTAATACAAAATGAAGGGGCTGTCTTTCTTTCCAACAGCTCCTTCATCCCGGGGGGTGTCGCAAAATAGGACGGCAGGCTTTTCCAATATCCAGTGTCCGGCTGTTCGCGTACAGGCTGCCTGATATGGGCGAACATTACCCAATAAAATCTCTAATTCATATAAATTTCTCAGGGTAATGTACATCCAGAGCAGACAGAATGTACGAGAACCGTCCGAACAACGGATATGGAAAAGCCTGCCGTCCTATTTTGTAACACCCCCTTTGCTATTCTTATTCTGCCTTAGGCAAAAAGCTTCTCTCCATACACACCGTCGGCAATGAGCTTTTTGAAGGAATCCACAACCGACTGCTTATCCTCCTTGTAGGTAACGCCGAACCACTTATCCTTAGTCTCCAGAACCTTTACCGTAGCCTTCTGATTCTTCAAAAGGCTGTCAATGATTCCCGGAAGCAGATACTCTGCCTTCAGATCTCCCGGCTTCACATTGCCTAAGAATTCAATAAAGCCCCGCTCAATCTCATCCAGGAAATCCGGGGTCAATCCCCACATATTCATAGACACATAGCTTCCCGCATCTACCGGCACAAGCTTGCCGTCCTCTCCCGGAACGCCTGCTCCGCCCCCGGGCAGCTTCTCAATACCGGAGGTCTCCACCACGTCTGTGAGATATCCGTTCTCTACCTTGCAGATTCCTCTCGTAACTGCGCCATTGTCGCTCAAGGTATTGCCCAGAATAAAGCCGGCCATGCAGAAGTCAAACATTCCGTTGTCCGGATGCTCCTCTACCAGATAATCGTGAACCTTGACAAAGGCTTCCTTGCCATAATAATCATCCGCATTGATCACGGCAAAGGGCTCCTTTAAAAGACCCTTGCAGCTTAACACGGCCTGGCCCGTTCCCCAAGGCTTGGTCCTTCCTTCCGGATTCTTGAAGCCGCCGGGCAGATTTTCCACCTCCTGGAAGGCATACTCCACCTCTGTGAGCTTTTCGATCCGGTTGCCGATGATCTCCTTAAAGTCTTTCTCCAGGTCCTTTCGGATAATGAACACCACTTTGTTGAAGCCGGCCTCCAAAGCATCATAGATGGAATAATCCATGATGATCTCACCGCTGGGTCCCACGGGCTCCAGCTGCTTGATGCCGCCGCCAAAGCGGCTTCCGATTCCGGCCGCCATCACCACTAACGCTGTCTTCTTCACAATTGACACCTCCTGATCCTATTACTGATTCCAGTTCCGCAATATCCCGCTCGACACATCTTTGTTGAGAAGAATTTCCGGCCGCAGATACATGCGTCCGTAAATTCTTCTATGCGTCTCGGGGATATTGCTGTTTCCAGTTCCGTAATACTATTTAATTTTATAGCAACCTCTTAGAGGGTACTTTTCATAGCATTGATAATATGCAGCACATGCTCCTCGCAAAGCTCATCTGTCAGGGCTTCCACCATAACCCGAAGCAAAGGCTCGGTTCCGCTTTTGCGCACCAGCACTCTTCCGTCGCTTCCAAGCTTCTCTTCCACTTCGGCAATGGCCTTCACCACAGTGGGATGATTCAGGGTGGCGTCCATATCCGTTACCTTCAGATTCTGAAGAAGCTGGGGATAAATCTTCACCTCGGAGGCCAGGGTGGCCAGGGTAGTCTTCTTCTCCAAAATCACCTCCATCACCTTAAGGGAGGTAAGGATGCCGTCTCCCGTGGTGGCATGCTTGCTGAAAATAATATGTCCCGACTGCTCACCGCCCAGCTGGAATCCATTGGCCGTCATATTCTCGTAAACATATTTGTCGCCCACAGCCGTTTTCTCATACTTCATGCCAACCTTATCACAGGCCTTGTAAAGCCCCAGATTGGACATCACAGTGGTCACAATGGTATTATCCCGCAGAGCCTTCTGTTCCATCATGTACTTGCCGCAGATGTACATAATGCGATCCCCATCCACTACATTTCCATTCTCATCCACTGCCAGACAGCGGTCCGCATCGCCGTCATAGGCAAAGCCCACGTCCAGATGCTTCTCCTTCACAAACTGCTGCAGCGCCTCAATATGGGTAGAGCCGCAGTTGGTATTGATATTCGTTCCGTCCGGATCATTGCTGATCACATAAGTCTTTGCTCCCAGAGCGTCAAACACACTCTTGGCAATGGCCGAGGCACTGCCGTTGGCACAGTCAAGACCTACCCGCATATTTTTGAAGGAGCGGGTGGGCAGAGAGATCAGGTAACCCAGATAACGGTTCCGTCCTGCCGCAAAATCAATGGTCCTTCCGATATCTCCTCCCGTGGCCAGAGGACGCTCCTCCACCTCTCCGTCAATGTACTTCTCTATCTTTTCCTCTACCTCAGCCTCCAGCTTATGTCCCAGACCATTGATCACCTTGATTCCGTTGTCATAAAAGGGATTATGGCTTGCGGAAATCATAATGCCGCAGTCAAAGCCTTCCGTCCGCACTACATAAGAGACACTGGGCGTTGTGGTCACATGCAAAAGGTATGCATCCGCACCAGAGGCCGTGATTCCAGCCGCCAGGGCATACTCGAACATATAGCTGCTTCTTCTTGTATCCTTGCCGATAACAATCTGTGCCTTATGGTCCCTTCCGTAGTACCATCCCAGATACCTTCCCACCTTAAATGCATGCTCAACCGTCAGTTTCACATTCGCTTCCCCCCGGAAGCCATCCGTACCAAAATACTTTCCCATAATATACTCCTTTTTTATGCATTTACCTGTCTCAATCATTATACCAAATAATTGAAAATGCACAAGAAAAAATTTGACCCATCCCCAATTTTGCGATATTCTATAGATATTCTATATGCCATAACAACTCAAATAACCCATGGAGGATCTATGTATACACTTGTGCTGCTTCTGCTTGCTGCTTTCAGTCTCTATATCGGCGCCTGGGCCTTTGTCCGCTGGGATGCCTCCTGGCTTCGCGGCCTCAATCTGCTTCCTGTTCAAATCCTGATCATCGCCCTTACCGCCATCTTTCTTTTGGGAGCCCTCCTGCTCATCCTCCATTTTCTGAAAAATCAGGAGGACAAGACGCTTAAGAGACTGGCTTTCTTTTTGATTGCGCTTCTTGGGGCCGGCCAGCTTATCTTTCTGCTTGTGATACAGCCCATGCTCCGCTACGATCCCCTGAAGGTCTTCGATATGGCCGTGGAAATGCTTCGGACCCACACCATCTCCGGCACCTATGAGACCGGCTATTTTGCCCGCTACACCAATAACTACCCCATCACCATTCTCACCTACTGGTTTTTGCTCCTTCTCTCCAAATGCGGCCTGCCCGAGTCCTTGTTCCTGCCCGCCGCCCAGCTTCTCAATATCGCCTGCATCACCGGCTCCATCTGGCTCGGTTACCTGATCCTGAAAGAGTTAAAGAATCTGCGCACCGCCGTATTCTATCTCATCCTCTGCGCCCTCTGTCCCCTCTCCTACGTGTGGGCTGGCTATTTCTACACCGCCACCCTGTCCATGCCCTGCCTGATGGGCATCCTGTACCTCTATCTTCGCCTCACCAGAGCCCGCACCCCCCTTTCCCGTACCCTTCTGGGGGGAGCCCTGGGCCTTACGCTGATTCTCGGCTACAAGCTGCGTGCCACAGCCATGATTGCCATGATTGCCATCATTCTTCATACCGGGTGGAAGCTCCTCCTAAAGCTGTTCCGCGCCCGAACCGAAAAGCTCCCCTTTTCCCCGGCCGCCGCCCTGCGGCCTTATCTGAGCTCCGGGATCGCCTTTCTTTTGACCACGGGGCTCTCCCTCGGCTTCTGGAGCCTCACCGTCAGCCGCTACGTCGCCTTTGACTACCAAAACACCGGCTTCCCCACCATCCACTGGGTCATGATGGGTGCCCGCTGGGACGGCGCCTTCGATCAGATGGACGAGCTCTACACCTCCGGTTTCGACACCAGAGAGGAAAAAATAGAAGCCGACAAAAAAGTCCTGTCAGAGCGCCTTAAAGAAGCCGGCCCCGCAGGCCTTGTGGCCCTCACCGGCCGCAAGCTCCTCAACACCTGGGCAGACGGCACAGACAACTACCAGGCAGAAAACAGCTACGCCTCCTACAGCAAGCTCTACACCTACCTTCTGGGCAGCAAAAGCGGCTTTCTCACCATCTACAGCCAGGCCTTCCGGGCTCTACAAATGCTGGCCCTAGGCTTCTTCGCCCTCCTTAGTCTCATCCAACTCAAAAAACACCGAAAGCTTCCCAAGCTTTTTCTCATTCAACTGACCTTCTTAGGAGCCATGGCCTTCCATATCCTGTGGGAGACCAGCCCCCTTTACAGCATCGGCTTCACCTTCCTGGGCCTTATGCTCCTGGCAGAGGCCGTCAGCTCCCCAGCCGAAAGCCGGCCGCTCCCCCTGGTATTCCAAAAGAGCTGGAAAGTCTGCGGCGCGGCCTCCCTTCTCCTTCTGCTCCTCCTCATCCTGGGGAAAAAAGAGCTGGTAGACACCCCCATCGAAGAGCAAACCTACTGCATCGATCAATACCAATACGCCGGCGGCTACGACGGCTATGTTAAATCCTACGATCAGATCTATACACAAACCTTTACCACAGATCACCCCTTTAACCGCATCTCCATAAAGGCCATCAACCCTGTAGGAGAATACAACCAGTCCGCCTTCTGTGTAAAACTAACCGACGAACACGGAGCCATCCTCTACGACAACGACCGCTTCCTCTCCGGCATGGTCGTAAAAAACACCCCCTACGAATTCGTCCTGGATCCGGTCACCCCAAAAGGCCCCACCCGCTACACCCTGGAAATCACCCCCGGCTATATCGAAGGAGAGAACAGCCTGGAATTCCTCTCCTACAACACCGGCAACTGCGACCTGTATCCCGGCGGCTCTCTCACCATCGGCAATCAGACGCAAAAAAAAGGCGACCTGGCCTTCTCCGTCTACGAATACCAAGTCACCACCTACTTTAACCGAAAAGTCTACCTCCTCTTAAGTGCCGCATTGTTATTCCTGTCCGCAGCAATCACGGCCCTTATGAAGCGCCTCTCCTCAGCCGGAAAATAAGCTCCCCAACACTCACCACAACCAGGGAGATGCCGCAAAATAAGCCATCCGGCTTTTCCGATATCCAGTGTCCGGCTGTTCACATACAGGCTGTCTGATCTGGACGAACATTACCCAAACCAACTCACGTTACCAAATACAAACCAGGGTAATGTACGTACAGAGCAGACAGAATGTATGTGAACCGTCCGAACTGTTGTAATAAGGAGGGACCCACAAGGTGGGAGGATTCCTTATTGCGAGGGATATGGAAAAGCCGGATGGCTTATTTTGCGGCATCTCCCGTCCCCGTCCGTCTTCCCACCAAAAGATATGCATCATTCTGATACAAAACCTCCATCCCCTTAAGCTCGTCCTCAAGGGCCTCATACCGTATTCGATCCAAATAGAGAACAGCCTCCCCCGTCTCCTTCTCAAAGGCTTCTATTCCCCCATCCACACACCGGAAATCCCCGCAGATCTCCGCCAAAAACAGCATATTCTGATCCCAGCTCCCCAAATCCTCAGGATTCTCCCCTGGCACCATCACATAAGCCCTCCGTCCGGCATACTCCGAGTCCCGCTCCACACTCTTCTGCACAAAAAACTGAAATGCATCCCCATGAGCCCCGCGAATCACCGAAAAATACGTATCCCGCATATAATACCCAACCAAACATACGCTGGCGACAGCAATCACCCATTTACAGGCTCCTGCAAGCTCTCTCTTCCATCCAAAGCCTCCGGAACTCTCACCTGACTTTTCTCCAAAGAAATCCAAAGGCGCCCGTAAAAGCCAGCCAAGAAAGATCGCCGCCCCAAGAAACAGAGGAACCGTACAAGGATAGCAGTACCAGATCAGCTTTGTCTGAATACAGGAAAACCCAAGAAAGGGAACAAAAAACCACAGCAGATATCCAAGGCTCTCCGAAACGGCTGCCTTCACATCCAGCCTCTTTCGAAGGAGAAGAACCCCTCCAACCGCCAGTCCCAAAATACAGATCCCCACCAGCCACCGGTAAACAAAAGCCTCATTCCCAAAAACCGTATCAAAATAAAAGGAAAACGGAAAGGCGTGCCCCTCAAAGTCTGCACTCCCTGTCCGGGCTAAGAGATCCACCTCCACCATCTGCCTCAGAAATGTAAACCCATCCTTCGTATAGCGCCATCCAAACCATCCCACAAGGGGCGCAAACACGGACAGAAGAAACCATCCCCACTCCTTCAGCCGCAGAGTAAAAAGCTCTCTGGTAGCCAACAGATACAGACCCCCGATCACCGCTATCATTCCCGCATGCCAGCTTTTTGTAAGAAACGCCAGAGAAAAAAGCAAGCCACACACATACAGATTCCTGTGATTCTCCCGTATCCGAAGCATAGCCAGCATGGCAAAGGTAAAAAGCATCAGATACAGGCTGTCCGCATCCCCCGACCTGGCCAGATGAGCCGACAAGGGAAGGGTATTGGCACAGAAAAATCCCAGCACCAGAATCGAGGCCTCTTTGCTGTAGCGCTTGGCAAACAGGCCGCACCCAATTCCTGTCAGAAGGTAAGCCAGGGCCGAAGAAAACCGCAGACCAAACACCGTATACCCAAACAGCCGAAACCCCAAAATAATCCCCCAATAACTCACAGAGGGCTTCAAATTCCAGTCATCCACCTGATAATTATACGTATGCCGAATATAATCCCCATTCTGAATCATCTCATAGGCATTCACCCCATGGCGCGCCTCATCCCAGGAATCCACATACTGCACATCCAGACACCGGAAGCAATAAAAAGCCAAGGTCAGACAGGCTGCCGCAAAAAATACCCAATAAAATTTCTCAAAAAATTCCAGCGCTCCTTGATAGGCTTTTTTCAGCATCATAGCCTCCATTCCAGTTCCGTAATGTCCTTCCAGTACCCCTCGTCAAGAACAAGCTCCAGTCACAAAAGCATGTGCCTGTAACTTGTTCTGGCACTGTTCAGGACATTACTGTTCCAGTTCCGCATCCACATAGGAATGCTGTTTTTATTCCAGCGTCCCGCAATACACGCTGTACATCACCTCTGCAAACTGCTGATCTCCGGCCTCCGCAGGGTGCAGCGCATCCCCTGCCTGAAAATTTTCCCTGCTGTTATGCATCAGCGCCAAAGGAATCAGCGTAACGCCGTCCATCTTGCCGAAGCGCTTGTCCATGGCCCTCATAAGATCCATAATCCGCTTATCACAGCGGTTCTTAAACTCCCCCTGGAGAAAAGCCGTTCCATCCTGCCGGACCATAGTGCCAATCTTCTCCTGATCTGCCCAATAAATAGTATTTACCAGATAAATCGGAATCTCCTTGTCATGCCGGCGAATATTTTTCACCATCTGGGCAATAGCGTCCACAGTCTTTGAGGGATCATCCTCCAGCCCGTTGGTTCCCAGGAAAATCTGAATCACATCCGGATCCTTTCCCGTAAAAAGCTTATAATAATTCCAGTCAAACATCTCCTGAACCGGATCGTAAAAAGGCTGAATCCCCTCACTGACCCCGTCGGAAAAATACTCCGTGGGATTCAGATAATCCTCCGCAGAAAAGCCGCTCCGCCCCTCATGACTATATCGGGTCCAGCCTCTTGTTCCCGTAAACGTAATCTGTCCATCGGACCTGTGGTAAATGGTACGGTACCATTCCCTGCCGTTGGACAGACTGTCTCCCATATTCAGAATCGAATACTCCCCCTCCAGGACTTCCTCCACCACATGGAGGGTGCTCTTAAAAGAAAGCACCTCATTTACATTGTAATCATAAATGGTAAGAGTGAGAGGATAATCCCCCAGCTGCTCCTCCTTTCCGGTAACGGAAAAGCGATCCGCCAGATTCTCCCCCACGGCACAGTCCCAGTTAAAGGAATAGCCCTCCCGGACACCGGCCCAGGCCACCTGATCGTTGTAGATCTCAATAGTGCTTCCCACCGCCACGTAAAGATCCTCCGGAAGATAAGCCTCCACCTGAGGCTTGTACTTCGCAAGCTCCCTTTGGAGGGTAATATTCCAGAACAGCATCCCCGCAAGCAAAAGGGCAAAAACAGCCAGAAGCGGTCGCAATTTATTCATGAACATTCGTCTCCTTACAGATAAAAATAGGACGCCGCTTGGTCTCCATATAGGTTTTCGCCAGATACTCTCCCAGGATGCCCATACAGAACAGCTGAATTCCTCCCAGAAATACAATGATACACGTCATAGAGGGCCAGCCGGACACCGGATCCCCGTAAAGCAACGTGCGGATCACAATAAAGCAGATGGCAAAAAAAGCTACCACGCAAAAGAAAATTCCCATAAAGGCCGCAATCATGAGAGGCGCCGTGGTAAATCCCACAATCCCCTCCACACTGTACACAAGGAGCTTCCAAAAGGACCACTTGGTCTCCCCGGCGCTGCGCTCCACATTCTCATATTCCAGCCACTTGGTCTCAAAGCCCACCCAGCCGAAAAGTCCCTTGGAAAACCGGTTATACTCTCCCAGACGCAGAAGCTCATCCACAAACTGCCGGGTCATCAGCCGGTAATCCCGGGCACCGTCCACAATCTCTGTCTTGGACAGCCTGTGCATCAGCCCATAAAACCTCCTTGCAAAAAAGGATCGGATGGGAGGCTCACCCTTCCTCGTCACCCGGCGGGTAGCCACACAGTCATAGCCCTCCTCCCGGATGCTTCGATACATTTCTGGCAAAAGCTCCGGCGGATCCTGCAGATCCACATCCATAATGGCAACATAATCTCCGGAGGCATAGCTTAAGCCCGCATACATGGCCGCTTCCTTTCCGAAATTTCTGGAAAAGCTTACATATTTCACCCGCTCATCCTTTGCCGCAAGCTCCCTCATTTCCTTCAAGCTCTCATCCTTAGAGCCGTCATTGACAAACAAAAGCTCCAGCTCAACGTCCGAAAGGGCCTCCGCCGTCTTCCCGATGGCATTATAAAATATAGGAATGGCCTCCTGCTCATTATAACAGGGAACAATCACCGAAATCTTATCCATACGCTTCTCTCATTCCTTATCGTCAAAGCCCCTGGTCTCGTCCACCAAAAAGGGAGGCCGGTTCCGGGAGGCATCGAGAGCCCTCCAGATATACTCGCCCAAAAGCCCCAGCATCACCATAATCACCCCAAAACCAAAAAGCATCAGAACCATCATGGAGGTCCAGCCCTCCACATCCTCCACCCCTGTGAGGCGCTGAACCACCAGCACAATGGCCCAGATCACAGAGACAAAGGCAAAAAGTCCTCCCATTCCCGACATAAAGCGCACAGGAAAATAGGAAAAGCTCATCATAGAATCCAGCACCAGCTTGATTTTCTTGGAAAGAGTCCAGCGGGACTCTCCGATCTCCCGGGCCTTCCGGTGAAAATAAACCTTGTCGCTTTTAAAGCCCACCCACAGCACCTGAAGAGTCAGGGCCGAGTTCTTTTCATCCAGCATCAAAAGCACCTGAATCACCTGGCGATCCAAAAGGTAGCAGTCAAAGCCGCCTTTGGGCATGTCCTTGATCACCAGCTTGCGCATAAGGGTATAGTAGAGGTTGGCAAAAAACTTCTTCACCGCCCCCTCGTCCCGATCCGAGCGAACGGCCAGGACCACCTTATTGCCTTCCTTCCATTTCTCATACATCTCGAGAATCAGCTCGGAATCCTCCTGGAGATCCGCCTGCTTGGTCACCGCACAGTCGCCGGTACAGTTGGACAGTCCTGCCAGAATGGCCGCATGCTCCCCGAAATTCCGGGACAGCTTCACCAGCTTTACATGCTCGTCCATATCCCGTATCTGATTCATAATTTCCCAGGAATTGTCCCCAGACCCGTCGTCCACAAATACAATCTCATAGTCCTCCAGCTTGTGGAGAATCTTCTCCCGCATATCCTCATAGAGAAGCATGAGCGTATCGGAATTCCAGTACACGGGAACAATAATTGAAAGCCTGCTCATCGACCCTTGGTGCCTCCTACCTCTTTTAAATAATCATCATAATTGCGGATATATTCCGTTCCGTCGTAGTGGATATTACTCAGCACCAGAAGCACGGAATCCTCGCTGAAATCATACATATCCTTCCACAGCATGGTGGGAAGATAAAGGCCCATGCGGGGACGGTTAAGCTCAATCACCGCCTCCTCAAAGCCGTTGTCCACCCGCACCTTGCTGGTGCCGCTTACATTGATGAGGACAAATTCCGCCTTTCGATTGGCATGCTGTCCCCGGACCACCTCGCTGTCCGAGCCATAGATATAAAATACCCGCTTGATCTCAAAGGGAATATCCTGATTTCCTTCCACCACTACCAGATTGCCCCGCTCGTCTCCCAGATCTCCAAATTCCAGAATCTTATACTGGTCCTTAATATTCATAGTCTGCCTCCTGGCCTTTCACACATTTCCTAGAAGCTGTTCAGGGCTTCTATCACATAGGTCTGCTCCTCGTCTGTCATCCCGTTGTACATGGGAAGGGACAGCACTTCATCTGCATACTGCTCGGTAATGGGGAAGGCTCCCTTTTTATATCCCAGGTAAGCGTAAGCCTCCGACAGATGGGGCGGAATGGGATAGTGAATGATGGTCCCGATCTCCCGCTCGTTGAGATAAGAAATCAAAGCCTCCCGCTCCTGACAGCGCACCACATACTGATGCCACACGGCCGTTGCCCCTTCTCGCACTTCCGGAAGTATGAGCTTGGGATTGTGAAGCTCTCTTTTGTAGCGCTCTGCAATCTGCACCCGCTCCTGCTCACACTCCTCCACATGGGCAAGACGCACCCGCAGAAGCCCTGCCTGCAGCTCATCCAGGCGGGAATTGGCACCTACTTCCTTATTATAATAGCGCTTCTCACTTCCGTAATTGCGGAAAATCCGAAACTCCCGGGCAAGCTCCTCGTCCTTCACCACAACGGCGCCTCCGTCCCCAAAGGCTCCGATGTTCTTGGAGGGATAGAAGGAAAAGCAGCCTACATCCCCGAAGGTTCCCGTCATCTGCCCGTCAAAGCAAGCTCCATGGGACTGAGCGCAGTCCTCTACCAGCCGCAGTCCGTACTTCCTGGCAAGCTCTGTCACCGCATCCATCTTCGACGCCTGGCCGTAGAGGTGTACCACCAGAATGGCCTTGGTGCGCTCTGTGATCTTTTCCTCAATTTTCGCCGTATCGATGTTAAAATATTCATCCGGCTCCACAAATATGGGGGTTGCCCCGTTCATAGTAATGCCCATGACGCTGGCAATGTAGGTATTTCCCTGCACAATCACCTCATCCCCGGGTCCGATTCCCAGAACCCGGAAGGCAATCCACAGGGCGTCCAGGCCGCTTGCCAGGCCTACGCAATAGCCGCCGCCTGTGTAGGCTGCAAATTCCTCCTCAAAGCTCTTTACCTGATTTCCCAGCACATACCACCCGGAGCGCAGCACCTCCAGGGCTCTATCCTCAAATTCCTTCTGGTATCGGAAAAATCCCCGATCCATGCGATTTGCCATAATTTTCATCGTTTTTCCACCATACGCTTCCTATTTCAGCTCCAAGACGCCTTCTATTGTGCCTGAGTATCCGCCTGAACTGTTATCTTTCATCATACCATGGGTTAAAATATTCGTCAATGTTCAGCTGGCCGGAATCCAGCCTGGAATCCATCTGGGCAAGCAGCTCTGTGACGATCCCGGCTCCTTTGCCGTTCAGATGATCCACGTCCAGAAAGCTGTCCTCCGCAAGGCTTAGGTACTCCTCTTTGCACAGATTCAGGTCCAGGTAGGGAACCTCGTATTGGGCTGCCAGCTCCTTGATGTAGGCGTGAGCCGGATCATAGGGGCCGATGGCCTCCAGATACTCGTCAAAGCTGGGGGCCGTCACAAGGATCAGCCGAATATTTTCTTCTCTGCAGAGCTTCACGATCCGCTCCAGATAGGAGAGGGTGTAGGTGACCGTGCTGTTCATATCCTCCTCCACCTTTCCGAAGTTTTCCCACCAGGTAATGGCCTCTGCATCCAGCTCCTCCTCGGAGTAGACAAAACCCTTTCCCGCATAGCGCTCCTGCTCCAAGACCACCGGCTCAAAGTCCCGGTAGGCTCTTGTCTGCTTGTTTTTCAGAACTTCCTTTATATAGGAAGGATCCCCCAGCTTCTTCCAGTCACGGCGGAAGGGGAAGATGCGGTTGGTAAGCTGGCGAAGCTCTGCGGTCTGGGTGAGGAATTCCAGCTTATTGAAGGAGGGCTTCATATAGTCGGAAATGATATTGGCCTGCACCAGATCCCGGTCTGTCTTATCCACGAAGAGGAATTTATAGTGCATGTCCAGATAAACGGTTTTGATCTCGTGGGTTCTTACGGCCTCCCGCAAAAGATAGTAGGAGGTATCGTAGTTTTGGGAGGAGGAGCCCAGGTTGAAGGCAGTCTTTCCGGTAAGCTCTGTAAAAAGATTGGGATCGTAGGCCCGGAAGCAGTGGGAGCTGCCCAGAAACAGGGTGTCAATGGCCCCTTCTGTCTCATACAGCTCATGCATGGTGAGTCTGGTATAGCTTTTGCTGTCGTCCACAATGAGGTAGTTGCAGGCCTTTATGGTCAGGCCTGTCAGCAGCGCCACCAGAAGGGCCATGGCCGCAAACCGTATGGCGGCGCTCCTGCCGCTAAAACTGTGTATACAAAAACTGACTGGTATCATATGCACCTCCATATACGCCGAATATGATAATTCCTGAAAGAAGCGCCGTATAAATCAAAGCCCGAAGAGGCCAGCGCCGCAAAGCCAGCCAGGCCCGAATGCTTATGCCCCGCTCGTTTAAGAGATCCTTTCCGATGACCAGCAAAATCCCCACAGCCACAAGGAGCCATTCCAGCCCTCCAAGCTCCATTCCGTTCAGATCCCTAAGGTACGGATCCGTTATCAGGATTCTCAGCATTCCCTTCAAATCTCCCAGGGAATTGACGCGAAATACCATCCAGGAGGCAGTCAGAAAGCAGAGAACGCCAATCCGCCGAAGCCACTTGGGAAGCTTCTGAAAGCCCGTCTCCAAAAGCTGGGCCGCTCCGTGCATACAGCCCCACAAAAGGAAGTGAAAGCCGGTTCCGTGCCAGATGCCGCTGACCACAAAGGTAAGCATCACATTTACATATTTTCGCAGGAGTCCTCTCCGGCTTCCTCCCAGAGGGATATAGACGTAATCCCGAAGCCAACTGCTTAAGGAGATATGCCACCTGCGCCAAAAGTCCCGGACAGATATCGCCAGGTAAGGACGGCGGAAGTTTTCCGTAAGCTCGATCCCGCAGATGCGGGCAATTCCCCGTGCCATGCTGGTATAGCCTGCAAAATCACAGTAAATCTGGAAGGCATAGAGCACCGTTGCCAGCAAAATTTCCACGCCGCCGAAGGCTCCGAACTGCCTGTAAACGGCATTTACGGGAATGGCAAGCCGATCGGCTATCATCAGTTTTTGAAACAGTCCCCACAGAAGGAGAAGTCCGCCCTCACGGATGCGATCCGGGTCCGGAAGGTTGACGGATGGGAGGCTTCGGAGCTGCTCCAGAAGATCATGGGAGCGCTCGATGGGGCCCTGGACCAGCTTGGGGAAAAAGGCCTGGAACAAGCCGAAATAGATGATATTTCTCTCCGCTTTGGCTCTGCCCTGTAAAATGTCTGCCAGGTAGCCGATTGCCTGAAAGGTATAGAAGGAGATTCCTACCGGAAGCACCGGATTTCTGCTGTCGTACTTAAAGAAGCAGAGCAGAAATACATGGAGTAAAATCGCTGCGGCCAGGAGCCATTTCCTGGAGGAATGGTTCTTAAGCCTCTCCAGAGCAAGGCCGGCTGCCCAGGTTCCCAGGGTGGAGATAAGCAGCACCAAAGCATACTTTACGCCAAAGCTCATACAGAAGAGATAACTGGCCGCAAGAAGCCAGAGAGCCCTTCCTCCGGAAGGTATCAGTAGGTAAATGATAAATACAATTGGAAAAAAGCCTAAAAAGATCAGTGAAGTGAATCCCATTTCTGTTCTCCTGTTTTTAGCCTACTTAATCAGACTCATCTGTGACGCCAAGGTCATGAAGTTAAGCCATGAAAGGCTTATAAAGGCTTCGGGCAAGAACCGCCACCTAGATCCTAAGGAATCCACCAAGCCTTGCTTGGTACCCCTTAGGATAACTCCTCACCGGGGCGGCCCTCCTCCCCTGCGCCGACCGTCTTTGCAGGCTTAACTTAATGACCTTGTCTGTTTCGCTGAGGTAATTTACCATATAAAAGGAAATCAAGGAGGGGCAGCTTTTTTGTCACAAAGATAATTGCCCCGGTGATCAGGCTCATAACCGCAAAGGAAGCCAGTACAAACAGGGCTCCCTGCCAGGTATAGAGCTCGTAGGTTCTTCCCTGATTGAGGACTGTGGCAAAATGAAAGTGGAGCACATAAATCTCCAGGGTATAGCCCCCCAGCCAGGCGGCGAAGTCCTTGCCCTTTCCCATTTTCCACAGGGATACCAGGTAGATTACCACATAGCAGCCTAAAAAGGAGGACAGAATCTGCTGCCCCAGAAGCAGCAGGCTCCCTACATCCAGCAGGTCACGGGCAATCACCAGATAGAGGAAGCCTGCCAGAGCAATGCCAAAGCAGGTGCTCCTGAAAGCTCCTGAGATTCTCGCAAGCCATTCCCGGTGAAGCCCTGCAAGGTATCCTGTCAGATAAAAGGGGAGATAGAGCCGTGTAAGGCCGGGACTTAAGAATTCCCATCCGAGAAGGGTCTCCAGCACCACAAAGGCGGCAAGCCCCAGGTACACCAGCCAGAATACCGGCTTTTCCCAGCGTCCTGACAGAGCTCCCAAAAGCTGGGCCGTATAGAGCATTCCATTCAAAAGGAAAAGGGTCATTAGAAACCACAGACCCTTGTCCAAGGCAAACAGGGTCTCTGCAATATTGGAAACCGCCGTTAGGGGATGCTGTAGGATGATCCAAAAAAAGAAGGGAACCAGGTAGGCAAGGGCCCGCTTCTTCAGCACCCTTCCGTAATCGGCCCATGTTTTCACAGGCCTCCCGATTCCGCACAAATAGCCGCTGACCAGAATAAACAGCGGCATTTGAATTACTTTAATGGCATCGTAGAGATAATCATCCTCCATGTGATTCCAGCTTAAGACATGCCCCAGCATCACAATCAGGATGGCGATTCCCTTCAATGCGTCGATGGTTTGACTGCGTGTGCCTGCCATAAAAACCTCCTGCGGCAGCCCGATGTCATGAAGTTAAGCCTGCAAAGTTAAGCCTCTCACTCTTCATTCATCTTCGCCAGCTTCGCCGCCTGGTCGGCTGCAATACAAGCGTCAATTATTTCCTGAATATCTCCGTTCATAACCTTATCCAGCTTATAGAGCGTAAGGCCGATTCTGTGATCCGTCACCCTGCCCTGGGGGAAGTTATAGGTCCGTATTTTCTCGGAGCGATCTCCCGTTCCGATCTGGCTTCTTCTGGCCTCTGCCTCCGCATCGTGAGCCTTCTGGCACTCGATATCGTAGAGCTTTGCCCGTAGAAGCGCAAAGGCCTTGGCCTTATTCTGGAGCTGAGACTTCTCTGTCTGGCTGTAGACCACGATTCCGGAGGGATAATGGGTCAGACGTACGGCGGAGTCTGTGGTATTGACGCACTGGCCGCCGTTTCCGGAGGCCCGCATCACGTCGATACGGATATCCCTCTCGTCAATCTGTACGTCCACCTCCTCTGCTTCCGGCATCACAGCCACGGTAATGGTGGAGGTGTGAATCCGTCCGCCGGACTCGGTCTCCGGCACCCGCTGTACCCGGTGCACGCCGGACTCATATTTCATGACGGAATAGGCTCCCTGTCCGTTGATCTGGAAGGTGACGCTCTTCATTCCGCCGATGCCGATCTCGTCCGCCTCCATGACTTCTATCTTCCAGCGGCGGCTCTCCGCATAGTGGACGTACATACGGTAAATCTCCGCCGCAAACAGAGCAGCCTCGTCTCCTCCCGCTCCGGCCCGAATCTCCACAATCACGTTCTTGTCGTCGTTGGGGTCTTTGGGAAGAAGCAGAATCTTCATGGTGTGCTCAAGCTGGGAAATGCGCTCCTTGGCCTCACCGAGCTCCTCCTTGAGCATCTCCCGCATTTCCTCGTCGTTTTCCTCCTCCAGCATCTGGAGGCTGTCCTCTACGGTCTCCTTGCATTTCTTATACTCCCGGTAGGCGTCTACGATGGGCTGTAAGTCGTTCTGTTCCTTCATGAGCCTTCGGAAGCGCTCCTGATCATTTACCACTGAGGGCTCGTTGAGCTCGTTTAATACATCCTCAAACCGCAGCAGCAGGTCCTCTAATTTATCAAACATGTTCTTCCTCCATTCCAGTTCCGTAATGTCCTTCCGGCACCCCTCGTCAAGAACAACTTCCAGTCACAAAAGCATGTGCCTGTAACTTGTTCTGGCACTGTTCAGGACATTACTGCTTCAGTTCCGTAATGTCCTTCCGGCACCCCTCGTCAAGAACAACTTCCAGTCACAAAAGCATGTGCCTGTAACTTGTTCTGGCACTGTTCAGGACATTACTGTTTCAGTTCCGTAATGTCCTTCCGGCACCGGGATAAACCCCTTTTACTACCCGGTCCAGGCCGGACAAATCCTTCTTCACCTCTATCTCGCAAAAGCCTGCCTCCCGCAAAAGCTCCGGCACCGAATGTCCCTGATCATAGCCGATTTCCAGGTACAGCCTTCCGCCCGGCACTAAATAGGAGGGGCTTTCCTCTGCAATTCTCCGGTAAAAATACAGGCCGTCCTCATGTCCGTCAAGGGCGGACACGGGCTCATAATCCCGCACCTCCTCCATGAGTCCGGAAAGCTCACTTCTTGGAATATAGGGAGGGTTGGATACAATCAGATCAAAGGGACCATTTAGTCCGGCGAATAAATCGCTCTCTGTCAATTCCGCTGCCGGCATCAGGCGATCCCGGTTTTTGCCGGCCGTCTCCAAGGCTTTTGGGGAGATATCCGATCCCACTCCCTCAGCCTCCGGGCATGCCAGCAGGAGGCTTAAGAGAATACAGCCGGATCCCGTGCAGAGATCCAGAAACCGCATCCCCGGCTTTAAATATTCAAGCGCCTCTTCCACCAGGATTTCCGTATCCTGACGGGGGATCAGCACGTTTTCATTCACCAGAAAGATATGGCCCATAAATTCCTGAGCACCCGTGATATATTGAAGGGGAACCCGACTGCTTCTCTGCCCAAGAGCGTCCAGATAGCGCTTTCTCGTCTCCTCCGTCAGCTGCTCCTCCTGGTATGCGTAGTAATGGCTTTTGCTGCAGCCGCTTACATACTCCAGCAGAAGCCAGGCGTCCAGCTTTGCCTCCGGTACGCCTGCCGCCCTAAGCTGCTCTTCTCCATACCGGCAGGCCTCTAAGAGGGTCACTCCTTTGCTTCCAGGATATCCTCGATATCCTGGAGATCCTGCAGAGCTGTTTTTTCCTGTATTGCTTCCTCTATCGGCTCTAGCTCCGACGCGTTTTCCTGCTGCAGAGCCTCTTCCTCTGTCGCTTCTTCCTCTGTCACAGCGGGTATCTCCGGCTCCGGCTCTTCCTCCTCGCTTCGTCCCTGGTAAGCTCTCCAGTCAAAGACCGCCTCTACGGCCGCAATGGCCACCTCGATCATGTCGTCGTCGGGCTCCTTGGTGGTCAGGGACTGAAGCCACATGCCGGGAAGGCTTAAAATGCGGATAATCAGATTATCCGTGTTGCCTGCCAGGCGGATGAATTCATAGGACACTCCCGCAATCACCGGAACCAGGGCCACCCGGTAGAGCACCCGCAAAATGGGGGATTCTACCCGGATGAAGATAAAGAAAATAATACTGATTACCATCACAATCAGCATAAAGCTGGTTCCGCAGCGCTTATGGTGCTTGGAGCTTTTGCGTACATTTTCCACCTTAAGCTCCAGTCCGTGCTCAATACAGTTGATGCATTTGTGCTCGGCCCCATGATACTGGAATACCCTCTGGATATCCCGCATTAGAGAAATCAGCAGCACGTACAGGATAAACAGCAGAAGACGGATAGCGCCCTCCACCACTGCCAGCACCGTATCCGATACAATATACCGGCGGAAAATATCCGCCAGATAGTAGGGCAGAATCATAAAGATAGCCACTGCCATCACAATGGAAAAGGCTACCGTGACGCCCATCACGATTTTTTCCGCCTTGTCCTTGAATATCTTCTGCAGGGCCACATCCGCCTTGGAGGGCTTTGCCTCCTCCTCATCGTAAAAGCTGGCGGAAAAGGTCAGGCACTTCATGCCCAGTACCAGGGAATCTACAAAATTGATCACTCCCCGGATCAGCGGCACCTTTTTCAGCTTTTTATTTCCAATCCCCTCATGGGTACTTAAGTTAACTTCAATCTCTCCGTCCGGTCTGCGCACGCCGATGGAATAGACCTCCTGATTTTTCATCATGATGCCTTCCAAGACGGCCTGCCCACCGATTCCCGAAGATTTGCATGCATTCTTCATGTTTCTCCTCCATGGCGTCCGCCTAAGCCCACGCCATATCTTTTGCCATACAGCTTATTCATTTCCTCTGCACGGGCCTGTACATAGTAAAACAGGGTGAGATTTTCCAACCTCAACCCTGACTTCACATTCTTATTTGTTGATACCATATTTACGATTGAACTTATCAATACGTCCACGGGCTGCCGCAGCCTTCTGCTGTCCTGTATAGAACGAATGACACTTGGAACAAATTTCAACATGGATATCTTTCTTTGTGGAACCTGTTACGAATGTGTTGCCGCAGTTACAGGTTACGGTTGCCTGGTAATACGCCGGATGGATTCCTTCCTTCATGATTTTCACCTCTTTATTCTTATTTGTGAACTTCTTCCCAATTCCCAGTCAATGCTGCTCCGATACTTCCACAGCAAGCTACCCTGAGCTATCCCTGCAAGTCCCTGCAGTTCCCTGTCAAGATAGACAGCTTTTAAATTGTAGCATAAAAAACGGGGGATTTCAAGCGTTTTTCGACAGAAAAATAGCTCAAAAAACCGAATACAGCGCCACACCCGCCACACCGGCTCCCGCCATCACCCAGATAGGACTGATTTTCCATCTGCGAAGGGCCACAAGCCCGGCCCCAAAGAGAAGCACGGAAATCCCGTTGATGCCGCTTATGTCTGCCGGGGGCTTGCGCTCTCCGAAGAAGGACAGGCAGATAAGGGAAATGCCGGCGGAGGCAATCATGGCCACGACGGCGGGCCTGAGTCCTGCAAGCACTCCCTGCACCAGCGTTAGACTTTGATAACAGGCATACAGCCAGGCAAGCGTCAGCACAATCCCGCAGGACGGAAGAATGCAGCCCAGGGTTGCCACCAGAGCCCCGGGAATTCCCGCCACCTGGATTCCCACGAAAGTGGCGGAATTGATGGCAATGGGACCCGGTGTCATCTCCGCAATGGTCATGATGTCCGCAAACTGGGTCATGGTAAGCCATGCGTGAAGATCCACCGCCTGATGCTGTATGAGAGGCATGGCCGCATAGCCGCCTCCGATGCTGAAAAGCCCGATTTGAAAAAAGCTAAAGAACAGCTCAAGATATCTCATGTCCCTTCCCCCCTCTTCTTTCCTGACGGAGGGTATCCAAAGCCCCCACCGCGCCGCAGACCAAAATAATCAGAATGATATTTACCTGCAGGAAATACACGGCCCCAAAGGAAGCCAGCAATATGACTGCCCACAGAACCCTCTTTTTCTTAAGAAGCTCCTTTCCCATGGACAGTACCACATCACAGATCACGGCCGCCACCCCGGCCAGCATGCCGGTCATCGCCATATTGACCAGCGCGTTATCCCGAAAGGCTCTGTAAAAAAAGGAAATCACGGAGATGATCAAAAGGGGCGGCAGAACCGTTCCCAACACGGTAACCAGGGCTCCGGCTGCTCCGGCCACATGATAGCCCACCAGAATGGAGGCATTCACGGCAATGGCCCCCGGGGAGGACTGAGCAATGGCTGTGAAATCCATCATTTCCTCCTCCTCAATCCAGTGGAGCTCCTCTACAAATTTCTTCCGCATCAGCGGTATGATGACAAAGCCGCCTCCAAAGGTGCAGGCGCTCAGCTGAAAGGTCGATGAAAACAGCTTTCTGTATATCTTCTTATTCCCGGTCAAGTGATCCCCTCCTCTTTTTTCCAGTATATCACTTGCAAATACATAAGAAAAATAATATAATTTTATTATTTTCATAAGCATTTCAATATAAGGAGCGTCCCCATGACCATTCGCCATCTGAAAATATTTCTATCTGTCTATGAAAATCAATGCAATACCACAAGGGCCGCGGAAGATTTGCATATGACACAACCTGCGGTGAGCCTTGCCATTCGGGAGCTGGAGCAGTATTACGGAGTCATTCTCTTTGATCGGATTGGAAGAAGGCTAAAGATTACCCAGGCAGGGCAGCGGTTTTGGGAGTACGCCTCTCCCATTCTTTCCCTGTTTGACGATATGGAGAAGGGTATGAGAAATTGGGATTCCTTCGGAATTCTGCGGGTGGGCTCCAGCATCACCATCGGCTCTCAGTTTTTGCCCGGCTATGTGAAGGCCTTTTATGAGCGATTTCCCGGCACCGAGCTTCAGGCAACCGTTGCTCCCCAGGCGCAGCTTGAGCAGAAGCTTCTGAAAAATGAGCTGGATTTTGCACTGGTAGAGGGCATTTCCCACGTTCCCGTGCTTGTGTCGGAGGAGTACATGGAGGATCGGCTGGAAATCATCTGCCCGGCCGACGGTAGCTTCCGGCAGGGACAGCGGCTTTCCACAGAGGAGTTTCTGCAGCAAAAATTTCTTCTGCGGGAGCAGGGAAGCGGCACCCGGGAGACCTTTGAGCGGGCTCTTATAGGCGCCGGCCTCTCTGTCACGCCTGTGTGGGAGGCCACCAGCACCACCGCCTTGGTAAATGCGGTCATAAGCGGCCTGGGGATTGCGGTGCTGCCCTATCGGATGGTCACCGGTCCTCTGGAGAAAGGACTTGTCGTATCGGTTACCGTGGAGGGATTAAGCTTCCCCCGCAAGTTCCGGTTCCTTTATCATAAGGAAAAGCTCTTGACCTCCTCGGCCAGAGCCTTTCTTGATTTGTGTCGGAATTATGAAGAAGGAACACTCCGAGGCGAGTGAGTAAGCCATTATCCCATAAAATCAAACAAGCTCAGCTGAACCCCCTGATCCTCCTGCTTTCTCACAAAGGCCTCCTCTCTGCTCAAATCCTCCCCCGGAAGCTCGTCCAGAAAGCCAGAGGGCTCCTGGGAGGTGAGAAGCACCAGCTCCTCTTTTGCCCTTGTCATGCCCACATAGAAAAGCCTGCGCTCCTCCGCAACATCGGTCTGCCCTGCTCCCGTCTCCAGAGGAAGCAGTCCTTTTTTAAGGCCGCAGAGCAGAACAACGGGAAATTCCAGTCCCTTTGCGCCGTGAAGGGTCATGAGATGTACGGCATCCGAGGTATAACGCCTTCCCGGATGACGCCTCAAATCGCTTTCCACCCCCAGAAGCAGACTGTTCAGGAATTCTCCCATGGTTTTTGCAAATCCGGCCATGTCTATAAGCTTCTTTATGGAGGTCTCCCGGCTCAGCCCCATGTCGGCCGCCCACTGGGTGAACAGCTTCTCAGGCCTGGTCTTTTGTGCCAGGGGCGTATATTTCTCCGCCATCTTCGAAAAGTCCTCGCAGCTGTCCCCCAAAAGGCGCCTGCAGATCTCCTCAGAGCGGGTATCCTCAGGATGCAGCAGATGCCGAAAGAAGCTTACACTCCCCCTGACCGCCGGCTCTGAAAGAAAGCTGTCTCTGCCGCCAATCACGCAGGGAATGCCCTCCTGCTTCAGACACTGTTCTATAAGCTCGGCCTGCCGGTGGGTCCGGTAAAGAACCGCAATATCTCCAAAGCTCCGGCTTCTCTCTCCTTCTCCTGTGTGGGCGGCTTCATGGGCCTGAAGCATATCCACGCCGCCCACCTGGCGTACAATCTCGCCCGCCACAAAGAGGGCCTCCTCTTTGGGACTCTTAGACGTCACAAGACGAACCCTTTGCCCGGAAGGACACTGAGGCAGAAGGGCTCTTACGAGCCCCGGATTATGGGAAATCACCGGGAGGGCCGCATTTAAAATCTCCGGTGTGGAGCGGTAATTTCGATACAGGGTAATCTTTCTAAGCTCCGGATAATCGCCTTGAAGGGTCTCAAAGCAGGAGGCGCTGCTTCCCCGAAAGCCGTAGATGGATTGATCCGGATCTCCGATCACGAACAGCTGCTTTCCATTCCGATTCCAAAGCTTAAGCAACTCATACTGAATGGGGTTGATATCCTGAAATTCATCCACCAGCAAATAAGCATATGCTCCTTTTTCCGGTATCTCCTCTGCCTTTTCCTCTTTTAACAGGCGAATCGTCTCCGTCAGCAAATCATCGTAATCCCAAAGCCCCTGCTCCTTTAGTCTTTGGTTGTAAGCCTCCATCATTTGAAGCTCCACTTCCCCCAAATCCGGCTTTTCTTTATCGCCTGTCGTCTTATAAAGGGATATCCGACTCTGGAGACGCTCCGGCTTTCGTTTTTGTCCGGCTTCCTTTAGAAGCTCCCGAAGAATTTCCAGGGCTTCCACGCCGTCTATGAGAATTCCGGTTTCTCCCTTTTTCTCCAGGTAGGAAAGACAGAGGGCATGGAAGGTCCCGGCCTTTAGCTTTTTCCATCCCTGCTTTTTTCCAGGCTTGTGCAAAAGCCGGTCTCTCAGCTGGCCTGCCGCCCGGTTGGTAAAGGTAACGGCCGTGATCTCCGACGGCTTTACCCCGCATTCCTCAATAAGGTAAAGGATGTGGGTAATCAGCGTATAGGTCTTTCCGGTTCCCGGACCGGCCGCCACGGCCACAGCCCGATCCTGAGAACAAATGGCTTCCTGCTGCTGGGGGTTGTCCTCAAAGACGGCTTGCCGCTCTTTTCCTTCCTTCTCCGGTTCACGGCTTTCCAAAGCTTCTCTCCCGACTGCCTTTCCGTTCGCTTCCTCTGTTTTTCTTTCCTTGCTGATTTCTCCCGGATAATTACCGCCTTTTTTCGATTTAATCTCGGAATAGTCAACTTTTTGGTTCTGTCCCTGGCCAAACAGGCCCAGGCTGTCCAGAAAACTCATCTGTCCGTCCGGGCTGTCAAGCTCCCCCGGCTGAAAAAGAGCGATTTTCCCGTACTCTCCGTCAAATCCCGGGGTGCGTTCCACCCTGCCTTCCCGCAGGCGTTTGATGCCCTCCCCGATCAGGGTACCGGCATTTTTGCAAATATCCTCTATGGGGATCGTCCGCAGGATCTCAAATTCCGGGCCTAGCTTTTCCAGCATGGATTCATATTCCCGCAGGACTTTGACGCTGGCGGCTGAACGGCCCACGGAAGCCCCGATCACCTCGGGAAGAGGCACCAGGCTTTCATACGCTCTCGCCTCATGTCTCACAAAATCCTCCGGGCGGTCCGCAAGCTGTGAGATTCGGTGGAAAACGCCGGTGGTCAGCTTCCGGCCGCACACAGGGCAGCGTCCCTGATGGAGCTCTGCCTCCCCAGGGCTTAGACAGACGCCGCATTTACGATGGCCGTCGTAATGATATTTGCCCTCCTCCGGGAAAAATTCAATGGTTCCCTTAAGTCCCTCGCCTTCCTGAATGGCCCGGTAAAGGCCCTCATAGGACAGGGGGATATCCAGAAGATTGGCCTCCCGTCCAAGCTTTGCAGGGGAGTGGGCATCAGAATTGGAGATAAGCCAAAAACGGTCCAGAGCCGAAACCCGCCAGTTCATGGGCGGGTCCGAGGACAGACCCGTTTCCAGGGCATGAATGTGAGGGGTAAGATCCCCAAAGCACTCCTCCACCGTATCAAAGCCGGAGAAGGCGCCAAAGAGGGAAAAGTGCGGGGTCCAGATGTGGGCCGGCACATAGATGGCCCGGGGGCACAGCTCTAATACAAGCTCCAGAAGGTCGTGGCAGTCAAGGCCCAGGATGGGCCGGCCGTCGGAGTGGATATTGCCGATGGTCTCAAGCTTAGCTGCAATCAGCGCCGCCTCCTCAAGGCCGGGAAGGAGAATCAGGCTGTGGACCTTACGGGTTCTGTCGTATTTCTTATAGATGGAACTGATCTCCCCTGTGACCACGAAGCGAGGATCCCAGGAGGTCTGAGCCGAGTTATCCTGAATGCGGTATTCCTTTTTCAGCCGGTACAGTCCTGCTTCCGCAGGCTCCAGCTTTTCCTTTAGCTCCTCTCTCCAGGCCCGGTGGGTAAAGTCTCCCGTGCCCACCAGATGAATTCCCTTGCGTCGGGCCCACAGATCCAGATGCTCCGGCATGCATTCCCTGCTGGTGGCCCTGGAGTATTTTGAATGAATATGTAAATCCGCGATGTACATGTTTTTTTCCTCCAAACAGTTTTATTGTAGCATGAACTTCTTTTTTCCACCACAAAAAATGCTTTCCTACTTAAGACTTTGACAAATTTCTTTTTCTATGTTACATTCGGCAGTGTTTGGGATATGATAAAAGAAGGGCTTTTTTGCCGGGAACCAAAGAACGGCGAAAAGGTTCTAAACCTTATGATGAAATGATAAGTTTTAAGTAGAAATCTGGAGAATTGCAAAATGGAAAAAGATTATTTATTGAAGGAACGCCCCATGCGCGCCCTATTCCTCTTTGCACTGCCGATGATCATCGGAAATCTGTTTCAGCAGTTTTACACCATGGCCGACTCCATGGTGGTGGGCCGCTATGTAAGCGAAAATGCCCTGGCCGCCGTGGGGGCCTCCTACTCTCTCACCAATGTGTTTATCTGCGTGGCCATCGGCGGCGGCGTGGGAGCCTCCGTGCTTACCAGCCGGTATTTCGGAGCCCGGGAATTTGACCGCATGAAGCGGTCTATCTCCACTGCCCTGCTTACCTTCCTGGCTCTCAGCCTGCTTCTGGCTGTGGTAGGACTTCTCTTCGGGCGGCAGTTTATGGTATTCTTAAAAACGCCGGAGGATATCCTTGACATGGCAGTGGAATATCTGAATATTTACTTTATGGGACTTCCTTTTCTCTTCATGTACAATGTGCTGTCCTCTATGTTCAATGCCCTGGGGCGTTCCCGGATTCCACTGTATCTTTTGATCTTTTCTTCAGTTTTCAATATCGTGCTGGATATCTATCTGGTCCGCTCACTGGGACTTGGAATCGCCGGCGTAGCCTGGGCGACGCTGATTGCCCAGGGGATTTCCGCTCTCTTCTCCTTTTTGATTTTTCTTAAGGAGCTGCGGGAATATCCGGGGACAGGAAATGACACGATTCCTGAAAAAAGTTCGGCCTTTTCACGATTTATTCGTAAATTTTATAGCATCGAAGAGCTTTCCACCATGTGCCGTGTGGCCCTGCCTTCTATTTTTCAGCAGTCCACCGTCTCCATCGGCATGATGCTGGTTCAGTCCGTAGTCAACAGCTTCGGTCCCCAGATGCTGGCAGGCTTCTCCGCGGGCATGCGGGTGGAGAGTATCTGTATTGTCCCCATGGCTGCCTTGGGAAATGCCATGTCCTCCTACACAGCCCAGAATCTGGGAGCCGAGCAGCGGGAGCGTGTCATAAAGGGCTATCGCGCTGCCCTGCGGTTGGTGGCTTTCTTCGCTCTGCTTCTCTGCTTGGCTCTGGAGCTCTTCCATCTTCCCATCATCGCCTCTTTCCTGGGAAGCGACGGAACAAAGCTGGCTCTGGACACGGGAAGCAGCTACTTAAGGTTCATCGGCTTTTTCTTCGCCCTCATCGGTCTTAAGATGTGCACGGACGGCCTGCTTAGGGGTGCCGCCGATATGAAAATGTTCACGGTGGCCAACCTTGCCAACCTGTCCCTGCGAGTAATATTCGCCATCACCATGGCTCCCCGATTCGGTATCGCCATGGTCTGGTATGCGGTGCCTCTGGGGTGGCTGGTAAATTTCCTTATTTCCTACCGGGAGTATCGCAGCGGGAAGTGGCAGATAGGGCGGGAGGCTTCCTGAGCATTATAAGCCGGCTTACAGCAGGGGTTGATACACCTAAAAATTCAGCAACTTGTTCTTGCGTCAATGATAATTCTTTTCTTTTTTCTCGGATAATATGATTGATTTTCATAGCCAACCTCCTTTGTAATTCTATAATA
>JAAVZL010000034.1 GCA_022791635.1 Lachnospiraceae bacterium
AACACGGATATGCTGAAAATCAAGCACATGAAAAAGGACGGCTTTCAGGTTGCGGTGGTTCCCATTACCTATTACAAAAGCACACGGCTTGACCGGGCCATTGACCGGCTCTTTGTGGAGGTTGACAAGGCCTATAAGGACGGGGCCAATATTCTCGTGCTGTCGGATCGGGGCGTGGATGAGAATCATATGCCCATTCCCTCCCTGCTGGCCGTGTCCGCCGTTCACCAGCATCTGGTGAACACAAAGAAGCAGACCTCCCTGGCTCTGATCCTGGAATCCGGGGAGCCCAGAGAAGTGCATCATTTTGCCACGCTGCTGGGCTATGGTGCCTGTGCGGTCAATCCCTATCTGGCACTGGATACCATTGGAGAGCTCATCGAGGAAAGGCTGCTCGGCAAGGATTACTATGCTGCCATCAACGATTACAATTCCGCCGTTCTTCACGGAATTGTGAAGATTGCTTCCAAAATGGGAATTTCCACCATTCAGTCCTATCAGGGAGCCAAGATCTTTGAGGCAATCGGCATTTCGAAAGAAGTGATTGATAAATATTTCTCCGGAACCGTAAGCCGGGTAGGCGGCATCGGCATGGAGGACATTGCGGCACAGGTAGATTATTACCATACGAAAGCCTTTGATCCCCTGGGTCTTGAGACAGACCTTACCTTAGACAGCCTGGGGAAGCATAAGAGAAGAAGCGGCGGGGAGGAGCACCGCTATAACCCGGAGACGATTCATCTTCTGCAGCAGTCTGCATGGACGGGAAACTATGAATTGTTCAAGGAATACACCGGCAAGGTGGATCGGGAGCAAAGCGGCTACCTTAGAAGCATGATGGATTTCTGCTATCCGGAAAATCCCATTCCCCTGGAAGAAGTGGAGCCGGTAGAAGAGATTGTAAAGCGATTTAAGACGGGTGCCATGTCCTACGGATCCATTTCCCAGGAAGCCCATGAGACGCTGGCCATTGCCATGAACCATCTTCACGGAAAATCCAACACCGGGGAGGGCGGAGAGAGCGATGAGCGTCTGGACTCCGCAGGAAGAGAGGAGGATCGCTGCTCTGCAATCAAGCAGGTGGCATCGGGGCGTTTCGGTGTTACAAGCCGATACCTGGTCAGCGCCCGTGAGATTCAGATCAAGATGGCACAGGGGGCAAAGCCCGGGGAGGGCGGACATCTGCCGGCCAAAAAGGTGTACCCGTGGATTGCGAAGACAAGGCATTCCACCCCCGGCGTGAGCCTGATTTCTCCGCCGCCCCACCATGACATTTACTCCATAGAGGATTTGGCACAGCTTATCTATGATCTGAAAAATGCCAACAAATATGCGGATATTTCCGTAAAGCTGGTGTCAGAGGCAGGCGTGGGAACCGTGGCCGCCGGTGTGGCAAAGGCCGGTGCACAGGTGATTCTCATCTCCGGCTATGACGGAGGTACGGGAGCCGCACCGGAGAGCTCCATCCACAATGCGGGGCTGCCCTGGGAGCTTGGCCTTGCTGAGACCCACCAGACCCTGTTAAAGAACGGCCTTCGAAACCGGGTCCGCATTGAGACGGACGGAAAGCTGATGAGCGGCCGGGACGTGGCCATTGCGGCTCTGTTAGGTGCGGAGGAATTTGGCTTTGCCACAGCCCCCTTGGTGACCATGGGCTGTGTAATGATGCGTGTCTGCAACCTGGATACCTGCCCGGTGGGCGTGGCGACTCAGAATCCCGAGCTTCGGAAGCGTTTTAAGGGAAAACCGGAATACGTGGAGAACTTTATGCGGTTTATTGCAAGGGAGCTTCGGGAATATATGGCAAGGCTTGGCCTGCGGACCATTGACGAGATGGTGGGAAGAACCGATCTCTTAAGGGAAAAGAAGCATGCCGCTTTTCCCATGGCCTTAAGGCTTGATTTGAGGGAGATTTTATGCAATCCCTTCGGAAAGGAGGAAGCTTCCGTAACCTTTACACCCTCTAAGGTTTATGATTTCCAGTTAGAGCGTACTTTGGATGAGTGTGTTTTGCTGAAAAAGATGAAAACGGCAGTGGAAAAGGGAACAAAAGCTTCCATTGATCTGAAAGTGGGAAATACGGATCGTGCCTTTGGAACCATTCTGGGGGCGGAGATTACCAGATGCCACAAGGAGGGTCTGCCAGAGGATACCATTCGGGTGTCCTGTACGGGAACGGGAGGACAGAGCTTTGGGGCCTTTATCCCCAGGGGCCTAACCCTGACCCTCTGCGGGGATACCAATGACTACTATGGAAAGGGACTTTCCGGCGGAAAGCTTGTGATTTATCCGCCTAAGAACCGTGGTTACAAGGCGGAGGAAAATATCATTGCGGGAAATGTGGCACTCTACGGTGCAACCAGCGGAAAGGTATTTATCAACGGCGTGGCCGGAGAACGGTTTGCCGTGCGTAATTCTGGTGCTTATGCAGTGGTTGAGGGCGTGGGCGAGCATGGCTGTGAATATATGACCGGCGGCCGGGTAGTGGTTCTTGGAAGGACCGGGAAAAACTTTGCGGCCGGCATGAGCGGCGGTATCGCCTATGTACTGGATGAAGACAGCCATCTTTACCGGAATCTGAACAAGGATATGATTTCCATTGAGAAGGTGGAGAATAAATACGATGTTCAGGAGCTGAAAACCATGATTGAAGAGCATGTGGAGGCTACCGGATCGGAGCGCGGAGCGTGGATACTGGGGCATTTTGAGGAATATCTTCCTAAATTCAAGAAGATCATTCCCTATGATTACAAGAAGATGATTGCTCTTTCTTCCAAATTGGAGGAAAAGGGGATGAGCACACAGCAGGCACAGATGGAGGCATTTTACGAGAGCTTTCAGAACAGGGAAACGGAGGAGTAGATCATGGGAAAGGCCACAGGATTTTTAGAGTATGAACGGGAAACGGCACAGGTGGAGAAGCCTCTTGATCGCATCCGCCATTTTCGGGAGTTTCGGACTTTCCTGTCTTTGGATACGCAGAGGCGGCAGGGGGCGCGCTGTATGGAATGCGGTGTTCCTTTTTGCCAGAACGGAGAGATGCTTGCGGGGATGGCTTCGGGGTGTCCGCTGCACAATTTGATTCCGGAGACGAACGATCTGGTGTATACAGGGAATTGGAAGCAGGCTTATGAGCGGCTTTGTAAGACCCACTGCTTTCCGGAGTTTACCTGCCGGGTTTGTCCGGCTCTCTGTGAGGCGGCTTGTACCTGCAATGTAAATGGGGAGCCGGTGTCGGTGAAGGAGAATGAGCGGGCGATTATTGAGCATGCTTTTGAGAGCGGATGGGTGGTTCCAAGGCCTCCCAGGGTGCGGACCGGGAAGAAGGTGGCTGTGATTGGAAGCGGGCCTTCGGGACTGGCGGCGGCACAACAACTTAACCGTAGGGGGCATTTGGTGACGGTTTATGAGAGACGGGATCGCATTGGAGGACTTTTGCGGTATGGGATTCCGAATATGAAGCTGGAGAAAGGGATCCTCGATCGGAGGATTGCGCTTATGAAGGCGGAGGGTGTGAGGTTTGAAACGGGAGTGGATGTAGGGAAGGATCTTACGCCGGAGGAATTGAAGAAGGACTTTGATCGGATTTTGCTTGCCTGCGGAGCGGCGAATCCACGGGATATTCAGGTGCCGGGAAGGGATGGGAAGCATATCTATTTTGCAGTGGATTTTCTTACCTCTGTGACGAAGAGCCTTTTGGATTCGAATTTTGCGGATAAGGCTTTTATACCTGCAGAGGGGAAGCATGTGCTTGTGATTGGCGGCGGCGATACGGGGAATGACTGTGTTGGGACGGCCATTCGTCTGGGGGCCAAGTCGGTGACACAGCTTGAGATGATGCCGAAGCCCGGGGAGAGGAGGAGCGCTTCGAATCCGTGGCCCCAGTGGCCTAAGGTTCTTAAGACGGATTATGGACAGGAGGAGGCGATTGCGGTCTTTGGGCAGGATCCCAGGATTTATCAGACTACGGTGAAGGAGTTTGTGAAGGATAAGAATGGGAACGTGAAGAAGGCTGTGATTGTGTCTTTGGAGTCCAAGAAGGATGAGAAGTCCGGGAGGATGCTGATGGTTCCGGTGGAGGGGAGTGAGCAGACGATTCCGGCGGAATTGGTGCTGATTGCGGCAGGATTTCTGGGGAGCCAGGCTTATGTGACGGATGCTTTTCGGGTTGCGGTGGATCCGAGGACGAATGTGAAGACGGCAATCGGAGGATATGAGACGAGTGTGCCTGGAGTTTTTGTGGCTGGGGATATGCATCGGGGACAGTCGCTGGTGGTTTGGGCGATCAAGGAGGGGCGGATGGCGGCTCGGGCTGTGGATGAGTCGTTGATGGATTATACGAATCTTTAGGTGTGGGGGACGGACGGGTCTGTCACAAAGCAGGGCAGACCCTGGTTGTTCTGGGCGTAAGAGGGTGAAGCTTTTACGGCTGGTGGACGTTTATGATTTTAGTTTTTAAAGGGGAGATTTATCTATGGATTTTATTGAGGATGTGAAGAAGAAAGTGGCCGGGGATTTGGAGGACTTTCTTTTGGCGGATGAGGGGGCGGAACTGGTTTTGGAGGGGGCCGTTCACAGTGTTCGGGATATGGGCGAGATTGCTTTTGTGGTTTTGCGGCGGCGTGAGGGGCTTGTTCAGACGGTTTTGGAGAAAGGGAAGACGGGGATTGAGCTGTCGGAGATTCGGGAGGGGGATTTTGTTCGGGTTTCCGGGACGGTGAAAGGGGAGGAACGGGCACCTTTTGGCCGGGAGCTTCGGCTTGTGAGTGTTTTGCATCTTTCGCATACGGCGGGGCCTTTGCCTCTTGCGATTGATAAGTGGAAGTTGAATACTTCTTTGGATGCTAAGCTGAACCGGAGGTCTTTGTCGCTTAGGAATGTTCGGGAGAGGGCGAAATTTCGGATTCAGGAGGGGCTTGTAAGGGGGTTTCGGGATTTCCTTTATGGCCAAGGGTTTACGGAGATTCATACGCCTAAGGTGGGGGCTAAGAGTGCTGAGGGTGGTGCGAATCTTTTTAAGCTGTCTTATTTTCACCGGCCGGCGGTGCTTCAGCAGAGTCCTCAGCTTTATAAGCAGATGAT
The DNA here is from genome assembly GCA_022791635.1 of Lachnospiraceae bacterium. Classification (GTDB taxonomy): domain Bacteria; phylum Bacillota; class Clostridia; order Lachnospirales; family Lachnospiraceae; genus Laedolimicola. Next base: position 5,083 of record JAAVZL010000034.1, read on the forward strand.
GGTGGGCGTGTTTGACAGGGTGTTTGAGACGGGGCCTGTTTTTCGTGCGGAGAAGCATAATACGAGACGGCATCTGAATGAGTATACGAGCCTGGATTTTGAGATGGGGTATATTGAGGGCTTTTTGGATATTTGTGAGATGGAGACGGAATTTCTCCGGTTTACGTTTGGGCTTCTTAAGAGGGAGTATGATAAGGAATTGAGCTTGCTTAAGGTGGAGCTGCCCAGGACGGATCGGATTCCTTATGTGCGGTTTGATGAGGCGAAAGAGTTGATTGCGGAGAAGTATCATCATAGGATTCGGAATCCTTTTGATCTGGAGCCGGAGGAAGAGGAACTGATTGGGCGGTATTTTAAGGAAGAGTATGATGCGGATTTTGTGTTTGTGACCCATTATCCGTCGAAGAAGCGGCCTTTTTATGCTATGGATGATCCCAAGGATGAACGGTTTACTTTGAGCTTTGATCTTTTGTATAAGGGGTTGGAGATTACCACTGGGGGACAGCGTATTCATGACTGGCAGACTTTGACGGAGAAGCTTAAAAAGCGTGGGATGACGGAGGATGGCCTGGAGCAGTATCTGGATACGTTCCGTTACGGAATGCCGCCCCATGGAGGGCTTGGAATTGGCCTGGAACGGCTTACGATGCAGCTTTTGGATGAGGAGAATGTGAGGGAAGCCTGTCTCTTCCCCAGGGATATGAACAGGCTGGAGCCTTGATTGGAGTAGGAGCATACTATGGGCAGAAGAATTGATGATGCAACGATGGATAATGTGGAGCTTCTGGCAAAGCTGACCCTTGAACCGGAGGAGCGTGAGAAAGTCCGGGGGGAAATGGAGCAAATTCTCGATTATGTGGAGAAGCTTAATGAGCTGGATACGGAGGAGGCGGTTCCTTTGGTGCATATTTTGCAGGAAATCAATGTGTTTCGGGAGGATGTAGTGACGAATGGAGACGGTCTTGCGGATGCCATGTCCAATGCACCAAGGAGCAAGGACGGACAGTATATGGTTCCCAGGACCTTTTGATATTTATTCGTGGCTGGAAATTGATTTAGATGAAGGTGTATAGAAAGGTTATTACGGAACTTTAAATAGGAGGACTTTACAGATGGAACAGCTTTTTCATATGTCTGCCCTGGAACTGGGACGGAAGATCCGAACAGGGGAGCTTCTGGTAAGGGATGTTGCCCTTTCTTATATGGAACGAATCAAAGAAATAGATCCGATGATTCATGCTTTTCTGGCTCTCAATGAAGGCAGACTGGAGGAGCGTATCACGGAGGTGGAGGCCGGAATTCGGGAGGGCCGCTATACGGGGCCTTTGGCAGGTGTTCCGGTGGCGGTAAAGGATAATATCTGCACCAAGGGACTTTTCACTACCTGTGCGTCCAAAATGCTGGAGGATTTTATCCCTGCCTATGATGCGGAAGCGGTAAAACGGATGGAAGCAGAGGGAATGATTCTGCTTGGAAAGACAAATATGGATGAGTTTGCCATGGGGAGTACCACGGAGACTTCTTATTTTCAGATAACGGTAAATCCCTGGAATAAGGAGCATGTGCCGGGAGGTTCCTCTGGAGGATCCTGTGCGGCGGTTGCTGCCAGGGAGGCTCCCTTGGCCCTGGGATCGGATACTGGAGGTTCCATTCGTCAGCCCTCTTCTTACTGCGGCGTATGCGGGCTGAAACCTACCTATGGCCGTGTGTCACGTTATGGGTTGATTGCCTTTGCATCCTCTCTGGATCAGATTGGCCCTGTGGGGAAGACTGTGGGTGATTGTGCGGCATTGTTTGAAATAATAGCCGGGAATGACGCAAAGGACAGTACCAGCAGCAATCATCCTCTGGAAAATGGGGAAGATCTGGTTTCCGGCGGTTTACAGGGGATGCGAATCGGAATTCCGGAGGAACTGGCGGATGGCATTGACGCAGAAGTAAAGAAAGGGATTCTGGGCGCTGCACAGGTGATGAAAGAAAACGGGGCACAGGTGGAAACCTTTTCGCTGGGACTTACGGATTATCTGATTCCGGCTTACTATATTATTGCCTGTGCGGAGGCCAGCTCCAACCTGGAACGGTTTGACGGCGTGAAATACGGCCATCGAAGCAAGACGGCGGCAGAGCTTCATGAAATGTACCGGAAAAGCCGTCAGGAGGGCTTTGGTGCGGAGGTAAAACGCCGGATTCTTCTGGGTTCCTTTGTGCTTAGCTCCGGCTATTATGATGCCTATTATCTGAAAGCATTAAAGGCAAAGGCCCTTATTAAGCAGGAATTTGATAAAGCCTTTGAACAGTATGACTGCATTCTGGCCCCGGCAGCACCGTCTACGGCTCCCAGGGTGGGGGTCAGCTTATCGGATCCCCTTAAGATGTACCTTAGTGACATAGATACGGTGGCGGTAAATCTGTGCGGTCTTCCGGCTATCAGCGTACCCTGCGGAATAGACAGCAAGGGGCTGCCTATTGGCATGCAGGTGATTGGGAATTGTTTTCAGGAAAAGAAGATATTAAAGGCAGCAGCGGCCTACGAAGCACTTCGGGGAGCATTTCCTGTGGCCTGGGATACTGTGGGATTTTAATAGTTCAGATAAAAAATGTCAAGTGAATAGTTTGTGACTTTACCCTTTCGTGCCATCATGCAGTGATTTTGAATAGGAGGTTTTTATGGCAAAGCAATATGAGACTGTGATCGGTCTGGAGGTTCATGTGGAGCTGGCTACGGCTACGAAGATTTTCTGCGGCTGTTCCACAAAGTTTGGGGGCAGACCCAATACCCATACTTGTCCGGTGTGTACGGGGATGCCGGGCTCTCTTCCGGTTCTGAATAAAAAGGTGGTGGAACATGCCTTAAAGCTGGGGCTTGCTTTGAATTGTGAGATCAATCAGTACTGCCAGTTTGACCGGAAGAATTATTTTTATCCGGATAATCCGCAGAACTACCAGATCTCCCAGCTTTACCTGCCAATCTGCCATGACGGATACCTGGAAATTTCGGTTTCCGGTGAGAAAAAGAACGTTCGGATTCATGAAATGCATATGGAGGAGGATGCCGGAAAGCTGGTCCATGACGAGTGGGAGGACTGCTCTCTGGTAGATTACAACCGAAGCGGCGTGCCCCTCCTTGAGATTGTGTCGGAGCCGGATATGCGGACGGCGGACGAGGTGATTGCTTATCTGGAGAAGCTGCGGATGCTCTGTCGGTATCTTGGAGTTTCGGACTGCAAGCTTCAGGAGGGCTCCATGCGTGCGGATGTGAATCTCTCGGTCCGGGAGGTGGGAAGTCAGAAGCTTGGCACTCGAACGGAGATGAAGAACCTGAATTCTTTTAAGGCCATTACCCATGCCATTGAGGGGGAGAGGGAACGTCAGATTGAGCTTCTCACGGAACACCGGGAGGTGGTGCAGGAGACACGCCGTTGGGATGACAATAAGGAATCCTCCTATGGGATGCGTTCTAAGGAGGATGCCAAGGATTACCGGTATTTTCCGGATCCGGATTTGCAGCCGGTGGTGATCTCGGATGACTGGCTTAAGGAGCTTCGGGGTTTGCAGCCGGAATTTCAGGAGGAACGGGAGAAGCGGTTCCAAAAGGATTACGGTTTGTCGGAGTATGATGCGGGGATTTTAACACAATCCAGGCATTTGGCGGATATATTTGAGGATGTGGCAGGGCTTAGCGGCTATCCTAAGAAGACGGCGAACTGGCTGATGGGAGAGGGCTTACGGATCTTAAAAGAGAAAGGGATGGAGCCGGAGGAGCTTTCCTTTACGCCGGAGCATCTGTCGGATCTGATTCTGGCCGTGGAGCATGGCGAAATCAACCACGGCAATGCACGTCTTGTATTTGAGCAGATTCTGGAAGCGGATGTGGATCCTGTTGCTTATATGGAAGAGCATGGAATGAAAGTGATTACGGATGACGGTGCACTTCTTACGGCGGTGAATGAGGTTTTGGCCGAGAATCCGAACGTTGTGGAGGAATTCCATAGCGGTAAGGAGAAAGTCTTTGGGTTCCTGGTTGGGCAGGTGATGAAGAAGATGAAAGGAAAGGCAGATCCCGGGAAAGTGAATGAAGCTTTGAGGGGACGGATTTAGGGAGCGCAGGTACGATCGTATAGCCGCCGGCAGAGGAAATATTGATAAGCTGTGTTCCCTCTACATCTTTGAAATTAAGATTTCCTGTCTCAGTGCTTCGAGCCTGCTTTTTCTGCGGGCTGTTAAAATCAGATGACTGCCACGTCCGGCAAATGCCTTTGCCGATTCGTACCCGATGCCCGAACTTGCTCCGGTGATTACGGTGTATTTTTCTATGTTGTGAATCATTTACAAAACCTCCTCGTCTTTGATATAATGCAAGCATACAATGTAGAGTGAACTCTATGTCAAGAGATGGGAAGTGATTTTTTGGAATATTCCATAGGTGAATTTTCAAAGCTGACAGGTTTAGGAATTCTATCGGCGGGAAATTGAGCGTATTACAAGGGAATCATGATTCTGGGAAATACTTTTGATTACGGAGACTAAGCCGTTTATGAGGATAATAGCAGGATGGAGACAGAAGATCTGATTCTTGGGAAAGCAAAATATGAGGATTGGAGATCTATATACCATAATGTCTGGTCCAGGCCGGAGACGGCAAAGTATATGGTGTGGAAAGTGACGGCAAATGAGGAGGAAGCCCGGGAGAGGATACGTAGGACGATCGCATGGCAGGGGACCCATGATGCATGGCTGGTTTATAAGAGAGACAGCGGGCAGGCCATTGGCTTTGCCGGAATAGAGGAAACAGAGCCGCATATTTATCATGAGACTGGTATTGCTTTGGGGCCGGAGTATGTGGGAAAGGGATATGGGAAGCAAATACTGTGTTTATTGATGGAATACTGTGTTTCTTTAGGCG
>JAAVZL010000035.1 GCA_022791635.1 Lachnospiraceae bacterium
ATATTCCAGCACCTCCGGAAGAAGCTCTTCCTTGTACTTTTTCTCAAACTCTTCCCACTCCAGATTCACATAGTCATTGGCCAGATCCAGAGTGTCCATAATATCATTCTCATTGGCTCCGTCAAATACCGGCGTTGCCACGTTAAAGCCGAGGGCCTTGGCCGCCAGGCTTAAGTGGATCTCCAGTACCTGTCCGATATTCATACGGGAAGGCACGCCCAGGGGATTTAACACAATATCCAGGGGGCGTCCGTTGGGCAGGAAGGGCATATCCTCCACCGGAAGCACACGGGATACCACACCCTTGTTTCCGTGACGGCCTGCCATCTTGTCGCCTACGGAAATCTTTCTCTTCTGAGCAATATAAATACGCACGGCCTGGTTTACTCCCGGGGACAGCTCGTCGCCGTTCTCCCTGGTAAATACCTTGGCATCCACCACAATTCCATACTCGCCATGGGGCACCTTTAAGGAGGTGTCCCGAACCTCTCTTGCCTTTTCTCCGAAGATGGCCCGCAGAAGACGCTCCTCTGCTGTCAGCTCCGTCTCTCCCTTGGGCGTTACCTTGCCCACCAGAATATCACCAGCGCGAACCTCGGCTCCGATGCGGATAATCCCCCGCTCGTCCAGATCCTTTAAGGCGTCGTCGCCTACCCCCGGCACATCCCGGGTGATCTCCTCTGGTCCGAGCTTCGTATCACGAGCCTCCGCCTCGTATTCCTCAATATGAACGGAGGTGTAGACATCCTCCTGTACAAGACGCTCACTCAAGAGCACGGCGTCCTCGTAGTTATAGCCTTCCCAGGTCATGAAGCCGATCAGCGGATTCTTGCCCAAGGCAATCTCGCCTCCGGAAGTGGAGGGACCGTCCGCGATCACCTGACCTGCCTCTACCTTCTCGCCCTTAAATACAATAGGCTTCTGATTGTAGCAGTTGCTCTGGTTGCTTCGGGCAAACTTGGTGAGACGGTAGGTATCCTTGGTTCCGTCGGCACATTTTACCACAATCTCATTGGACACGGCGCGCTCTACCACACCTGCGTGCTTTGCCACAACGCACACGCCGGAGTCCACGGCCGTCTTTGTCTCCATTCCCGTTCCCACCACGGGAGCCTCCGTTACCAGAAGAGGAACTGCCTGACGCTGCATGTTGGAGCCCATGAGGGCGCGGTTGGCGTCGTCATTTTCTAGGAAGGGAATCAGAGCCGTCGCCACGGAGAATACCATCTTGGGAGACACGTCCATATAGTCAAACATGGAACGCTCGTACTCCTGAGTCTCCTCCCGGTAACGTCCGGATACGTTCTTGCGGACAAAATGCCCGTTCTCGTCCAGGGCCTCATTTGCCTGGGCCACATGGTAATTATCCTCTTCATCCGCCGTCATATACACAACCTCGTCGGTTACGCGGGGATTCTTCGGATCCGATTTATCAATCTTACGGTAGGGCGTCTCCACGAAGCCATACTCGTTGATTCTTGCATAGGTTGCCAGAGAATTGATAAGTCCGATGTTGGGTCCTTCAGGAGTCTCAATGGGGCACATTCTTCCGTAATGAGAATAGTGCACGTCACGAACCTCGAATCCGGCACGGTCTCTGGACAAGCCGCCAGGTCCCAATGCGGACAGACGGCGCTTGTGGGTCAGCTCTCCCAAGGGGTTATTCTGATCCATGAACTGGGACAGCTGGGAGGATCCGAAGAACTCCTTCACCGCCGCAGTCACCGGCTTAATGTTGATCAGAGACTGGGGCGTAATATTCTCCTGATCCTGGGTGGTCATACGCTCCCGGACCGTACGCTCCATTCTGGAGAGGCCGATGCGGTACTGATTCTGCAAAAGCTCACCCACCGCACGGATACGGCGGTTGCCCAGATGGTCAATGTCATCATCGTTGCCCACGCCGTATTCCAGATGAAGATTATAATTAATGGAAGCAATGATATCTTCCTTTGTAATATGCTTCGGGATCAGCTCGTGAATATCGCGCTTCACAGCCGCCTTGCGCTCCTCCAAATCACCAGATTCCTCCAGTATCTTTTTCAGAGCCGGGTAATATACTAATTCCGTAACACCCAATTCCTTCGGATTCACCTCCAGAAAATGGGTGATATCCACCATCATGCTGGAGATGACCCGGATGTCCCTCTCCTCTCCTTTTATCATCACAAAAGGAACTGCCGCGTTCTGAATCTCGTCCGCCAGTTCTCTGGTAACTTCCGTACCTGCCTCCGCAAGGATCTCGCCGGTCTCAGGATCTGCCACGTCCTCCGCAAGGATCTGTCCGCAAATCCGGTTGCGCAGCATCAGCTTCTTATTGAACTTGTAGCGTCCCACCTTGGCCAGATCGTATCTTCTGGGATCAAAGAACATGCTGGTGATCAGGCTCTCCGCGCTCTCCACGGCCAGAGGCTCTCCCGGACGGATCTTCTTATACAGCTCCAGAAGACCTTCCTGATAATTCTCCGCCGTATCCTTGCTGAGGGTCGCCAAAATCTTCGGCTCCTCGCCAAAGAGATCCAGAATCTCCGCGTTGGTTCCAAAGCCCAGGGCACGCACCAATACCGTGATGGGAACCTTTCTCGTCCGGTCTACACGCACATAAAAAATGTCGTTGGAGTCCGTCTCATACTCCAGCCAGGCGCCTCGATTGGGGATCACCGTACAGGAATACAGACCTTTTCCCACCTTATCGTGATCAATTGCATAGTAAATACCAGGGGAACGAACAAGCTGACTGACAATGACACGCTCTGCACCGTTGATCACAAACGTACCGGTCTCCGTCATCAGCGGCAAATCACCCATGAAAATCTCATGCTCATTGATTTCATCGGTTTCTTTATTGTAAAGACGTACCTTTACTTTCAGAGGAGCTGCATATGTCGCATCTCTTTCCTTGCATTCCTCGATTGTATATTTAATATCGCCTTCGCCTGTGCAAAGTGTAAAATCCACAAACTCGAGACTCAAGTGTCCACTGTAGTCAGCAATGGGAGAAATGTCGTCAAACACTTCCCGGAGTCCCTCATTCAAAAACCATCCGTAGGAATCCTTCTGGACTTCAATGAGGTTAGGCATCTCCAATACTTCTTTTTGCCTCGAATAGCTCATTCTACTGCTTTTACCGGTTGTAATAGGACGTATCCTGTTCTTTTCCATTGACGTTCACCCCTTATTTTAGTTGTGAATTGCAGTGTTTTTCGTCATTTTTGCTAATGACAGTCACAAAAATAGAGTATAGCTCACCACAATAGTGCATCCTACATGATATCACAGGCTTGTTTGCGTGTCAAGCATTGTTTTGGGAAATTTTATCAGAAATTTTTAAGGAAACAAAGGGGTGTCGCAAAATAGGGCAACAGACTTTTCCATATCCTGCGTTCGGACGGTTCTCGTACATTCTGTCTGCTATGTACGGACATTGCCAAAGCAATATCCGCCTATATCAGACATCCTGTACGCGAACAGCCATACACTGGATATTGGAAAAATCTGCTGCCCTATTTTCGACATCCCTTTTTATTATTTTGCAGCAATTCCGGCGACGGAACTGCCTGATGCTTTGATTCTTATACTACCATGGCAAACGCCAGCAAGAAAAGGAGCCCAATCACAAGAGCAATCAAAAGGCCGATGCCGGAGGTAATCACACCTGCAACCGCTACGCCGTGGCCATCCCTGTGCTGAACCAGACTCACAATTCCGGTAATCAATCCGATCACAGCCAGAATAAAGGTCAGCCAGGGCACCCAGAACAGCACGATTGACAAAATCCCGGTCACCAGAGATATGGCAGACATATTGCTGTTTCTTCGATTGGCATAGGGGTCCTGCTCTCCCACGATAACGACCGGCTGATGGGGCTGCTGAGGGCCATTGTTCCAGTTGTTATTCCAATTATCATTTCTTGGTTCTTGTTCCATCTTCTACTCTCCTAATACATTCCTGTAGCCAGCAGCATGGCCGACACTGCAATCATAAGTACAATCTGAATTGCCGTACATATAATAAAAGAGACTACCATAGCTCCGGTTTTCCCCTTAAGTCCCTGCTTGATATAAAGGAAGCTGAACAGCACGCCAATCAAAAAGCCCAGCCACTTGGTGGTCAGAAAGCCGCCGATACAGCTGATACCCACAAACACATTGGCCAAAACCGGCACCTTGTTCAAGGGTACATATTCCTCGCCGCTTCCCAGATATCTTCCGTTCACAGCCAAATCCACCTTGTTACCGATAGCCACAACACGAATTTCTGCGCCGTCAATGGTGATTGGATAATCAATCATATTGATGAACCAGTTCTGTGATCTTGTCTTATAGACATTGCCGTTCACCAGGATCTTGGTCCCGAAGGAAGTCTTGTACTCTACCTTATGTACAACTCCGTTGACAGTAACATCCCATGCTTTTTTCATAACTACCCGCCTCTCTTTTTATCATGTTTCCTGGCCATAAGCTGAAATTTCTTCCCATCGCTCAGTACCAACGTGAATATTATATCATAAATTTTTAAATTTGCATCAGTTTTTTCAACAAAAAATGAGCGAAGAAGTGATTTTCTCCGCTCATTACGTTCTTTTTTGCTTCGCTGCTTCTTATTTCAGAGTAACGGTTGCTCCCTGCTCCTCCAGCTTTGCCTTCAGCTCCTCGGCCTCTGCTTTGGAAACGCCCTCCTTGATTACCTTGGGAGCGCCGTCTACCAGATCCTTTGCTTCCTTCAGGCCAAGACCGGTGATCTCACGAACAGCCTTGATAACCTTAACCTTGGAATCTCCGGCACCTGTCAGCTCTACGTCGAAGGAATCCTTCTCCTCTGCCTGTGCGCCTGCACCGTCGCCGGCTGCTGCAACAACAACGCCTGCTGCTGCGGATACGCCGAACTCTTCCTCACATGCCTTTACCAGCTCATTTAACTCTAATACGGATAACTCTTTGATTGCCTCGATAAACTCAGCAGTTGTCAATTTTGCCATTTTCTTTTCCTCCTAAATAATTTTAATTACCTGTAAATCAATCTTAAGCTTCCTTTGCGTCCGCAATCTGGCTGATTACACGGGCAAAGTTTGCAATCGGGGACTGGATGCTTCCAAGCAGCTTGCCCAGCAGCTCTTCTCTGGACGGAATCTTGGAAATTGCTTCCATGCCGGACGCATCGTAGTAGGTTCCCTCTACAATACCGCCCTTGATCTCCAATGCCTTGGCGTCCTTGGCGAACTTGGCAAGAATTCTTGCCGGAGCCGTTGCGTCTGTCTTGGAGATGGCAATTGCATTGGGTCCCTCCAAATGCTGGCTTAAGCTCTCGCAGTCTGTTCCCTTGAACGCGAAGTTCATCATGGTGTTCTTGTAAACCTTGTAAATGATGCCGTTCTCACGAAGCTCCTTACGAAGCCTTGTGTCCTGCTCAACGGTAAGTCCGCAGTAATCCACAATCACAACAGACTGGGCATCTGCGATGTTGGCAGCAATCTCATCGATTACCGGTTTCTTCAGCTCGACTTTTGCCATGAATGGTGTACCTCCTTTATATATTTGTCCACCAACCCGACGGATTCTTAAAAGTGTACAAAAAACCTCTCTATCCGCAAAGACAGAGAGGTTCTTGAAATCATTCGATAGGAATGCATCGTCCTCGGCAGGCGGCTTTAACCTTATGCCTTACGGCACCTGCTGTCTTCGGGTCGTGTTACATGCTATGCAAGCATAACATACTTAAATCTAAATGTCAATCATTACTTCGGCTTAAACCAGCTTTGCCGGATTCAGCTTTACGCCAGGTCCCATGGTGGGAGCAATGGTAACGCTCTTTAAGAACTGGCCCTTCACTGCGGCAGGTCTTGCCTTAATGATTGCATCCATAAGCGTCTGGAAGTTGTCCGCTAACTGATCTTCTGTGAAAGAAGCCTTTCCAATTGGCACGTGAATGATATTGGTTTTGTCCAGTCTGTACTCAATCTTACCGGCTTTGATATCCTGGATAGCCTTCGTCACATCCATGGTTACCGTTCCGGCCTTGGGGTTCGGCATCAGACCCTTGGGGCCCAGTACACGTCCGAGACGTCCTACAACGCCCATCATATCCGGGGTTGCCACAACCACATCGAACTCAAACCAGCCCTCGTTCTGGATCTTCGGAATCAATTCCTCTGCTCCTACATAATCTGCGCCGGCAGCCTGCGCCTCGTCAGCCTTGGCATTCTTGGCAAATACCAATACACGGGCAGTTTTACCTGTTCCGTGGGGAAGAACCACGGCGCCTCGGATCTGCTGATCCGCATGACGTCCGTCACAGCCGGTCCGGATATGAGCCTCGATGGTCTCGTCAAACTTTGCAACAGCCAGCTTCTTTACAATGCTGATTGCCTCGTCCTTGTCATACTGATTTTGCTTGTCGTAGAGCTTTGCAGCTTCAACATATTTCTTTCCATGTTTCATATTAAATAACCTCCTGGTGGTGATTGCGGGAATCTGGGTTAATCCCTCCCACGTCCTTTCTTGTTATCCGTTTAATCTGTTACAGTAATACCCATACTTCTAGCTGTACCAGCGATCATGCTGATGGCGGAGTCAATGCTTGCTGCATTCAAATCCGGCATCTTCAGCTCTGCGATCTTCTGAAGCTCTGCTCTTGAGATGGTTGCAACCTTTGTCTTGTTCGGAACTCCGGAACCGGACTGAATGTTGCAGGCCTTCTTAAGCAATACGGCTGCAGGCGGAGTCTTTGTAATAAAGCTAAAGGATCTGTCTGCGTAAACGGTGATAACAACCGGAATGATCATTCCGTCCTGGTCTGCGGTTCTTGCATTGAACTGCTTTGTAAACTCCACGATGTTGACACCGTGCTGACCAAGTGCCGGTCCGACTGGCGGAGCCGGTGTTGCCTTTCCAGCAGGAATCTGTAATTTAATATAACCTGTTACTTTTTTTGCCATATCAGGCACCTCCTTGTGGTAATTGCGGGAATTAGGGTTAAATCCCTCCCACTTTTTTGTTTTCAACTACATCTTTTTTACTTCTGAGAAGCTAATCTCTACCGGGGTCTCCCGGCCGAAGAGATCCACATTGATAATTACGCACTGCTTTCCGTGGTTCATGGACTGAATGGTTCCCACCGTATCGGCCCACACGCCGCCCGTAACAATCACGGTATCTCCCTCTGCAAAATCTACGACGACATTTTCCGACTGGATGCCCAGTGGTCTCATTTCTTCCTCTGTGAGTGGAACCGGCTTGGATCCAGGTCCAACGAATCCGGTAACGCCTCTGGTGTTCCGCACTACATACCACGTGTCGTCATTCATCACCATGTTGATTAGAACATAACCGGGAAAGAGCTTCTTCTGAACCTGCTTTCTGGCTCCGTTCTTCATCTCCACCACATCCTGCATGGGAACTCTCACTTCGAGAATCTGTTCCTCCAGATGTCTGTTCTCAATCGTCTTCTCAATGTTGGCCTTTACCTTGTTCTCATACCCGGAATAGGTATGAACTACATACCAGTTCGCTTCTGCCATATAATCACCCCTATAACTTCATGATAGCTTCAATACCGTAGGTCATAATAACGTCCAGTATCTTAATCATGATGCCCAGAGCCACAGACGTTGCCACAACTGCAATGGTTTGCTTTGTAAGGGATTTTTTGTCCGGCCAGATGATCTTCTTGTACTCAGCTTTAAGGCCCTTAAACCAGCTCTTCTTGGGAGCTTTCTCTGCTGCTTCGCTCATCTTCCCACTTTCCTTTCCGGCATCCTACTTCGTCTCTTTATGCAGTGTGTGCTTCCTGCAGAATCTGCAGTACTTGCTGGTCTCCATCCTGTCCGGATGGTTCTTTTTCTCTTTTGTCATGTTGTAATTACGTTGCTTACACTCCGTACATGCCAATGTGATCTTTACGCGCACGACTTCCACCTCCGCTTAATTTCTCTTTGTCCGCGGCCTTGCGAGGACCGCCATTTTTTAGGCATAAAAAAAAGCCTACTTCCATTCGCCATAGTATCATAGCATGATACGTACAAGAATGTCAAGGTTTTTATGCAAATTCTCCTTGCGCTTTTTCCTGCAAAGTGTTACCCTCTCTATAAAAGCATATCCCTATATACGCAAAAACCGTGTACAGGCTCATGCGGAAAGGAGGTCCCTGTCATGAGCTACCAGCAGCATAAATCAGAGGAGTCTGTGGAGGACTATCTGGAAACCATCCTTATTCTAAATGGAAAGCTTGGGAATGTACGCTCCATCGACATTGCCAATGAACTCAATTACTCTAAGCCCAGCGTCAGCGTTGCCATGAAAAATCTCCGCCAGAAGCAATACATCACCGTCTCTGAGGACGGCTATATCCGGCTGACGGAAGCGGGGCTTAAGCTGGCAAAGACCGTCTATGAACGCCATCAGCTTCTGTCCCAATGGCTGATTGGGCTGGGCGTATCCCCCGAAACCGCCATTGCAGATGCCTGCAAAATGGAGCACGACATCAGCGCGGAGAGCTTTGCCGCCATCAAGAAGGCAATCTTACAGGAGCAGCAGTAGCAGGTTTTTCCGGTAAATCCAGGAGAGAAGATCGCTGTCTGCAATCAAAAAGAGAAGCCTTCCTCCCCACTGCGTGCCCACACACATGGTAACCACAAAGAAAAAAATCCACACAAACAGTATTCCCTCTAAAAAGCCCAGAACCATGCCAGCTGTTTTGTTCAGGCCGTGGAGGACAGGAAGCTTTGCTATGATTCCCAGAGAAAATAGAATCCCCTGAACCAGTACGCCTACCAAAAGAAAGGTCATCAGGAAGGCCACTACCTTAAGCGTCATGTCTGCCAGATATTCGCTTATCATATCCTCTAGTCCAATCAGTTGAAGGGCCTCCATTACATCAAGCTCGCTGGCCGCGATGCTGTTTTGCAGAACCCGGTACATGGCTGTCTGTTCCTTCAGAAAGAGCCGGATGTACGGCGACAGAACGTAAGTTGCCGCCAGGGTAAGAATGACACTTAAGATCTTAACGGATTTTTTAAGAAAGCCCTTCCGGTGACCATCCCAGGCTGCAAGAGCCAGAAAGCCGGCCACCACAGGCGTCAGCCAATTCATAATCTTTCGTTCTCCTCTACTTTCACAGACTATTTCACTTCAGCTTGATCTCATCTGTTCGATCCGAAAAGACCAGGATATATTTTCGAAGTCCGGAGCCCTTATAAATATCTGCAATGGTTCCGTCAAAGCTTCCCGTATACCGCAGAACTCCCTGTCTGTTGTAAATCTCGCATTCGTTCTCGTTAAATAAGATAAGATCACTGCCGGACATTTTCACCCGGCCGTAAGGAAGGTTGGTCTCCTGGCTCAGGATGAGATCGCCGGAGGCGTCATAGAGATGCACCTCGTATTTGGCGCTGTCCTTTCCGGCTCCCTCCACCACGGTTCCCGCATAACCGGATCCGAAAAAAACACTGCGGATTTGTCCCTGCTCCTGGGCAACGGCCGTCTCCTCGGGAATCTCCTTTCCTTCATAATAAATAAGTCCCTGATCGGACGCCGCAATACAGATATTATCATCCATGTATTTGATACGGGGGATGATCTGGCCCTCGTATACCTTGGAGGCCACAATCTTATCTACAAAGTTACCTCCCACCGGCCCGAAGTTATAGAACACCATACAGCTGGCGGAGGCCCCTCCCTGAATCTGGAGATAGGATACCGCAAGCTTGGCGCCGTCGGAGGAAATGCCGATAGCCAAAGGCTGTCCCGTCTCGGACAGACGGCAGCGGGCTCCCGTCAGCTCCGTGCCCTCCGAATCATATAGATGAATCCAGGAGGCATTGTTGTCGCTTAAGAGCAGGGCCGTCACGCCCTGGGAGGAAACGCTGACCTGCTGAATGGGAAGCAGGGTGGTAATCTGTGTCCTCAACCCTTCCTCGTTAAACACATAGACCTCATTTCCCTGCATGTCCGCTACGACTACGGAATTCTGGCAGATATCCAGAATGGGCATCTGCATATTATAGGTCTGGCTCCACAGAGCCTCATTTTTCAGATTTACACAGGAGATACCGTCCCGGCTGTATTTCAGAAGCTTTCCGTTATACTCTGCATACTGGGTATTGAGCGTGTCGGTCCGCTGGTTGGAGGAGAGAAGCTCATAGGTGGTGTAGGTCTTATATCTGCTAAAGGACCACATCCCAAAAATAAGCGCCAGAACCACTGCCGCGCAGATAAAGCCCTTGATTCCGATTCCGGCTTTATGGCGGAATAATTTTGTTTTATAATCCTTCATTTCCTCCGTTGCTTCCGGAGTCTGATAGAGCTGCGTGATTTTTGCCATTTTTACTTTTGCTCCGTGATACCGACGATTTCTGATATTTTATTACTATAGCACAAATCGTCTAAGGAAGCAAAAGTTTTTGTCCCACCAGAATGTGGTTTACATCACGGATGTCGTTCAGACTGCGGATTTCGTCGATCTTGTTGTCCTGCCCGTATATTTTTCTGCTGATCTTCAGAAGGGTGTCTCCCTCCTGGACCGTGTAGCTTTCCGGAATGGTAATTACGTTTTGGCTGAGGGCAGCCTCCGTGGGAGCTTCCTCCGGTTCCGATGCTTCTTCCGGTTCCGATGCTTCTTCCGGTTCTGCTGCTTGTTCTGGTTCTGCCGTTTGTTCTGGTTCTGACTGTTCTGTTTCCTGATTTTCTGCTCCGCTTTCCTGGGGCTTTTGTTCCTGTGCTTCTGGCTGTTCTTCCTGGCTTTGGGATTCCTGCTCATCGGGAGGTGTCTGCTCTGCTCCCTTTTTCTCCTCCTGGGCCTGGGCGTTCTCCGCTTCCATTGCCGCCATAAGGGGATCTGTGCTTGCCGGCGGCTGGTCCTGTTGATCTAAGGATCGAGAGATCTCGCTTAGGGTCATTTCCAGGCCCTCCATTTTTTCATAGTTGTTGATTAGGGTGATTCCGATGACCAGGACTACCATGACAAGGAAGGTGCTGGCTGTGTACAGGAAGGTCATAACCCGCCGCTGGCCGGACAGGTCTTTTTTCTCCTGTACCAGGGTTCGAAAGCTTCTGGCTGCCCGATCTTCGAACTGCTCCTTTGTCTCGATGCTCTCACCGCTTCCGGTATCTACCATGTATCGCTGCATGGCCTCGTTACGCTCATAGAAGATATAGTAGCCTCTTTGCCGGGTAAGTCTTCCGTTTTCGTAGGCGTAGAAGTCTTCCTCTCCGTCTGTGGGTTCGGCTACCATCAGAACCTTGTCCACGCCGCCGAAATAGTTGATATGGGCTTTTAAGAGTCCTGGATCCAGATCCATGGGGTAGCCGGGCATGGATAAAAACCATCCCAGGATATCCTGCTTTGCAAAATATTCTTTGATGGCTGTGTAGATTTCTGCCCAGGCCTCGTCGCTGAAGGGAATTCCGTCGGACAGGTCCGGGATTTCTTTTACGGCTACGGCGCTTTTGATGAACAGGTAGGGGATTCCTTCCATTTGTTCAAAGCTGCCCAGAAGGATTGCCACGCAGCTGCTTAAGGCTTGTTCTTTGGCTATTTTTTTGAGGTATGTAATGACATAGTCTTCTATGTAAATTTTTCTGTTGGCCTCCGGCTCTCCGATTTGCCGGACGTTCCGGGGCAGATTCAGCTTTCTTCTCTGACCGGATTCCTTTGTGTTTTCTTTGTAAACGATCTCAATCATAACTTTTTCACCTCATTACCTTCTCTTGTTTTTCGGGGCGTGAGCCTTTATGAAATCAGGGCTTGTCTTGTGCTCACGGAGTTTAAGAGAATGGTAGCATAGGTTTGGTGCGGGATCTGTCATTTGCTGTCGAAGGGGATGGAATTTTTTTCGACATATTGGGACGGAGGGGGTGGATCGCAAAGAGCCAACTGGCTAGGCAGTTGGCTCTTTGGTTGCTTCCAAAATATTTTATAAGAATTCTTTGGTTTGTTCGTAGACGCCGGTGCCGTCGAGGCGGTATTTTTCTACCAGCTTGGCTGCGGGACCGGATTCGCAGTAGGTGTCGTTGACGCCCAACTTCTTTACGGGGGTTGGGAGCTTTTCGCTTAAGACGTCGCAGACTGCGCTGCCGAGGCCACCGATTACGGAGTGCTCTTCTACGGTTACCACCTTGCCGGTTTTCTTGGCGGAGGCGAGGATCAGCTCTTCGTCAAGGGGCTTGATGGTGTGGATGTTGATTACTTCGGCGGAGATGCCGTCTGCGGCCAGCTTTTCTGCTGCTTCCAGGGCGCTGTTTACGCAGAGGCCGGTGGCAACGATGGTTACGTCGGTGCCTTCTCTTAAGAGAATTCCTTTGCCGATCTCGAATTTATAGGTGGCCTCGTCATTGAATACGGGCACGGCCATTCTGCCGAAGCGCAGGTATACGGGGCCTACGTACTCGGCGGCTGCCTTTACGGCTGCGCGGGCTTCCACGTCGTCGGCGGGGTTGATGATGACCATGCCGGGGATGGTGCGCATGAGGGCAATGTCCTCGTTACACTGATGGGTGGCTCCGTCCTCTCCTACGGAGATGCCGGCATGGGTGGCTCCGATTTTTACATTCAGGTGGGGATAGCCCACTGCGTTGCGGACCTGCTCAAAAGCGCGGCCTGCCGCAAACATGGCAAAGGAGCTACAGAAGGGAATCTTGCCGGTGGTGGCTACGCCTGCTGCGATGCTTACCATATTACACTCTGCGATTCCGCAGTCGAAGAAGCGGTCCGGAAATGCCTTTTTGAATACGCCGGTCTTGGTGGCGCCTGCCAGGTCAGCATCCAGTACCAGTACGTTGGGATTTTCCTCTCCAAGGGCCTTTAATGCGTTGCCGTAGCTTTCTCTTGTTGCGATCTTCTTTACTTCTGACATAATGCTTCACCTGCCTTCTCTAATTCTGCCATTGCGGTTGCGTACTGCTCGTCGTTGGGCGCAGTTCCGTGCCATGAGGCGTTGTTCTCCATGAAGGATACGCCTTTGCCCTTTACCGTCTTCATGATGATGGCTGTGGGCTGTCCCTTTATGGTCTTTGCCTCGTCGAAGGCTGCCCTAAGCTCGTCAAAGTCATGTCCGTTGACGCTGATTACATGGAAGCCGAATGCGGTAAACTTCTCGGGAATCGGATAGGGGGAGTTTACCTCCTCGATGGTTCCATCAATCTGCAGGTTGTTGTTGTCCACGATCACGCACAGGTTGTCCAGCTTCTTGGCGCTTGCGAACATGGAAGCCTCCCATACCTGGCCCTCCTGAAGCTCGCCGTCGCCCAGAAGTGTGTATACACGATAGCTGTCGCCAAAGGTCTTGGCGGAAAGAGCCATACCTACGGCTGCGGAGATGCCCTGGCCCAGGGAGCCACTGGACATATCAAGTCCGGGGGTATGCTGCATGCAGGGATGTCCCTGAAGATGAGAGCCGATATGGCGGAGTGTGGTCAGGTCCTCCTTGGGGAAGAAGCCCCGCTCTGCCAGAGCTGCGTAGAGTCCCGGAGCCGTGTGGCCCTTGGAAAGTACGAAGCGGTCTCTGTCTGCCTTTTTCGGATCCTTGGGGTCGATATTCAGCTCTTCAAAGTACAGATACGTAAATGCGTCTGCCGCTGATAAGGAACCGCCCGGATGTCCGGACTTTGCACTGTGAACGGCCGTAACGATGCTCTTGCGGACTTCGTTTGCCGTCTTTTGAAGTTCTAAGTTAGTCATGTTTGTCCCACCTTTTTTTAATTTTTAAAGATACCAAAAATCTCTTCTTATAGTATACCTAGACAAGCCGGGATGGTCAAGCTCTTCTTCCATAATAAAAGCTAATAAAAGCCTTTTTCACCAGGCCCGGGGAGTAAGGCCAAGCCCCAGGTAGCAGCCGATGCTTAAAATGCTCCAAAGAAGCATCAGCAAAAGCAGGGCCTTTGCCGTCCGCGTTTCTCCCTGCTCCCTCTGATACCATCCAAAAGCGGCGCCTGCAGGCAAAACCGTCAATGCAATATACCGAAAATCCATACTGCAGACCTTAGTATACTGGAAGCAGAATTTCAGGTAAAAGAGCACATTTATCATATAAATGAGAAAAAAGAACCATTTTTCCATGCTGCCTCTGCTCTTTTTTCCCACAAGCCTGCACACGGCCGGCAGGGACAGAACGGATAAAATCCCGTTCACGATGGTAAATACAATCAACCCCTTGTATTCCAGGCCCCAGCTCATCAATTGATATTGACCAAAGACTGCCGTTTTCAGCAGGGTAATTCCGATGTTATAGTCCTTACAGTCTCCCGCAAACTGCACGGCAAGCTGCCGGAGGGGACCGCCTCTAAGACCAAAGAGCCGGCGAAGCGCCGAGTACTCACTGACATCCTGGGTGGAGCCTGTTGTTAGCATTGCAGGAGTAAAATCAAAGGGAAGCTGGAATTTTACATAGTTATAGACGCTCCAGGTTAGGCCCAGGGGAATAACCACAATGCCGAATACCGCAAGCTGTCCAAGAAGCCGGCGGCGTTCCTTGGGAAATTTCCATTTTTTGACCAGCACATAAAAAAACACGACTCCGATCGCAGGCGTAATCAAGATGGCATTGAGCTTTGTCCAGATGCCGCCCAGCACAAAAACGGCGATAAGAAACAGATTTCCTGCCGACTGCTTCCGATACCACCGAAGGGTATAGAGGATTGCGCCTGTCATAAACAGAAGGCAAAGCCCGTCATTGTTGATACTCCCTGAAAGCAGATAGAGGGCCGGATGAAAGGCGGTCAGAAGGCAGGCCGTCAAAAGGGCTTTTCCCCGAAAGTGAAGCTCCTGAAAAATCCGAAAAAAAAGAATCAGCGTCACTGCCGAGTAAAAAAGCGCCAGATATTGCAGCTGCTCAAAGGCCGTCTCATAGGGAGTTCCAAGCAGCAGGCTGCATCGCACAAAGGCCGCTGATATCAGATGAGAGAAAGGAGGGTGATAGAACTGGTATCTTGTCACAGGGCTGAAATCATGAAAGATACTGCCGCCCTCCAGAAAATATTCTATGTAGCCAATGTGCCCCTGGCCGCACCCAAGCTCCAGCAGGTCGTGCTGTCCCATATAAATCGGAGTGTACAGAACATAGCCCAGGCGCATAAGCAGCCCCAAAATAAGAACTGTCCAAAGGCAGGCTCTCTCCCTCTGGGAGGCGCTTCCCGGAATTTTTCTTTCTCTCACAGCTCCACACGTCCTTCCAGAGCCCGCAAAAGCGTCACCTCGTCAATGTACTCCAAATCTCCGCCTACCGGCACGCCGCTGGCAATGCGGGTAACCAGAATTCCCGTAGGCTTAATGAGCTTGCTGATATACATGGCCGTTGTCTCTCCCTCCAGGCTTGAGTTGGTGGCAATGATGACCTCCTCCACATCCCCCTGAAGCCTGGTCATCAGCTCCTTTAGACGGATGTCGTTTGGCCCAATCCCCAGCATGGGGGAGATGGCTCCGTGGAGCACATGGTAGACGCCTTCAAACCGGCCCGTCTTTTCGTAGGCCGCCAGATCCCGGGTATTCTCCACGACCATGATCTGCCTATTGTTCCGCTTGGGATTGCTGCAAATGGGGCAGAGCTCCCGATCCGTCATGGTAAAGCATTGCCTGCAGTAGCGCACATTTTTCTTGGCATCCAAAACAGACTCAGACAAAGCCTGAACTTTTTCCATGGGCATATTCACAATGTGAAAGGCCAGACGCTGAGCCGTCTTGCTTCCTATCCCGGGCAGGGCGGAAAGCTGTTCAATTAATCTGCTGATTTGACTGCCATAATAATCCATCAGAAGGGAAAGCCTCCGCCCATACCACCGGTAAGCCTGGACATTGCCGCCGCGGAGTCCTCCTCCATCTGGCGGAATGCCTGATTGGCCGCTGCCATAATGAGATCCTCCAGCATTTCAATGTCATCGGGATCCACGACCTCCTCGGCCAGCTTTACCTTTACAATCTCTTTCTTGCCGGATACGGTGATCTCTACGGCTCCGCCGCCGGCCGCCGCAGTGTACTCCTTTTCCTCCAGCTCCTTCTTGCTCTCCTCCATCTGACGCTGCATTTTCTGTGCCTGCTTCATCAGATTGTTCATATTGCCCGGCATACCCATTCCGCCGCCGGGAAATCCACCTCTTTTTGCCACTTTTTGCCCTCCTATTCCAGTTCCGCAATCTCCCTCTCAGCACATCTTCACCAAGAACAGTTTCCGGCCGTAAAAAACACGTCCGTAATCTGTTCTATGCGCTTCGGGGATATTGCTGTTTCCAGTTCCGCAATCTCCTCGTTTTATTCTATTCTTCTATCTCAATCTCCATATGGATCAGCTGCTCCATATCGATTGTTCCTATCTCTGTGTTGGGATCGCTCTCCACGGATGCAATCACCAGCTCCATCTCTTTTCCTGTGCCTTTTTGAATGACTGCCCGGATCTCCTCCAGGTGAGCCGGCTCCTTGAGGAAGTCCTCTCCCGTGGAGGTTGCCGCAAGGATTCCCAGGCGGTTGTCTCCAAGGGCCTTCAGACGGGCGTCCTTCAAGTAGGTACGCAGGAGAGGATGCAGACGATTTACCACATTGTACCAATTCTCCACCACATTCTGCACATCCTCGGGCAGGGCCTTAGGCGCAACCAAAGCCGCCTCCTGCTTCTTATCCGGCGCTGCCGCCTCGTAAGCGGGCGTGCTCATGGGCACGGCAGGAAGCCCCTCCTCCATCTGCTTTTCCAGAGCCCGGATGCGGTCCAAAAGTCCGTCCGGATTCGCCTCCATGGCAGGCTTGCAGAGCTTGATGAAAGCCACCTCCACCAGGACCCGCTTCTGCGTGGCGTAACGAATCTGACCGCCAAGCTCGGAAAAAATGCGGATATAGCGCATCAGGGTATCCGTCTCTATCAGCTGTGCCTCTTCCCGAAGCTGCTGCAGGTTCTCCGTGGATACGTCCAGGACATCCTCCATGTGATCCGAGCTCTTAAGCAACAGCAGATTGCGCAGATACCAGGTAAAGTCCGTCACAAACTGTCCCAGCTCCCTTCCCTGAAGCACCAGCTCCTCAATCCGCTCCATCACTCCCACCAGGTCCTGCTTTAAGGTCTGCCGCAGCAGCCCGCTGTAAACCTCTGTGTCCACGGCTCCAAGCACATCCAGCACATGATCATAGGTCAGCTCCTCATTCAGATAAAAGGCAATACACTGATCCAAAAGGCTTAAGGCATCCCGCATGGATCCGTCCGCCGCCTTGGCAATATAGCGCAGCGCCTTATCCTCCGCAGCTACCCCCTCTGCCTTCGTGAGCTCCTCCAGACGGGCCGTGATGGTCTCTGCAGAAATCCGCCGGAAATCATACCGCTGGCACCGGGAAAGAATGGTCACCGGAATCTTGTGGGCCTCCGTAGTAGCCAGAATAAAGATCACATAGGAAGGGGGCTCCTCCAGGGTCTTTAAAAGCGCATTAAAGGCTCCGATAGAAAGCATATGCACCTCGTCGATGATATAGACCTTGTAGCGTCCCTCCGTGGGGGAATAGGCCACCTCATCCCGAATCTCCCGGATATTATCCACACCGTTGTTGGAAGCCGCATCGATCTCTATCACATTCATGGAAGTGCCTGCCGCAATGGAACGGCAGGCCGCGCACTCTCCACAGGGGTTTCCGTCCACCGGCCTCTCACAGTTCACTGCCTTTGCAAAAATCTTGGCAATGGTCGTCTTGCCGGTACCTCTGGTGCCGCAGAACAGATAGGCATGGCCGATCCGATCCGCCTTGATTTGATTTTTTAAGGTTGTTACTATATGCTCCTGTCCCTTGACATCACCAAACTCCGTAGGGCGGAACTTCCGGTAGAGCGCCATATAAGACATCGGTCAATCTCTCCTGTCAATCACCAAAGCTGATTCCCACCATCTTCGCCTCTGAAATAATGGAAGAATTGGGATCCACAAATTTTAATTTCCCCGCAGACTCCTGGAGCGGAATTCTCTTGGTCTCTCCGTTCACAATGCCAATCATATAGCCATAGTCATCCTCTACAATGGCCTGAGCCGCAGCCGCGCCCAGTCTTGTGGACAGCACCCGGTCGTAGGGACAGGGACTTCCGCCTCTCTGGGTATGCCCGGGCACCGTCACCCGCACCTCAGTCCCCAGACGCTTGCCAATCTGATCCGCAATCTCATAGGACACGGTGGGATACGGATAAGTCTCCATAAACTTCTTCAATTCCTTCTTGGACATCTCCGCCCGCTCCTTGGGAATCGCGCCCTCCGCCACTGCAAGAATGGTAAAGCCCTTCTTCTGCTTATTCCTGGCCTCAATGGCATCGCAAATACTGTCAATGCTGTAGGGAATCTCGGGAATCAAAATAATATCCGCTCCGCCTGCAATTCCCGCATGGAGCGTCAGCTGTCCCACCTTATGCCCCATAACCTCCACAATAAACACACGCCCATGGGAAGCCGCCGTAGTATGAATGCAGTCAATACAGTCGGTTGCAATATTCACAGCGCTCTGAAAACCAAAGGTCATATCCGTAGCCCAGATATCATTGTCAATCGTTTTGGGCATGTGAAGCACATTCAGCCCTTCCTCTCTCAGAAGATTGGCCGACTTCTGCGTTCCGTTTCCGCCCAGAATCACCAGACAGTCCAGACGCAGCTTGTAATACGTCTGCTTCATGGCCTCCACCTTATCAAGCCCCTTCTCATCCGGCACACGCATCTGCTTAAACGCCTGCCTGGAGCTTCCCAGAATCGTCCCGCCCTTTGTAAGGATTCCGGAGAAATCTCTCGGTGTCAGCATTCGGTAATTTCCATAGATCAGGCCCTTATAGCCCTCTTCAAAGCCATACAGCTCCACCTCGTCCAGCGCATTGCACACACCCTTTACGATTCCCCTCATAGTTGCATTCAGGGCCTGGCAGTCTCCGCCGCTGGTCAGCATTCCGATTCGTTTCATAAAGCACGCCTCCATCCTTTTTTCAGATTTTCTGGGATTTTCGCCCATACGATAGATAAATTTTATCAT